>JAFWII010000014.1 GCA_017533785.1 Erysipelotrichaceae bacterium | reverse complement strand
TTCTTCCTGGACCGGTTCTTCGACTTCGACAGGTTCAGCAGGAGTTTCTTCAGCAGGCTCTTCAAAGACAAGATCTTCGACCGCGTCTTCCGGGGCATCAGTTACTTCTTCAAGACCGTCGAAACCATCCATGATCTCGATGCTTTCATCGGCCTTTTCAGCTTCTTTCTCACCGGCAATGATCTCAGAGAACAGCGCATCGATCTCGTCGCTTTCCGCTTCGGACATCTCCGGCATCAGGGGCTCGTCATCAGCTTCCGGAACAGTTCCTTCTTCGGTCTGCTGTGCGCCGACGGCTTTCTCGATCTCGCGGAGGTAGTCTTCTTCGGTCTTATCCATCTCTTCCTGCACTTCACCCAGCTCGCTGAGCAGTGCGTTCAGATCGGTCAGGACATTGTTTTCTGTCTCTTCGCTGCCGCGCAGGAATGCATCCAGATCGACAGCCCAGTTATCCGGTTCCGTTTCCTTCTCCTCAAAGAAAGAACGTACCGGGACTTCTTCATCTTTCTCTTCTTCCTTATCATCGATCACTTCTTTGATCTTTTTCAGTGTCTCTTCGCCGTCGCTGTCATAGTTCTGCAGATAACGGTCAAACGCTTCAGAACCGATCTTGACGATCGAGGAAACGACATCGCCGAATTCACCGACGACATTTTCGAGTCCGTCGCCGAATTCTCTGCGGATCTTATCCAGATCAACGTCTTCGAGGTTATTTAAGAAGTCAAAATCGTTGTTATCTTCGTCCTTTGCCTGATCATTCAGATAGGACAGTGCCGACAATACAAATCCGAATAAAACGAGATTTTTAACTTTCATGTTCGTTCCTCCTGCTTACGATTAGGATACCGTCTCCTATTTTATCATAAAACGCAGTAGTGAAACCTTCTTCACAAGTGATTTCCCTGCGAAAACGGACGATTTTCCGGACCATCTGACGGGTCGACCGGTTTTCGATCGCATCCGGGTCGTAGATCATATTGTGGAACACCATGTTGTCGAAAAAGAAGGCTCCGTTTTCTGTAAGGCGGTCACGGAACATCCGGAAATAATCATCATTGTGCGCTTTTCCGGCGTCAACGAAGATCAGATCATAGTTCCCCTCCCCGTCGAAAACCGCGATGTCTTCCTCGAAAAGCCGGATCCTGTCTTCCAGACCGGCTTCGGCGATATTCTTTTTCGCTTTTTCGATCATCTGCGGATCCCGTTCTACCGTATCGATGTGCAGTTCCGGAAGCTCCTTCGCCAGTGCGATCGAGGTGGACGCTTCGGCAGTACCGAGTTCCAGCAGCCGGCGGACACCGTGTTCCCGGCAATATTTCAAAAGGAAGGACAAGCCTTCCTCTCTGAGTTTCGGTAGATCGTGAGTATATCGATACGTCATTACTGGAGATAGACCGAGATCGCTTCACGGTAGGTCTCGATCTTTGCCAGCGCTTCGTCGTAGGTGTCAGCCTTCGTAGAGAGATAGATCTTGCATTTCGGCTCTGTTCCGCTCGGACGGACACAGACATAGGAACCGTCAGCCAGGAAGTATTTCAGAACATCGGAAATATCATGGCCGAGCAGATCGTGTTCACCCTCTGCGTCGTATGCTTTGCGGAGCTTGTAGTCTTCCTTGCGGGTAACCGCAACGCCGCCGATCTCCTTGAGCTCTGTTTCTCTCAGACCGCCCATGAGCTGCTGCAGCTTTCTTGCGCCGTCAGCGCCCGGCAGGGAGATATTGACCTGTTTGTCTGCATAGGCACCGCAGCGCTCGAAGATATCGAATACGACATCGTAGAGGGTCTTACCCTGGGAACGGTAGTAAGCGCAGGCTTCCGCCAGCATCAGGCATGCCTGAGTAGCGTCCTTGTCGCGGACGAACGGTTTGACGAGTGAACCGTAGGATTCTTCGTAGCCGAAGACATAGTCGTGGTCGCCGCTGATCTCGGCGCGTTTGACCTGGTCGCCGATGTACTTGAAGCCGGTCAGTGTCTGAATGCATTCAGCGCCGTAGCTCTCGGCAACCGCCTTGCCGATATCGCTGGTTACGATCGTGTTGTAAACTGTCGGATGTGCCGGCATCTTGCCCTGCTCCTTCAGTGTCATCAGGATGTATTCCATCAGAACTGCGCCGGTCTGGTTGCCGTTCAGCAGGATGTATTCGCCGTTGTGCTTGACGCCGACGCCCATGCGGTCGCCGTCCGGGTCACAGACTAGGAGCAGCTCGGCATCGATCTCTTTTGCCAGAGCGAGGACGCCTTCATAGGCCGCTTCGACTTCCGGGTTCGGAGACTTGGTGTTCGCGAACGCCGGGTTCGGATCTTTCTGACTCTCGACATCATGGACATCATAACCTGCTCTTGTCAGACAGGTCTTGACCGGAACATAGGATGCGCCGTGTTCCGGGGAATAGGCGATACGGAAATCCTTATTAAGATCTTCACGCATGGTGATGCCAAGGACTTCCTTGTAATACGCTTCGTCAACTTCTGTATTAACGATCGTGATTAGCGCGCTATCCATGTCAACGACCGGCTTTAATGCCAGCATATCAGGGAGAAGATCGATCTCATCGATGACCTGCTGCGCGAGCGGCGGGATCAGCTGACAGCCGTTCTCGTCATAGACTTTGTAGCCATTGTATTCCTTCGGGTTGTGGCTCGCGGTGATCATGATACCGGCGTCACACTTCAGGTAACGGACAGCAAAACTCAGTTCCGGAGTCGGGCGGAGGCTGTCGAATACATAGGTCTTGACGCCGCTGCTGGCGAGCATTCTGGCACTGTCATAAGCGAATTCCTTGGAATTGTAACGGTTATCGTATGCGATGACGCAGGTCGGAACTTCCTTGCCGTTTTTCTTTAGCCAGTTCGCGAGACCCTGGGTCGCTTTACGTACAGTGTGAATGTTCAGTCTGTTCGTACCGACGCCCATCAGGCCGCGCATGCCTGCAGTCTCGAATTTCACGTCCTTATAGAATGCGTCTTCCTTCTGCGAATCTGTCAGGTTCAGCAGTTCTTCTCTGAGAGCCGGATCGAGATCCGGATGGTTCAGCCAGTAAGCGATGCGTTCCTGTGTGTTCATTATTTTTTCCTCCCTAACAAAAAAGAGCTCGGATCACTCGATCACGTTCTGCTCTTTCAAAATATTACTGATTGTTTCGATCGCGAGTTCCTCGTCTTCACCCTCGCACGTGATCGTGATCTCGGCTTGACTCGGAATTCCCAAGGACATGACGCCAAGAATAGACTTCATGTTGACAGTATGGTCGTCATAGGTGATACTGACCTGCGACTTGAAACGGTTTGCAATGTTCACGGAAATCGTTGCCGGACGGGCATGCAGGCCTACGGAGTCGATTACAACGGTCTTTAATTCTTTCATGGCGGTCTCCTCCTTTACCCTATTATTTTACTCTTTTATTATCTTGTTTTTCAAGGTCACTACTTGTGATAATTCTCGTTGTGAAGGATCTTGAACGCACGGTAGATCTGTTCCGTGACGATCAGCCGTGTCATCTGGTGAAGAAAGGTCAGATCCGACAGTTTCCATGCCTGATCCGCCCTTTTCCGGACATCTTCGCTCAGTCCCAGAGAACCTCCGATGACGAAGCAGAGCTTCCCCTTTGCGGAGATCCATTTGTCCATTGCCGCAGCAAAAGCCGGGGAATCATATTCCTTTCCCCGCAGGTCCAGAAGGATCACATACTCGTCATCATGGATGTTCTGCAGCAGCCGTTCTCCTTCTCTGTTCAGGATCGCCTCTGCAGATGTGTTGAGATAGATCGGTTCGTCCTTAACTTCATCGATCCTGAATTTATGGTAGCCGCCGATCCGTTTGGAATAATCGTCGATCAGCAGCTTCAACGGTCCCTCTTTGACTTTTCCGACGCAAAGCACACGGATCATTCCGGAACTTCGCTTTCTTTTTCGATGCTGAGATGCAGCTCGGTCTGTACGCCGTTGCGGCTGACCAGAAGATCATATACGCCGGTATCTTCATACTGCGCTTTCAGCAGGTCGGTCTCGCTGACGATCTTTTCTCCGTTCACGCTCAGAAGGATATCGCCGGGCTGAAGACCGGCATGGATACCGAGCGAATCCGCGTGCAGATCCTGAATATAATAGCCTTCCAGCTGTGTCAGTTCGATCGCCATGGCGGCTTTTTCGTAGTTGCGCATGTCACGGACCGGTTTTCCGCGGATCCCGAACATCGTCTTATCCACGTTTTCGCCGGTCAGCAGCTTCTCTGCAATAAGGCTGATCTCGTTAATCGGCAGTGCGAAACTGACTCCGTCGCTGCCGCGCAGGGAGAAACAGTTCATTCCGACCAGTTCCCCGTTCATATTGAAAACCGGGCCTCCGGAGTATCCGCCCGTCAGGTTGGAGGAGACCTGGATCAGATCGAGATAGTAGGAATAGTCGTTATCCTGATAGTTCAGCATGTTGTTGACGGTCGTTTTACGGCTCGAGACCATGGCAAGCGCCACGGAAGGACTGTATTCCGCGACCCTTGGTGCGCCGAACGTCAGCAGAAATTCACCTTTCTGAAGGAGCTCCGCATTACCGAACGGTACTTCGCTGAGTTCGTACGGGATCTCTGTCTCCAGAAGGCAGACATCGGAATAGACATCAAATCCCCTGACGGTCGCTGCCGCGGTAAATCCATTTTCCAGACGCAGGTCGACCGCCTCCGGGGAGAGCGTATGATAGGTGGTCAGAAAATAGCTCTTGCCGCCGACAGAACGGTAAAAGACCGCCGTGGAAAGGGAATTGCCGCTTTCAATGGTCGCGATCGCCGGAGCACGTTCTTCCGCAACTTTTGTCAGATCGGTCGAGAAACCGTTGACAACGTTGTTGATCACGGTCTCCTCGCTGACGGTCGTCTCCTTTCCGAGCTGGCTGGTCAGCACGAGTACCCAGACAAAGAGGATCGCCACCAGGACCAGTAATAAACGCTGAAGCTTCATTTTCTCCTCCTAATACGCCCACGGGATCGCGGTGCAGTCCATGAACTGGCATGCGTTCGTGGTGCTTCCGTCCCGGATCTCAAAATGAACATGCGGACCCGTTGCCAGACCGGTCATACCGATCTGACCGATGACCTGTCCACGCTGAACGGTATCGCCGATCTCGACATACGGCGGAACATTGAAGTGACCGTAATACGTCGTAAGACCGTTGTTGTGGTCGATCACCAGATAGTTGCCCTGGATCCCGTTGAATCCCTTCTGGATGACCGTGCCGTTATCGGCGGCATAGACCGGACCGTAACGGTCGTACATATTCTGAACATCCGTTCCCATGTGGCCATAGTAACAGCCGACGGCGCAGGTGATGATCGGGTTGTCGATCGGCCAGATGAAACGGCCGGTGCCGACCTTCGGCAGCGGTTTCGTACCGACCCGGATCACAGCCCGGACCGGTTCAAGAGTCACGACGGATGAGCGGATATCTTCGTATGGCTGCAGGACGCCGTTGATCCAGGTCTCTTCACGCAGCACATTCTTCAGACCGTTCACCTCATCGGTGATGATCTCTTCCGTTCCGACGAAGATATTCGGATCCTCGATATATTCCGGGGTATCCGGATAGATGATCTCCTGCGAGAGACGTTCTTTTGTTACGACGACTGTCAGCGGAGATGTGTAATAGGCAACGTTGATGGAGATCCCCGGCTCCAGGATCTGATCCACGCTGGTGATCGTACCGGGGTTGATCAGCATGAGCTGGCTCGGAGACATATCGTGATAATAGGAACCGACACCGGCAAGCGTGTCGCCTTCCTTGATCGTATAGTACTCGCGTTCCTGATCGCGGCCGTAGCACAGATATTCATAGATCGAAGCCACGTCATTAAAGATCTGGTCGCGCGAAGCGATAGCCTGCTGAGTGGTGATCGTTTCCTGGATACGGACACCGGTCTCGACAGTGCCGTAGTCCGTCAGCTCTTCCGCAGGCTGACGGTTGCGGAAACGCGTCAGCGCCTCTTCGGAGATGAAGTTTTTCAGGAAACGGTCTCTGGCTGTATAGAAGTCCTCGATATTCTTGACGTAAATAACGTCATAGGTACCGGATTTTGTCGATAGTTCGATCGCCGTGACAGCGACGCCGAGGTGATTGTCCTGGAGCAGATAGTCGAAGATCGCATCATCTACATCCTCGACTCGGTAGGAAACGTTTTCCTTGACGAAGAAAAGCTCTCCGCCGAGTCCGAGCGAGGTGTTCGGATAATCCTCGGCGTAGTGTTCCTCGTACTCTCTGGCGATCCGCGCCTGCAGCGCATCGTAATCGGTGACGACCGCAACGAGATTCTGCCCGTCGTACAGTTTATAGACGCTTACCGGCTCTTCGCTGTACGAAAAGACCCGCTGCTGCAGCAGCGACTTTTCGTTTGCCAGCACTGTTTCCGGAACGTGCTGCTTTTCCCTGCTGAGCGAAGGGGTAAAATACGCCAGCAGGATCGAAAGGACAAGACACGCTCCGATCAGGATGATCTTTTTCATTCTCCCTCTCTGTTCGCGACGCTGTAGAACGAGGAAATGTTCCGGTCGAATGCTAGATGGATCAGGCCGGTCGGGCCGTTACGGTGTTTCGCGATCGTCAGTTCGACGTCTTCACGTTCATCGTTTGCATTCTCTTCGTCGCGTTTGTAGTAGCTTTCACGATAGATGAACAGGACAACGTCCGCGTCCTGTTCAAGGGCGCCGGATTCACGGAGGTCCGACAGCATCGGTTTCTTTTCTTCACGTTTTTCAACGCTTCGGGACAGCTGTGACAGCGCGATGACCGGGACTTCCAGGTCACGGGCAAGCGCCTTCAGGCTTCTCGAGATCTCGGAGATCTCCTGCTGGCGGCTCTCGCTGTTCTTATCGCCCTGGATCAGCTGGATATAGTCGATGACGACCAGGGAGAGTCCGTGTTCGTTTTCATCCGCGAGTTTCCGGCATTTCGCGGAAATGTCCGAAACTTTGATATTGGATGTATCGTCGATATAGATCTTGCGGCTCTTCAGATTCTGAGCGGCGCGGTTGACCGCGCTCCAGTCCTCATCGCTGAGCTGGCCGGTACGGAGTTTCTGGGAATCGACACGGCTCTCGGATGACAGCATACGCATCGTCAGCTGGTCTGCCGGCATTTCGACCGAAAAGATCGCGATCGCGCCGAGCGCAAGCTGGGAAGCATTCTTTGCAAAGTTCAGCGCCAGCGCGGTCTTACCCATACTCGGACGGGCAGCCAGGATGATCAGATCGCCCTTCTGGAAACCGTTGGTGATCTTATCCAGTGCGCTGAAAGAGGATCGGACACCGGTCACGGCATCCTTATTGTCCTGGATCATATGGATCCTGGCGAGGTTCTTATCGAGCAGTTCGCCGGCTTTGGCGAAATCTGTTACCGAACGGGAACGCGAAAGATTGCGGAACGTTCTTTCCGCACCGTCAAGAAGTTCCCCGATCTCGCTGACACCGCCGGAGGCTTCCTCGACGATCTTGCTGCCGGCTTCGATGACCTGGCGCAGCAGGGATTTGTCGTGGATGATCCGGATATATTCCTTCGTATGCGAACTGGAGATCGTCGCGCTGCTCAGGCGCAGGATATAGTCATAGCCGCCGATCTTATCGAGCATGTCATAGTCTTTCAGACGGCTGGAAAGAGAAACGCTGTCGATCTTTTCCTTTGCTTCGTACATGCTGCGCATGACACTGAAGATACGGCGGTGCTTGTCCAGATAAAAATCATTTGCGGTGATACCGCCGTCAAGCACGCGCTGCATCGTATCTTCATACAGCATGATATTGCCGAGCAGGGATTCTTCCGCTTCTATGCTGTAAGGCAGTTCGGTCGCCATCAGAGCTCCTCCTCGAGTTTGACCTTGAAGGAGGCGATCACATCTTTATAGAGTTCCACCCGGACGATATTGTAGCCGAGGCTGCTCAGAGGAGCGGAATCAAGGATCTTGCGCTTGTCGATCTTGAAGCCTCTCTTGGAGAGTTCCTCCTCGATCTTTTTCGTGGAAACGGAGTTGGAGACCTTACCGCCTTTTGCTTTGACTCTGAAGACGATCTCCGTCTTCTCAAGCTGCGCCTTCAGCGCTTCGGCTTCCTTTTTCAGTTCTGCCTGTTTCTCGGCTTCTTTGGCGTTTTCCTCTTTCAGGACATCCAGGCTCTTGGCGCTGGCAGCGACTGCAAGTCCCTGACGGATCAGGAAGTTGCGTCCGTAACCGTCCGCTACTTCAATGAGTTCACCCTTCTTGCCGACTTTTTTAACGTCAGCCAACAATATAACTTTCATCTTTGTCACTCTCCTCTGCTAAATAGCTTTTGACCGCAGCTTCGAGTTCTTCCCGTAAACTGTCGATCGTTCCTTCCTTACGCTGGACGCCGGCACCGGTCAGATGACCGCCGCCATGCATCTTCTCCATGATCAGCTGTACATTGATCGTACCGTCGCTGCGGGCTGAGATCGCCATCTCATCTTCCGAAGTATGCGCGATAACAAAGCCGGCACTGATCTCTCTGGTTCCCAGCATATCGTCACACGCCTGTGAGATCACAGTGCGTGAATAGATCTCATCATCATTCATTGCCGAGATCACGACGTTGTTGTTCAGGAGCTTCGCCTGATTGATGATCTTCGTGATCTTCTTCATCGTGTCAAAGGATTTGCGGTTCCATTCCTCGACTACCGTCGGATCGGCACCGTACTGACGCAGCGTAGCCGCTACATTGAATGTGCGCTCGCCGGTCCTGACACGGAAACGATGGGTATCGATCAGGATACCGAAATACATCATATTTGCCTCAAGGGCGTTCGGTACGCTCCGCTTCAGCAGATACGGCAGGAATTCCGCACAGACTTCGCATGCCGAAGAAGCAGCGACTTCGATATAGGCAAGCAGCGGTTTGGTATCGAGATCCGCGCGGCGGCGGTGATGGTCGATGATCACGACCCGCTTCGCTTCCTTGAGCAGCATCATGCCGTTGGACTGCGCCGCCATATGGTGGTCGACCATGATCACCAGGGTATCGTCGCGCAGGCGGTTGATCGCCTCCGCCTCGGTAACGAAACGGTGATGTTCCTCGAATTCCTTCAGGTGGTCTTTCAGCACAGCGGCGACTGTCGGCTCGATGCCGCCGGTCCTGGCGATGATCACAACGTCATCGACATAGGTCCTGGCGATCAGGGACATGCATAAAGCCGCTCCGATGCAGTCGGAGTCTGCTTCATTATGGCCGACGATGATCACATTGCTGGATTCCTCCAGCAGGTTCTTCAGCGTGTTGGCGATAACGCGTGCGCGGACGTTGGACCTGCGTCCTTTGGTATCGCTTGAGCTGCCGTAGAAAACAGCTTCCTCGTTGACCTTGCGGGCAACGACCTGGTCGCCGCCGCGGGTCTGCGCGATCTCCAGCAGGGAAGTCGCCATCTGGTCAAGCTCCTGCAGATCGGAACTGCCGCGGGCAAAAGCCATGGACAGCGTCATTTCGGTATCGCCCTTTTTGGCTTCGCGCTTTACGGTCTGAAGAATGGAGAAGCGGTCCGCGACGAGCTCGGCAAAGCGCTGCTCGTCCAGCACCAGCATCACGCGGTTGTTGCGCAGCGTTTTGTAGACAAGATTGTGCTCCTTGAAGTATTCGTAGACCAGAGGACGGATATTGGTATTGAAGTAGGCAAGATCGTCTTCCAGTTCGGAGACGTCATCATAGTTATCGAAGTTCAGGATGCCGAGGACGGTCGCTTCCTGACTGTACAGTTTGTTGAGGTCGTATTCTTTGGAAATGTCACGGAAAGAAAGGACGTTCGCGTTCTTTTTCTTCGTGACGTTGTATTTTTCCTCGTTGATGATGATGAGTTCCTCATCCGTGCTTCCGTCGATCAGATTCTGTATCTCCGGCAGCCAGTTGAAGATCTTCTCACCGACGTGGTTCATCGAACGCTCGACGAGCAGCGATGACATCCAGGTGATCTCGTAGTTGTCATTATAAACGAGGATGCCGACACCGGCATCTTCCAGTGTGTCCCGCATTCCTTCATCAAGGTTGTTTTCAATGTCCTTACGCATCTCCTGACGGCTCGTATCGATGTAGAGCACGACCGCCACCATCAGTGCGACCATCAGAAGATATACGAGCAGGGCAAACCATAACTCCAGATGAAAAATGTAGTTCAGGATGAACATCACCAGACCGATGACAAGGATCCCGATCGCCATGATCAGTTTTAACCGACGATCATTTTTCATGATTGTTCACCAATTCTCCTTTCAAGAAGCCTCTGGAACGGACCGGAAGCATATAAGAAACCGATCATGATCACGACCAGCATGAAGATCGGTATGAAAAGGCTGAGCAGAACAGCGACAAAGACCAGGCTTCTCCCGAGAACGAAGCGTCCGTACAGGCTGATGAAGATAATGCCCAGCACGTACAGGCTGATCGCCGCAACCAGAGAGACCGATGTCATGGCGATCTGCACCGCATTCATTTCCACGGCGCCGCGGTTCACGAACATCGTTACGATGAGCGGAGCGATCAGAAGGTAGCCGACGATCGGCTTGATCCTGATGTCTTTCAGCGGCATCGTCCGGATCTCGCGGATCCGGAAACGGCGAAGCAGGATGACCGTAAGCAGATGGACCAGGACCGCTTCCATGATGCCCATCAGGACGATCGATAGAGAATAAACGATCGGGAGCAGTGCGGGAATGAAGTTTGCCGGCAGATAACCCTGGGGCAGACTCGCAAAAGAGGCCTGCATGATCGCTTCCATCTCCGCATAGAGCTGTTCGACCGACTGGCCGAAAAGCGGGATCACCAGCAGCGTCAGGATGAACTCGCTGAACACAAAAAGAATGATCGTGATCAGCAGAAGCTTTGTCCGGGTCCAGTCCTTGATTACCCCGTAACTGTACACCAGACCGCCGACGATTGCCAGCGGGCAATACAGATAGCTCATCAGACCGCCGAACAGGAAGGTCAGCACGGCAACACCAAAACTCAGATATACGCCGTCTTTCCAGGTATACTTGCACGCATACAGAATAATGATCACGGCCTGCAGCAGGAAGATCAGTTCGTCCACCGCCAGCGCAAATACATAGCGGTCCAGAGCCATAACGGCGCCCAGGATCGCCAGCAGCATTGAGCCGTAAGTAATCTTTCGCGTAGAATTCATAAATTTATTATACAATAACGCACATTTTAAAAACAGTTTTCACTTTCTTTGCGATTGGCATTACCCTTCCGCCTTTTCGGTGGTAGAATGATTCCGTTACGGAGGTTCGTTCATGGGACTCGAAAAACTGTTTACACTGCAGTTTCTGATGTTTGCCGAGATGGGCGTAGGCTATGCTCTATGCCGTTTCAAAGTCCTGAAAGCTTCCGACCGCTCCGTTCTTTCCAAACTGATCATGAATGTTCTGCTTCCCTGCTCGATCATCAATTCCTTCCAGACGCAGATGAACGCGAGCCTGCTGAAACAGTTCACACAGATCTTCATCGTTTCCCTGCTGATTGAGATCGGCGGAATCATTTACAACATGTTTTTCTGGAAAAATGTTCCTGAAGACATTGGCGCAACACTGAAATACGGCACGATCTGTTCCAATGCCGGTTTCCTCGGTAACGCAATCAGCGAAGGTGTCTACGGACCGATGGGCTTGATCATCGCCCAGATCTTCATGGTTCCGTCCCGCATGATCGCCTTCTCCTTCGGCGCCGGCTATTACAGCGGAAGCAAGAACCTCAAACGAATCATCAAGACGATCTTCACGAACCCCTGTCTTATCGCTGTCATGCTGGGTGTACTCAAAATGCTGACGAACCCTCCGCTCGGTCCGGTCAACGATGTCCTGGCAAGTCTGGGCAGATGTGCTTCCCCGATGGCCATGGTCTTCATCGGTATGATCCTCGGACAATGCGGTTTCAAGCACCTTCTGACTAAACATAACCTGATGTACTCCTTCGTCCGTTTACTGCTGATCCCTGTTTTGACTCTCATCCCCTGCGTTCTGCTGGGCGTCGACCCGCTGGTCACTTCGATCGCAGTCGTTCTGGCGGCTATGCCTGCCGGCTCTACAGCTTCGGTCTTTGCGGATCAGTATAACTGCAATGCGGAATTCGCTGCGAACTGCGTAGTCTTCTCGACGCTGGTATCGCTGTTCCTTTTACCGGGCTGGGTCATGCTGCTGGAAGCAGTCCTCTGATCTCCGCTTCTCGATCTCCTAAACACAATATAAAATCCCGTCTGAGACGGGATTTTCTTTGCGATTAGTCTGCTACGTACGGCAGTAAAGCCATCTGACGAGCACGTTTGATCGCTGTTGACAGCATGCGCTGATACTTAGCGCTGGTGCCGGTTACGCGGCGCGGCGTGATCTTTCCGTTCGGAGAGATGAAACGCTTCAACAGTTCAACATCCTTGTAGTCGATGTATTCGATCTTATTCTTTGTGAAGTAGCAAACCTTGCGGAATCCTACTCTTCTCTTACGAAATGCCATTTTCCTTATTCCTTTCTATCAATAGAATGGTAGATCATCACTTGAGATATCAAGCGATGGTGTGTTATCGAAATCGTCATTGACATCGTTCATGAATGCCGGTTCCGATGACGGGGTAAAGGTATTGTAGTTCTTGTTCTGGACCGGAGCCGGAGCCTGAGCTTCGCTGCGTTCGGAACGGGACAGGAGCTGAACGTTTTCACAGGTGACTTCCGTCACGTAGACTTTTCTTCCGTCCTGTCCGTCATAGCTTCTGGTCGAGATATGACCTTCGACTGCTACAATGTTACCCTTTTTGCCGTACTGGGCAAGGAAATCCGCGGACTGTCTCCAGGCAACACAACTGATGAAATCAGCCTGCTGGTTGGAGCCGTCGCCCTGGTTTCTGCCGAAACGGCGGTCACACGCGAGTGTAAATGTCGCGACTGACAGATTGGATTTGGTTTTCTTCAGTTCGACATCTCTTGTCAGTCTCCCGACAAGTACTACACTGTTGATCATCTTATTTGCCTTTCTTTTCGGCTAAGTTGATGGTCATTGAACGAACGACATCGGAACTGATTCCCATACGTCTGTTCATTTCGTTCAAGCCGTCGTTGTCAGCGGTGAAAGTGACGACAACGTAGTAACCCTTGGTCATACCGTCGATCTCGTATGCGAAATCACGGAGTCCCCATTCGTCGACATTGTCAATCGTTCCGCCGTGTGCCGGAATGATAGCGTGGAACTCTTCGATGAGAGCTGCGCGTTCTGCATCCTCCAGCGTGGGCTTGAGAATATACATCGTCTCGTATTGGTTCATGTTTACCTCCTTCTGGTCTAGCGGTCTTATTGCATAAATAAGACAAGGAATATTTCTATTCGCTTGACTATATTACCACATGCAGACACGCCAATGCAAGCAGAATAAGGTCGCAAAAATGCACTATTTACGCTAAAAACTTGTGTTTTGAGAGCGTTTCGGTAATAATAGATTGGTGACACACGCAAGGGGGTATATTATGTACCAGATAATCACAGATGCAACTGCGGATTATTCTGTTGAAATGTTAGATGGATTGCCGGCCCTCGAAGTCATTCCCATGGATGTCAACGTCGGTGATGACAGTTATAAATACGGTCCGGGTGGAAACCTGAAGATCGAGGACTTCTATGCGATGCTGAGGAACGGAAAGTTCGCTTCCACATCCGCGATCAACCCATATACATATACAGAAGAATTTGAAAAATATCTCAGCAAAGGGATCGATGTCGTTTACCTTTGCTTTACACCGGGTCTTTCCGGCTGTTACCGTAACGCGCTCCTGGCGAAGAACGAGCTTGCCGGTAAGTATCCGGAACGCCAGCTCATCGTGATCGATTCCGCAGCAGCGTCCATCGGACTCGGACTGCTGGTCGAACAGGCGCTGGAAAAGCAGAAGGAAGGCTACAGCCTGCAGGAACTCACGGACTGGGTAGAAGCACGCAAGTTCAACGTCGCTCACTGGTTTACCGTTGACGAGTTCGAACACCTGAAACGCGGCGGACGTGTTTCCGCTGCGGCGGCTGTCGTCGGAACAGCTCTGCAGATCAAACCGCTGCTCACAGTCAATCGCGAAGGAAAGCTCGAAGTAAAAGAAAAAGCGCGCGGACGGAAACATGCCATGGAGGCACAGATGCGTCACATGCGCCAGAGTTATACCAAGGAGCTTGGCAACTATGTTCTGATCGGACACGGTGATGATCTCGAGCGCGCGCAGCAGCTTGGGGAACTCGTCAAGTCCGAATTCCCGGAGACCGATATCCACTATTCCTATATCGGACCGGTCATCGGTTCTCATACCGGCCCGGGAATGATCGCCTTCACCTTCTGGGGAAACGACCGTTAATCCGCTTCAGATTTTAATGAACGGCTCATTAAGCCTCCGATGATCTCGGAAGGCTTTTTTAATTCATAGAGGACCTGATAGACCGCCTCGGTGATCGGCATTTCGATCCCGAGCTCTTTCGCTTTGTCGTAAACGACCTTCGTCGTCGCGATGCCTTCTGTTGTCTTTGTATTGTTTTTTAGGAATTCAGCTGCATCATCCGCCTTACCGATCGCGAGACCGGCCTGGAAGTTGCGGGAATGAACGGACGAACAGGTAACGATCAGGTCGCCTACACCGTTCAGTCCGAGGAACGTCTCCTGTTTGCCTCCGAAATAGAGACCGTAACGTGTGATCTCGTGCAGTCCGCGCGTCATTAACGCCGCGCGTGCGTTGTCTCCCTGCTTCAGTCCGCTCAAAATGCCGGAGGCGATCGCCATGATGTTTTTCAGGGCAGCCGCGATCTCGGCGCCGATGGTATCGGTATTGCGGTAAACGCGGAAATAGGAATTCGCAAAGAGTTCCTGCACCGTTCGGGCAGCTTCTTCATCTTCGCAGACGGCATTGACACTCGTAAGCAGACGGATGATGACTTCCTCCGCGTGGCTCGGACCGATCAGGGAAACGACCTGAGACGCTTTCTCGCCCATCTGCCGGCGCACTGTCAGGGACAGACGGTCCTTGGTCTCCGGATCAAAACCCTTCGCAACATTGACGGCGATGACAGGCTTGTCCAGATGCGAAGCAAGTTCCGCTGCAGTCGCGGGGATCGCCGCGACCGGAACGGACAGGATACAGACATCCGCGCCTTTCACGACTTCATAGTCTGTCGATGCCTTCAGGTTATGATGGATCTCTGTATCACCGAAGAACTTGCTGTTGCGGTGGTAGAGGTTGATATCCATCGCCTCCGCCGGGTTTCTGCCTTTTAAAACGACTTCGTGTCCGTTGTCCGCAAGCACCTGTGCCAGGGCTGTGCCCCACGAACCGGAGCCGATCACTGCGATTTTCATGAGGACTCCTTCTGTCTCGCGAGGATCTTGATCGGAACGCCTTCAAACCCGAATGCCTCGCGAAGCTGGTTTTCAAGATAGCGTTCGTAAGAGAAATGGAACAGCTCCGGATCGTTGACAAAGAGAACGATCACACACGGAGCGGTCTGGACCTGGGATGCATAGTAGATCTTCAGCTTGCGGCCGTTGTGTGTTTTTGGCGGATTATTCAGCTGCGCATCATAGATGACTTCGTTCAGAACGTTCGTCGGGATGCGCTTTTTTGTATTTTCGTAAACCTGTCTGATCAGCGGCAGGATCGTCTGGATACGCGACTGGTTCTTCGCCGACACGAATGCGATCGGCGCATAATCCAGATACTTGAATTCATCACGGATCTTTTTAGTGATTTTCGACATCGTCTTATCGTCTTTTTCGACAAGATCCCACTTATTGTAAACGATGATCACGCCCTTGAGAGCTTCGTGGGCAAGACCTGCAACGTGTTTATCCTGATCTATGATCCCGGTATCGCCGTCCAGAACGACAAGAACGACATCGCTTCGGTCGATTGCGTTCTTCGAGCGCAGGACCGAATACTTTTCGATATTCTCGTAGATCTTTCCCCTTCTGCGTATACCGGCTGTGTCGACGACCACATAGCTCTGGCCATCTACTGTGAACGGGGTATCGATCGCATCGCGGGTCGTTCCGCTGATATCGGAAACGATGACTCTCTCCTGTTTCAGGAAGGCGTTGGTAAGAGAACTCTTGCCGACGTTCGGCCGGCCGATCACGGCAAAATGGATGCTCCCGGTCTCTTCCTCGATCCTGCGTTCCGGCATAAGGGCAACACATGCATCGAGCAGATCGCCGATACCGATGCCATGTACACCGGAGACTGCGATCGGATCCGAGAATCCGAGTTTATAGAATTCGTAGATATTTGCGATCTTCTCTGTATTATCGATCTTGTTGACGGCGAGCACGACTTTCTTTTTGCTGTTGCGAAGAAGCGATGCGACGAATTCATCATCCTTTGTGATCCCGTCGTTTCCATTCACGACGAAAACCAGGACATCCGCCTCTTCGATCGCGATCTCGACCTGCATCCGGATCTCTTTCTGAAAAGGCTGGTCTTCCAGCTGAATACCGCCGGTATCGATCACCCGATATGTCTTGGACAGCCATTCGCAGTCGCCATAGATCCTGTCTCTGGTGACGCCCGGGGTGTCTTCGACGATCGCGAGCCTCTCCTCCAGCATTCTGTTGAAGATCGTTGACTTACCGACATTCGGCCTTCCTACGATCGCAATTGTTCCGTCAATCATTCTCCATCAGCCTTTCTTCGATGATCGCGACGATCTTTGCGTTCACTTCTTCGAGATCCAGATCCGAGCTGTCTACCAGGATCGCGTCTTCCGCCTGCATGAGCGGGGAATTCTCACGGTGTGTATCCTGATAATCTCTGGCAATGATCTCCTGAAGGATCTGCTCATAGTCCGCCTCGATCCCCTTTTCCAGATTCTGCTTCGTGCGGCGCATCGCTCTCGCTTCAGCAGAAGCGGTCAGATAGATCTTGACTTCTGCGTTGGGAAGAACGACTGTGCCGATATCGCGTCCGTCAAGGATATATCCCTTTCCTTCAGCGATCTCCTGCTGGATCTCGACTAAACGGGCGCGTACACCCTTGAGCTTTGATACATTGGAAGCGGCAAGAGAGATCTCGTTTCCGTAGAGTTCCTCTTTCAGACGAAGATCGCCGATCTCGATCGTTCCGTCCGGTTCGACCGCGATCTGCGTTTCTTTCAGCAGAGCGACGATCGTTTCTTCGTCATCCAGAGCGATCCCCTTGGATTGTACGTAATATGCCACTGCGCGATACATTGAACCGGTATCGAGATGTGTATAGTTCAGCTCTTCTGCGAGTCTGTCTGCGATGCTGCTTTTTCCTGCGGCGCTCGGGCCGTCAATTGCAATGTTGATCTTTTTCATAGTTGTGTCCTCTTACCTAAAAAGAAGGCAGGTTCTGCCTTTCTTTTTATCAGATAATACCTTCTGTCTTCAGTAAGCCGTAGATCACAACTCCGAGAACTGCGATCAGGGCAATCGTAAGAACGATCAGGATGATGTTCAGGAGTTTGCTCGGAGCAGGTTCCTCGTCATCATCGTAGTCTTCGTCTTCGATAACGGCGTTCGTTTTGGTCTTCTCGATAATGAACGGCTTTGTTTCGTTCAGCAATTCGTTTGTCGGTTCAGCAACTTCTGCCGTTTCCTCGACCTCTTCTTCCGGTTCTTCAAGCGCGACTGCCAAAGACGGATGTTCGATCGTTTCTTCCTGTTTTTCTTTCACAGGTTCAGACGGCGCGAACACTTTTGTGCTGTCAGTCGCTTCTTCCGGTTCGAAACTGACTTCCGGTTCTTCAGCGGTTTCTTCCGGCTGGATATCACCCATCAGTCTTTCGATCTCGCTGGCGAGTGATGTCTTGCTGTAAGTTCCGGAGATTCCGATCAGTTTTTCGATCTCGGAGAGGTTCGAATTACGGACTTCTTCTTTCGGGGCTTCAACAACTTCCTCTTTAGCTTCCTGTGCTTCCAGAGCAGCCATGATGTCATGGATCTGAAGTGTCAGCGTATCATTGAATTCTTTTTCGTTTTCTTTGGCTGCCGGTGCTTCTTCCGGAGTTACTTCCGGTACAACGACCTGTTCGGGTTCTTCAACGGTCTCTACGACGGGTTCCGGCTCGGATTTGACTTCAACAGCCGGCTCTTCACGATGAATGCCTCTGATCTCGTCAAGGATCGTGTTTGGAACTTCATCCGCGGTAACAAGACCCTGAGACTTGTTGTACTCAGTGACTTCGTTGAGCGTTTCCTTCAGGAAATCATCCGCCGGTTCTGTGATCTCAGCGATAGTCTTCTCGACTGCAGCAACGACCGGTTCCGGTTCTTCAACGGTCTCTGCGACGGGTTCAACGGTTTCTTCTACAGTCTCCGGTGCTTCCTCAACAGTTTCCTGAATTTCTTCGGCTGTTTCGACTACAGGTTCAACAACCTCTTCAACGGTTTCCTCAATTGCCTCGACAACAGGTTCAGTTACTTCCTCTACTGTCTCAACAACAGGTTCCGTGATCTCT
>JAFWII010000013.1 GCA_017533785.1 Erysipelotrichaceae bacterium | reverse complement strand
AACTCTCTGATCAAGAAAGTGCTGCGGATAGCGAATGGCTACTCTAACTTCGAGAGATTCCGCAACCGTATCATCTACTCCCTTAACCGGTATGCCTCTGATTCCTTTAAAAAGGATCAATAAGAAAGGATGAGAACGTATTCTCATCCTTTCATCTTGAATTAAGCTTTTAAAGGTATGACCCACACGGTAGTTCAACCCCAGTACCCACATGATAGTTCAACCTGGGATACGGTTTTACCCACACGGTAGTCCATATTGCCTTTTGATTATTGATGTTTTTAATCTGTCTCCGCAAGATAGCTTTCGTAGATCCTTAACGGCCGGTCAACTTTCTCCGACCCTTTTTCCTTCAGGCCGCGATACCTTCTGCATGTTTCTCTGATGAAATCCAGATATTCGCTGTCTTTTCTCTTTTTCAGAACAGGTCCAAGAAGGATCTCTTCTTCGCTGTAAGGTTCATGCAGTTCCTGGCTGAATACGATGATCTGGTAATAGTATCCGTCTTTTACACAGCGTTCATTCAAGAT
Organism: Erysipelotrichaceae bacterium; assembly: GCA_017533785.1. Lineage (GTDB taxonomy): Bacteria > Bacillota_I > Bacilli_A > Erysipelotrichales > Erysipelotrichaceae > RGIG5669. Next base: position 34,220 of record JAFWII010000013.1, on the reverse strand, counting down.
CGTATAACGATGTTCAGAGATGAAGGAGCGGATCTGGTCCCAACCTTTATTTGTCTGAATTACCCAGCGTTTGATCCCTCGGTCAAGATTCTGGTCCATGACCTGCAGTGCCGTATCGGGTCCTAATCCGGAAATTACTACAGTATCGATCGGATCATCCGTTTCTCCGATCCCGTCAGCAAGAACCGGGATCACTTTTTCCTGAAGACCGAGTTCACAGATATTCTCCTGTGCGTTCTTCAGCGGCCCGGTTTTGTTGTCGCCGGCATACGCTTTCCCGACGATTCCTTCTGCTACAACGTAGCACGGCAGATAAGCATGATCGGTGCCAACGTCATACATGACATCGCACCGATCGATACATTCTGCTATGATTCGTAATCGTTTGGACAACTTAATGTTTGTCATCCAGGAATTCTTTCAGGCGTTTGCTCTTGGTCGGATTCTTCAGTTTACGGAGCGCTTTGGCTTCGATCTGACGGATTCTTTCTCTGGTAACGTTGAATTCCTTACCGACTTCTTCGAGCGTTCTCGTTCTGCCGTCTTCAAGTCCGAAACGCAGGCGGAGGACTTTTTCCTCTCTGTCCGCCAGAGACTTGAGGACCAGATCGATCTCATCGCGCAGAAGCTGATTATTGGCGTACTGGTCCGGGGAAAGCGCATCCTTATCTTCGATGAAGTCGCCAAGATGGGAATCATCTTCCTCACCGATCGGCGTTTCAAGGGATACCGGATCAAGTGCGATCTTCTGGATCTCGCGGACTTTATCCGCTGTCAGATTTCCCATACGCTCCGCGATCTCTTCCGCGGTAACGTCACGGCCGAGCTCCTGGATCAGTTGGCGCTGAACTCTGGTCATCTTATTGATGGTCTCGACCATATGTACAGGGATACGGATGGTTCTCGCCTGGTCAGCGATCGCGCGGGTGATCGCCTGACGGATCCACCAGGTGGCATAGGTGGAGAACTTGAATCCCTTGCGGTAATCGAATTTCTCGACTGCCTTGATCAGACCCATGTTTCCTTCCTGGATCAGATCGAGGAACAGCATGCCGCGGCCTGTATATTTCTTGGCGATCGAAACGACCAGTCGGAGGTTAGCGGAGATCAGTTTCTTCTTAGCCTCTTCATCGCCGTCTTCGATCTTTTTCGCGATCTCGATCTCTTCTTGCGGTGAAAGCAGCGGGACACGACCTATCTCTTTCAGATACATCTTGACTGGATCATTGATCTTTGCGGTACCGCTGTTATCCGGGTTAAGGTCCGGAAGCAGTTCAAGGCTGTTCTCATCGTCGATATCGACGTCTTCATCATCTTCGAACAGGTCATCGTCCTTCATGTCTTCAAGAAGGACGTCTTCATCTTCTGAGACTTCGACGTTTTCATTATTCAGCCACTCGTAGAATTCTTCGATATCGTCGTCACTTGTCTCGAAACGGTCAAGTGCATCCACGATATCTTTCTGCTTGATCTCTGCCTGGTTCTCGACCAGCTTCAGAATGGTTTCTTTCAGTTCCTCAAAAGACCTGCATTTCTTTAGATCGGAAGCCTTAACGACAGGTGTTTCTTCGCTTTTGGCTGTCTTTGCTGCAGACCTGCGTGTCCTTTTCGGTTTTTCCTCGACCGGTTCTTCAACAGGAGCTTCTACCGCTGTATCTGTTTCAACCGGTTGTTCGGCGGGTTCTTCGATCATGGTTTCAACGGTTTCTTCTGCTTTTTCCGCTGTTTCGACCGCTTCCGCTTCTTCTGCCGCTTTCTTCTTCTTTTTCTTTTTCTTCGGTTCTTCGACTGCTGTTTCATCTACAACAGCATTCTTTTTCTTGTCACCTTTTTTGGCCATAGGAACCCCCTATCTTTTTGCGAGATCCTTAATGATCTCTTCGTATTCGCGCATGAGCCGCTTTGTTTCCGCTTCGTCAAGATCCATGACGGCAGCGATCTTCTGTTTCAGCTGCTCCATTCTCCGGCGATTCATTTCCTCTTTGACCTTTCCGATCGCACCACGCAACAGTTCTTCGTCGTATTCTTCCGGAAGATTCTCCATTAACGAAAGGTCGCCTATGAGGTTCTGGATCTGCGGATCATCTGTGGCGTTGTATATTCTCGAGAAAGAAACAACGTCATGTCTGCGCATGTCTTCACTGATGAGTATTTCCAGTTTCTGGTTAACAGGATTGAGCAGACTGCCCAGCTCCTGCTTGTAGATTTCCATACCGCGTTTCGATTTAGATGTAAGCTGGAGGATCGTATACTCCGCTTTCGTTAGGCCGTCCAGGCTAAAAACCGGTTTGGATACTATCTTATTATTATACTCACTTTTTGAAGGAACAGAATCGATTTTTCGAATATTTGTCAGTCTGTAGAGTTCTTCCGTGTAATTGGCACGGTCGTATTCATCTTTTAACTTGTCAATGATTGCACCGACTCGGATCGTCATCTCTTTCCGGTCGGAGTAATTCTCCAGATTAAGATTTTTCTTGTAGTAATTGAATATAAAGTCCATGAACGGGATCGCTTTTCCGGCAAGATCACGGAGTCCTTTTTCCTTATACTTGTTTACGATCTCATCCGGATCCAGACCGGTCTGATTGTCGACCACGGTAACGTTCATACCGTTTTCCATCGCCTGCAATCCGGTCTTGTAGATCGCGTTCTGACCGGCACGGTCACCATCATAAGCAAGCACCAGATTATTCGAAAGTTCCTTCAGGAGCTGCAGCTGATTTTTTGAGCAGGCGGTGCCAAGCGTAGCAACCGCAAATGAGATGCCGGCTCTTTCAAACGCGATCACGTCCATAACGCCTTCACACAGGATCACCCGGTTCGCATCCTTCACGTAATTCGCGGCGCGGTGGTAGTTATACAGGATATCGCCTTTCGTATAGATGACCGTTTCACTCGAGTTGATGTACTTGCTGTCGGAAAGTCCTTTGAAATCACGGGCTGTAAAGGCAACAGTGTTGCCGTTTTTATCACAGATCGGGAACAGGATGCGGTTTGCGAAAACATCATGCAGCTCGCTGCCAGCAAGCCTTCCCAGATTTGTCTTGATGATCGCCTCATCGGTATAGCCTTTCGAGGAAAGGTATTTGCAGAGCGTGTTTCCTCCTGGATTGTACCCGATCTGGAAACGGCTGGAGATCTCTTCGCTGATGCCGCGTTTTTCAAGATATTCTCGAGCTTCGGCCGAACCCTTCGCCTGCAGGAAATAGTGTGTGACTTCAGAAGCTTCGTTCATCACATCATAAAAGCGCTGATACGGAGAGACGTGTTTTGGCTTCTCATCCAGTTCGATCGGTCTGCCGATGATGTTTGCGACTTCTGCTACTGCTTCGGGAAAGGAAAGATGCTTATAGTTCATTACGAACGTAAAAACATTTCCGCCGTTGCCGCAGACAAAACACTTATAGATCTGTTTATCTTCCGAGATCGATAAAGAAGGATCGTGATCATCATGAAAAGGACATAACGCTGTATATCCTTTTCCCTTCTTCGTCAGAGGAAGATATTTGCCGATCACTTCGGTGATCGACGCTTCCTTGCGAATCTCATCTATAAGCTGTTCGGTTAATTTCATTAAAAGCGGGTTCTTTCCTCAATATATTCTCTGAGTGAATCGATACTGACTCTTTCCTGCGACATGTCATCACGGTGACGCACTGTGACACAGTGGTCAACCAGGGAATCATTGTCATATGTAATGCAGAATGGTGTTCCGACCGCATCATTACGGCGATATCGTTTTCCGATACTGCCGGCTTCATCGTATTCGACCGCGAAATGCTCCGCGAGCTGTTCATATACTTCTTTCGCTTCTGCCGAAAGCTTCTTGACCAGCGGGCAGATGCAGGCTTTTACCGGCGCGATCGCCGGATGCAGATGCATGACGATACGGCTGTCGCCGTTTTCGAGCGCTTCGACATCATAAGCATCGCATAATGCCATCAGCATGAGACGTTCAACACCAACGGACGGTTCGATACAGTATGGTGTGTAGACCTCGTTTGTGATCGGATCACGGTATTCGAGCTTCTGTCCGGAGTATTCACTGTGCTGTTTGAGGTCATAGTCGGTTCTGTCAGCGATGCCCCATACTTCGCCCCAGTCAGTGAACGGGAACGCGTATTCGATATCGCTGGTGCCTTTGGAATAGAAACTGAGTTCCTCCTGGGAATGCGGGCGGACACGCAGATTCTCCTCTTTGATGCCGAGTCTCTTTACGAATGCATAGCAGGTATCGACCCAGTACTTATACCATTCAAGGTCCTCACCCGGCTTGCAGAAGAATTCCAGTTCCATCTGTTCAAATTCACGGACACGGAAGATGAAGTTGCCGGGCGTGATCTCGTTGCGGAAGGATTTGCCGATCTGGCCGATGCCGAAAGGCAGTTTCTTACGGGAAGTACGCAGAACGTTGTTGAAGTTGACAAAGATGCCCTGTGCTGTTTCCGGGCGCAGGTAAACGGTGGATTTACTGTCTTCCAGCGTACCAATGAAAGTCTTGAACATCAGATTGAACGGTCTTGCGTTCGTGAAGTTGTGCTTGCCGCAGTTCGGACATTTGATATGGTTCTCCTCGATCATCTTGTCCATTTCTTCCGGCATCTTGCCTTCTGCGGACAGACCGCAGCTTTCCTCGATCAGTTTATCCGCACGGAAACGTCCTTTGCATTCCTTGCAGTCGACCATGGAATCACTGAATCCCTTCAGATGGCCGGATGCCTCCCAGGTACGCGGGTTCATCAGGATCGAACTGTCGATCCCTACATTATAAGGTTTCTTCTCGATGAATTCCTTCCACCAGAGATCTTTGATATTCTTCTTTAAAGCAGCGCCCAGAATACCGAAATCCCAGCTGTTGGAAAGACCGCCGTAGATCTCGGAACCCTGATAAACATAGCCGCTTGTTTTTAAATGACTTACGATTTCTTCAAAACTGTATTTTGACATTTGCTGTCTCCTCTTCTTCCACTATTATACAAGAACTTAATCAGATTGCTGAATTTTTAAAGCTGTCCGGTTCGTTTTCGGTAAGCTCTTTATACCACTTTTTCAGCTGTCTGACAGCCTTTTCTTTATTTCTTTCAAGCCACTTCATCATGGCTTCGGCATCCCGAATCGCTTTTTGATACTGCACAGAGTCGATCTCGCCGGCTGCGCAAGCGGAATCCAGTTCGTCCCGGTCGATCAGATAGAGCTGCAAATCCTGCTCGACAATGATGTCAAGATACATATCGCTCATCGATGGATCTTCAGGATCACTGTGATCGATCCAGCCGACGATATCGATATAAAGCTGCAGGAATTCCCCTTTTTCAGAAAACATCGATGTAAACCAGTATGGTCCTTCCGAAGGGATCACCTGGATCCATTTGATTCCCGGACGGTTAATGAATATATCTCCGTAACCGTGTTTCACGATCATATCCTGATCATTCGACTTGATATCGATCAACGATAAATATACAGGATGTCCTTTAAAAGAGCTTCTTGCGAAGGACCAATTGGCTTCGGTGATATGAGCCCACTTCTTATCTCTGCATGTCTTGATCTTCATAACAATCAAAAGCCGTTATGCAACGGCTCATTCAATGATCACTTGTCGGTCATCTTTGACAGTCGGCTTGATCAGCTGAAGGATCACCGCTTCCGCCTGTCTGCGGGCCTGTGCCTTCAGCCGTTCAAGATCGGCGTTCTTCTCGACATCTTCTCTCGCTGCCTTTATCGCCAACGCGATATCTTCCTTATCGCTCCAGTTGAACAGAGCGAAGTGTTCATCATAAAAACGCAGCGAATCTGTGTTGACCGTGATCGACTGGATCTCGGTCTGAGGAAGTTTGATCCGGATCGACGATGGTGTAAGCGTGACTTTCGCCAGCGAAAGATCGACGCCGGCACGTATGTTTGCCTGATAGATCATCGAAAAGGACTTCTTGGTCATCAGCGGGATGCTGCCCTGTGAATACTTGACGAGATCGACATATTCCAGCTGGCAGGTCGTCAGTTCGCTACAGTCGGCAAGTCTGGATTCAAGAAAGGAACTGGTGACTTCCGGCGTTTTGTTCTTGGACGCAAAATGGCGGTTTACTACGAAACCGAATAGAAAGCTGAGCGCAAGCGCGACAACGATCAGAATCAAATCCTTCAATTACGTACTTTCTCCTTCATGCAAAATATGGTAACGCCTTTGCGGTTCTATTGTAACTGACCGTCTTCAAAAAGAAAAGCGCCGTGGCGCTTTGTCTTATTCGTAATCCTTTGTTACAGGGGATTCAGGAGCGTTCTTCTTGACGCTTTCGATTCCGTTGTAGCAGCTGTCGATCTTTTTGTAGCCTTCAGAATGGGCAATGTTCTGACCGTTTCTGGCTAAAAGACGGAAGCGGAATTCTCCTGCTTTGTCTGTGTAGACCTGGAATTTCGGGCATTTTTCTTTCGCGAAACCTTCGACCGTCTGATTCTCGATCGGAGCTACCGGAGCATTTTTACGAACGGATTCGACACCATTCAGGCAGGACTTCTCAGAAGTGTAAACTTCAGAAGTAGCGATGACTTCGCCATTACCGGCTTTAAGATCGAATTTGACACCGGCATTGGTCTTTTTAACCAGGAATTTTCCCATAATTACCTCCGACTTACCTAAAGTCTTTCTTTCTTTCAGTATACATTCTTTCTTTTTGTTTTTCATCCGCTTTTATTGAATAAAAACGCCCTTTTTAGTAAATTATATTTTATGAACATCATCTATCCGAAAAACTACGAACCAAAGCTGACTGTGCGCGAAACACAGGAAGCGATCAAGTATATACGCGATACATTCCAGAAGGAATTTGCCAAGCAGCTCAATCTGTACCGCATATCCGCGCCTTTGTTCGTTGCTCATAATTCCGGTCTGAACGACGATCTGAACGGATACGAGGAACCGGTCTCCTTTCGCGTAGACTGGCTGGACGACCGTTTTGAGATCGTTCATTCACTGGCAAAATGGAAACGAATGGCACTGAAGGAATACGGTTTCAAGGTCGGGGAAGGCCTTTATACCAACATGAACGCGATCCGCAAGGAAGAAGAACTGGATAACCTGCATTCGATCTACGTCGATCAGTGGGACTGGGAAAAAGTCATTTCCGAAGAGGAACGCCGTCCGGAATATCTCGAAGAGACAGTGCGCAAGATCTTCCGCGTTATCAAGCATATGCAGCACGAAACGGAATACCGTTTTGCCAAATCCGCCTTTATCCTGCCTGATGAGATCCAGTTCGTCGACAGCAACGATCTTCTGCACGCCTATCCGGACTTAACTCCGAAAGAACGCGAGAACCGCATCTGCAGGGAACTGGGCTGTGTATTCCTGTTTCGCATCGGCGATAAACTGGATAGCGGTGAACCGCATGACGGCAGAGCGCCGGACTATGATGACTGGAAACTGAACGGAGACATTCTTTTCTGGTATGAACCGCTGAACTGTGCTCTTGAGATCTCCAGTATGGGGATCCGGGTCAACCGTGAAAGTCTGCTCTCCCAGCTTGAAAAGGCGAACTGTCCCGAACGGGCAAAGCTCCCCTACCACAAGGCTCTTCTGAATGGCGAGCTGCCGCTCTCGATCGGCGGCGGTATCGGACAGTCACGACTGTGTATGCTGCTGCTCGGAAAAGCCCATATCGGTGAAGTCCAGGCGAGTATCTGGCCGCAGGAAATGCGTGAGGAATGCAGACGCCACAAGATCTATCTGTTATAAAAAATGAGCATTTCTGCTCATTTTTGTTTTTACTGATCTTTCTGCAGTTCCTGATACTTGACTGCGATCCGGGCAGCGATTTTCGCATTGTTCAACGCCAGCTGGACGTTGGAAGCGAAAGCAACGCCTTTTGTCATATCTTTGATCGTCGCAAGCAGGAACGGAGTGATGTTCTTACCGCGGATATGCTTCTCATCCGCAAGTTTGATTGCGTTATTGATGACTTCTTCCATCTCGTTGAAATCCAGCGCGTATTCCTCCGGGATCGGGTTGCCGATGACCAAACCGCCTTTCATGCCGAGTTCCCACTTGGTGTTCATGATCTTCGCGACCTCTTCCTCGTCCTGGCAGCAGTAGTCAAGCTTATAGCCGCTGGTGCGGCAGTAGAAAGCCGGGAATTCGTCTGTCCGGAATCCAAGGACCGGTACGCCGAATGTTTCCAGGTATTCCAGTGTGCGTCCGATATCGAGGATCTGCTTTGCGCCGGCTGTAACGACTGCGACCGGAGTATTTGCGAATTCCTGCAGGTCAGCCGAGATATCCATCGTATTCTCGCCTCCGCGGTGCACACCGCCGATTCCGCCTGTCGCAAAAACACGGATACCGGCTAAAGAAGCGATCAGCATCGTTGTCGCAACAGTTGTTGCACCTGTCTTTCCGGTCGCGAGATATACCGGGATGTCACGTCTGGACATCTTGCCGACGTTTTCGGCACGGCACATGATCTCCAGTTCTTCGCTGTTCAGACCGACTTTCAGCTTTCCGCCGATGACTGCCATCGTCGCCGGGATCGCGCCTTCCGCACGAATGACTTCTTCGACTTTATGCGCGAATTCAAGGTTCTCAGGATACGGCATGCCGTGAGACAGGATCGTGCTTTCCAGGGCAACTACCGGAGTGCCGTTCTTCAGAGCTTCTTCAATCTCCGGTGTAATACTTAAATACTTGTGCATTCTCATTTTTCGTTCTCCTTAATGATTCTTTTAAGTGCATCTATACTTAGCTCAGGGTTGATCGCCTGAGCGCAATTGATCGTGATGATCCCGGCAGCAAGTCCGTACTTGATCGCTTCATGGATGTCAAGTTCACGGACAAGACCGTAAATGACACCTGCGAAGAAAGCGTCGCCAGCACCGGAGGCATTAACTACGTGTTCCGCTGGAGCAAACTTCATTTCAAAACAGTTATCATTGTCCATATACAGGCATCCGTCTTTTCCGAGAGATACGAACAGACGTCTGACGCCTTTTTCGATCAATGATCTGCCGGCAGCAATGAGTTCCTTTTTACTGTTGATCTCTTTCCCGCTCAATACCTTCAGTTCACTGAGGTTCGGTTTCAGCGCATAGATCCGGCTGATATACGGGCGGATCTTGGCGGCATAGACATCCGATACCGGATCAACGAAGATCATTTTATCTGTGTAATTCTCAAGCAGATATTCGATCGACTCATCGGGGAGCGAAGGATCGAATACAACGGCTTTCGCACCTCGGATAAGTGAATCCTTGGCGGAAAGATACTCCATGTCGATATTGCTGATAACGGTCATATCGCAGACTGCCAGATGCATGTCATTTTGATCATCCAGCACCTGCATGAAGATGCTGGAGGAACTACCCTGCACAGTCAGGACTTCCTTCATATCGATCCCAATCTTCGTAGATTCTGAAAGGATATAAGAACCGAACAGGTCATCGCCGACAGCCGTCAGCATTTTGGTCTTCATACCAAGTCTGGTCAGATTTTCGATTACATTCCGTGAAACACCGCCAAGATTGGAGCGGATCTTTCCGGGATGGTCGAAATGCTTGCGGATCGCGATGGAACTTTTTCCGTATAGATCGACATTGGCTGCACCGATTCCAACGATATAATCATCCGCATTGACTACGTAAGCGCGCCCCAAAAGATAGCCGCTTTTCGTCAGATTGGAGATATATACTCCTGCGGTATTTCTTGAGATTCCGAGCTTTTCGCTGATCTCGGTCAACGAGACTGACGGGTTCTCCTTAATGATATTCAATACTTCCAGTTCACGTTCTGTCATAAATAATTATTTATCTCTCTAAATGCATCTTTATTGTAATTGATTGGTGCCCAGTTGACAAGATTCTCGGAATGAAACGCCGGAAAACAGTATAATTAGAGTAAGAATGAGGTGTTTTCTATGAAGAAGATCTTATGCGTTTTGCTGATCATATTCCTGCTTTGCGGATGCAAAGCTGCAAAGGCTGACCCGATAGATGATAACTATCGTGTGTTTTATCAGATCTTTGTCGGTTCCTTTTCAGATTCTGACGGTGACGGTATCGGTGATCTTAAAGGCGTCCTTAACAGGCTGGACTATCTGAATGACGGAAATGTTAATTCCGGAAAATCGCTGGGCATTCAGGGCATCTGGCTTTCTCCGGTCTTTGTTTCCCCTTCTTATCATAAATACGATGTAGTCGATTATTACCAGATCGACCCGCAGTTCGGAACTGAAGAAGACTTAACGAAACTGATCGATGAATGCCACAAACGAAATATTCTAGTCATCCTGGATCTGGCGATCAACCATACTTCGATCAATCACGAGTGGTTCAAACGTTTTGCCGAAGCCAGAAAAGCAGAAAACAAAACAGACGCTTTCTACGATTACTACACCTGTGTGACGGATGAAACCAAAGATAAAGGTAAAACATATTATCCGATCCCCGGCACTCCTTATTACTATGAAGGAAATTTCTCCGGAGATATGCCGGAACTAAACTTCAATAATCAGGAAGTCCGTAATGAAGTGCTCAATATAGCAAAGTATTACATCGATCTTGGAATCGACGGTTTCCGCTTTGACGCAGCAAAATACATATACTACGCAGATAACGATGGTTCGGTCGATTTCTGGCAATGGTATATCAATGAGCTGAAAACGATCAAACCGGATATCTATACTGTCGGCGAAGTGTGGTCAAACGATCATGAGACGATTTCCTACATCAAGGGGCTGAACTGTTTCAACTTCACGATGTCCCAGCCTACCGGGGCAATCGCTACTGCGGCAAACGGCGGCGACGTCAACAGATACACTACCTATGTCGCTTCCTATATCGACAAGATCCATGAGATCAATCCGGATTCGATGATCATTCCCTTTGTTTCCAACCACGATATGGACAGAGCGGCCGGCTATCTGAATCCAAAGAACGGGACGGCTTACATAGCGGCGAATCTTTATATCCTCTGCTCCGGTTCTCCGTTTATCTATTATGGTGAGGAAATCGGTATGAAAGGATCCCGCGGCACCGCAAACACTGACGCAAACCGGCGTCTGGCAATGTTATGGGGCGATAATGACACGGTAAGGGATCCGGAAGGTTCTACCTACGGCGCCGATAAACAGCCCAATGGAACGGTCGCAGAGCAGCTCAAAGACAAAAACAGTCTGTATAACTACTACTGCAGTGTGATCGCATTCCGCAACCGTTATCCGCAGATCGCCCGCGGTAAGTATTATGCTTACATTCTCAACGATTCCACAATGGGCGGATTCTCCATCGAGTATAACGGCGAGATCAGTTACCTTTTCCATAATACAGGCACAGAAGAATTAAGTTACGATCTGAGTTCGTTTGAATTCAAGCCTTCAAAAATCATCGAATCGATCGGACTGAATAACGCAAAATACAGCAATGGAGTTTTAACGCTCGGCCCGCAGACTTCTGTTCTTATGAAATAGAGAAGATTCATTCAGCCATCATAAAACACGGATCGAAACGATCCGTGTTTTATTTCCTGCTGAAATGCATTTACAGATAAGCGAAAGATTCCATTTGTTCACTGACTTTGCGGACATATACATCATTAGCTCATACAAAAAACTTCATGCAATATAAATGGATAATAAGAAAAGGCCATTCTGAAACGAATGGCCTTTCTGTTGGATCTCTTTCCAGAAACTGCTTCAGAAAATACTGATGATCTGAAGATCAGCCCTTGACAGCACCGGACATGCCTTCGACATAGAATCTCTGCATGTAGATGAAGAGGATCGCGATCGGGATCGAGATAATGACAGCGCCGGCCGCGAAGCAAGTATACCACTGATAGATATACTCTTTCTGCAGCATGTTCCAAAGACCGATCGCAACAGTGAACTGGTCAGCATTCGCACGGCAGATGACCTTTGCAAAGATGAAGTCAACCCATGGAGCAATGAACGAAGTCATGACTGTATAGATAACGATCGGCTTAGCCAGAGGCATGGTGATCCTGGTGAATACCTGCCACTGTGTAGCTCCGTCCATGACCGCCGCTTCATCGATAGAACGCGGGATCGTGTCAAAGAAACCTTTAGCGATCTGGAATCCAAGACCGGTACAAGCGGAATAGACGATGATCAAACCGATACGGATCGCAGAACCTTCTGTAAGACCCATAGCCTTTAAGATGAAGTACTGCGCGATCATTGCCATAAATCCAGGGAACAGGCCGAGGATCATCGCGATGTTCATGTATGGTTTACGGAATTTGAAACGCATACGGCTAAGGGAATACGCTACTGAAAGTACGAAGAAAGTACTAAAGAAACAGCAGCAGATCGCGATGATCAGCGTGTTTTTGAACATCTTCGGGAAATTCAGTACGTTTCTGTCTGTAAACAGTTTGATATAGTTTGCAAGCGTATACCCCTGAGGAAGGAATGTGTTCGTGTAAGCGCCCGGTTCTGCACGGAAACTTGTCAGAATGATCCAGAAGATCGGAAGCACCCAGATGACCGCCAGAACTGCGAGCAGCAAATGAACAAGAAAGTTGGTGAGCCTTTTGCGCGGACTCAATTTGTTTCTCTTTGTGTCTTCCATTACATGAACGCCTCCTCATTCTTGTAGGAACTGGAGTTCCGGTATGTAACAAGTGTGATGATAGTAAGGATGATGAATGTCATGATGCCGATGACTGCACCGAGGTTGTAGTACTGCTGGTCAACAGTCAGTTTGTACAGCCAGGTAACGAGCAGGTCGGTCTGGCCGGCAGTATCGCCAACGTATGTCGGTCCACCACCGGATAACAGATAGATGACATTGAAGTTGTTGATGTTGCCTACAAAACTGGAGATCAGATACGGAGTCGTAACAAACAGCATGTAAGGCAGCGTGATCTTAAAGAAGATCTTGACAGGACCGGCTCCATCCATTTTGGCAGCTTCATAGAGTTCAGCCGGGATATTCTGAAGAATACCGGTCACCTGCAGCATAGTATACGGAATACCTATCCACAGGTTGATGATAATGATCGTGATCTTTGCCCATGTAGCATCTGTCCAGAACGGAAGCGATGTACTGATCCATCCCAGATTCTTCAGAAGTACATTGATCGCGCCGGACGGCTGCAGCATAATGTTCATGATCATCAGCATGACGAACTGCGGAACGGCGATAGAGAGAACGAAGCAGAAGCGCCAGAAGGCTTTCCATTTCGTATCTTTACGGTTAATGATCATGGCAAGGATCATGCCGAGGATGTAGTTAAGGAATGTGGCGAAGATCGCCCATATAATGGTCCAGCGAAGGACCTGAAAGAACTGACGTCCGATGTTACCCTGAAGGTTCAGCACACGTTGGAACTGCGTCAGACCATTCCAGTCAAACAGGATCAGGTGTTCTCCTTCTTTAGAATACGAAGTGAACGCCATCGAGATCATGTAGACAAGCGGAACAATATTGAATATGAGAATTCCCAAACAAGGAAGAGTCATCAAAGTGATGTGCAGATTTTTATCAAAAAGATTGAAGATATCTTCCTTGAAGGTCGGGACATGTCCCTTCTTCTCTAAAGTTTTTTGCAGATTGTAAGAATGTCTTAGCTGGAGGATCCATAACAGCACAATGGCAGCTATAACAAAGCAAGTTACCACGCCTGCCAGCAGGATTTGCTGCGAATTGTCACCAACAGTGTATTCGTAGATCTGCTTGGCTTCGTTCCAAACTTTTTCCTGAGCCTGGGTACCAAGGGAAGGCAGCATGGAAAGCGAATGGAGCCCGGTACCGATCATATAAAAGACAAAAGCGACTTCGCATGCGAGGACCATAAGTCCTTTCACAATCTGCTTGTGTCCGATCATACCGGCGCCCATTACGATGGCGGAGAGTTTCGTCAACGCATCGCCATGGATCAAAGCGTTTTTCACACTAATTTCTTTCTTATCCATCTAATAACCTCCCGGTTCAATTAGCGTCAAGTTTTAGAAATTCGCAGCCAGCCTAAACTGGCTGCGAATTAAAGAATAAGATTTGCTTACTGAACAGCAGCGTTGTTCATGGAATCGTTCATGGATTCCGTCTTTTCAGCAGCGTTAGCATGTGTAACGGTGCCGGCAACAAGCTCATCACCCATGGACTGAGCCGGTGTCCAGTAGTTACCCATATCGGCCTGCAGCGGCTGAACGATGGAAGCGTAACCCATTGTATCCATCTGAGCCTTTGCTAATGCATCAGTACCAACATTAATGGATTCATCGGTCGGGATGATATTACGCTGATCGTAGTGAGCCTGCTGAGCGGATGTGCTGCCGAGGTATGCAGCCAGAGCAACCGCGATTTCCGGATGTTCGCTGTAAAGAGCAGTCTGCGGGTTAACGCCGATAGCTTTAGAACCAGCGAATGCCTTCATCTGTTTTGCTTCTCCGTTCAGGTTATAAGCCGGAGCCGGTGCGATACCAAGGTTATCGCCATAAGCATCTAATGCTTTCTGGTAGTCCCAAGTACCGGAGAAGAACGCCTTGATGTCATTTCCGGTAGAAACATCACCGTTGACGAAGTTCGGATTTGCAACGAGGTCTACCAGATAATCAGTAACAGCAGCACCCTTTTCACCACCGAAATCGAAACCTGCTGCAGCATCGCCGCCGTCAGCTCCGAACAGTGTGCAGCCGTTTGCTACGTAGAATGCAGCAAGATACCAAGAGTTGTTGAGCGGGAAAGCAACTTTGCCCTTTTCGAGCATAGCATCCAGAGACTTAGCATCTTCTTCTGTGAAGACGGACTTGTCATAGTACATGAACCAGGTGTTAGCTGTGAACGGAACGCCGTAAACGGAACCGTCGTAGCTGACTGTGTTGACTGTTGTCGCAGAATTAGATTTCTTGATTGCTTCCAGAGTTGTACCGCCAAGTTCAGCGAGTGCATTGGACTTCAGAAGATCCGGAATCTGGTCATTTGCAAACATGTAAACGTCTGCAGCTGCGCTCGGGTCGGTACCGACATTTGTCTTGGCATCGCCTTCACTACATACGCCGTAATTGAAGGTGATTTCCCATTCAGGATGTGCAGCAGCAAAAGCTTCACACTGTGTCTGCAGCCATTTTCCATTGTCTTCGGACTGGTCTTCCTGCGGACCCCAAACAGTAACGGTAACAGCGACCTTTTCATCAGCCGGCTTGTCGGAGCCGCCCTGCTGGCCGTCGGACTTGTTTGAGCATGCTGTCAGCATCGTGAATGCCATCAGAACAGCAATGCCCAGTGTAAGTAATTTTTTCATGCTCATTGTTAATTCTTTTCCTCCTAGCTTTTAACAATTCTATGTTTTCCAGTTTGCACCGGTTAACACCTTATCAGATATATTCGAGGTTCTTGCCGGTTTCACGGTCGAACATATGGACTACATTCGGCGCAAATGTGAAACGGACCTTCGAACCAATCGAGAGATCACGATCACCGAGATCGAGCGTCGGAACAATAATGATGCTGTCGTTTCCGCCGGCATTCAGGTGAATATGAATGGAGCTGCCCATCATTTCGCTGACGTCGACAGTACCTTCCATCATCGCGCCTTCTGTTTCTTTCAGAGTGATGTGTTCCGGTCTGGCTCCGACGGTAATATCCATCGGTGCGATGTTTCTTTCTCTCAGACGTGCCTGTTTGTCTTCAGACGGAACAATACGTGCGCCTAAGACATCGATGACATAACGATCGCCTTCTTTAAGAAGTTTGCCGTCGTAGAAGTTCATCTGCGGCATTCCAATGAAGCCGGCAACGAAGATATTCACCGGTTTATTGAATACCTCCTGTGGGGTACCGATCTGCTGGACTTCACCGTCTTTCATGATTACGATCCTGTCACCGAGGGTCATGGCTTCCGTCTGGTCATGTGTGACATAGATAAATGTGGAATCGATCCTCTGTCTGAGTTTGATGATCTCAGCACGCATCTGGTTACGGAGTTTCGCGTCAAGGTTACTAAGCGGTTCGTCCATCAGCAGAACTTTCGGTTCACGGACGATCGCACGACCAATTGCGACACGCTGACGCTGACCGCCTGAAAGAGCTTTCGGCTTTCTGTCAAGATACTCGGTAATGCCGAGAATCTCAGCGGCTTCGTCGACCTGTTTCTTCATCTGGTCTTTTGGAACCTTGCGCAGTTCAAGCGGGAATTCCAGATTCTGTCTGACCGTCATATGCGGATAAAGCGCATAGTTCTGGAAGACCATAGCGATGTCTCTGTCTCTGGGTTCGATATCGTTCATACGAACACCGTCGATGTAAAGATCTCCGCGTGTAATGTCTTCGAGACCGGCAACCATACGTAATGTAGTTGATTTGCCGCATCCGGAAGGACCGACGAATACGACGAATTCTCTGTCAGCGATTTCAAGGTTGAAATCGTCGACCGCTACGACGCCTTCTTCAGTGATCTTAAGATTATTCTTCTTTTTCTTAGGATCTTCGCCTTTCTTCTTCCTTCTCTCTTCGACCTGTACGTTCGGATAGATCTTCTGTATGTGTCTTAAACTGATTGTGGCCATATTATCCCCCTTTCAGACATACATACGATTCTTATCGGCTTAAATAGGAAGATTAATACAAAAAAAAGACTCTTTTAATCAAGATAATGATTTCTGTACCCCTCATCTAAACGAAATGCTATCTTATTGCGAGTCCACCTTCGATATTCATCTCTATTTGTAAGCGATTATATTATAGCACATTTTCACAATTCAATCACAATTCATGTGAATTATTTCTAATACTGAAAAAAAAGGTATTCAAATAGTACAAAGAAAAGACCTTCTTAGTTATGCCATCGGTCATATAGCAATACCATCCTGCTGATCCGGTTCGCGAGCTTTCTGTTGAAGTAGATCTTCTTTGCTCGCCAGTTCCAGTTATCTGTGGCTTTACCCGGGTCATTGATACGCGCTTCTTTTCCCAGACCCAGAAAATCCTGCATCTGAGCAACTGCCAGAACTTCGCAGCCGGCATAGGCACCCCGTATCATGCCCCAGTTGTATCCTTCCTGTTTATCAAGATGCAGGTATTCTATTGCCCGATCTGTCAGTTTGCTGTCAGCATCTTCAAACCAGCCGCCGATTGGTTCGGTATCATGCGTGCTGACATAAACGACACAGTTAGGAATGAAGTTATGCGGCAGGTATTCACTGGAAGGGTTCTCCGGATAAAATGCATATTGAAGAGTCTTCATTCCCGGATAACCGGCTTCTTCTTTCAACTTGTATGCTTCTTCGTGCAGCATTCCAAGATCTTCCACGATAAAACTCATTTTACCCAGTTCGTCTTGAATCGCTCTAAAAAGTGAGATCCCGGGCCCCTTTTTCCATTTACCGATCTTTGCGGTAACGCAGGAAGAAGGTATTGCATAGTAATTTGAAAAGCCCTGGAAGTGATCAAGGCGGATCACATCATAAAGACGTGTCTGCGCCTTGATTCGACGGATCCACCACTTGTATCCGTCCTTTTCCATTGCTGCCCAGTCATAGAGCGGATTCCCCCATCGTTGGCCGTCATCTTCTGGGTTTCCCGGAGGATATCCGGCGACTTCCTTTAGATTTCCATCTCTTGTAACCTGAAACTGTTTTGGATCAGACCATAGTTCAACGGAATCTTCAGCAACATAGATCGGCAGATCGCCGATAATCCGAATTCCCCTTTTGTTTGCATAACGTTTCAAGCGAAACCACTGGACATAAAAGAAATACTGAACTCCTTTATAGAAATCAACTTCCTCACGGTTATCTTTCATAAATTGGCGCAGAGCCTTCTTGTCATGGATCCGCAGTTTATCCGGCCATTCCCTGAAAGGAAGACCTTTGTATTTCGTTTTGATTGCCATGAACAGGGCGTAATCATTCAGCCATCCCTTTTCTTTTTTTGTAAAGCCTTGAAACTGCTTACTGTTTTCTTTGAGCATTCTGGAAACAGCTTTGCGAAGGACGATATAGCGCTGCGTATACAACAGTCCGTAATCGATTTTAGTTTCATCGCTTCCCCAGTTCAGATCAGCATAATCACTTTTTTGCAGATATCCTTCTTTCCTCAACTCATCGAAATCAATGAAATACGGATTCCCGGCAAATGAACAAAAAGACTGATATGGCGAATCTCCGTATCCCGTCGGTCCAAGCGGCAGGATCTGCCAGTAACTCTGTTTCGCGCTTGCAAGGAAATCTACAAAACTCTTTGCGGCTTTGCCAAAAGTACCGATCCCATAAGGAGACGGCAATGAACTGATCGGCATTATGATTCCGGCACTTCGTTTCATTAAAATGCACCTCTATTGATAATTATAGGCGTTTTTCTGTCTGTGGAATAAAGAACAATAGTCTGCCAGTAATAAAAGGATCGCTAGTCAGAAGAGAATAGAATCTATACTCTGGTTATTTAGCAGAGCCAGCTGTTTTAATTAATTCAGTTGTCAGGCTCTTTTTCTGCGGCTTTTTCCCAAGTGAAGTCAGATCGGCAACAAAACGGTGTGCCCACATGCTAAGCACCAGGATCACAACAGCCTGCAAAGCATAGAATTTCAATGATCCGGTCCAGTTTCTCAAAGTGAACACAAAGAGCACCGGATACTGCCAGAGATAGATCTCGTAGCTGTACTTGCTGAAAAATCTCCATGGTCTCAATTCATACAGGGCTCCCGGACCTCTTCCGTGAACAGTGCAGAAATAAACAAAGACAGCACAAAGCAGTGCATAGAACGACATTATAAACAGATACACAGCTTTCATCGTTCCCGGAACAAAGAGGAACAGAATCAGTGTGAATATCAGGAATTCGATCCCGAAAATAGCACAGATTCCCGGATACAGCATCCTTCTCCTGCGTACTGCTCTTCTTGCGGAAAGACCGGCCAGTGCCCCGGCGATCAGCGCGTGGATCCTGGTGTCTGTTCCGTAATACAGCTGGGTAGTCGTTGCACCAAAGAGCGACCGGATGGGCATGATTAGAACCATAACAATGAGCAGCAAAGAAAGGATGCGGATACGAACTCTGTCTCTTCGAATCAGCTTCATAAACAATCCCCAGATCACTTCAAACTGGACCAAAATGGAAATATACCAGAGATGCGTGAACGCGGATGTATTCGCCAGATTGGCAAAGTAGTCTGCCTGCTTGATCATCTGCCAATAGTTATTGCAGGAGAACAGAACACTGCAGAATTCATCCTGCACCATCGAAAGACGGTAGTGATCGGTCAGAGCGACTGCTTCGACCGTGATCATGATCATGATGATCATCGGCGGATAGATCCTCATAAGACGCCTGCCGTAGTGTTTCAGCAGAGAAAGGTCCTCTTTATACGTATACGCTCCGAGAAAACCGCTGATCACAAAGAAAATGACAACGCCGAAATACCCGCCTTTGATCTGACGGGGAAACATGTGATATAAGAGAACACCGGTCAGTGCCAGCATCCTCAGGCCTTCAAGGCCCCTTACTCTTCCGGTGCTGTTTTTCATTTTCTGGTTGTGATCGGTTTAAACTTTAAAGTTGCAAATTCAGGCGTCAGCAAATCGCTGGTTATGGTCCAGCGGATCAGATCAGCATAAGCTACCGCACCTTCGTGATTCAGATGAAGCCCATCTGCAAGGATCCATTCCCAGTGTTTATCGGCAATTTCGCCCCATTCCACGAGATAGGCGTTATCGTAACGCGGTATTACATTCCTGAGCACTTCATTGCCGTTGTTGGTCACGCCAAAAGTAGTGATCCAGAAAGTCGGCTTTCCTGAGCTGTGTTCAATGATCTTTTCGATATCGCTTTCTTCTATATCGCAGTTGGTAACAAGTGAATAGACGATCACATCGCCGAATGTGCCGTTTTCTTCCATTTCATAGATGACAGGCAGAGCCTCATACAATGTTCTGCCAAATACAGCGTCAAAATACCCTTCCGGAAACTGGTCATACAGTTCGCCCAGTGCTGACAGCATGACAGAGTCTCCGATCCCGGTCACATGCATATCGGCTGCGTCATCGTATAATTCTTCCAGCGCTTTAGGCTGCCCGGCTTCTTCGGCTTTCCGTTTTTCCGCTTCAGCAAGTTCTGCCTGCTTTCTTGCTTCCGCTTCTTCCTGCTGCTTTCTCAGCATCTCTTCGATCGCAGCGGCTTCTGCTCTCGCTTTTGCCGGGACTGTAATAAAACTGTAAGTACCCATTACAAAAACAAAGCACATAAACAGGCTGAAGATCAAGTATAGAATGTTAAGAGGTTTAATTCTTCTCATACAATTGTTTCTGATGCGCGCAGTTTTACAATTATTTTTATCATGATAGCAGATAGAGAAACAAAATGTAATGTTTATCAAAGAAAGCAATCATCGTAATTGAATAAAAAAACTCAGATTACTCTGAGTCATAGTCTATAAATGGTGGACACTAATACATTGATACATCATGTATATTATGTTTTTTGGGTGTATATTCATGAATTTGAAGGTATATTTGGTATTTGAATGTATATTATTTGACAGTTTTTTCCACGATTTTTCCACGAATATATCAAGACGATCGAGTATCTGTTTATTTATTATCCATGATTCGTTTCATCTTTCATCATTTCTATGAATCTCACTATTTCTGTTTTGTCCTTCTCAGTGTTTCCCCAATACCCATAATAATCAGACAAGTAACTAATTATTATCTTATCGTCAGCTTTTTCCAACTCAGGGAAGGGGCCAAATCCATCATTAAAAAGCATTTTCTCGATTACTGCCGTATTAAATATCCTAGTCAGTCTGAGGTTTTCTATGTGCTTCACATCCACAAACTCTTCAATGAACTTTCTTCTTTTGTTTCTTCTTTTGCGGGACAGGCCGATGGTCAGGACCCTTCCATCGTCTGTTGCCCAGTTTGCCAGGTATATCTTCGTTCCCGCTCTGAATTCTCTTGTTCCGTATCTCAAAATGCCATTCTCATCATAATGGCTCTTTGTGATGTTGCCGGCTATACCATATAGCCACTCAGGTTTATCGATCTTTTCTATGTCCCACATATTCAGTTTTTCTTTTCCTTAACTATTCGACATCATATCAGCCACGATAAGTTTTGTTAGAAGTTATGTTTGTCAATCACATTGGGTAGGTTTATCTTCCCAAGGAATGTCTATAAATTCGTTCTTTTTATTCTATACAGTTATTCTACCAATATATATTTAGTATTTGATGAATATTTTTAATTGATATAAAAATCGTCTTTTCAGACGATTTTATTTTCAATGGTGGACGCTAAGAGACTCGAACTCCTGACCCCTTCCACGTCAAGGAAGTGCTCTCCCAACTGAGCTAAGCGTCCGCCCATCTATAATAACATATTTCAACCAAATTGCAACAGAAATTTATTCTGTTCTTAATGCCGTGACCGGATCGCTCTTTGCAGCCTTCCGGCTGGGGATGATACCGCCGATCAGTGTAAGGATGATGCTCAGGATCACCAGGATCACGGCCGCGTTCCACGGCAGCACTGCATTGATGTTTTTGTTGTCGGACAAAGCGTGGATCAGCATGTTCCCCGGAATCAGCAGGAGGCGTGTAATGCCGATACCGAATAACCCGGCAAGCAGTCCGATGATGAATGTTTCAGCGTTGAATACTTCTGAGATATTCCGTTTGCTGGCACCGATCGCCCGCAGAATACCGATCTCTTTATTTCGTTCAAGAACGCTGATGTATGTAATGACGCCGATCATGATAGATGAAACGACCAGCGAGATCGCAACAAAGGCGATCAGCACATAAGAGATCGTATCGACGATATTCGTTACAGATGACATAAGCAGTCCGACCGTATCTGTATAACGGATCACTCTGTCGGGGTCGATCTCTTCCATATCACGGTTATAGGAATCGAGCGTGTCAATGATCACGTTCTTCGCATCAAAGTCATTCGGATATATGGAGATCATAACCGGCTTTTCAAGATCTGCATATCCGAGCAAACGCAGGTTTCCGTCATAGGAATTTCCCTGGGAGCTCATCATCGACATGAACATCTCTTCGATCTCTTCCTGATCCATGTTCATGGAAAAGGCATTTTCCAAGGCACTGGGGTTGAAGCGGATTGCGTTCGGCAGGTCTCTGGCGAACTGCGAAACAGAATCCTGCATGATCGAACCGATCCGATTTCCGATCTCGGTCATCATCTTCTGCATGATCCCGTTCATGGATTCTGAATATCCGCTCATCGTTTCACCGAACAGCTGATTGACCTGACGCTGCAGATCTTCAGTATCGACGATGCTGGAAACAGCTGAGGATATGGCTCTGCCGCCTTCAGGAGAAGCAAGATACTGTGTGAAGGATTCACGGATCTTATCCGGCTGCGGTTTTCCGTTGTTCTCGGCGTAAGTCTGGTAAGCAGAAAGGATCTGATTGGAAAGCTTGCTGATCTCATCATCACCGATCTCAGGAAGTTCAGAGATTATGCCATTTAGCTGATCCTGAATCAGGGAAGTTCCCCTTTCACTCATATACTGTGTGAAATACGAATTCAGGTCTGTATCCGGTCCGATGGTGATCTCGTTTTCCTGCAGATATGCATAGAAATCATTGACGGTCAAGGAAACGATCTCCTGGATCTTGGCGGCATCGATCGTATCGATCCCGCTGTCTTTGATCAGTTCACTGACAGCATCTGATAAAGCGTTCCTGCCGTCTTCAGAACGAAGGAATTCTTCGATGCCGGAGTTAAGTGCCGAAATATCCGTGCTCGGATCTTTTGCCGCAAACTGCAGATAATCACGCAGCAGATCACCCATAGCATCGTCTGCCTGGTCAGTCTTGATCTTGATATTGATCTTGGAAAGCAGCGTACCGAAGTCGATGCTGCTGCCGGCATTCGCCATATCTTCAGGATTGATCAGGCCGGAAAGGTCCATGTCGCCGAGGCTGTTGAACGCAGACGTATCAAACTGAAGCTTGCTGGCGTCGATCTGGATCAGATTGGAAAAAGCACTCTCGTCAACGGAGAAAAGTGAATCGAAGGAGAAATTCTGTTCTTCTTCACCAAAGTCTTTTCCGCTGAATATATTCTTGTCTTTGTCGGCTAACTGCGCTTTTGTAGCAGGGCTGTTGACAGACATCGTAACAGCCTCTTCCTGCAGACGGATATCATACCCGATGCCGGTCGAAAGCATCGCGAAGTCGCTGTCTTCTTTTCTCTTGACTACGCCGACAATGGTAAGGTCTTCACCGTTCTGAATAAGATTACGCATGAATCTTGTGTCTTCGCTTTTATCGACCCATACATCGTATTCGCTGTCATATGAATAGCGCTGCGCCGGGGAGACCAGTTTGAAACGGATCCCCAGAAAATCCTCATACGCATAATGCTGGATCTCATGCCGGGGTGTGAAGTTCTCTTCGTTGGTAAAGCTTTCGATCATTTCGTCAAGTTCATTTGCGTCCAGCAGACCAAGCGAGTAAAGGACGATATCCGGAATGCTGCCATCGTTCAGCAGAACAAGCACACATTCATGGGTGTTTTCCGGCCAGTGACCGGCTTTCACGTCATATTGATTTATATACAGTGAACTCTCTCTGGGCAATGCAAAGAAGACGTCCGTAGACATCGCTAACGACATGAGCGAATTTCCGCTGCCGGTCCCCAGACCTACGGAAGTAAAAGAGGTATCCGGGTTGATCTGACGGTAACCCTTATCATCGATTCGGTAGATCAACGGCGAGATGCTGTATGTGTATTCGATCGCCTGAACATTCTTCTGGACGGTCTCGGATGTATCAAGATACTCTTTCAAAGACTTCAGGTCATTTGATCTCGTCCTTGAAAGCATGTTGTTCAGCATCGGACGTTCCTTAACATCAAAGGTTTCTTCATTCTCGATAGTCTGTGCCATCACGACCGATGAGAGATCAAAGCTCGTGCTCTGGATCGTCAGAGGATATTCCGATAATGTCTCCTCTTCTGTCGAACGTATATACTGATTCACGCCATTGGATAGAGCAAGGATCAGAGCGATGCCGATGATACCGATCGAGCCGGCAAAAGCAACCAGGATCGTTCTCGCTTTTTTCGTCAGAAGGTTATTGAAACTTAGTGAAAGAGCTGTAAGGAAAGACATGGATGATTTCCCCATGTTCTTGTAGACCGGTTCTTCATCAGTACTTATGACACACGGATCTGAATCATCGATGATTTTTCCGTCTTTCAGACGGACGATCCTAGTCGCATATTGTTCAGCAAGTTCCGGGTTATGAGTGACCATGACTACAAGCCTGTCATCCGCGACTTCCTTCAGCAGTTCCATGACCTGCAGGGAGGTCTCTGAATCGAGCGCGCCTGTCGGTTCATCGGCAAGAAGAATATCCGGATCATTGACAAGCGCTCTGGCGATCGCGACACGCTGCATCTGTCCGCCGGAAAGCTGATTCGGCTTTTTATGTGCCTGTTCTGCCAATCCGACCTTCTTCAATGCTTCCAGCGCTCTTTGTGTTCTTTCGCTGCGTGAAATGCCGGAAATCGTCAACGCAAGCTCAACATTTGCCAATATCGTTTGATGAGATATTAGATTATAACTCTGAAATACGAAAC
Organism: Erysipelotrichaceae bacterium; assembly: GCA_017533785.1. Taxonomy (GTDB): domain Bacteria; phylum Bacillota_I; class Bacilli_A; order Erysipelotrichales; family Erysipelotrichaceae; genus RGIG5669. The sequence continues at coordinate 9,660 of JAFWII010000013.1, read as the reverse complement.
CGATCGTATGGTTCCGGTAGGAATCCCAGTCTTTGTCCTTGTACTTTTTGGTCGAGATGCCGTTGATCACAAGATCGCCGCTGTCATAACGGTCGAGGCCTCCGATAATGTTCAAAAGCGTCGTTTTTCCAGAACCGCTCGGTCCCAGGATCGCGACGAATTCATTATCACGGAGATTCAATGATACGTGATCAAGAGCTTTCTGGACCAGATCTCCGGTCCGATATTCCTTTGATATGTCTCTTATCTGCAGCACGATTATAATTATACACAGAAATATGGGCAAAAAACGGCATAGTGCCCGAGCAGCGGAAAACGGGTCCCGAAAGACCCGTTTTATTCAGCCAATTAAAGCTTTGATCCTTTGAACAGTGTTTTTTCGTGTTTTTCACCGTTGATCTCATAACGGACATTCACTTCTCCTTCAAGAGAGATTTCGGCATTCTCTGCCTTCAGGAGCTTGCGGAATTCACGATACTTCTGTTTCATTTCTTCCGTATAGTTTCCCGGATCATCCGATGTAAGGAAGACGTCGCCAAACAGAGCATCCAGAGTTACAAGATCGTCTTTCTGCTCAGTCGTCAGTTTCGTGTTTTCACTGCGCAGGAAGAAAACGTCCGGATCAGAAAGATAAGCACGCCGGTTCAGCTGATGGCGGGAAATGATATTGTGGATCGCATTTCTTGTCGATGTTCTTTCGCGGTGGATCAGGCGCATATAGGGAACGTCGTTCCAGTCAAGCGACACATCGCAGCTGATGCGGCAGTATTCGACAAGACCGAACGCGGGCATGACCGGAACTCCACATCCAAGGATCGCTTTTTCTCCGCAGAGTTCGCGCAGGAAACGCATTGCCCGGTACATTCTTCCGGCTCTGGTCTCATTCTCGTTTCCGAAAGGCGCAGCGCCATACAGAAAATCGAGTTTGACCAGATCGAATCCCCACTCATCAAAAACACGGTGGAAGGCTTCTTTCAAATAGGCTATAACCTCAGGATTATCGATATCAAGCGAGTAGAAACCGCTCCAGTTGCAGCCGCATTTCCAGTTGCCGCCGTTGACTTTCAGGAACCAGTCCTGATGTTTCAGATAGAGTTCGGACTTTTCTTCCGCGACGAACGGAGCAAGCCAGAGACCGGCTTTGAATCCGCTGCTGTGGATATCCTCAACGAGCTGTTTCAATCCGTTCGGGAATTTAACGGAATCTGTCGTGAGCCAGTCGCCGACAAACGGTTCCCAGCCGTCATCGATCTGGAACAGATCTCCTTCGCTGAAGATCTCTTTACAACCTTCCAGATCCTTCCTCATATTGGCTTCATCGATATTCTGATAGCGGTTATACCAGCTAGAGTAGCCGCACAGTTTGTGATCTGTGATCGGGCGGATGTTCAATGCTTCAAACCAGCCGTCAAAGACTTCTTTTTCTGTTCCTTCAGCATAGTAGAAGCGGAAGAGTTCCACCGGTCCCCCGATTTTTAGCCCTTCGTTGTCCTTATGGAGCGTCAGGCGGTTCTGGTTTGCGTCATAACGGAAAATCGTATAGCCGTTCTCTTCATTCAGCGAACCGAACAATCTGTATGTATCACCCTTGCGGAAATAGCAATAGGAGAAACCGTGGAATAAACCTTTTTTGAACGGGTATTCCACGAAATGATAATCGGAATAACGGTCAAGACTGAAGCGGTCAATGCCGAACTTGGGAAGCCAGTTCAGTCCCCTCTGTCTCTGATCAGCAGTATATTCGGGACAGTCTGTCCAGGTCTGATATCCGTTCATAAAGATCTTTTCATCTTTATCGACGCTGAGTTCGATGACGGCATCCTGCGCTTTGATGTGCCCCGGCATCAGTTCCGTTTTCAGACAGTTGCTGCCGGCAGCGAAATAGCCTTCCCCTTCTTTCGTCTCGACATCCGTCAGGACTTTCCAAAGGATCTTCATGCTGTTTTACCTGCGGATCTGCCCTTCAGTTCAAGCGCGATCTCTTCCGCTTTCTGATCGGTCAGAATGAATTTTCTGCTGAAGACGAGGAACGCGATCAGCAGTCCGGCGATCGGGATGACGGTCATCAGAAGACGCAGACCATTCAATGTTGAAGCGCTCTGAACGATGATATCGGTATCAGACTCACTGCGGATAAGGCCGATCATATCGATACCGACGCCGGTAAGGAAGACCGCGACACCGGAAGCCGCCTTAACGACGAATGTCTGCATGGAGAAGATGACAGATTCCTCACGGTGACCGGTCTTCAGTTCGCCGTAGTCAACAGAGGATGTAAGGAAGACGGTCGTCAATACGGTCAGAATACCGTTTGATAAGAAGACGAGCACGCCCGGGACCAGAAGCAGAAGCAGATTTCCCGCGCTTCCTGTCAGACACAGAGTCAGCAGGATCGCATAACCAAGGATCGCGGTACCGAGGCAGAGCTTGAATATCTGAGAGTTTCCGAGGAATCTGCGGAGCAGCGGATACAGCAGCATCATGCCCAGTATCTGGGAACCGCCGCCAACAGTCGAGAACAGTGTATATGTTCCCTGCCAGCTGGTCGGATCCGCCAGTGACTGGGAGAAATCGTACTTGAAGAAGTAGATGATCAGATTCGAGGTGATGTATAAAGCCATATTGATCAGAACAATCGTGATGACCGTGACCATTGCCTGATCGTTATGGAACAGTGAAACAAACATCTCTTTGACGGAAGTCGTCTGCATCTTCTCTTCTGTCTTTCTCTCATCAACAGATCTGCATAGGATGACTTCGGTGACTAAGAAGATCACAGAGACGATCAAGGCAAACCACATGAAGCCTTTTCTCTCGACACCGCCGCCAAGCATCTTGACGGACATCATCGTACCGATCGTAATCAGCGCGTTGCCGACGCCGGCACAGGTACGTCCGACTACGGAAAGACTTTCTCGTTCCTTCGGCATCTCGGTGACAGCCGGGATCATGGACCAGTAAGGAATGTCCATCATGGTATAGGTAACGCCCCAAAGCAGATAAACGACTGCGAAGTAGACCATCAGTCCGGTCCCCTCAAGATTCGGTGCGCTGAACAAGGCAAACAGAACAAAAGCATTGAGCAGAGTTCCCGAGAACAGCCAGGGACGGAATTTGCCCCATTTCGTGTTTGTCTTTGCGACCAGGACGCCCATGAGCGGATCATTGGCGGCATCAAATAAACGGGCAGCCATCAGCACGGCGCCGACGAATGTGGCAGACAGCCCCAGGATATCCTGGTAATAGTACATGACATAGCTCGCGGACAGAGCGTATACCATGTCCTTGCCGACTGCGCCAAGGCCATATGCGATTTTTTGTTTTCTACCGAATTTCATAGATCTCTCCTTATTTGATGGTGAATCGTATTTCTACGGGCTTCAGTCCTTCGACCGTGATCTTCAGGATCCCTTCTCCTGTATTCCCGTTTGTACGTACATAGGTGCCGGTCATGCCGCCTTCCAGCACGGAGGTCGACGGTCCGACAAGTTCGAGCTCCCCAGTCGTTTCATAATGAACCGGAAGCTGTGCGAACACAGCCAAATTCTCATATTCATCCAGCAGACGGATACGGACAGCCGCCATGTCGTAGCAGTCGCCCTCTTTGAGCTCCTTATGGGAAACTTTCACTTCCGGCGCGAGCTTTGTGCTCGGCCCCTTGATGACAGTCCTGCTGCAGACGCCGTCTTTCCAGCATTCAAACTTCCAGAGCGTGTTTTCGCCGCCCCAGCCGCCGACATATTTACCGTAAAGACGTACGCCTTCCTCATATTTCATCTTGTAGTGCAGCATGCACCAGGCAAGTTTTGCCTTATATTCCAAAGGAAGATCCGCCAGTCCGTATTTCGCAGCGGCATGGAGGCATTCATGGATCAGATCTGCCTGTTTCTGCGGGAATCCCTCCTTGTCCTGTACCAGCTGACCGATAAAATCATCGATCAGGATTGGTTTATGCTTCATTCCCTTTCCGCCTTCCGGATGGAAAGCACCGACAAAATCGTCGTTTTTATAGAGGCGGAGCTCGTCTGCATTGGTGAAGGCATATACCTGGTCGATATGACTTGCGGCATATTCGCCGATATCCATCGAGGAGCCGATCTCCAGGACCGGAACATCGTCGCACTGTGATGCATATACCGACGCAGCAAGCTTCGGGTTACGGAAGCTGTCCATGACACCGTGGTAGCAGATCCTGTCGCCGGAACCAAAATCCTTGTGAGTCGCGTAATCGAACATGCACCACTGGTAAGCGCCGATATGTTCGCCGTCTTTCATCGCGTCGTTGAGCACAGTTGCATGACGCATCGCGTGTTTCTGCCTTTTTTCCCAGGTATCGAAACTCTTTGTCGGGAACATATGTCCGTTCGCTTCGCTGATGATCAGTGGTTTTTTCATGTCCGGAGTGACGTCTTTTTTCTTCTTCACACCGGGATTTGCACCGCTGTGGGAGAAATCGTTATAACTGTATACATCCTCCAGCAGCGAGCTCTTTTCCAGATAGCGGACACCGGATGTCGGGCGGCTCGGGTCGAGCCGGCGGGAAGTTTCGTTCGTCGCTTTGTACAGTTCGTCATCATCCATTGATTCGTTGATGCGGACGCCCCAGAGAATGATCGAAGTGTGATTCCGGTACTGCAGGACCATTTCTTCTGTATTGATGACAGCTTGTTTTTTCCATTCCTCGCCGCCGATGTGCTGCCATCCCGGGATCTCGGTAAATACAAGCAGACCGAGCTCATCACAGGCATCCAGGAAGGCATGGCTCTGCGGATAATGGGATGTTCTGACGGCATTTACATGAAGCTCTTCCTTCAGGATCCTGGCGTCTTCTTTCTGAAGCGCATCCGGAACGGCATAACCGACATAGGGATAGCACTGATGGCGGTTCAGTCCATAGATAAAGCAGCTTTCGCCATTCAGCAGGAAATCGTTTTCCCTGTATTCCAGAGTGCGGAAGCCGAAACGCACATCTTTCTCATCGATCACTTCGCCGTTTCTCACAAGCTCGACTCGGCAGGTGTATAACTGCGGATCCTGCGGTGACCACGGAAGCGCATCGTCTACATTGAAGTGGCATTTTGAGCAGCTGGCATCCGTAACGAAGGTACGGATGTTCACGCCTCCTTTATCGATAAGGACACGTACCTCTTCGTCCCCTGCTGTTCCGTCATATTCCAGTTCGACTTTTACGCTGTTCAGCGATGGTGTCGTAACAAAGACATCCTTTAAAAATGCGTCACACTTTTCTTCGAAGTAGACATTCCGGTATATCCCGCCGTATGTGAGGTAATCGATCACAAAACCAAACGGCGGCACTTCACCGTTTTCAGTAGAATCCAGCTTTACAACGATCGTGTTTTCACCGTCTTTGACATAAGGTGTTACCTCAGCCGTAAACCCGGTATAGCCACAGCGGTGCTCCGCTACTTTTTCGCCGTTAAAATATACGACTGCGATGTGGGCGGCACCGTCGAAGGTCACAAAATAGCGTCTGTTTTCCCTCTTCTGAAGATCGATCTTTTTGCGATAACCACTGATCATCTGGTAATCATCCGGATCGATGTAGTGCAGCGGAAGCACCTTGACTGTATGGGGAATACGGACAGTCTCTTCAGCAGGCATATCGCCGAGGAAAGCGTCATTCCATTCAGAGATGAACTCCCAGCCGTTGTTCAGCATTCTTTTCATAGGCAGATTCCTTTCATGATTATGTTCATAAGGCTGTTCAAAGCCTCCTGATACTCAATATTGTTGTTGCGCAGATCTTCACTCGAGATAAAGTTCTCGATCGCAGATGTCACGATAAGCCGAAGTACTGTCAGGTCAACATCCTTGCGGATCTGTCCGCTGCGTTTCCCTTCTTCGATGACCTGATAGATCGGTTCCCAGTTCGCTTCCAGCTGGTAATGGAGTTCGGCAGCGGCACTGGGATACTTTTGTTCCAGACCGCTCAACTGTCTGAAGTCAAGAAAAGCATATTCATCCGGGATTGCGATCATAGCCCGGCGCAGCTTCTTCGGAAGTGTTTCTTCAGAAGAAAGGATCCTGCGTTTATCCTCCTGAATTCGGGCAAATCCGCTTTTCAGCATTGCGATCAAAAGCTCTTCTTTCGAAGAGAACGAATGATAGATCGTCTTTTTCGCCATATGCAGGTTCTCTGCAATATCCTGGACCGTAAAGCGCAGGCCTTTCTCCGCAAACTGGCGGATGGCTTCATTGATGATGATTTCTTCCTGATTCATGGAAACCCGATTTTGTTTTACAGTTTCCATTATAGACTTTTGAAAGCGCTACCGCAATATAAAAGCCGGTCTTGTTTCAAAGACCGGCTAAATTTTATCGATTTTATCAATAATCAGTAATTCTTTGCGTTGATTTCGAAGTAAGACTGCGGGTGATTGCAGACCGGACAAACTTCCGGAGCTTCGGTGCCAACTACGATATGACCGCAGTTACGGCATTCCCAGACCTTGACTTCACTCTTCTTGAAGACTTCCTGCATCTCGACATTCTTGAGCAGAGCGCGATAGCGTTCCTCATGATGTTTTTCGATCGCAGCTACACCGCGGAATTTTGCGGCGAGTTCCGGGAATCCTTCCTTTTCAGCAGTTTCAGCGAAACCTTCGTACATATCTGTCCATTCGTAGTTTTCGCCGGCAGCTGCAGCAGCCAGATTCTCTGCTGTGCTTCCGATGCCATTGAGTTCCTTGAACCACATTTTGGCATGTTCTTTCTCGTTATCAGCAGTCTTAAGGAAAAGAGCGGCGATCTGTTCGAAACCTTCCTTCTTTGCCTTGGAAGCGAAGTATGTGTATTTGTTACGGGCCTGTGATTCGCCTGCGAAAGCAGCCTGAAGGTTCTTTTCTGTTTGTGTTCCTACGTACGGATTAGCCGGTTTTTCTACGATCTCTTCGAGTTTGTCGCCGCTGACTTTGCAGATCGGGCAAACTGCTGTTTCGGCGTTTTCTGCTTCGAAAACAGCACCGCAGACTTTACATTTGAATTTAGCCATTCCAATTCCTCCTTAAATCTCTGGAATACTTTCCTCGATGATAATTATATCATAGCAATCATCTGTTACTGAACTGTTCAGTACAGGCTGCAGATGATATCGATGCACTTCTCGATCCCGATCTCTCCGCTGTCAAGCGCGAGATGATAGTTGTTGACATTCCCCCATTCAAGATCGGTATAGAACTGATAGAAAGCCTTACGGCGTTTGTCCTTATCCATCAAACGTTTTTCCGGAGACTCGTCGCTTTCGCCATAGACTTCCACGATACGTTTCGCTCTCTTTTCGATATCCGCGTGGATGAATACCTTGAGCAGATCGGCTTTATCCTTGAGGATGTAGTCTGCGCAGCGTCCGACGATAACGCAGGACTCTTTAGCCGCCAGTTCTTCGATCACCTGTGCCTGTGCACTCCAGAGTTCGTCCTGAACGGAGTGCCCGCTGTAGTCTCTGCCTCCGAAAAGGTTTCCCAAAAAGCCGCCGGATACCATATACTCTCCGCGTTCCTTAACGTATTCCTCTGCGAGTCCGCTTTTTCGGCAGATCTCCTCGATCAGTTCCTGGTCATAACAGCGAATGCCGAGCTTTTCCGCGACTCCGCGGCCGATCGTTCTGCCGGCGCTGCCGAATTCACGGCTGATGGTAATGATCCTGTTCATATACTATTCCCCCTTCTTTAAGGTTTGGTACATGTATATTATAATTCAAAAAGAGAAGAATTGTTTTCTCAACAAAAAAGCATATAGGTGGTAGAGATTATGAAATACGGATTTATCGGATTAGGCAACATGGGAACAGCGATCATGCAGGGCATGCGTAACGGCAGTTATGCGAACGAAACGATCTTCGGTTACGACATTTCCGAAGACCGCAATGAATATGTAAGGGAGCTCCTTTCCATTACGATCGTTCCGCTCAAAGAACTGGTTCAGGAAGCTGACGTGATCGTTCTGGCTGTCAAACCGCAGTATATGAACGATGTCCTTCAGGAGATCAAGACAATATCGTTAAAGGATAAACTGTTCATCTCGATCGCTGCCGGTCTTGAGACATCCTATTTTGAAAAGAATCTACCGGAAGCGCGCATTGTACGTGTCATGCCGAACCTGAATGCCGCTTATGCTGAAGCGATCAGTGCTGTATGCGGCGGCTCTACGGCAACGGAAGAGGATATCCAGGTCGCCGAAGGCATTTTCGAATCCGTCGGTGAGACCGTACGGATTGCCGAAAAACTCGTTCCGGCTTTTTCCGCTGTGGCCGGCGCTTCCCCTGCATTTGTATTTGAATTTACTGACGCACTTGTAATGGCTGCCGTCCAGGCCGGTATCCCGCGTGCTCTGGCTTTCAAGATCGCAGCCCAGGCTGTAAAAGGCAGCGCGGTTACGATGCAGAAGAGCAACGAACATCCGGGCTCCCTCCGTGATAAAGTCTGTTCACCTGGCGGAACGACGATCGAAGGCATAGCTGTTCTTGAGAAAAACAGCTTCAAGGGCACTGTAATGAGTGCGGTTGAAGCTGTCATTGAAAAAGATAAGAAATTAGGCAAGTAATATCGTTTAATAATACAAACTGTTAATCGTATATTCTCAGCGTGTTTTCTACAATATCCCAGAATTTCGGAAGATCAAGACTCAGGCCGACAGTCACGTTTTTATCTAACCCAAAGCGGTCATTGTAGTCACAGACTGTGCGTCCGTAACAGAACCCTCTGTTCAGTTCAATGTCGACGTGCATGTCTTTTGTATTGTAGATCTCCGGTGCGATCAGATAGGCAACAGCCGTAACATCGTGAACCGGACCGGCGCTCAAGCCATTGACCGCCTGGGAATGGAAAGTGAAACGCATGATATCGCCGAAGAGTTTTCCGGCTTTGTTACCGATCGCCTCCATCCTTTCGATGACCTGCATATCCGCAAGAGCGGTGTTGGTAAGATCCAGTCCCATCATTACGACCGGTACTCCGGAAGTGAAAACGATATGAGCAGCTTCCGGATCACAGTAAATATTGAATTCCGCTGCAGCAGTCGTGTTGCCGAGCCCGTATGCGCCGCCCATCAAAACGATGCGCTTGATCTTTTTGACGATAGCCGGCTCCAGACGCATGGCCATGCCGATATTGCTTAACGGTCCTACCGGAACCAGCGTGATGTCACCGTCAGATTCCATCAGGGTGCGGATCAGATAATGAACAGCGTGTTCTTTCTGCGCTTCCAGTTTCAGTTCACCGAAGACCGGACCGTCAAGGCCGCTCTCGCCGTGAACATCATCGGCAACGACCTGATCACGTACCATCGGACCGGACATTCCTCCGTAAACCGGAACATCGATTCCCAGATGCTGACATACATTCAGCGTATTGCGAAGCGTTTTCTCCAGGATCTGGTTGCCCGCAACAACGGTAACTCCAAGCAGGTCGATCGACGGGTTCTTTGCTGCCAGCATCAGTGCGATGGCATCGTCGTGTCCTGTATCACAGTCAAGGATCATTTTGATCTTTTCCATAGTCTTTACCTTGTATGATAATTACGTACCTTGTCTGCGCGTAAGTATCAATCCTTTCTAGCCTTTGATTAGAATGTAGATGAAACCATTGTTTACTCATATGTCATTTGTAGTTCATCTACTTTCGGGAGGTTGAGACTGCGGTT
>JAFWII010000012.1 GCA_017533785.1 Erysipelotrichaceae bacterium | reverse complement strand
CCGTTTCACTCAGGCAGGATCCGAAGTATCCGCTCTGTTAGGCCGTATGCCTTCTGCCGTTGGTTATCAGCCGACACTGGCTACAGAAATGGGCCAGCTGCAGGAAAGAATCACCAGTACAGCAGACGGTTCTATCACATCCGTCCAGGCGATCTACGTCCCGGCCGATGACCTGACAGACCCGGCTCCGGCTACTACCTTCTCCCATCTGGATGCGCGTACCGTTCTGGACCGTTCCATCGCGTCCTTAGGTATCTATCCGGCTGTTGACCCGCTCGATTCCTCTTCCCGTGTTCTTGATCCGCTGGTCGTCGGTGAGGAACACTACCAGGTAGCGCGCGGTGTTCAGGAACTTCTGCAGCGTTATAAGGAACTCCAGGATATCATCGCCATCTTAGGTATGGAAGAATTATCCGATGAAGATAAGCAGGTCGTCGCAAGAGCCAGAAGAGCTCGTAACTTCCTGTCCCAGCCGTTCAACGTTGCTGAACAGTTCAACGGCGTACCCGGTAAATATGTTCCGTTAAAGGAAACCGTCAGAAGCTTCAAGGCGATCTTGAGCGGTAAGTATGACGCTTATCCGGAAACAGCATTCATGTACTGCGGTACGATTGAAGACGTCGAAGAAAAGGCTAAGGAATTAGGCTATGCTGATTGACGTCACGATTAATACGCCTAGAGGTCTCTACAAGCAGACGAAAGCGTCAATCGTGAATGTGGTCTCACCTGACGGTCAGCGTGGTATTTTGCCGAATCACATGCCGATTGTGGTGTCATTGACGGTGTCAAAGATGACTATGGAAGAGGAAAAGAGAGAGGCCTATGCGATCAGCGGCGGTGTTCTCTACTTCCATAACAATCAGTGCATGATCCTTACTCCGGCGATCGAAAACGTTAACGATATCGATCTCGAAAGAGCGATCAAGGCAAAAGAAAGAGCTGAACAGAGACTCGCACGAGGAGTGAATGATGAAAACGTCGACATGGCGAGAGCTCAGGTGGCTTTACAGAGGGCTATCAACCGTATCAATGCGAAACAGCAGGGTTGATCAATTCTACCAATAACCAAATATAAAAAGATCCGGTGTTCCGGCTGATGGGGAATTCAGTCAGAGCGGCGGATCTTTCTTTTTCAGATCTTTTTGTGGAAGGCCATACGCGGGTCACCGTTTTCCAGATAGATGATCCCGCAGTAGGTGAATCCTTCTTTATTGAGCAGGTTCTGCATCGGCCGGTTGTCCGCATGGGTATCGATGCGAAGGTTCGGACATTGCTGCAGACCGTAGTTCAGACAGAAAGTGCCGGTGCCTTTGATCTTTCCACGGGATGCGATACGGTGGATAACGCCGTATTCCTCGTCGTTGAGCCACTGGCCGTCGATCCTGAGATAGGTCGGATCGATGCCTCGTTTGTATACGAAGACAGCCTGTGCTTCATCATCCTCCAGACAGAGATAGCTGTCGCCGTCGGCGATGTCCTGCAGGATCAGTTCATCACTCGGATAGCCGTTGATCCACTGATTCATGTTGCCGTTTGCGCGCATGAATAGCTTGGCATTACTGTAGATCTCTTTGATCGTTTCAAGATCGCTTTTTTCACTTTTACGGATATACATAAACTAATTATATATGTATAAAGAGTTTTTAGTTTAAGTTTGTGAGGAAATCCTGTAGAAAAAACAAAATATGTTATAATCTAAAGTTAAGAAGGAGACTTACTATGGCACTTGAAGAACGTGTATATATTACAGGACATCAGCACCCGGATACAGACGCTACGGCAGCAGCCATTGCTTATTCATTCTTCAAACGCACACAGGGCGTACCCGCGGTCGCCTGCCGTCTTGGTGAACTGAATTCTGAAACGAAATATCTGCTCGAACGTTTTCACTTTGATGAGCCGCTGCTTCTGGAAGACGCCCGGAAAAAGCTGAATGAGATCAAGATCGACGGACCTCTTTCCACCCGCCCGGACACCTCGGTCTTCGATACCCTGAAGCTGATGCAGGATACCGATCAGCCGTATATCGGTATCGTGGACGAAAACAATCTCCTGCTGGGCATGGTCTCAAAATCGGACCTTGTCAACGTCGGCCTGGGCGATACCGCTTTAGGTATCGATCTGCTGCGCCAGACGAGCGTAAAAGGGATCGCGCATACGATCTCCGGCAAAGTCGTTTACGACGACAAAAAAGTCCACATCAACGGTAAGGTCAGCATCATCGCGATCACCCAGAGCCGTCTGGCCAATTACGATATCACCGACCGTATCGTTATCTGCGGTGATGACGCGGATGCGCAGAAAGAACTGATCGAGAAGGGAGCGGGCATGCTGATCATCGTCTGGGCCAAGATGATCAACAAAGACGTCATCGCGCTTGCCAGAAAGAAGCACTGCCCGATCATCATCTCCGGTCACGGTTCGATGAACACATCCCGTTATCTGTATTTCGCACCGCCGGTCAAACTGGTCATGAACACCAAGCTCATCACTTTCAACGAGAACGAGCTTGCGGAAGACGTCAAGAAAAAGATCCAGCAGTATCGTTACCGTGCGTTCCCGGTCGTCGACAACGACGGTCATCTGATCGGATATGTGTCCCATACTCATTTGATGAACTACAAAAACAAGAAGATCATTCTTGTCGACCATAACGAATTCTCCCAGTCTGTCCGCGCAGTCGAAAAGGCGCAGCTGCTGGAAGTCCTCGACCATCATCGTATCAATGACTTCGCGACTAACCAGCCGGTAACTTTCCGTAACGAGATCGTCGGTTCCACGGCAACGATCATTTCCAAGATCTTCCGTGAAAACCAGATCCCGATGCCGGCAAATCTGGCAGGTCTTCTGCTCGGCGCCGTTCTTTCGGATACGCTGATGTTCCAAAGCCCGACCACGACCCAGGTCGACAAGACGGAAGCGAATATCCTGGCGGCGATGGCGGATCTTGATATCTATGAGTTCGGCAGAGAGATGTTCAATGCATCGGCAAACGTCAAAAACAAGTCGATCCAGGAGCTGATCAATACGGACATCAAGTTCTTTGACCTCTTTTCTTATAAAACGATGATTTCCCAGGTAATAGTTCCGGAGATCAGCGCTTTCCAGGGACGTGAAGTTGAGATCCAGGCGGAACTCGACAAGTTCACCGGCAAGAAGGAACTTGACTGCTGCGTGCTTGCGATCACCGGCATCATGGACAACGGTTCCGTGTTCTATTTCTCCGGCGACAAAGGCAAATGGGCGGCGGAAGCCTTCCCGAACAAACCGAAGGAGCAGCGCAGTCTGCAGGAAGGAGTTGTTTCCAGAAAGAAACAGATCCTGCCGATGGTCACCGAAGCGATCGGAAAATACGCGTAACGAAGAGACCCGTCAGGGTCTTTTCTTGTATAATGAAACTATGTTATGCAGGCTTTACGATAAAAGCGAATACAAGGAGATCGCAGCACAGCTGAAGAACGGAAAAGTCATCGCTTTCCCGACCGACACCGTCTACGGTCTTGCCTGTATCTACCGTAATGAAGACTCGATCCGCCGCATCAAGGAGATCAAGGGGCGCGAAGCTTCCAAGTCTCTGCCGATGATGGTCGGCGATGCGCAGGCGATCGGGAAAGCGGCCTGCCTGAACGACAAAGAACGCAAGATCATCAAACGATTTTTCCCGGGCCCGCTTACACTGATCTTAGATGTCAGTGACCTGGTCCCGGCTTTTGTCAATGACGGGAAGAAGACGATCGCGGTCCGCATGCCGGACCATGCGACCGCGCTTTCTATCCTCCGGGAGGTAGGCGAACCTCTGCTGGTGACCTCTGCGAATCTTTCAGGAGAGCCGTCTCTGACCTCCTGGGAGAGAGTATATGAAGTATTCAAAGATAAGATCGACGGTATGGTGAAAGAAGATGCCGCAGGCGACAGGGCGAGCACGATCGCGCGGATCGGTGACGAAGTTGAGATCCTGCGGGAGGGGCCGATACCGAAAACGATGATCGAAGGAGAACTGGATATGAGAGATGAAAGACTGTTTGCGGCGATCGCCGAAGAACGAAAAAGACAGGAAGAGAATATCGAGCTGATCGCTTCAGAAAACTATGTCAGCGCAGCGGTACTGGAAGCTACCGGTTCGATCCTGACCAATAAATACGCGGAAGGCTATCCGGGCAGACGCTATTACGGCGGCTGCCGGTGTGTGGATGAGGCAGAAGAGATCGCGATCGAATATGCCAAAAAACTGTTCGGCGCAGAACACGCCAACGTCCAGCCGCACAGCGGCTCCCAGGCAAATATGGCTGTCTATATGGCAGTCCTGAAGCCGGGGGACAAGATCCTGGGAATGGATCTGAAAGCCGGAGGACATCTGACGCACGGTTATTCACTGAACTTCAGCGGCCAGATCTATCAGTCCGCTTCCTATGGCGTTGACCGGGAAACGGAGTGTCTGGATTATGACGATATCCGCCGCATCGCTCTGGAAGAAAGACCGCAGCTGATCGTCGCCGGCGCCAGTGCATATCCGCGTGTGATCGACTTCGCGAAGTTCCGTGAGATCGCGGATGAAGTTGGTGCATACCTGATGGTCGACATGGCCCACATCGCCGGGCTTGTCGCTGCGGGGAAACACCCAAGTCCGGTCCCGTATGCGGATTTTGTGACGAGCACGACACATAAAACACTGCGCGGACCGCGCGGCGGCCTGATCCTGTGTAAAGAAAAATATGCGAAAGCACTTGATCGTGCTCTTTTCCCGGGGATCCAGGGAGGTCCGCTGATGCATGTCATCGCCGGCAAAGCACAGTGTTTCTACGAAGATCTGCAGCCGGAATTCGCTGAATACGCCGAGCAGGTGATCTGCAACGCGAAAGTGCTCAGCGCTGCTTTGGAAGAGGGCGGACTGCGTATCGTTTCCGGAGGAACGGACAATCATCTGCTGCTCGTCGATCTTACGAACTTCGGGATCACCGGCAAGGAAGCGGAAACCGTTCTGGATGCCGTACACATCACCTGCAATAAGAACGCGATCCCGTTCGATCCGCAGAAACCGGGGATCACCAGCGGTATCCGTCTCGGCAGTGCCGCAATGACGACCAGAGGATTCCGGGAAGCGGAATTCCGTAAGGTCGCTGACTGGATCCTGCGCGCTCTCCGCAACAAAGACGACGAATCTGTCCTTGATGAGATCCGCAGAGAAGTATGTGAGCTTACCGCTCAGTACGGGATCATCCGCAAATGAAAAAAGCGAAACTGGAGAATTACGTTCTGATCCACGCACATCTCGTGATCAACGAACGGAAAGAATATCTGGACGGGATGCTGGCAGTCCGCGGCGGGCGGATCATCGATCTGCAGCCGCAGTCACGGACGATAAAGGAAGAATACAGCGATCTTCCTGTCCTGGACCTGAGAGGGCATGCGGTGCTGCCGCTGAATTATGCGGTCCTTTTGCCGTATACGCCCGATCTGTCTGAAGACGAACTGATCCTGCAGGGGATCGGAAGCTACGACCTCTGCCTGGAGAAGGACATCCGCTTTTCGCTTGCCCGCATACGTGAACAGAAGACCCGTTTTGCCCATTGTGAAGGAGTGACCGTGAAGGTCTCTGCAAAAGAGGTCCCGGAATATCTGTATGAAAATGCGGTATCCGGTTTTCTGCTGCCGCCTGAAGAAGCAGATCCGGAACTGCTGGACCTGATCCGTACGGCTGGAAAAAAGATCCTGTTCACGGATTCGCAGAAGCGTTTCAGCCCGGAAGAAACGGTTCCGGAAGACGTGATCTTCGCGCAGCTGCTCCGTTCCGGGGAGCTTGGCATCGATGAGCGACGTCTTCTGAACCTCGCATTCGACCAGGAAGAGAACTACAGGATCTTCCGTCCGGAAGCCGGCAATATGCATCTCCTGAAGCTCGTTACAGGCTGTTTTTACCGCGATAGAGTGATCTTTGACCTTTCGGCCGTTTCCACGGAAACGGCGCTGCAGGCGCTCAGGAAAGCCGGGATCCCGTACCGGCAGATCGCCGCTTATCTTGGCTGCAATGCCAGACGCTGTTTCGGAAAAGAGGAGCTTACACTGCAGAAAGGCCACAAAGCCGGTTTCTGCTGCATCGGAGAAGAAGGAAAGATCCTCTTCAGTGTCCGGGAAGGGGTGTGTTACCGGTGAACCGTTTCGTGATGCGTCTGATCGTTTATTTCATCGCCTTTGCACTGAGTCTTTTCGGGCTGAGCGCTCTGGACTTCAACCGTTTCCTTAAAAGGAAAGCCGACCCGTTAAGAGCCCAGCTGCTGTATATCCTGCTGGCCATGTGCATGGCCTATCTGATCGGCCAGTTTTTCATGGCCGTTATGTACAGCTTCTATGATCCGCTGAATCCGCAGATCTGAGAAAGGAATACTAGTATGAAAAAAGTAATCGCAAGCCCTCTGGTACCGGCTGCTGTCGGTCTCTACTCCCAGGCGATCGAAAACGATGGCCTTCTGATCACTTCCGGCCAGTTAGGCATCAATAAGGAGACCGGAAAGATCCCGGAAGATCTGGAAGAGGAGATCCGCCAGGTCTTCTACAATCTGCGGGCTGTTCTGGTCGAAGCCGGCTATGACTTCGAGGATGTCATGAAGACGACAGTCTTCCTTACCGATCTCGGCAACTTCCAGCTTCTGAACCGGATCTATGCGGAGTATTTCACATCCGCTTATCCGGCACGTTCCTGCTATCAGGTAGGCGCACTGCCGGCCGGCGCCCGCGTCGAGATCGAAGCGATCGCCCGTAAGTGAGGCGGATGCGCCCAGTTGTGGTATAATTCCATTTAGAATGAACGTTTTTTTCCGTGCTTTACCTTATTTTCTGGTGTCCTTTTTTCTGGCACTGATCATCACGCCGGTCGCTAAGAGAGTCGGCTTTTTTCTGAAGATCTACGCCATCGAAAATAAGCGCACGGTGCATCACGGCCGTATTGTCCGGATCGGCGGATTGGCGATCTTTTTGGCGTATATCCTGTCGATGGCGGCATTCATGAAGGCCGATTCCACGCTGAACGCGATCATGATCGGTTCTCTGATCATTTTCCTCGGCGGTTTTATCGATGACATGTTTGATCTGCGGCCGATCGTCAAACTGGGGTTTGAGATCGTCGCCGCACTCTACGTTATCTTTTTCGGCGGTATCGAACTCGGAAATCTGACTTTCGGCATCCTGACGATCAAGAGCCCGATCGCGTCTTTTGTGATCTCTTTCTTCTGGATCGTCGGTGTCAGCAACGCGATCAACCTGATGGACGGTCTGGACGGACTGGCTGCCGGCAACTCGCTGATCATGATCGGCGTCATCGGCGTCATCAGTTATTTCATGAACCGGATCGATATCTCGATCATGTGTCTGATCCTGGCCGGCTCGATCGCCGGTTTCCTGCCGTACAACTTCCATCCGGCTTCCGTCTTTATGGGAGACTGCGGCGCCCTGTTTTTGGGCTTTACGATCGCCTGTTACTCGCTGCTGGGATTCAAGACCTCCGCGTTCATTACCCTGGGTTTTCCGATCATCATCCTGTTCGTTCCGCTGAGTGACACGACGCTGGCGATCATCCGCCGCAAGGCCTCAGGCCACCGGATCTCCGAAGCGGACCGCAGTCATCTGCATCACGTCCTGATGTATAAGATCGGTCTTTCCCACCGCAATACCGTGCTGCTGCTGTATCTTGTCTGTGCTTTGTTCGGACTCGATGCGGTGCTGATGTATTTCCATCCTTTCTGGGCCTGGATCATGCTGTTTGTATTATGCATGGTCGCCTGGATCTTTATTGAGCTTACCGGAATGATCAATCCGAACTTCCATCCGATCATCGGTCTTCTGCGCCGGACGATCGGCCATCCACGCAAGAGTGAAAACGCCTTTTTCGAAGCGAACAAGCTGGTCCATACGACCGCCGATCCGCCGAAACGTGAGGAGGAGAACGAAACATGACGAGAGAAGAAGCACTGACTTTCTACAAAAACTGGCAGGAGAAAAAAGAAGCCTATGGCTTGGTGATGAGCACAGCTTACTATGACCAGGAAACGATCGCGCCGCAGGCAGGCAGCGCCGTACGCAATAAGGCGCTCGCGTATCTGAGCGGAGAAGTCTACGATATCGAGACGGATCCCAAAGCGATCGAAGTCCTGGAATTTTTGGCTAAGGAGGATCTCGGTGAGGAAAAGAACCGTGAGATCGCGCTGGCTCTGCGTTCGCTGGACAATGTGCGTGCGCTTGATAAGGAGGAAGTTGTCGCCTTCAATGAGGAATCGATGGCATCCTTCGACGACTGGCAGAAAGCAAAACATGAAAAGGATTATGCTAGGTTCGAGCCGCATCTGCTGAAACTCATCGGCTTCTCGAAGCGTTTTGCCGCCAAGCGTCATCCGGACATGGATCCCTATGACGTCTATCTGGACGATTACGAGGAAGGCATGACAGCCGCCGATTATGACCGTTTCTTCGATCTGGTCCGCAGCGAGCTCTCCCCGCTGGTCTTCGAGATCGCGCAGCATCAGGACCGGGTCGACGATTCCTTCCTGCATCTGGACTATCCGAAAGAAAAGCAGGCAAAGTTCGCCGAAGATATCTGCAAAGCCCTCGGTTTCAGCAGGGACTGGGGTTATATGGGCATCAGCGAGCATCCCTTTACCAACGGCATCTCCAAGAATGATGTCCGTATTACGACCGCCTATGATGAGAAAGACGTTTCTGCTTCGCTCTACTCGATCGTTCATGAGGTCGGCCACGCTTTCTTCGAACACCAGGTAAAGGATGAATTCGCAGGGACACCGCTCCATCATATGATCTCCAGCGGCATGCACGAAAGCCAAAGCCGTTTCCTGGAGAACTATATCGGCCGCCGTAAGGCGTTCCTGAAGGGACTGTATCCGAAACTGCAGGAATACTTCCCGGAACAGCTCGGCAATGTTTCCCTGGATGCGTTCTGGAGAGCTGTCAATGCTTCCAGACCGTCTCTGATCCGCACCCAGGCGGATGAGCTGACCTATCCGCTGCATATCCTGATCCGCTACGAGATCGAAAAGAGCATCTTCAAGGGAACAGCTGATCTTGAGCACCTCAATACGCTGTGGAATGAAAAATACAAAGAGTATCTCGGCGTGGATGTCCCGGATGACGGCGTCGGCATCCTGCAGGATGTTCACTGGTCCGGCGCGAGCTTCGGCTATTTCCCGACCTATGCACTGGGCTCCGCGATCGGCGCACAGCTCCTGCATGCCATGGAGAAGGATCTCGATATCGATGCAGCCCTCGAGAAGGGAGAATTCTTCAGGATCACCGACTGGCTGAAGGAGCACTTCCAGCAGTACGGTGCCCGCTACACCTTCAAGGAAGCGGTCGTCAAAGCGACCGGCGAGGAATTCGATCCGCACTACTATATCGACTACCTGAAGAAGAAATACCGTACATTGTACGGTCTGGATCAATAAATGAAAGAACTGTTCAGCTGAACAGTTCTTTCATTAGAAAAGGGGCTCACTGCCCCTGTTTGTAGAGATTTTTAAGATCGGATGTCCGCTTCGTTTTTTTCAGTTCCTCGTAGATCTGTTTCAGCTGCTGCTCATAGCGGTTGTTGTTGAAGGCGGGAAAGAGGTCAAGATCCTTCAGCGGATCAGGCAGATATTGGATCTTGTGGAAACAATCATAACGGTCGTAACTGTATTTTTCATCATTCTTCAGACCGACCGGGGTCAGCCGCAGATATTTCGGGATATCATACGCGTATTCTTCTGCGATCGACTGGGCTTTGTGGACCGCGTCTACACCGGTTCTGGATTTGGCGGACAGACAGAGATCGATGATGTGAATACCGAGCGGAATGATCGCTTCCGGGAATCCGACCTCTTCTGCCGTCTGACAGGCAGGCAGAGTGCGTGCGCATAATGCAGGGTTGGCTAAACCGATGTCTTCATAGGCGATCACCAGCAAACGCCGGACAATGCCTTTGACGTCGCCGCTCTGCGCCAGCAGACCGAGATAATAGAGCGCGGCGTTGACATCGGAACCGCGGATGCTTTTCTGTAAGGCGGAAACCAGATCGTAATGCCCGTCATCGTCTCCGAAGGAACGGTTGTTGGCGACTTTCGTGTACTGGTCGACGATCGCTTCGGTGATGATCTTGTCTTCTGCATATAACGCAGAGATCTCCAGGATATTCAATGCATAGCGGATGTCGCCGTTGGCGGTATCGCAGATCCGGCGGACTGCACCGTCTTCGATCGTGTATTCGTTGTTCAGACCTTCCGGCGCTTTCATCGCTTTTGCGATCGCCTCTGCCATATCCTCACGGCTCAGCGGCAGAAGCTCCAGCAGATGACAGCGGGAACGGATGGCAGGATTGATCGAATGGTAGGGGTTGGCAGTCGTTGCGCCCAAAAGGATGATCGAACCGTCTTCGATATGAGGAAGCAGCAGATCCTGTTTGTCTTTGTTGAGGCGGTGGACTTCGTCGCAGATCAAAAGCAGTGAACCTTCCATCTTTGCCTGGAAGAAGATCGCGTCGAGGTCTTTCTTGTTGCCGGTCACAGCGTTGAACATCTTGTAGGGTCGTCCCAACTCCTGGGCAATGACCTTGGAAAGGGTCGTTTTGCCGATCCCGGGCGGACCGAAAAAGATCAGCGAAAAGATCGTTTTTTCTTCGATACAGCGGCGGATGATACCGTGCTCCCCGACAAGATGTTTCTGGCCGATGATGTCTTCCAGCGTTTTCGGACGCAGGCGGAATGCAAGAGGTTCTTTCATGTGCAAATCCATTGTATCACAGGCAATAAGGAAGAAACTTTACAACATGCCTGTGATAAAATGAATGGTGGAGGTACTCATGAAAACAAAAGACTTACAGAAACATGCATCATCGATCCGCAAAAAGATCGTAACAATGGTTTATGATGCACAGTCCGGCCATCCGGGTGGTTCCCTCGGTGCGGCTGATATTCTGACGACCCTTTACTTTGAGGAGATGGACATCAATGAAGAGAATCTGAAAACGACCGCGCGCGACCGTTTCGTTCTTTCCAAAGGCCATATTTCTCCCGCTCTGTACGCTGTGCTGGATGAAAAGGGACTCCTGAAAGAAGACCTCAAGACCTTCCGTCAGCTGAATTCCAATCTCCAGGGCCATCCGAATATGAATGAGGTCCCCGGTGTCGATATGTCGACCGGCTCCCTCGGTCAGGGTGTATCCACCGCTGTCGGCATGGCGATCGCCAACAAGCTCGACAAAGTCCCGTACCGCGTTTATGCGCTTGTCGGTGACGGCGAAAGCGAAGAGGGCATCGTCTGGGAAGCTATGATGGCTGCCGCGCATTACAACCTCGATAATCTCTGCGTCATCTTCGACCAGAACGGTCTGCAGATCGACGGTAATGTCCAGGACGTCATCGGCCCGCTGCCGTTAAAGGAAAAAGCGGAAGCTTTCGGGCTTCATACGATCGAATGCAACGGCAACGACTTCGCTGAACTGAAGGCAGCTCTGAAAGAAGCCAGAAAGACCAAAGGAAAACCGACCGCGATCATCGCGCACACCGTTAAGGGCAAAGGCGTTTCCTTCATGGAAAACAATTATGCATGGCACGGAAGCGCACCGAATGCTGAGCAGTACGCTCAGGCTATGAAAGATTTGGAGGAAGCAGCATAATGGCACAGGAGACAAGAAACGCGTACGGCCAGGAACTGGCGAAACTGATCAAGGAAAGAGAAGATATCGTCGTTCTCGATGCTGACCTGACAAAATCCACCAAGACCGTCGAAGCGAAAAACGCATGTCCGGAACGTCATTTCAACGCCGGTATCGCGGAAGCCAACATGATGGGCATGGCTGCCGGTCTGGCAGCTTCCGGCAAGACCGTCTTCGCGAGCAGCTTCGCTGTATTCGCAGCCGGCAGAGCCTTTGAGATCATCCGTAACTCGATCTGCTACCCGAACCTCAACGTAAAGGTCTGTGCTACCCATGCCGGTCTTTCCGTAGGTGAAGATGGCGCTTCCCACCAGTCGATCGAAGACGTATCGCTGATGCGCACACTTCCGAATATGCATGTCTTCGTACCGTGTGACCAGTATGAGACCAAAGCAGTCATTGATTATGTTGCCGACCTTAAGGGTCCGTGCTATGTCCGTCTGGGCAGAGGCAAGGTCGAGGATGTCTACACTGAAAAGACAAAGTTTGATTTCACAAAAGTCAAAGTCCTGAAGAAGGGTACTGATGTCGCTCTGTTCGCCATGGGCCTGATGGTTCAGGAAGCTCTGAAAGCGGCGGAAGCTCTCGAAGCGGAAGGTATTTCTGCAAGCGTCATCAACGTGACCTGCCTGAAGCCGATCGACAGGAAAGGCATCCAGAAAGCGTTAAAGGGCCATAAGATGGCATTCGCCTGCGAAGAGCACAACATCATCGGCGGCCTGTTCTCCGCAGTTGCCGAGATCGCAGTCCAGGAACCCGGAACTCCGGTCTACCCGATCGGTGTTGAAGATACCTTCGGCGAAAGCGGCAAGGCAAAGGATGTTCTGAAGAAATACGGCATGACCGCAGAGAACATCGTCAAAGTCGTCAAAGCAAAGAACAAAAAGAAGAAATAATAATAAACAATCACCTGAGGCAGCTTGTTTTAAATCAGACCGAAGTGACGGAGCGCGTAGCCGATGCCGTCCTGATCACAGGGCAGTGTGACAAAGTCCGCTGCCTTTTTTGCGCCTTCCGTGCCATTTCCCATGGCGACGCCGAGGCCGCAGCGCTTCAGCATCTCTTCGTCGTTCTCGGAATCGCCGAAAGCGATGACCTCTTCCTCCTTCAGACCGTAACTGCGGAACAGATCCTGCAGTCCGGTGAATTTATTGAATCCTTTGGGATATGCCTCACAGGCCTGGTGGCGGGCAAGGATGACGGTCAGGTCGGGGAAACGTTCCGGCAGTGAAAAGAAGTAGTCCGGATCACCGAACATAAAGACATCGACAGTCTCGCCGAAGACTGTCGGATCGGTGCAGTCTTCTGCGTTTTTGATCAGATACTGATTCACTTTCGCAGAACCATAGCGTGCTACGAATCTTTCATATCCGTTGAAGACGGCGATCTGATCTTTGAATTTAAAACCGGCTGGGTAATCCTTTTCCCTGGAATCCCGCACAAGGTCGAGGAAGGTCTCCCGCGCGATCGGATGAAAAGCCAGGATATTCTCGTCCTTGTCGAGGACGATCATGCCGTTTGCAGTGACCATCGCTTCGACTCCCGTCTCTTCGCGGATGTCTTTCATAACGAAGAAGGAAGAGCGGCCGGTCGCGATAAAAATATGAAGACCCTTTTCTTTTGCCTGCCGCAAAACCGGGCAAACTTCCGGGTAACAACGCTGGGCTGCGCTCGGAGTCAGAGTGCCGTCAAGATCAAAAACAAGAGCTTTATAATTCATGTTTCCATTATACTGATTTTTTGGGAAAGGTCTTTCCGTTCGTTGTATAATATTGATGAATTTGCGGTTGATCACTAGAAAGGCAGACGATTATGGAAGAAAAGATTGTTGAATTATTAGAGAAAAAAGACTACAGCCAGTTGAAGAAATTTCTCGAAGAAGCAAACTTCAGCGATGTTTCTGAAGTGTTGAACGAACTGCCGAAAGAGCAGGCTGTCATCGTATTCCGCTTGCTGAACAAAGACGACTCAGCAGAAGTCTTTTCACGTCTGGAACCGGACATGCAGGAAGACCTGATCAACGCGATGTCTGATCAGGAACTGAGTGGGATCATGAACGACCTGTTCCTCGATGATGCTGCCGATCTGGTCTCGGAAATGCCGAGCGACATCGTCAAGCGTCTTTTGAAAAATACGAATGCCGACAATCGGAAATACATCAACGAGATCCTGAAATATCCGGAAGACTCCGCCGGATCTTTGATGAACCCGGAGTATATCTCTCTGAAAGAGGACATGACCGTCCGTCAATCCTTCGACCGTATCCGCGAACGCGGAAGCGAGGCGGAGACGATCAATACTCTGTATGTCCTTGATCCTTCCCGCAAGTTGGTCGGTGTCGTTTCTGTCCGTGACCTGCTGCTGGCAAAAATGACAGACAAGATCTCCGAAGTCATGGAAGACAATGTCATCACTATCCCGACGACGACCGATAAGGAAGAAGTCGCCAAGATGTTCGATAAATACGATTTCCAGATCATGCCGGTCGTCGACAACGAAGACCGTCTGGTCGGTATCATCACCATCGACGACGCGATGGATGTCGCGATCGAAGAACACGAAGAAGACTTCGAGATCATGGCCGGTGTCATTCCTTCCGAAGACTCCTACTTCAAGACTTCTGTTTTCCAGCATGCCAAGAACCGTATCGTCTGGCTGCTCATCTTAATGCTGTCGGCGATCTTTACCGGTACCATCCTGACGAGATATGAGGAGGCCTTCGCCGTCATGCCGATCCTGGTCTCCTTTATCCCGATGATCATGGACACCGGCGGTAACAGCGGTTCCCAGGCTTCCACGATGATCATCCGTGGTCTCGCGACTGACGAGATCGAAACAAAAGACGTTCTGAAGGTCTGGTTCAAGGAGATCCGTATCGCCCTGATCGTCGGCGCTGTTCTGGCAGTCGTCAACGGCGTCCGTATCTGGATCCAGTACAAGAACCCGCTGCTGGCGGTCGTTCTTGCCCTGACGATCTTCTTCACGATCTGTGTCGCGAAGTCGCTCGGCTGCTTCCTGCCGATCCTGGCGAAAACGCTGAAGCTCGATCCGGCCATCATGGCTTCCCCGATGCTGACGACGATCGTTGACGCGCTGTCCCTGACAGTCTACTTCACGATCGCGACGATGATCCTGAGGCTGTAATGAAGACCCTGAAGGAATACTTCTTTCGCTATAAGGAACAGATCTTGTATCTGATATTCGGCGGTTTTACGACCGTCGTTAATATCGCTGTTTACGGCATCTGCACCAGACTCTTCCATACCAATGAATACTTCGCGAATTTCCTGGCATGGGCGGTCGCGGTATTCTTTGCCTATGTGACGAACAAGATCTGGGTCTTTGAATCCAAAAGCAACGACCTGAAAACACTGTCACGCGAGATCCTTTCCTTCGTATCTGCGAGAATCGTGACCCTCGGTCTTGATATGGGGGTCATGTACGCCGGCATCCAGCTGCTGCATATCAACGATCTGATCGTGAAGGTCTGCTCAAATGTGTTGGTCGTTCTGGCCAACTACATCTTCTCGAAATTCTTTATCTTCAAAAAGACAAAATAGCCTATAATTAGGCTATGCGGAAGCTTAGCTCAGTTGGGAGAGCGCGCCCTTCACAGGGGTGATGTCGCAGGTTCAAGTCCTGTAGTTTCCACCATTGAGATCAACGAAAGCGTCCCGGAGGACGCTTTCTTACTGAAAGAGGATTTATTGTATGAAGAAACTGTATGTTTGTTTGACTGTACTGCTGCTGCTCGCCGGTCTGTCCGCCTGCAGCAAACCCAACCACACCACGACTGTGCCCGCTCCGACGACAGAGACGAAAGAGCCGGCGGAACCGATCGTTGCGGAAATGACCATAAGGGATTACGGCACTGTCCGGATGGAACTGTATCCGGGTATTGCGCCGAAAACGGTGGAAAACTTCACGGAGCTTGCGGAAAACGGCTTTTATGACGGCAAGACCTTCCACCGCATCATCGACGGTTTTATGATCCAGGGCGGAGCCGATCCGGAAGGTAAGGTCGCTAATATCCCCGGCGAATTCACAGCCAATGGTTTCAGGAATGACCTGAAGCATACGGAAGGCGTTCTGTCGATGGCGAGGGCGAAAGACCCGGATTCCGCTTCTTCCCAGTTCTTCATCATGGTCGGCGAGGCGCCCTGGCTGGACGGACAGTATGCGGCCTTCGGCAAAGTGACAGAAGGCATGGAGATCGTTCTGCAGATCGCGAGGGATACCAGACCGGTGGATGACAATGGCACGATCCCGGAGGACCAGCAGCCGGTCATCGAATCAATCAGGATCATCAGATAATAAAAGGGGTATTTAAATAATCCTGTGGCCTAACCTTTAAATGCCTGTGGTTATACCTCTTAGGATAGAGTGTACGGAGCTGTAAAGTTCTGTGGTTACCCTGTAAGAAAACATGTGGTTTGTAAGAAAAGGGATAAGAGTAAACGAGTACTCCTGTCCCTTCGAACCAAACCACTTTTTCTTTCTTTCTTAGATATCTAGAGCTTAAATGAATCGTTCTTATTCAAGCAGTAAAGAATGCGGTTCCTGGACCATTTAAAGTTGGTATACCCATTGGCGTTGAACAACAGCACATCGATCGTCCTGTTCCTCGCTTCGATGTAACTGTTATTGATCCTTTTGCCGCTGATCAAAGTAAAGGAATTGATGATCTCTTCGAACCAGTTGATCAGAAGACTGACAAATCCTTCATATTCCTTGATTCCGCTTTTGGAGAACAGTTCGATCATCTCTGTTAATTCTTCTCTGGCTTTTGCGGAAGAGGAAGTCTCGTTGAAATGAATATATGCCTCTTTCAGTTCATACGCTTTCTTTAACTCCGGAAAGAAGTCACACATCCTGTTCAGGATATCCCGGTGATTGAGATAACACTTTAAGCGCTGATTGTAACGAGCTCTGTTATTAAGATTTGTGTCATGGTCAAAGACATACTTGAACTTGGTCAGAAGATACTGCATATCCTCGTCTTCTGTATTCCTCCTGCACTTTAAGCGGATATCCCGGAATGCCAGAGTCAGATGTTCAAGAACGTGAAAAGAATCAGCGCATACTTTGGCGTTGGAAAAGTAGAAATGCGATATCTCCCGATCATCAAATTCTGGGATCATATCCATTCACTTCAGAATCAAACCAGCACAATGACATTTTAAAAACCAAGCCGGTGTTAATACCGGCTTGGTCATGGCGTTTGTTTTGGATATTTCGGCTGTCTACTTGACAGGGGCTATATCAGAGGCCTGCTCTTATCATGTTTATTTTTCTTCGAATACCCTGGTGGCGTAAGCTTCCATTTCGGGAAGGGTCTTGAAGCAGGCCAGGAACATGTAGTCGCCCATGTCGGTCGCCAGAGCCGGATCGACTCTGCCTTCCTCGCGGATATGGTCCTTGTAGATCTCGAGGATCTCCTCGCGGCTGAGAACATAATCACGCTGGTCGCGGCGGCCGGTGAAGATGCAGTACTGGCGTTCCGCAGTGCCTTTATCGGTATGGTCGAAGGCGATCATATCTGCCCAGACTTCGTAGACATCGGTCGAGTTCGCATAGTTCATCATGGACGGGGAGATGCCGCCGCTGGGACGCATGTTGACTTCCAGCGCGACGACCTCGTCTTTTTTGCCGATATGCTGATCCTTGTTCAGACGGAAGAATTCGAAGTGAACGAAGCGGCTCCTGACCTCGAATGCCTTGAGCGCGGCTCTGCCTTTGGCGCGCATGTCTTCCGGCAGTTCGTTGCGGATGTAGAAAACGCTGTTGTCGTTGTTGTTGACGACATCCATCAGGCTGACCGGGGTAACGTTGCCGGTCTCGAAGAGCGGCACGCCCTCGCTGTTGACGATCGCGTCGTAGGAGTTTACGGTGCCGTCGATGAATTCCTCCATGATGTAGAGAATATCATCCTTGGTCTCGAAGAACTCCTGCAGATCGTCGTCGTTTTTCAGTTTATAGGTCCGGGTAGCTCCAACGCCGTTGTCCGGTTTGACGATGACCGGATAGGAGACCTCGTCGATAAAGGCTTTGCAGGCATCGTAATTATCGACCATATGGTATCTGGCAACGGCGATGCCGGCTTTCAGATAGCGTTCCTTCATCTTGGATTTGAATTTTACGCAGGGCATATCTGAAGGTTTGAAGCCGCTGTTGATGTTGAAGTCCTGACGCAGATAGGCGTCTCTCTCCAGCCAGTATTCGTTGTTGGACTCAAGCCAGTCGATCCTGCCGTATTTATGGATGAAGAAGGCGACGGCGCGGTAGACCTCGTCGTAGTTCTCAAGCGAGGAGACTTTATAATATTCGTCGAGCGAATTCTTCAGTTCGTTCGTGAGATTGTCATAGGGGCAGTCGCCGATGCCGAGAACGCGCAGGCCGTTCTCTTTCAGACGGCGGCAGAAGTTCCAGTAATTGTCCGGAAAGTTCGGTGAGATAAACACGAAGTTTTTCATATTCTTTGACTCCTCTTAATCTATCAGGTAAGGCAGGAAGTATGGAACCTGCTTATACCACCAGGGCCAGTCATGATTGACATCATAGCCCCAGTAATCGACCCAGATATTGATCCCCAGTTCCTTGAAACGCCTGTCCAGCATCTCGGTGCTTTCCGGCATTTCCCAGGCACCGCGGCCGACACAGACGACAGCTTTGTGACGGTTGTACTCCGCGATGAAGGGGTGATCCGCAGGGAAGTTCGCCATATAATCGGTGATCGAGTTGCGGTATGTGAGCTCGTCCATGTAATCCCCCATGAAGAAGGAAGCATTGTAGACGCCGCTCAGCGCCAGACAGCGGTCAAACAGGGCAGGGAAACGGAGATACAGGTTCAGCGCATGGGTCGCGCCCATCGAGCAGCCGAAGGTCATGATCCCCGGATAACCGTCCCAGTTGTTTTTCTGGTTCGTCCATTCGCGGATGAACGGAACGGCTTCACGGGTGATGTAGTTGATCCATTGTTCATGAAGATGCATGCGCCAGGCAGGATCCTGGCCTTTGGCACTCCAGGTCTCGATGTCGATCGTGTCGATGGCAAAGACCATGCATTTGCCGCTTTCGATCCAGTCGTGGAACGAGTCGGTAAGCCTGAAGTTTTCAAAGTCATAGAAATGACCGTCCTGGCAGGGGATGAACAGCACCGGTCTGCCGGCGTGCCCGTAGACTTTCATCGGCATGACGCGGTTCAGTTCATTGGAGTAATGCTCGAAATAATTGGTTTCCATAATCTTGCCTCTCAGAGCTCATACAACAGCGTATTGAAGATAAAGGGAAGCTGTTTTTCCCAGGATGATTCGGAGTGAATGCCGTTTGGAACGATACGGCTGGTCAGGTGCACACCCTTGCGGATCAGCAGAGCTGCTGCCTGCGCATAAAGCTTCCGTTCGGATGCGCTGCGGAATTCCTTGTCACCGCAGTCCATGTACAGAACGGTTCCGCGAAGTCTGGCTTCAGAAAGCATTTTGCGCACTTCTGCAGGGTTGAAATCCAAAGAAGGAGACAATGCTGCTCCGCGGGAGAAAGTATCGCCGTAGGCGCAGAGCGCATAGAGCGTCATCAGGCCGCCCATCGAACTTCCGGAAACGAAAGTGTGTTCGCGGTCAGGAAGCGTAGGATAACGCTTGTCGATGTAGGGCTTGAACTCGTTGACGAAGTAATCCATCGTAATTTTGCCGCGGCCTTTTATCTGACAATAATCCGGTATGTCGAAGTCAAAGGGGGAATACTCGGAAAGTCTGCCCCCGCATTCGTCAGTCTCTTCGTGATGATTGCATTCGATCGCGGCGATGATCACCGGAATATCGTTCTCGGTGACATATTTCAGGATGCCCCAGGACTTGCCGTAGGAAGCTTCCCCGTCATTGAACAGGTTATGACCGTCGAACATATAGAGGACGGGATAACGCTGTGAAAGATCGGCATAATAGCTGTCGGGTATATAGATATAAGCTTTACGTTTTTCCTGCCCGGTCAGTTCCGGGATCCTGATCTTCCATTCCTTGTACATAAAGCGTGATCTCCTTTAATTTCAAAATTATATCATAATAAGGAAAAGGGATTACAGAGGATCGGTGTTTTAATATAATTTGATTATGCGGAATATGACCGGCAGAAAGAAGTTTCATTACGCGTGGATCATCCTGCTTGGCGCCATCCTGATCCAGTCCGGCGGCGCTGGGCTTTTGAGCAATTCCGCGTCTCTGTTCTACGGACCGATCAAAACGGATCTCGGGATCACGAATGCGCAGATGTCGCTGTATGCTTCGATCCGGACGGTCTTCATGGCGGTCGGTATGGCGTTCGTATCTACGCTGCTGCGCCGGCTCGGCGGAAGGAAAACGATGACCTTCTGCTCGTTGCTGCTCGGACTCAGTTTCGCCGCAATGTATTTATTCCATGACATCCGGCAGTGGTATCTGATCGCTCCAATATCCGGATTTGGACTCGGCGGAGTAACGATCGTCGGGATCACGCTTTTCATTGCCAATTGGTTCCGGGAAAAACGGGGACTTGCCCTTGGTGTCGCACTTTCCGCTTCCGGTATCGTGCCGATGCTGGGGAATCCGCTGATCTCTCATATAATCGGACAGTACGGCTGGCGTAATGGTGTTTTGGCAACTGCTGCGGCGGGACTGCTGCTGACCTTGAGCGGAAGTGCGCTGATGGTTTATAAGCCGGAAGAGAAGGGGATGAAAGCGTACGGAGAAGCGATGGAAGAAAACGCAAGACCCGTATCCGCGGACAAAACTTCTTCTTTCGCTGTTCTGCTGATCACGTTCTCTCTGGCATGTATTCCGAATGGTATGGTAGCTCTCGTCAATCAGTTTTCGATGATGACGGAACAACTCGGTCAGCCACTGGCTCTGGCAGCCAGATTCTCCTCGCTGGCAATGCTGGGAAACACTTTGGGAAAGATCGTTCTGGGAACACTGAGCGACAGGATCGGTTCCTGGAAGACCCTGATCTTTGCCTTCGGCGCGACGATGCTTGCCTGTCTGGGATTTTCAACGGCAGATCCTGCCATCATGAGTATCAGCTCACCGTTTTTGGGAATGTGTTTCAGTGTCACAGCAATGGCCGGTGCTCTGATCGTCGGAGAGATCTATGCAGGATCCTACAGCAGAAAACTCAGTCAGGTAAATACGGTCGGCATTTTCGTTTCCTCTGCAGCTTCGCTGCTGATCGGATGGGCAAGCGATTATTTCGGCTCTTATTCGGCAGTGTATTCAGCTTTTGCCTTGATCGATCTTTTCTGTATTTTCGGGATCGTATACATAATGAACAAAACAAAAACTCCGGAAGTGAACCATCCGTGATCTTATCACAGGTACTCATTCCGGAGTTTTAAATTCTTTCTGAAAGGGACATAATAAAGCAGTTCCCGCGGTGCCGGATCTCTGAACATTTCATCAGGTTCAATGAAATGACACGGAGCGCATCAAGGACAAGAGTTTGATGATATCAACTCTCCTTAATAAACTCTACGATGTCGTTCGGCGAACAATTCAGGATCTCACAAAGCTTCCCTAAGGTTACCATTGTGATCGATAGATCATGACGCAGATTATTAACTGTTCTTGCATTAAATTCGTAGTCTTTGATCAGTTTATAGGTCGTGATCTTTCTATCCTTCATAGTCCGCCACAATGGTGCGTAACTAATCCTCATGACAAAATTATCAAAGAATAAAAACGATTTTTACATACTGAAAATATTAAGTACTCATCAATATAATACTATGCAATTGATGTTTTTGTACAAACAACTAATTTTGTAAAAAAAGAAACGGTTCTATGCTTAACTGGCAGAGAAAACTGAACCGAAAAACAAAAAGCCTTTCGCAAGGCTTTCGGTCTCATATGGCGGAGAGTGTGGGATTCGAACCCACGTGCCGCTTTTGACGACAAAACGATTTCGAGTCGTTCTCGTTATGACCACTTCGATAACTCTCCGTGTATAAACGATCAGGGATCGTTTATATCTTTAATATTTTAGCACAAAGCATTTCAAATAATAGTATGAGTTTCTGCCGGATGAACTACCCGATAAAGACGCCCGTAAAGAAACCCATGACGGCGGTAACGATATTCGCGATGATGGCATAGAAGATACGGCGTCCCGGTTTCTGTTCCTTGAGCGTAAAGCCGTAGATGATCGATTCAACGAGGATGACGATCAGTTCCATCAGCGGGAAGAAGATGACCCATACCAGCAAACCGGAAGAATAATCCAGGATCCCCATGACGGCATTAAGAAGGATCTGGGTGATCAGATTCGTGATAACGATGATCCAGCAGGACTTTTTGGAACGGAATCCGAAAAGCAGACCGATCAGCAATTCGATGACCACCGTCAGAACAACACGTATGCCGAAGCCGATGAGGTTTTCACGGTAATGGGGGTTTCGAATAACGCTTCCGTCTTTCAGATCGCAGGTATAGTAACTGTCAAAAGCGAAGCGCTCCTGCACTTCACTGGTCAGGATCCTTCCGCTCTGCGGGAAATACACGAGGATCTTAAAACGTTCTGGAGGATAATATGTCCAGCGATAAGTATTATCTTTAATTCTAGATGCGTTTCCGATGAAATAGAAACCGTCCGGATCTGTGTAATTCTCAAAAAACGCGGCGATCTCTTTCTCCTCGATCGACGAACCGGCATTTCCTGCTGACCAGGGACCGTATGATTCCTTATCTGAAAGCAGGACTGCGTAATACGGTTCATCCGGCGCGTTGATAAAAGTGATGTTGACGGAAGGTTTTGGTCCCATATCCGCCCTGACGGGGGAAGAAGACATGATCAGCAGAAAGATGACTGCCAGCACACCGAGAATTCTCTTTTTCATATAGTTAATCCCTCAAATTGATTATATTCTAAATATAGGATGGAAGTCATATACAACTGCTGGCACGGATGTCATAAAAAGAGCGAAGGCTGTCTGAACTGCTATGTCTTTCGCCGGGACGAGAGTATAGGAAAAGATACGAATATTGTCACGAAAACGGCGAGTTTTGCCTTGCCTGTCCGCAGGAAGAGAGACGGCAGCTATAAATATCCTTCCGGCACGCTTTTCATGATGTGCTTTTCAAGCGACTTCTTTCTTGAGGAAGCGGACGAATGGCGTAAAGATGTTCTGAGTTATATAAGGGAACGAAGCGACTGCCGTTTTTACTGCATCACGAAAAGACCGGAGAGGATCAAACTGATTGACGTCCGAGAATATCCGAATCTGACGATCTGCTGCACCTGCGAGAATCAGAAGCGTCTTAATGAGCGGATGCCGTATTACCTGCCGCTGGAACTGTACCGGAAAGAGATCATTCTGGAACCGATGCTGGAGGAAATGGATCTTGCGCCTTATATAAACGATCTGGATGCAGTATCCCTGGGAGGAGAGAGCGGCGACAACGCCCGTCCGCTGAATTTCGACTGGGTAAGGAAGATCGCAGGGCAGTGCCGGAAAGCCGGCATCCCGTTTCACTTTCACCAGACCGGTGCAAATCTGATCAAAGACGGAAAACTGTACCGGATCCCGCGGAATCTGCAGCATTCACAGGCTGCGAAAGCGATGAAGCTGCTTCGCTGAATATGGCATTTAAAGTCCATTCATTATATACTTAATGTTGTTATGAAAAAGTGGAATATTCTGTATGAAAACTGTCAACTGCCGATCCGGATCGCCTGTGTCGGCTTTGTTTTAATGGCGTTTGGCTTTCTGATCCAGAATGACAGCGTCAATATTTTTTATACTTTCAGCAATACCTATCTTCTGATCATCGCAGAGCTTTCACTGAAGGCGGGGGAAACGATCATCAAACTGCTTCCGCTCTTTTTCCTGAGCAATCTCTGCGCAAAGAAGGCAAACAGCGGTGTGCCGATCGCGATCGGCCTGATCGGCTATCTGGTCTTTCACTGCGTGACGATGATCTTCTCGACCGGCACTTTCCCGGCACAGTGTTTTACCACGATGCTCGGCATCAGTTATGACGCTACTTCACTGCCGACTTTATCTACCGGGATCCGCTATCCTCTGGATACGGGCCTGATCGGCGCTTTTATTGTCGGTCTGGCGACCAGATACAGCTATATCCGTTCGCGCAACCGTTCCAGCTACAGTCTGTTCGGACTGATTAATAAGGATACGGTCGCAGCGATCTATAATATCGTGATCTGCGGGATACTCGGTTTCGCTGTCGCCTGTATCTATCCCGCGCTTTATGCTTTTCTTTCCGCTGCGATCACGCGCATTGCTGCCAATCTGAACGATCCCGGCAATATGGCGATGTACGGTATTCTTGACCGTGTTTTGTCCATGCTGTGTCTGCCGAATCTGATCCGTACACCGTTCTGGTTTGGTTCGCAGGGCGGGACTTATCAGAGCATTGCCGGTCAGAACATCGTCGGTGATGTCAATATCTGGTCCTATATCACGGAAGCCGCCGGTACCTATGCCGGATGCGGCCGTTTCATCACGCCATATTACGCGATCAATATTTTTATCCTTCCGGCGATCTATTTAGGTCTGCTGTTCTCGATCACCGACCGTGCGGAAAGAAACAGAAAGATCCTGTTCCTGCTGGCGGCGATCGCCGTAACGGCTGCAGCCGGAAACCCGCTGCCGCTTGAATATCTTCTTCTGTTCACTTCGCCGCTGCTGCTCCTGATCTATCTCCTGGTCGTAGCCGCGGTCTTCGCGGTCATGACTATGCGGGGCGTATATCTCGGTTTCTCATTCAGCGGAGCCGATACCAGAGTGGCGCTTCCCGGCTCGTTCCCGGATTACATCATCAATATCCGTAATCCTCAGCTGTATGATACTGTTGTCTCGATCTTTGTGATCGGCATTATCGCGGCTGTTGTGATGTTTGCCGCCACGATCCTTTATTACCGCTACATGTCTTACGATCTTGCCAAGAGCGGAAAAACGGACAATTTCGTTGAAAGTCTGTTTAGCGCCATTGGCGGCAAGGAGAATGTAGTCAATGCGACATCCTCGCTC
Organism: Erysipelotrichaceae bacterium; assembly: GCA_017533785.1. Classification (GTDB taxonomy): domain Bacteria; phylum Bacillota_I; class Bacilli_A; order Erysipelotrichales; family Erysipelotrichaceae; genus RGIG5669. Next base: position 24,712 of record JAFWII010000012.1, on the reverse strand, counting down.
TTCCGGCTGAATCTCCGCCTGAAAGATCTGGAAGCGGTCAACTTCGACAAGATCTCCGAGATCGGCGCGCGCCGTCTTACGGAAACGCGTGAAGGTATCTCTCTGGACCTCGGATCTTCCAGCACATACCTCTCGCTGGCGGTCAACCGGAAACTGAAAGAACTGATAAGAGAATGATAAGGCGATGTTGATCGCCTTTTTTCTACTCCAGTATTGACAAATGCAAGCATCATCTTTTAGAATTATGAAGATATCGGTTAATAGAAAAAGAGGTGCGCTGTAATATGAAAAGAACGTATCAACCGAGCAAGCGCAAACACCAGAACACTGCTGGTTTCAGAGCCCGCATGAAAACCGTTGGCGGTCGCAAGGTTCTTGCGAGACGTCGCGCAAAGGGCAGAAAGGTCTTGTCGGCGTAAAAAAGTCACGGTCAGTGACTTTTTATTTTCAGTAAGTTATGAAGAAAGAATACCGGATTCGGAAGAATGAAGAATTCAGTGAGATCATCGGGGAACGTAAACGCTTCTCAGCTTTTTCTTTTCTGGTATATTACCGGAAGAGGAAGGAGGACCATGCCCGCGTAGGCATCAGTGTGTCCAAGAAAAGAGGCAATGCCGTCGTCCGCAACAAGATCAAGCGGCAGCTGCGGATGCAGGTCCGGGAGTGTATCGACCTGGATGAATTCCCGCTGGATATCGTCATTATCGTCAAAGACGGGTATCTCCGCAAAAGCTATGCGGACAATAAAAAGGACTTGGAAAAGAGCCTTAAAACAGTTAGAATAGGTAAGTATAGTTAGAGGTCTAGTATGAATAAAAAGAAACTTTTGCTCATCATCGGAATCGTTTTTGCCCTGCTCCTGCTGAGCGGCTGCGCACGTCCGATGGATGAAAACGGAAATATTCTTAAGATCACAGATGAGACGACCTTCTCACAGATCCTGAATGATGAGGGGATCTTCTCCGCGATCTTTATTTTCCCGTTAGCTAAATTTATCAACTTCATGGTCCCCTACACCGGTGTCGGTCTGGGTATCGTGATCGTTACCGTCGTTATCAACCTTCTTGTTCTGGCATTTACCTGGAAGTCCAGTGTCGGCGCGCAGAAGATGCAGGTCGTTCAGCCTGAGATCGTCAGGATCCAGAAGAAATACGAAGGCCGAGACGACCGGAACTCTATGATGAAGATGCAGAACGAAATGAATGCAGTCTATAAAAAGTACGATGTTCATCCGTTCGGTTCTATTCTCACCACATTCCTTCAGTTCCCGATCCTGATCGCGATGTACAACGCGGTCCAGAGAGCTGCTGCCGTTGCCGAAGGCACTTTTGCCGGTATGAAACTTGAACTCACTCCGCGCGAAGGTTTCGCTTCCGGTCAGTATGGTTATGCCGTCATCTTCGTTTTGATGATCCTGGTACAGCTGCTGTCTATGAAGATCCCGACATGGCTTGCCGAAAGAAGAGCCAAGCTCGAAGCAGAAAAGCACTTCCGCACATACCGCAAGCCGGAAGGTCAGAACAACATGATGACTTCAATGATCGTCATGCTCGTCTTCATCAGCTTCCTTATGCTGAACTGGCCGACCGCAATGTCGCTCTACTATCTCGTCTCCAGTTTGACGATAGTTCTGAAGAACATTCTGATCGACACAATCATTGCAAAACAGGGGGAACAGTAATATGAAGACTTATTCAGGAAAAACGCTGGAAGATGCGCTGAACGCAGCCGCCAAAGAGAAAAACTGCGCCGTTGAGGAACTGACGTACTCCGTCACCGGAGAAGAAAAGCATTTTTTGGGAATCGGCAATTCCGTCACGATCGAAGCGTATAACCGCCAGGACGTTAAGGATTTCATCTTCGACTACCTCGGCTCCTACTTCACCGATCTTGATCAGGCTGTCTCTATCGAGATCGTCCTGCAGCCGGAAGACACCTACAATATCATCCTTGACGCGGAAAACAACGCGATCATTATCGGCCGCAACGGGCAGACGCTGAGAGCGATCTCCAATGTTGTCAAGGCTGCTGTTAATTCCTATTTCCGTACCAGCGAATACAAGAAGCACATCCGTATCAATGTGGATGTCAACAATTACCGGGAAGACCGCTACCGCAAGCTCAAGAGCATCGCTGCCCGGGTTGCCAAGGAAGTACGGAACACCCATATCGATGCACATCTCGATCCGATGCCGAACGATGAGCGCAAGGTCATCCATCAGTATCTCGGTGAGTTCAAGAACATCTCCACCGTCTCGGAGGGAGAAGGTAAAAAGCGTCATATCGTTGTAAAATACACAGGAAACAAAGAGGCGTAACAGCCTCTTTTTCTTATGAAGAATACAAGCATTTTTTTCTTGACGAGTGTAAAGAAAATCGGTAATGTGAAATTATGAATGCAGATAAAACAAAGACGGCAATCTCGCTATCATTCCAAAAACTTCTGGAGGAAAAACCCTTTCAGAAAATCACGATCTCCGATATCTCGCAGGGCTGCGGGATATCCCGGATGACTTTCTACTATCATTTCAGCGATGTCTATACGCTTTTAGACTGGATCTTTACGAATGATATATCCGATTCATTCGCAAAAGCCGCAAAAGAAGAGCGCTGGCAGGATGGCATCGGAGTTATACTGAACAGCATCCTCCAGCATCAGAAAATGCTGGTCAACGTGCTGCATTCGACTGGTCGTGATCAGGTCGTATCTCTGTTTGACCGCAACCTGGATCATATTATCTACAACTATGTGAAGCAGGAATCGAAAGGTCGCAGGATCGATGATAAGGACATGAAGTTCATCACCCATTTCTATAAATACGCTTTTAACGGCACTATCCTGGACTGGATCGACCGCGGATTCCCAGTCAGCGCGGAAGTTCTCCGCCAGAATCTGGAGATCTTGATGAATAATAACATCGATGATGACATCAATGACTTCATCGGTGCCAGACACTGACAGTATCAACAGACAATCTATAGAAAAGCGCCTGCACAGGCGCTTTTGATTTGCTTTGATGGTATGTTATGGACCGTCAGCAGGCAGCTCCGCATTCCGGGCAGAAGCTTCCGTAGACAGGCGCTCCGCAGACCGGACAGAACTTTCTTACAGACGGACCTGTCTCCTGAATGTTCTTGTCTTTCGGCCAGGAGACCTTATAGGAAAGCGAAAGCGTTCTGGATTCTTTCGGAGCAAGCTCCAGCTTCCAGGTCAGCATGCCTTCCTTCTCGTCCTTTTCCGCTTTATCGCAGTTCAGCAGTTCGACAGTGATCGTCTTATCCTGTGAGACCGGAAGCTGATCGCGGACGGTCACGGTCTCCTCCTTGTTTTTGCCGTTTGTGATCTTCAGCTCGTATGCATATTCCGTGTTTCTGGAATTCATCAGCATGGCTTCGGAGGACTTGCGGGCTTTTTCGGTCCGGGTGACCTGGATCGCTTCCTCTCTGCCAAGAGAAATGACCAGTTCTTCCTTGGTCGTATCCGGGTAAAGATAGGCCGTTCCGGCATAGACTTCCTTCAGATAGATCTCTGCCTGACCGCTGAACGCGACCGGGAGATCCCTGGTCTTGATCTTTGCTGTCAGATATGCGCGGGTATCGAGTTTCGGCACAGCGACTACCTCGTATTCACAGGGCAGAGTATAGGACTGCAGATCTGCCATCGTTCCGTCACCGTCTTTCGGAATATCCTTGGTTCCGGGCAGCTGGTACTCCGTCATTGTTTCTTCACTGCTGATGAATGCCGCCTCTGTTTCCGGTGCTTCATAATCTACTTCTTCGCAAGAATCTGCGACCTCATCTGCTATCTTGGCGTTCATTTTGGCCATGGAACCGGCAGCCAGAATCCGCGGTACTGCCCTGGCGCTGCCGGCAGTCCGGATGCGGAGATACACAGGATTGAGTACAGGCAGCTCGCTGTTGGCAGACGGAACGCCGCTGAGCAGGGAAACGGCAACATCTTTCCAATCTTCGTAGGTGTGCTGAAAGATCCGTGCGCGTGTTTTCAGAACGACCGGCTGGTCGGGATCGGCGTGGATCTCGTTTACCGGCTGCCAGGAGGCGGCGTTGTCATGGTATACATACTCGAACTCGGCGGTTTCGTCTTTTTCCGCATAGATCCTGACCGAAAGAAGGGGATTCGCTTCTGTCTTCTGCAGCTCGTTCAGCTGTTTTTCGAGCTCTTTGATCGATTTATTGGCATCGCTGATATTCTTGCGGAGAGCGCTGAGACGCTGCGGAAGTTCGCCGATATAGTTCTCGATCTGCTGCGGATCAAGATCCTGTCGATTCGTGAATACGCCGTTTTCCTTCCATAATTCGATCTGCAGTTCGTAGGTCTCGATCTGTTTGTTCAGGTCTTCGATCTTTTCCCGGACTGCAGCAGATTCCTTCTCTTCATCCTCGGGATAAACAAAACGCAGATCAGCCATGCGGACCGGTGATGTGAAATATAGACGGACAGTACTGAAGTCAGCGTTCCGGGTCGCACCGCCGATCAGAAGCTGGTTCTCTCCCTGAACAAGCTCAACTTTTCCCCGGCGGCGGATATCCGCGCCCTGACGGTAGATACGTACACTTTTGATTTTCGTTTGAATGCTTTTCATGATGCTGTTTCCTCCAAATCCATTCTACAGATAAAAAAGACCCGCAAAAAGCTGCAGGTCACGATTCGTGTTCTTTCTGTTCGAGGATCTCGTAGATCTCTTCTTTTTCTTCTTCATTGACCGGTTCATCAACGAATTCTTCCTTGAACTTGACAATGATGCTGGCAAGCTGCGCCGCATAGGTCTTCTCTTCCTGAAGATCTCTCCGTTCAAACAACGCGAGATCCGGAAGCGCCCAGACAAAGAACCAGACCATGATCAGCGAGATCTCGCTGATGATCGACTCACCCCGGCTTCCGCGTATGAACATCGCGACGATGATCGCGATGATCGAAAACAGGACGACCGCCAGGATACGGTAGGTGTTGTTGTTGAGATCCATCTGCTTGTCGCCGAGCTTCAGCTCGTAATAGTCTCCGATCGTTTCGATGATCGTGTCCTGCTGCTGTTCCGTAAACTTTTTTCCGCAGATCTCAAGAACGATCGGGTATTCGATCGGGATATAAAACGCATTGCTCTCAATAAACCACGCAAAACTCTCATCCAGCCATTCATAGCCTTCGACCGAACGGGAGTCGATGATATCGTAGTAGTCTTTTACATTGCAGGATATATATGCAAGACCATCTTCCAGATAAAAGTCCTTGACGTACTTATAATAGTCGACTTTCTTTCTGGCAAACTGACGTTTATTTCTTTCCAGACGGGATCTTCTGGAGGTTCTTATCGGAAATCTCATATCGTCTATATTATACCACCTGAGTTAAAAAGTGAATAAGCGCAGGGGGGATATGGGATTTGCCAGTCTTCCGTCAACGGAATATGATAAAGAAAAAGGGAATGGAAAATGAAGAAAGAAAAGTGCAGTAAAAGCGTGATCGCACTTCTGTCGCTGATGCATATGGGTGTGGATTTTCTTTGCGCATTTGCGCTTTTCAGCCGTTTTATCGGCCGTTACGCAGATCTCTTCTTTCTGTATAATTTCTGTGCTTTTGCCCTGCAGATGCCGTTTGGGATGCTTCTGGACGAACTGACAGCAAGATCCGCCAGGAAGTGCTATCCGTCGCTGCTGTTTACTTTTTCCGGCGTCCTTCTGACGTTTGCCGGGGCATTGCTGTCTCCGCTTGTTTTGGGCATCGGAAACGCGCTTTTCCATGTCGGCGGGGGAGTTCTGACGATCCGGGAAGATGATCGTTCCGGACTGGACGGGCAGGGTCTCGGCGTCTTCGTTGCGCCCGGTGCGATCGGTCTGGTGCTGGGCATGCTTCTGAAGGGACAGTATTATCCCGTGATCCTGGCTGTGATCAGTCTGCTGCAGGCATTACTGCTTTTCCTGCTGTACCGTCTGCGTGAGAGACTAAGCGACCTCTCACCGGGAAAAATCGATGGGAAAGACGGTATGATCGAGATGATCCTGTTGTGTTTCGCAGTCGTTATCGCACGTTCCTTTGTCGGTATGGCCGTTTCCTTTTCGTGGAAAACAGGCACAGCCGCGATCCTTCTCAGTGTGTTCGCGCTCGCCTGCGGCAAGAGTGCAGGAGGTTTTCTTTCCCATATATTTGGCATGCGGAAAACCATCGTTCTTTCTCTGCTTTTCGCAGCTGTTATGTACTTTTTCGGAGACCGGATGATCTTCGGCATCCCGGCGCTGTTTCTGTTCAACATGACGATGCCGCTGACACTTTATCTGCTTGCGGGAAAGATGAAAGGTAGTCCCGGACTGGCGTTCGGCATCCTGACTTTTGCGCTTTTCCTCGGTTACCTGCCGGTCCTCTACGGCTGGATAAGAAATATCCCGCCGTATCCCGCCGGGACAGCCGGATCGCTCCTGTCGCTCGTTCTGCTGCTTTTGGCGCTGCAAAAGAGGGACTGACATGTTCTTTCTCAAGCCGCTACTTCTGACGCTTATTTTTGAATTATTGATCGCGTTTCTGCTGGGGCTGCACGGGAAAGACCTGCTGCTGGTCTTTCTGGCGAATCTTATTACAAACCCGCTGCTCTCACTTCTGGTCGGGGGAATGAACACGTTTCTGTCTGCCGGTCAGATACAGCTTGTTGTGTATCTGCTGCTGGAACCGCTGATCGTCCTCTCCGAAGCATTTCTCTTTCAACGTTTTCTAAATAAAAAAAGGAACGGTCTGCTGCTGTCGCTGCTGCTGAACGGCGGATCGATCCTGGGAGGTATATTATGGAATTTGCTATTTTAAAACTGATCCAGCCGCCGGTGTTCTTCGACATTGCACCGGATCCGGTCACCCAGACCCTCACGGCTGGCGGCATCATTGCGATCCTTGCAGTCGTAGTAGTCGGTATTTTCGGGATCTTTAAACTGTTTAAAAAGAAGGGCTGAGACTCAATTGTGGATGTAGACTTCCGTCCCGATCTCGACGGAGTTGTAAAGCTGGGCTGCCTTGTCTGTCGGCATATTGACGCAGCCGTGTGAAGGATTCGTGAGCCAGATATCGCCGCCGAATTCTCCGTTTCGCCAGGATGCGTCATGGAAGCCGAAGATGTGACCGCCGTCGTTGTCCCAGCCGATCCAGTAATCGACATATTCGACATAATCTGAACCGCGCAGGGTGTTCGGACTTTTCATGCGGCGGACATAGTATGTTCCGGTCGGCGTGCCGGTACCGAAATTGGCGTTGCCGGTTACGACCGGGGAGGAGAAGATCAGTTCCCCGTTCTCGTAGTACCAGAGTGTCTGCTCGGAGATATCGACTTCGACGAGTTTGTTTGTCACGGTGACCCAGGCCGCTTTCACAGAGCTGTTCGTCGTGGAAGTCAGCGCATTCCGCAAAGAGTTTTTCAGCGCGCCGCGGTCGATGTACTCATGATCGGATACATTGTATTTTCCGGTCAACGCAGAGACATAATCGGCGAGCGCATCTTCATTGACGACATAAAAACCGTTTTCGAGGAGAAGCAGATCTTTCATCTGCTTTCCTTCGAGGGTCACGCTTGTATCCTCCGAGATCACGATCGTGATCTTTTTGTCTGCAACGGCTTTAAGCTCATCGAGCTGGCGGATCAGGTCCGGATCGTTGTCGCGGATCTTTGCTTTATCATACAGATCCGTCAGATCAACAGCATCAACGGCTTCGCCCTTAAGGTAGCGGTCAAGCGCTTCGGTCACTGCTTTACTGACCTGTTCTTCGCTGATCTGGCAGCCGTCGTTCTCTTTGATGATTGCGGGATCGCCGTCCTGCAGTTCGATATGAGCATCGGCAGGTGCGATGATGTTCTGCTGCTGAAGGCAGTACAGTTTCTTAACGGCATCCTGGATCTTCCTGCTGTCGGCGCTGCCGGTGATCTTTGTGCAGGTCAGCTCATTCGGCTGAAAGAGAGATAGAAACCAGAGATAGCGGTTCTGGCCCTGCAGCAGTTCGTCTGTGTGATAGACAAGCGGTTCCGCGGTGAGATCATTGACATGCAGTTCTTCACTGACCGGTTCCTTGCCGTTCTTTTCCTTCTGTGCGATCTTAATGACCGGATCGACTGACGAAACAGCGTAATCAGCTGTTTCGCTGTCCTTAAAGGAAACATCAACGCCGTTGATGCTCGTTTTAGGCAGGAAATGTGATCCGAAAAAGAAAGCGCCGCCTGCATAGGCAGCAAGCAGAAGAACGAACAGCAGCAAGAAGACAGTTTTGAAGACCTTTTTCATAATAGTTCACCGTATTTTCTTCAATATAGTACCACCTTCGAAAAAGGTTTGGATATAATTTGGTTACATGAAATACAGGAATATCGTATTTGATCTGTACGGAACTCTCATCGATATCCGGACCGATGAGGAAGACCCTGCTTTCTGGGACAAGACCGCCGCATTTTATACCTCCAAGGGCGCGCCTTATAATGGCAGGGAATTGCGGGAGACCTACCTTTCTCTTGTCCGGGAAGAAAAGGAATACGCGGCGGATCCGCTGTATCCGGAAGCCGATCTGCGGAAAGTGTTCTCGAACCTTTACCGGAAAAAGAATACATGCGCCGGGGAAGAACTGCTGAATGAAACGGCTGGATTCTTTCGTGTTGCTTCGCTCATCCGGCTGGGGCTTTATCCGGGTGTCCGTGAATTGCTGGATTTCCTGCACGGACAGGGCTGCCGTCTGTTCCTTTTGAGCAACGCACAGCGCTGTTTCACGATGCGGGAACTGGAGATTTGCGGAATTAAAGAAGATTTTGAAAAGATCTACCTGAGCAGCGACCATCTTTGCTGCAAACCATCACCGAGATTCTTTGAAATCCTTTTCCGTGAGAATGGGATCAGAAGGGATGAAACTCTGATGATCGGAAACGACTGGCTGGCGGATATGCAGGGAGCCTATGACGCGGGATTTTCCGGCATTTATATCCATCAGGCGATCTCGCCTCCCGTCACCGGCAGGCTCCGCGCGCTGTTTGCGGTGAACGACGGGGATGCTTTCCGGATCCTCGATTATCTTCGTAAGAACGGATAACGGACAGACGGCACGAAATGCCGTTTTTTCATAGATTTTTGTTAAGGAAAACGCAAATCGGAAGAGATTATCCATTATAATAGAGATAATGAGACGGCTTCAGCCGCCTGACGAACTAAGGAGTCTACAATGCCTACAACATATGCTCACTGGCGCTTCGGTGATGTCGCCATGAAGAAGCTGCCGGAAGATCTCCGGGAAATCATTGAGCGGTATCGTGATCTCTTCGACATCGGAGTGCATGGCCCTGACATCTTTTTCTATTATGACTGTCTGAAAAGCAACGAGGTTTCCAAATACGGGACCTGGATGCACAACACCCCGATGGGCGATCATCTCGAGATGTTCAAAAAGAACTACGCCAGCGCTTCCAACAAAGAAGCCACGATGGCATATCTGCTCGGTTTCCTCGCTCATTTTACGCTGGATTCCTACTGCCATGGCTATATCGACCACAAGGCAGAGGAAGAGGGTCCGACCCATGGCAAGATCGAATCCCAGTATGACCGTCATCTGCTGATCAAGGACGGATATGATCCGATCAAGACGAATGTGGCGTCTTCACTGCACCCGTCCTTCTTCAATTCCGCGGTGATCGCGCATCTGTTCGACCGCTGGAATGAAAAGGATATCCACAAGACGACGAAAGACCAGGTCTTCTATCTGAATCTCCTGTGGGACAACAGCGACCTGAAACGCTGGATCCTGGTCACGGGTATGAATGTGCTCGGCGTACAGAAATACCTTGATCTTCTGCTGACGAAAGAGACCGAGGACAGCTGCGTCGCTTCCAATATGCGACTCGACAAATACTTCGAGAAAGCGGCGGAGCATTATCCGCAGCTGGCTGAGAATATGGTCGCCTATCTCAATGAAGGAGGCGAACTTGATCCGTACTTCCGGCACAACTTCGGTCCGAAGGAAGACTATAAGGAAATACCGCTGCTCAGCAGCGAGGAAGAACTGCGCTACGAAGCAGGGATACAAAAATAAGGGGGTAGACCGTTTTGTTTAAGAATCTGACAAAAACAGAAAGAGCCTGGGTGCTCTACGACGTAGGCAACTCAGCCTTTACGATGCTTGCCTGTTCGCTGATCCCGATCTGGTTCAAACAGCTCGCGATCGGTACCGCTCCGGGACAGATCAACGGCGATAAGGCGACGGCGTATTATTCGATCGCGATCTCGATCGTTACCGTCGTTGTCGCGATCCTCGGACCGGTCTGCGGCGCGATCGCCGACCATAAGGATATGAAGAAGGTCTTCTTCACGACAGCTGTCGGTCTCGGCGTCGCCGGCTGTATCCTGAACGGTTTTGCGACGAGCTGGGTCCTCTTCATCGTGATCTTCGTTCTGTCCAAGATCTTCTATTCCGTTTCCCTGACGTTCTATGATTCGATGCTGAACGATGTTACGACTGAGGAAAGAATGGACCAGGTCTCTTCTTACGGTTATGCCTGGGGTTATATCGGCTCCTGTATCCCGTTCATTCTAGCGATGGTCGCATACATCCTTTCCGGCGGACTAAAGGAGGAACTGATGCTTTTCTCACCGATGGTCGGCCGTATCATCGGTTTCGCGATCACCGGTATCTGGTGGCTGATCGTCACGCTTCCGTTGATCAAGAACTACAAACAGCTGAACTATGTTGAAGCGAAAAAGGGCGATATCGCCAGAGTCTTCTCCAAGATCTTCGGCACCCTGAAAAGGATCGCGACGAAAGACAAGAAAGTTCTTCTCTTCCTGATCGCCTTCTTCATGTATATTGACGGCGTCGGTACGATCATCGATAACTGTATCAATATCGGTACGGACCTCGGTCTTCCGACAGTCGGACAGGTCGTCTTCCTGCTTGCGACGCAGGTCGTTGCCTTTGCCGGGTCGCTCGTATTTGCGAGGCTGTCCAAGAAATACCGCACCGTTACCCTGATCCTGATCTGTATCGTCGGTTACTTCTTTGTCTGTATCTATGCTCTGACACTGAAGAACCTGCTGGACTTCGGTATTTTGGCTTTCGGCGTCGGCTGTTTCCAGGGTTCGATCCAGTCGCTTTCCAGAAGCTACTTCTCCAAGATCATTCCGCCGGCCAACTCCGGTGAATACTTCGGTATCTACGATATCTTCGCGAAGGGTGCTTCCTTCCTCGGTTCTGCCGTTATCGCGGCTGTTAAGCTTGCAGGTGGTACGATCAATATCGCAGTCGCGAGTATCTCTGTCTTCTTCGCACTGGGATTTATCTTCCTCATGCTGGCGGACAGACAGCCGGTCGCGACTGAGTAGACGGCAAGAAAACAGAATCACAAGAAAGAGAGCGGATGCTCTCTTTCTTTGTTGAAAAAAATGAGAGGTTCGGAGGAACCTCTCATTTTTCCTATTCTATAAGGTCAGTTATTGTATAGAAAGGGGGATGAATAACTAACCTTTGTAGACGTATTCGCCGGCTGTATACTTCGGCGGGATGGTCGGGATCTGCAGATAGGAATCATACTGGCCACCGGTGTGGATGACATGCTTAGCTGTACCCTTGTCACCGTTGTCAGTGATGAATGCCATACGGCAGTCTTCATACCATTCATTCAGAACGAAGTCAGCAGAGATCTGCAGACGGAGTGTTTCGCCCTTATGCCAGATACGAGCGGTCGGCTGGATTTCGTAGTCAACCGGATAAACAACACCCTGTTCCATCGGTTCGTCCTTCCAGTGAGCCTGGACCGGGCAGTAATCGGTGGAGAGTTTCGGATCGAGCTCACGGCGAGCACCACGGCCCTGGCCCCAAGCACCGACGAAGTTGAACTTCATGCAGTCGAGCGGCAGGTACTGTCCGTCAACACCGAGCTTCTTGATACGGAAGAACATATCCATATTGTCGTAGCCGCGGCATTCGATGTTCAGGTGCAGCTTGAAGTAACCGATCAGTTCGGTATCTTCTGTGAACTTGTAATCGAAGTTGATCAGACCGCTGTCTTCTGTGATATCGTAGTTCTCTTCAAGATTCTTGTATTCGAGGTAGTTGTTGTAAACGACTTCGGATTCCTTTTCGTACGGTTCGTAGCTCATCTTCATGTCTTCAGCATTCAGATAAAGCTTCTTGTAAACTGTACGCGGGATCGGGAAGTTGTCTTCCGGACGGTTGCGGTAGTAGTCGAAATCGTAAGCGTCCATGACATCGACTCTGACTTTCGGTGTGAATTCCCAACCGTTTCTCTCGTCTTTCATGTAACGATCCCAGAAACGGAGCAGGTCGAGCATGTTCTCCGGGTTGTATGTATCCGGCCATTCCATGTCACGGTGCATACGGAGCCATTTCTTCGGGGAACGGATCTTACGGAAGCCTTCACAGGAACCTCTGAGGTGGAAGTGGCAGAGACCTGCGCAGACGTATGCCGGCATACGGATCTTGGACCAATCCGGATACTTTGTGCTCCAGTATTCGTCATTATACGGATGCTGGACGATCATGTTACAGTTGTCTTCGATCCATGTCTCACAAGCACAGCCGGATGTGATGAAGTTCTCGAAGAACGGACGCGGAATTCCGTTGTAGGTCAGGGATTCACGGTACATATCGCCTGTGCCTTCCCAGGCAGCGATACATGTGAGGTGCGGCGGAGCCTGAGCAGCGATACGCCAAACGACCATACATACACCGGAGTTACCGAACATGGTTACACGGCTGTTACACCAGGACTGAGCGGCTGCCCATTCGATGAAGTCATAACCGTCTTTACCATCTTCTTCGCCCCACAGAACAGCATCGCCCTCGGAGTGGCCGATACCACGCGGGTCAACGTTAGCGACAGCGTAGCCGTGACGGCACCAGAAGCCCGGGTCAGCAGCTTCGAACTTCGCCATTTCGGAAACAGTCTGCGGCGGAACGCCCATGAGCTTCCAGCCATCCTGACCTTCGTGCGGTCTCTTACCGAACGGGCCCCAGCAGATGATCAGCGGGAGCGGTTCAGAGGTGTTAGCCGGACGATAGAGGTCAAAGTAGAGGCGGACACCGTCGCGCAGCTGCATTGACATATCCTGCTGGCAGATAACATGCGGTGCTACGGAAGTTGCAGTGTAAGTGCGGGGGTTGAGATCCGGGCAGATTGAGAAATCACCGACCATCTGGCCCTGTGCACGGAGCTCAGCAACCTTCTCGTAGGAGAGTCCCGGGTTACCTTTACGGAAGATAACATCGACCTTCTTGCCTTTGATCTCGCGGGTAACTGTTTTGAACAGTTCCTTATTGTTCGGATCATAGGTAGGCATTCCCGGTAAAGTAGTAAACTTTTTCATGCAGTAATTTTCTCCTTTCTCAAAAATACATACATAAAAGATGTTTTTCTATACTTCATTTTAGAATTTTGAACTACGTAAAGCCATGTGATTACGGACAAGCCTTATGGAGATTTACAGAATCGTTTTGTGCAAAAATACAATGAATAAGAGGGCTTTTCAGCCCTCTTATCAAAGACATATTTCGGAAGAAATTACTCCTCTGTGTTGTCGATGAGTTCTGCCAGACCTCTGATCGTCTTGGCAGCAGCAGCCTCGGTCATACCGATGAGCTTGTCGAATTCGTCTTCGAGCTGAGCGACCAGACCGACGAAGACTACGGACGGTGCCTTGAGGTCACCTTCGAAGGACATATCCGGATTCAGATCTGTGAGTTCCTTACGGTAGGTCTTCGCAACGATCTTCATCAGACGGTTCAGTGTATCGGAACCTTTTTCCTCAACAGCTGCAGCCTTTGTTTCGCCTTCGATCGGATCGATCGCGAAGACAGCGGTCTTGAAGCCGTCTCTCTGGACGATCTGCATGTGGATCGGATAAGGCATGTGCTCGCGGATATATGCTTCGTTCTGTCTCGTGACACCTAAGACCATCGCGTTTCTTTCCGGACCTTCTTCGGTCTTGATAGCACCGTAAGCATACGGTTCAAGATCTTTCAGAGCCGGTTTGAAGCTCATGACTGTCGGCATGATCAGGGTCTCAAGAGTAGCCTTGCCGCTCATTTCATACCATTCTGTCTCGGTGGATCCGCAGGCATTGCAGGCATAGACCGGCGGCCATTCAACGTTTCCGCATTTCGGACATTTACGACCTAATACTTTTCCTTCTTCAAGAGCTTCGTAGTATCTCTTGACGAGTCTTTCTAATTTAACACCCATGATTTAGTTCCTTTCTTAGTCCTTTGTGCGGATGATGACATTACATACATTCTGTCCGCCGCCGAATCCGCGTAAGAAGACTGTTTTCGGGATCTTGTTGATCTGATGATCTTCAGCCTTGCCGCGCATCTGCAGTACGGCATCATAGAAGTCAGCCAGACCGGAAGCTGCGTGTGCATGACCGAAAGCAGTACGTCCGCCGTTCGGGTTGATCGGTTTGTCGCCGTCAAAGTTCGTGCGGCCTTCCATGGCGTATTTCCACGCTTCGTTCTCCGGGATGTAACCGGTGATCTCGGATGCCAGCAGCTGGGAGGTGATGATGAAGTCATTGACATACATAAGGTCGATATCGTTACCTGTCAGGCCGGTTTCCTGATAGACCTGGCGGGTAGCTTCTCTGGTCGCATGAACTTCAAGGAGGGGGTTACTGGCTTCCAGAGCCGAGTTACCGATACCGAGGATCTCGATCGGTTTGTTCTTCGTGTATTTTTCAGCGAGATCTGTCGCACAGAGCAGGACGCAGGCTGCGCCGTCACACTTGTGTTCAAGACCGGAGATACGCTGGATCGCGCCGACCTTCGGGTTAAGGTTGGACTGCATGTATTCCATGACATCGTCGTAACCTGCTTCTTTCGCGACGTCTTCGTAGAGCTTGTGTTCGATCGCGAGCGGGTTATTCAGAGCGTTATGGCGTGCGTTGATGGCGAGCTGGCACAGAGCCTTGTCGATCTGATCGTCTGTCAGACCGGCTTTTGTCTTATACCAGTCAGCGGTATTATCGTGGCCGACGTTCGCCAGGAGATGTCGGGTATAAGCGTTGTCTGTAAGCCAGGCGGTAGAGATCTGGAACTTCTCGAAGCTGAAGGGTTCACGGATGAACGCCGGTTTTCCCTGGATCGCGAGGGCATCGCCGAATTCGACACAGCCGGTCAGTACGATGTCGTACTTTCCGGAAGCGATCGCCTGAGCAGCGATGTCAACGGCCAGATAGCCGGTGCAGCAGGCTTCGGAATGATGAAGTGAAGCTTTGCCTCTCATACCGAACCATTCAGCGACCTGCATGTTCGGTGTGAGATAGTTGGAACCATTCAGCGGGCTTGCGCAGCCGTGGTAGTAGAACTGGACATCCTTCGGGGAAACGCCGGCATCTTCCATTGCCTTTAAGGCAGCGTAGCCGTAGAGCTCGCCTTCGGTCAGACCGTTGGTCTCGGGATTGTTCAGTGTTTCCATGAAAGGTGTACAGCCGACACCGATAATGGAAACACTACGTCCAAGAGTTTTCGGATTTGTTTGATTGAATGGATTCATAAACGCATTCCTCCCTGATGATATTGTAGTTGTTCCGCGGCTTTTCAAACAATGGACGGCTACCTAAAGAAGTATTGGAAACTCATGATATAATTAGACAAATGAACAACGAAATCTATCTGCTTGACTGCCATGAATTACACTCTTCCGAACTGTTCGGGAAAGCGTTTTCAGTGATCAGCGAAGAGCGCCGGAAAGTGACGGATAAGTATCGTCAGGAAGAAGACAAAGTGCTGTCTGCAGGAGTCGGGCTGCTGGAATACCATGTGCGCGGAAAACATTCGGAACTGGCGGAGATCCTGCGTGATGAAACGGAAAAACCGTATTTTTCCGACCGCCGGAACTTCGTTTCCATTTCACACGCCGGAGACTACGCGATGCTCGGGATAAGTGAGCGGCCGCTCGGTGTCGACGTGGAAGTCTTTCACCACGACCACGAGATCATCATCCGTCATTTCTTCACCGCAGATGAGAAAGAGTATCTGGATCATTGTGCGGACAGACAAAAGGAATTCTTTGAACTGTGGTCCCGCAAGGAGTCCTATATCAAGCGCAATCAGCCGACAGATATACGGACTTTCTCGGTCCTGGAACCGGAAGAGGGGATGGAGTACCTGTCCTACTCTTTCCCGGGATACTCCTGCGTCGCCTATGTCGACAGATCCTATAGCACAGTATTTCAAAAACTAAACATTTCAGATATTTTGTAAAAAAACCATAATCGCGTTATAATGTCGCTGTTATGGTTTTTTTAATCTGAATGAGGTCAAGTGTATGATTAAACCTATATTATTATTTCTGCTTGGATTCGTATTCCTGATCAAGGGAGGGGACTGGTTCGTCGATGGCGCTGCGGGACTGGCCAGACGCTTTCACTTACCGGAGATCCTGATCGGCGCTACGGTCGTTTCGATCGGCACCACGCTTCCGGAAGTCATGGTTTCTGCGCAGGCTGCGCTTCAGCATAACAGCGGCATCTCCTACGGCAATGCGATCGGTTCGATCATCTGCAACACCAGTCTGATCGCCGCGATCACGATCGCCGCCAAGCCCGGTCCGGTAAATAAAAAATCGCTGTATCTTCCTGCCGGCGCCTTTTTCCTGGCTGCTCTCATCTATTCTCTGATCGCGTATACGCAGGGTGAATTCAGACGCTGGAACGGAGTCATGTTCCTGGCTATGTTCTTTATTTATATGGTTCTTTCTGTCCGCCAGATGAAAAACGGAGATGGGAATGCCGAAGCTGCCGAAGAGGAAGAGACCCAGGAGGAACAGCCTCTGTGGAAAGAACTCGTTCTTCTTGTTGTCGGTGCTGCCGTCATCGCAGTCGGCGCCAACCTGCTGGTCAATAACGGAACGATCATCGCATCGACTCTTGGTGTACCGGATTCCGTTATCGGTCTGACAATGGTCGCGCTTGGAACATCCCTGCCGGAGCTCGTTACCGCGATCACCAGCCTGATGAAAGGCCATGGTGCTCTGTCTCTGGGCAACGTTATCGGTGCTAACCTGTTCAATATCGTTCTGGTCAGCGGCGCTGCGATCAGCATCTCGCCGTTCGCTGTTCCTTCCGAAAAACTGCTGATGGGTATGAATGCCTCGCTGCTCGTTGATATTCCGGTCATGCTGGGAGTCATGGCGATCCTCTGTGTTCCGGCGATCCTGAAAGGGAAACTTTATCGCTGGCAGGGTATCCTGCTTCTCTGCATCTATACCGCATTTACGGCGTTCCAGTTCTTTATCTGATCGATAGTCAATCAGAGCCCGCGGATTCCGTGGGCTTTTATTCGTCCTAGTGGACTGTTGAGCACGCAGAGCGTGCGAAACAAAAAACCACCTGCTTGGCAGGTGGAAGACGGACGCATTTATAAATAATGCGTCCCATCCGCTATCATAGAGATTGTCGAAGTCACTGTGATAGAAAGGAAGGGACGCAATGGCAGAGAAATATGATTCTCTCTCGCACACTAAGTATTATACAAGATACCATATCGTTTTCACCCCGAAGTATCGCCGTAAGGTGATATACAACCAGTTAAGAAAGGATATCGCGGAGTATTTTCGCAAACTCTGCAGATACAAGGGAGTGAAAATCATTGAAGGGCATATGACAAATCATGTGCATATCCTTCTCAGCATTCCGCCCAAAATGTCTGTTTCCTCTTTCATGGGCTATCTCAAAGGAAAATCAGCGATGATGATCTTTGAGTATCACGCGAATCTGAAATACAAATATGGAAACAGGCATTTCTGGGCAGACGGATACTATGTAAGCACAGTCGGACTCAACGAGTTCACTGTGCGTAAATATATCCGCGATCAGGAAGAGGATATCGCGAAGGATAAGCTTTCCGTAAGGGAGTATGAGGATCCTTTCGGAGAAGATAAAGAGAACCGCATGCCGAACAAATAGGAAAGAAGCGAACAGCCCTTTCAAGGGCAGTCATGGTTACAAGTGCAACAGCGGCTTTGACACGCCAAGTGAAAAGCCAGCGTCTTAAGGCGCTGGCCGATCACAAAGGCTTATAGCCTTAGAGCAAACCACCCTTTTTAAGGGTGGTTATGATTTTGACAAAGAAAAACCTCCGGTCGATGACTCTTCCGGAGGTTTTGTATTTTTGTTGTTTCGGAACGGACTGTGGATTAGTCTTCGAAGCCTTTCCAGCGCGGTTCGCCGGTGTATTCCTTGACTGTTTCCTTGCCTGTCAGAGCGCGGATAGCGCCTGCAGCCATAGCTTCCATTTCGAATTCGCCCGGATATGCATAGACCGGAGCGATCCATTCGCAGCCTTCCTTGATAGCGTTGACAAGGTCCTTATCATGGACCATGCCGCCGCCTAACAGGATGCCGTCGACTTCACCGTGAAGCGCACAAGCCATAGCGCCGATGAACTTCACGATCTGGTACAGCATAGCATTCCAGACTCTTTCAGCAGCCTTGTTGCCATCAGCGATCATTGCCTTGACTTCACGGGCATCGCTGGTTCCCAGATGGGAGACAAAGCCGCCGGTCTTCTGAACGAGACCCTTCAGAGCTTTCGGATCTGCGTCCTTTGCGAAGCAGAGCTTGAGCAGTTCAGCAGCCGGGACAGCGCCGCAGCGGGTCGGAGCCATCGGGCCTTCGCCGCCGACGATGTCGTTACCGTCGATCATCTGACCTTTACGGTGAGCGCTGACAGACAGACCGCCGCCTAAATGGCAGACGACATAGTTCTGTTCTTCATATTTCTTGCCCTGGCTTTCCGCATGACGGATCGCAGTTTCCTTAAGGTTCAGAGCATGCAGATGGACGTTACGGTAAACGCCTTTGATACCTGTCATACGGGCTTCGTCGATCAGTTCATCTGTATCCGGAGGATTGACAACAAAGACCGGCTTGCCGTGCTTGGAAGCGAATTCGTTGGCGATCAGAGAACCCAGCTGAGCCGGATGGGTAACGCCGTTGGCACCTCTGGTAGCGTGGTCGAGCAGAACGTCGTTGACTTTGTAGACACCGCCTTCGACAGCGAGCAGACCGCCGCCGCGTCCGACGTAAGCGTCAACATCATCAAGAGTGATGCCGGCTTTTTCCAGTTCGTTCATGATGGTCTCACGACGATACGGGATCTGGTCAGTGATCTTGACGAATTCTTTCAGTTTTTCAGCGTCGTGGTCGACAGTCTTGGAGAACAGAGTCTTTTCGCCATCGAACAGAGCGATCTTGGTGGAAGTGGAACCGGGGTTAACGGTAAAGATCTTTAATCCCATGCTTACTTAGCCTCTTTCAGAGCCTGTGCACGGACGACAGACATAGCGACATTACCGACTAATTCGGAAACCGGTGCGCCTCTGGAGCAGTCGCAGACGATCTTCTTGAAGCCCTGGAGCATCGGACCGTATGCATCGGCATGAGCCATGTACTGAACAAGCTTGACACCTACGTTACCGCAGTTGATATCCGGCCAGATGATGATGTTCGCCTTACCGGCAACAGCACTTTCTCTCTTGACCTTTTTGGCTGCGACAGCCGGGATGATCGCGGAGTCTAACTGGAATTCGCCGTCGATCTTCAGATCCGGACGGAGTTCGTTCGCGATACGTCTTGCTTCACGTACCTTATCGACTTTTTCATGTTCCATGCTTCCGTCAGTGGAGAAGGAGAGCAGAGCCAGACGCGGTTCCCAGCCTGTCAGGGCGGAGATCGTGTCACATGCTGCGATCGCGATGGAAGCGAGGTCTTCGCTGCTCGGGTCAACGCAGACAGCGGAGTCGCCGAAGCCTAATAAATGACCTTCGGAACCTTCGAATCCGGGGATATTGAAGATACCGACAGATGAAACGGTCTTGATGCCTTCTGCGAGGCCAACGACCATCTGTCCGGCGAGGATGACATCACCGGTGGTGTGTGTCAGACCTGCGAAACAGACATCAACATCGCCGATCGCCTGGTACATAAGAGCGGCATACATCGGGTCAGCCTTGCAGCGGCGCAGGATGCCCTTCTTGGACATAACGTCCTGGATGGATGCGAATTTTTCGGCAGCGGCATCCATGGCAGCTTCGTCAGTTGTGTCGATCAGGTTGATTCCTTCGAGAGATACATTGTACTGTTCAGCAGCGGCTTTGATATCAGCCGGAACGCCGACCAGTGAGACGGTCGCGTAACCCTTGTCGGTTACTTCTCTTGCGGTGAGCAAGATCTTTTCTTCGGTAGCTTCCGGGAAAGCGACTTTGATGTCAGCTTCCTTAGCTTTGGCGAATACTCTTTCAAGTACATCCATTGGTGTTTTCCTCCTGTTGTTTATTTTTTGTTTTAAATAGCGGCAGCGCCGCTATTAGTTGAAATGATTAAGCGAATAATTCTTCCATCAGATCGCCGGCTTCACCGAACGTTTTTCTGCGAGCCAGTTCCATGTAAGGAACTTCGATATCGAAATGATCTTCGAGAGCTGCGGAGAACTGAACGATGTTGCTGGATTTGCAAGCCAGGTCGTCTTTGAAACTTGTGTTTTCGCTGAGATCTTCTGCCTTAACGCCGAAAACCTTAACAGCCTTTTCGATTAATACCTGGATTGCTTCTTCTCTAATTGTCATAAGTAGATTTCCTCCTTAAAAACACATATGTCTTATGCTTAAATATTACGTTTTTTGTCAAGCCTCAACAATGTGCGCATGAATGAAACTCCTCGATGAACGGGAAAAAGTATTGTATTTTTGTCCAATGTACTGGAAACTGCCTGAAAAAGAGGATCACAGATGAAAAACAGATATAAAAGTAAATTGTTCAAACGTATATATCTGGGTTATAATAAATGCGTGGCATAGTGCATTTGCACAACGCAGAGGAATAATTGATGATTTTCAAGGAATTGTTGGGTTATCTCAAAAAGTACAGTATCAAACCCGTCGTGATCGTGGACAGCAATGCCCAGCTTTATGGTTTCATGGAAATACAGAAAAACGACAAAAAGCTGGAAGAAAACATCCTGTATGTCGCGCAGAGCGATGATCTGAAAAAACTTCCGGACACCAAAAAGACAATCAACATCCTTTACTTCGGCAATAAGGATAGGATCGGCCGTTTTGAAGGTGCCCGTGTGAACATTGCGGTCATCTCAGATGAGTCTAAGATCCACGAGATCATAACCGAACTGCAGCGCAAGAATGCAGAGGATATGCGCCGCCATGATTCAATGCGTATTCTGACGGAAGCGCTTTTCGACAACAGGGGAACGCAGCACATCCTTGATGCAGCTCACAGGATCCTTCGAAATCCGCTGATCGCGATCGGCCGTTCCAATAATTACATTCAGCTTTCCTATGATGACGAGGATATCGCGAAAAAACCGATCCTGCGCAAACTTTTCAGCGATCTGGAACAGCCGACCAATGGAGATCCGCTGACAGATAAGATCGTGGAAAAGTTTCTGCTGGATAAAGCAACGGTCAAAAAGGTCCGCGAGCAGGACTTCGATACCGTCGTTCGGCATACTAACAGCAAGTTGAAATGTGAGCAGCTGAGCGTTCTGATCCGGGTCAAGGGGATCGAAGTCGGCAAGCTCGTCATGCTGGGAACGACCAGCGAATTCGACGAGTTCGACGAGAAGATGTTCTACCGTCTGAGCCGTCTGTTCTCTCAGGAACTGCAGAAAAAATCACTCTATACCAAGAACCGCAACGAGGTGAAGGCTCAGTTCGTGAACTACCTGCTTACCAGCAAGGAAGTCTCTTCCGACCGTATCAGCCGCTTTATCAACATTGATAAGGTCGTCGAAATGAAAGACCGCTTCTACGTGACTGTGATCCAGAACTCGAGCGAAGAAGTGGAAGTGGATTCCTCCGTCTTCGATCTGGTGACAGAACAGTTGAAACCGATCCTGGTGAACAGCCTGTACCTTGTCCGGGATACGGAACTTGTCATCCTTTTCAATCTCCCGAAAGAAACAGATATCCGGGATGTCATCGACGAGCCGCTGTATGCCCTGGCGAACAAAAACCATCTGGTCGCCGGTGTCAGCAATCCTTTCAGTGATCTGAAAGAAACAAAGAAATTCTACGAGCAGGCGAAAAAGGCGGCGAATGTCGGCACTGAATACCCGCAGTGGACGATCAATTATTTCTCGATCATTGCGCCGATCGAAATGTTCCATGTGATCAACCGGTATGATGACCTGAAAGCCTATATCTATCCGACGGTCCTCGATCTGCTTGAATATGACCGCAAGAACAATTCCAACCTGACGACGACTCTGTATGTGTATCTGGACAACTTCGGCAATACCGCGAAGTCTGCGGAACTGCTTTATATCCATAAGAATACACTGCTCTATCGCATGCAGAAGATCAAGGAGATCTTGCACTGCGAACTTGAAAGCGGGGAAGAGATCCTGCGTGTGATGATGTCGCTGCGCATTATCCGGGTGCTCGGACTTTACGATTTCCCGAAAGAATACGCACCGAAATACTGAGACAGACGCCGGAAGAACAAGACAATGAAAATCCCGAACGGTTCCGTTCGGGATTTTTGATTGATCGGTCTGACTTGCGGTCGGCTAGTATTTATATACGTAGTCTCCGCTGCGGTATTTCGGAGGAACGACCGGGATCTGCAGATAAGAGTCATACTCACCGCCGGTATGAATGACATGCGTTGCCTTGCCGGGCTCGCCATTATCGGTGATGAAGTCGAAGCCGGGATCCTGATGCCACTGTGTTTTGACAAATTCCGGATCGATCTCAACGCGCAGTTCTTCACCTTTATGCCAGTAACGGGCATGCGGCATCAGTTCGATATCGATCGGGTAGATCTTACCCTGTTCCATCGGCTCGTCTTTCTGATGTGCCTGCACCGGCTGGAAGTCGGTCGTCAGTTTTTCGTCGAGTTCACGTCGGCAGCCCCTCGCTTCACCCCAGGTGCCGCGGTAATCGTCTTTCATGCAGTGGATCGGCAGATACTGGCCGTCGGCGCTGTATTTCTTGACCCAGACAAACATGTCCATATTGTCGTAACCGCGGCATTCGATCCACAGATGCAGTTTCAGATAGCCGATGATTTCTGTATCCTCATTGAAATGAATGCCGAAATAAGCATGCCCGGTAGCGTTGTCATATTCGATCTCGGATACTTCGGCGACCGGAGCTTCATTCAGACTGCTGTTGCGGGCATCGAGATACAGTTTCCTGTATTCTGTGCGCGGAACCGGGAAATTCGCCTCTTCCTTATTGTGGATCCAGTCGAAGCCGTAAGCGTCCATGACATCGACACGTACTTTCGGCGTGAATTCCCAGCCGTTTCTCTCGTCTTTCAGGTAACGGTCGTAGAAGCGCAGAAGGTCGAACATGTTTTCCGGGGTGTAGGTATCCGGCCATTCCATCTCACGGTGCATACGCAGCCATTTCTTCGGGGAGCGGATCTTGCGGAAGCCTTCGAGCGAGCCGCGCAGGTGGAAATGGCACATGCCGGCTGCGACATATGCCGGTATTCTGATCTTTTCCCATTTTGGCGTCTTTGTTTTCCAGTAATCATCATAGTATGGATGTTCGATCAGCATCGCGCAGAGATCCTCGACGTAATTTGAGCAGGCGCAGCTGGAGACGATCCTGCTTTCAAAACACGGACGCGGGATGCCGTTATAGGTCATTGATTCGCGGTACATGTCACCTGTGCCTTCCCAGGCAGCGATACATGTGAGGTGCGGAGGCTGTTCGGCAGCAATACGCCAGATGACCATACAGACACCGGAATTGCCCATCATTGTGACGCGGCCGTTGCACCATGCCTGTGCAGCTGCCCATTCAATGAAATCATATCCGTCCTTGCCGTCTTCTTCGCCCCACAGTACGACATCGCCTTCGGAATGGCCGACACCGCGCGGGTCAACGTTTGCGACAGCATACCCGTGGCGGCACCAGAAGCCCGGGTCGGATGCCTCGAATTTCGCCATCGTGGAAACCGTTCCCGGAGGAACGCCCATCATCTTCCAGCCGTCCTGTCCTTCTGCCGGGCGTTTGCCGAACGGAGCCCAGGAGATGATTAAAGGAAGCGGTTCGGTGGTGTTCGCCGGACGGTAGATATCGGCATAGATCGTGATCCCGTCGCGCATCTTGACCGCAACGTCCTGCTCACAGAGGATGTGCGGCGCTACGTCCGTAGCGACATAAGTGCGCGGACGCATGTGCGGACTGATCGAGAAGTTGTTGACTTGCTCGCCTCTTGCCCGTTTCTCGTTTGCCTCCTCGACTGTCATGCCGGGGTTTCCTTTGCGGAAGATGACATCGACCTCGTTGCCGTTGATCTCTCTTTTGACCTTTTTCCACGTCACCTTATCGTTGGGGTCATAAGAGGGAATGTTGCGCCATTCAGTGTTCTTCTTCATGAAAAAACGCTCCTTTCCATATGAATGATCTTTTATCCTTTTGCGGACTGTTCTTGATTATATTCTAGAACGCCTGTCAGCCGGTTTTGAATGTGACAGATAACAATTCTTACAATCAGACATCTTTTCAGAGTGTGCAGATGCACAATGGAATCCGTGCAGACGCACACAAAAAAACAGCAGTTCCTGTGATATGTACCCCCTAAACTGGACAATCCAGTAAAGGGGGTATTTTTATGAAATATGACTGGAGATTCAAACTGAAGTGTGTGGAAGACTACAAGGAAGGCAGATGGACGAAAAAGCCGGAGACTGCTTCCTGCTCTG
>JAFWII010000001.1 GCA_017533785.1 Erysipelotrichaceae bacterium | reverse complement strand
TAAAGCTACAAACAGATCAGATACAGGTACGCATTCACGATCTCAATTCTACTCGGTTTCCGGGCCGATACTAAGCCGGAAGAGAAAGGAGATGTATACAGATTTCGCTTAGCTGGATGAGCCTAATTTGTATATACCAAACCGGATGAAAATTAATATAGTAATTGTCGACGACTCAAGTAAAGATATTTCCACAATCAAAACAATCACAGCCGGCATCTTTTATGCAACGGAGCACGCCATCTCTATAGACTCCTTTGAAAACGCAGATGATCCTTTACTGTTTGCCAAAAAATACAATGTATATATCTTAGATGTGGACATGAAAGGATCTCTTACTTTGGGCTTTGACTTATCCAAAACGATTTACGATAGATATCCCGATGCCACAGTGATGTTTTGCAGCAATCATGATTATCTTGTGTTCGACTCATTTAAACTAAATGCTTTTTATTTTGTTAGAAAAGGAGAAAATCTCGAATCAGACCTTAAAGGTGCCTTTTCCAAATACATCAGATCAGCTTGCAGCCGCTTCTACATCGCAAAAAACAAGAACGGCTCATATAGAATCAATTTAGATCAGGTCGTTTATTTTGAGGCCGGACATAATAATCTCTTTGTTTCCCTAATAAACGGAAACGAGATCAGAGAGCGGAAGAAACTGTCAGCGGTATATGACGAGGTAAAAAAGAAAGGCTTTATTGCGGTCGGAAAAAGCTTTGTCGTTAATCTCAAGTTTATAACATCAGTAAATAAGGAGATGCGGCTAATAATTCTTACCAACAATCAAAAGATACCTATGTCTATCACTCAGTCAAGTGAAATCGAAAGACTCTTTCGAGAATACAATGAGGAATAAAAAATGGATTTGTTTGATTTAATTGTCAATATATATGAGTGTGCACTGATGGTCTGGTTTTTATGCTCGCTGACCTCAAAGCACAAGAAAAACTATAGAACGTTCTCTCTTTTTACGCTTTTAGTCACGTTTTTGTTATTGACTATTGCAAACATGTTTTCTCCATCACAAAGCTTGTTGTTGGTGTTGTTTGTTATTGTATATTGTATCTATTTAAAGTTAACAACCTTTTATTCTTTTCCGGAATCACTGGTGTTTTCGCTTCTTCTATACGTTGTAATAGCCGTTACAAATACTGTATTTGATATAACTTTCATCCTTTTAATGGGGGAAAAATTTACTTTTCTAGAACTATTAGAACTATACAGTATCCCAACAACAACATTCCTTCAGGTGCTACATACTGTTTGTTTCTATTTTATTGCGAAGAGTATTCGCGATAAGGAGTTAGGACTTTCGAATATTGAATACTTGATTATATCTGCGTTGCTTTTAATCGGGGAAATTGTTGCAGTTTGTTTTGAAACGATTTATTTGGGATACGAAAATATTAAAATCTATCTTGCAATTGGGGTTTATTGCACTTCCGTTTTTTTAGTTCTAATTTGTGTTCTCTTTATTCTGTTTTACAAGCGAACTTCTTCAGAAAATAAATTAAAATTAGAAAATACAATTTTGAACAATCAAATCTCATCCAATGAACAGATATTGAAAATGCAAGAAAGCTTATTTGAACTGCGCCACGACATGAAGCACTTTATAAACGTTTTTAAGAGCAATTCCGATTCCCATGACTCGGTAACCATTAAAGAAGTAATAGATAAATACGACAAAATGTCCAGCAAAGAGTATCCAGTTTACAACACATTGGTTCCAGCGATCAATTATGTGCTAAACATTAAAGCCGCTGAAGCCATTGATAAAGGAATCGACTTCAAATGCGTTCTTAACATCACAAATAACCCAAAAATTGAGAATGAGGATTTATATCTTCTTTTATCTAATTTATTGGATAATGCAATAGTACACATAGGATTAATTAAGAGAATACAGGTCGATATCAGCGAAGTAAATGAATTATTCAAAATCGAGGTAATAAACTCAGCCATTGGCGAAGTAGTTGATGAAAACGGAGATTTTATCTATTCCGACAGAAGGCCAGACCATGGGTTCGGACTAAAAACCATCGATATTTTAGTAAACAAATACGATGGATATTGGCAAACCCGGCAATACGGAGAAGATGTTATTGTAACCGTCTATTTGACAGCCAATTATCCAATCGAAAGCAATAGTAATAATCTATGAACTTAAAATCTCATCAAGTCTTTTAAGCCTAGGCAATGCTCAAAATCGTGAAGAGGTATCTGCATTGTTCAAATCCTGTGAGTGTTTTATTCGTGGGTTGAATTCGCGCGGATATACAAAGATATCATAAAGGACGACGAAATAATGACCTAACTAGATTCTTTACTTCGTCAGCTTATCATATCCGATCGAAGCCAGATTCCTTTCAGCAAATTCTTTTGCCTCTTTTTCGAACTTCTGTATTCTCTCATCAAAGCAAGCGGATGGCATATCGAGAAAAACGGTTTTGGTTTTCTTCTGTAATACATGCTTGATATTTTTGAAAAGCGTAAGCCAAAATGTTCCGTCATCAAGTTTTTTATCGCTGAATGCCACGACAGCTTTATCGTTATTCAGCCATTTTACCGCACCGTCTATATCAGAGTATTTCAAATGAGGCAAAAGAACGAATACGACCCCGCATGCAGAAAGGATCTCCTGGATCTTCGAGAGAACAGATTTTGGTTTTTTATCTGCCAGATCCCGGATCTCAAGCAACTTATTTTTCAATATTTTTGCGTTATATGGCTGAGCATCAATATCCTGCGCAATATTGATCGCCGTTTGCAACCAGGCTCTTGAATTGATCGAATTTCTGGTCTCAATAACGATCTTCTCTCCTCCGAGATCTGCGATCAGATCCGGTTCCGCGAGATAGTTTAAGTCAGCGACTCTCAGATATTTGCACAAGTTCCGGATCCGTTCTTCTTTATCCGCTGTATCAGGAAGATCTGCCTCTCTGACAAAATAGGAATAATCGATCTTGTTCAGGATCGGGATTTGACTCTCTATTTCTTTTGCCTGCTGGATCTCCTGGATCTTAATATCATATTGTTTCTGAAGATTGATCCAGAGCTCGATGCTTGTACCCATCATTGATGACAGTTTCCTCGCAAGGTCATCTGTCAGATTACACTGCGCATTTACTAGCTTGCTGACTGTTTTCGGAGTTGTTCCAAGTCTTGCGGCGAATTCTTCCTGACTGATCCCCAGGTCATCAATAACTTCCTCAACATAGTAACCGGGATGAAAAGCTGACAGCTCCTTATATGTGATAGTGTTACTCATAATGGTTTGAAACCTCCTCTATCTCAACGATCCTGGTCATCCTGCTCTTTGACAGAACATCTCCTTCTGTTATGACTTTTTCCGCCTTCGCCGCAGGGAATCAGAACGACCCTGTAGCCGGTATTCCCCAGATACAGACTCCATTACCCTTTTCTTTTTCCTCTTAACGGATGAAAGTGGAAAGGCGGATAATTCACGATATCCAGCAAAGATTCAGCCTGGATAATATAGTTCTCGGCTGCTTCCAGTTTAACTTTTATGATCGGCGGATATTTCCAGCTCTTTGTGACATACTCCCACCACCTTCGCGGATGCTTAGAGGTGGGGAGCTTCTCGGTCAAAGACACCAACGTGTCCAGATAACCCGAGCTTATCGGATCCCCTGTGCCCCAGGGTACCTTATTTATTTGAGCAGTTTACAGAAGCGCGATCCTGAGCGCTTCTGTTTTCAGATTGATCGCAGCGTTATGGTCCCGGTCATGATGTGCTTTACATACCGGACAGTCCCATTCACGGATCTTCAGATCTTTTGTTTCCGGATTCAGATATCCGCAGACATGACATTTCTGTGAGGAAGGAAACAGCTTGTCCGCTTTGATCACATGTTTTCCCGAGGCCTCCGCTTTATATATAAGCATATTCACGAACGTTCCCCAGCCGTTATCACTGACGCTTTTACCGAAATGAAGCGACTGACTCATGGACTTCATATCGAGATCCTCGATCCCGATATAGTCATAATGGTCTATCAGATCTTTTGCCTGTTTATGGAGCCAGTCCGATCTCTGATGACGTACTTTTTCATGAAGAAGAGAGACCTTCTTCTTTTGTCTGTAATAGCGGTTCGACTGTTTCTCTTTCCCTTTTACAAACATCTTCGAGAGTTTCCTCTGCGCTTTCTTAAGACGTTTCTCGCTGCTGCGCAGGAAGTGAGGCATCGCTGCGCGATGTCCTTTGGAATCCACATACAGTCCGTCCATGGCAAAATCAAGACCGATCGTCTTTTCAGTATCTTTCTGTTCGCTTACTTGGCTTTCGTAAGCGTAGAGAAGTGATACATAGTATTTGCCGCTTGGCTCCTCTTTGACCGTGACAGACTTCAGCTTAGAGTCCTGTGGTGCTGAGCGGTGTTTTTTGATCTTTATTTCTCCCAGTTTCGGCAGGCGGATCGTTTTGTCCGATAAGACGATGTTTCCGTTTACGAGATTCGTGGTATAGCTCTTTTTACTGTGATGTTTGGATTTATAGCCGGGATGACCCATTCCGCCTTTAAAGAAAGAGCGAAAGGCTTTTTTCAGCTGCAGCTGTACATTTGCCAGAGCCAGAGAGTCCACTTCCTTTAGCCATTCGTATTCTTTCTTATAGTGAGCAGGCAGTGGATCCAGCATCTTCTTTTCTTTTTCATAATACGCTTCCGTGTCCGCAAGCATCCGGTTCCAGATAAAACGGGCACAGCCAAATGTCTTCTGAAGAAGGATCTTTTGCGCCTTATTAGGATATATGCGGTAACGGTAAGCGATATTGCGTTTCACTTTTCCCCCTGTGTTTCGATATATTTCCTGATCACTTCAAGCGGTGCGCCTCCTGTTGTCAATAGACAGAAGCTCTGACTCCAGAAGTATTCCTTATAGAGTCTCTTTCTCACTTCGGGAAATTCCTTCTTGATCAGTCGCGAAGAAGCGCTTTTATAGGCATTGATGAATTTCGATAATTCACTGTTGGGATGTGCCTTGAAGAGGATGTGTATGTGATCACTGTCGTGATTCCACTCTAAAAGAGAGATATTGTAGGAAGGAGCGATCTTCTCAAAGATATCTCTGGCATACTCCGAAAGAAGATCGTCAAAGACTTTCCGGCGGAATTTCACCACAAGTATAAGATGGTAATACATCGCGAATACCGAATGGTTATTATTGTCTAAAATAGCGATCTTATGCGAAGTATTTTCCACTTTATACCCTATACGACTGATCATATTTATCACTTTTGAAGCGCGAATTCATCCCCTCCTTTACACTTCGCAAGAAGAAGGGGACTTCTTCGGGGGTTGTGTTAAACTGCGAACAGAAAGATCTCTCAACTCGTTTGTTTTTATAGTTGATTTTCATTTATATTACCTTTTTGGTAATTTTATTGTATATAAGAAACGGCGCTATTGCAATAGCGCCAGGCTCAAAACAAAAGACCCGGCTTCTGAAAACGGTAATGTTCAAAATCCTGGAAAGGCACCCACAGGGTTCATAATCCTGTGGGTGTTTTCTTTCCCAGGGTTCAAATGCGTGGATGAATGAAAACGGTATGAAACAAAAAAGATCCTTCCGTATTATGGAGATGTCAGTCATCCAAATAAGGAAGGAGGTTTAAACCATTCTTATTTTATGTTATTTGCGAATATAAACGAAGAGGATCTTTGCGTTTTAGATGAGTTTGAGAAGAAGAACACGCTCTATATCGAAGTAAAGACGAAGAACCGGGGATGTATCTGTAAAAGCTGCGGGACCTATCATACGGATATCAAAGAATATGTCCTCAAGAAGATCACGCATTCGATCTTCCACAATAAATCCTGCACGATCCTTTACCATCACAGGAGGTTCCTCTGTCCCGGATGCGGAAAGACATCCATGGAGGACAATCCCTTCTGCAGCGAAAGGAACCACATCTCGGACAGGACGATCGACAATATTCTGAAATTCTTAAAGAGATACAATAATCCATTCCGCGCTGCTGCCGAGTATTATGATGTCGCAGTCAGCGAAGTGATCGCTCTTTTCGACAAGTACTGTCAGATGAAGCGGCTTCTTTTAAGAAAGGCGATCTGCCTCGATGAGGTCTATTTCTCCAGAAAAAGAAAGAAGAAATATGTGCTGATCATTCTATCCTTCGCTAACGGGGATATCCTGGACGTCTTAAAGGACAGAGACAAAAGGACGATCGCTTCTTACTTGAGAAGTATCGATCTCAATGAAAGAAATAAGGTCGAATATGCCGTGATCGATATGAACGATTCCTACAGGGAAGTTTTACCCCGCTATCTGCATAACGCCACGATCATCGCCGATCCCTTCCATGTGGTAAGCCGGGTCGGAAAGGCGCTGGATGATGTCAGGAAAAGAGTGATGCGCCGGTATGAAGGAAACAAGAAAAGCGACGGATATTATCTGCTTAAATACCGGGATGAGATCTTTTTCAAAGAAGAGCTCTCGAATGAAGCCGTCTATAACGGACACTTCAAAACGCATCTGTCCGAGTTCCAGCTGATGCGCATGATAAAGGCTCTGGATAAGGAACTGGAGGAAGCATACGATCTCTATCAGGCATATCTTTCCTATAATCACACGGATTATGAAGATATCAATAAAGCTCTGAATGATCTTGAAAGCTATATCCGCGATTGTAAGCTGTCCGGCATAGAAGAATTCATCGCACTCGCTTCCACCTTGACCTTCTGGAAGACAGAGATCGTCAGTTCCTTCTGTAAAGTCAACGGAGACAGAGTGACCAACGGACCGCTGGAAGGAAGGAATTCAATGATCAAGAAGATCCTGAAGATCGCCAACGGCTACTCGAACTTCGGGAGGTTCCGCAATCGGTTGATGTATTCCCTGAATAAGAACAGCCGCCACAGCTTCGAACTGTAAAGAAAGGCACAATAAGGATGACTGAAACAAATGAAAAGAGATCCGCTTCTGCTTTACTGCGGCAGAGCCGGATCTCTGTTTTCTTTCATTCGGCAATGAAACCCACAGACAATTGAAACCCCTATACCCACAGGATCTTGAACCCTGGGAAGGAAATTACCCACAGGTTATTGAACATTACCCTGAAAACAGGATCCGGGTCTTTGTGTCTTGCTGATTGTGATCGATCACTAAACTCTTTTACTGGTTCTTGACTTTGACCCAGTATTCGGAGATCAGCGTACGTGTTGCTTCGTCGAGGCTGTAGTAGGCTTCGTCGTTCGGGTTGTCTGTACGCGGCAGGTAAGCGTTGTTGCCTTCGTAGTCTCCGCCCGGAGCCATCATATCTTTAATGACTTCCGCATTGTTGGAGGAATAGCCGACTGTTGAACTGTTATCGTAGGCAACATCATATTCCAGCATGAAATTGATGAATTCATTGGCGAGTTCCGGACACTTCGCATTCTTCGGGATGACCATCGCGTCGTTCCAGATGTTCGTTCCGGCTTCCGGTACGAAGTATGCCATATCTTCGTTTTCGGAAAGGATGTAGGCAGCGTCGCCGCTGTACATGACGCCCATCGCCTTTTCACCGTAGGTCAGACCGTCGATCGCTTCATCTGTCGCAAAAGCCGGTTCCATCGTCTGGGAGATGGAGGACAGCCATTCATAGGCTTCTTCGAGTTCTTTCGGATCGGAGGTGTTTGCGGAATAGCCGAGCGCCTTTAACGCGACCATGAAGGAGTCTCTTTCGGAATCGTACATGTAGATCTGGCCGGCATATTTGGTGTTGCGCAGAACATCCCAGCCCTGGCTTTCAACGTCTGCCGGGTCAACGATCGTCGTATCATAGACGATACCGATGTTGCCCCAGAAATACGGAACGGAATAGGTGTTGTCCGGGTCGTACGCCTTGTTCAGGACACCTTCGTAAAGATTGCCCATGTTGGTGATAACGGACTTGTCGATCGGCTGAAGCAGATCTTCAGCGATCAGACGCTCGATCATGTAGTCAGACGGGATCAGGATATCATAGGAACCGCCGCCCATCAGTTTTGTGTACATCATTTCGTTGGAGTCGAACAGCGCGTAGTTGACGCGGACACCGAACTGGTCCTCAAAGTCGGCGATCGTGTTTTCACCGATGTATTCGCCCCAGTTGAAGACGTTCAGAACAGAACAGGCGGTATCGCTGTCCTGGCTGCCGCCGGACGGCTTGTCGGAAGATCCGCAGGCTGTCAGCAGAAGGACAGTCAGTAATACGCTAAGCAATTTTTTCATTTTTCTTTTTCCTTTCCTTTAACATTGGAACGACATTCATGATGATCAGGATGATCGTGATCGCCAGAACGATGATCGTGGACAGCGCGTTTACGCTCGGGTTGATACGTTTGACCGAGGAGTAGACGTAAGTGGAGATGTTGTTGACACCGGGACCGGTGACGAAGTAGGAGATGACGAAGTCATCGAAGCTCATCGTGAAGGCGACGAGCGCACCGGAGAAGATCGCTTCCTTGATCTGGGGAATGATGACCTTGGTCAGTGCCTGGAAAGGCGTGCAGCCTAAGTCCAGCGCCGCTTCCGCGATATTATCATCGAGCTGTTTCAGTTTCGGTGTAACTGACAGCATGACATAGGGAATGCAGAATATGATGTGCGCCAGCAGCAGTGTGCCGAAGCCGGCTTCCATACGCAGCGAGGTATAGAACAGCATCAGGCCGATGGCGGTGACGATATCCGGGTTCATCATGGAAAGGTTGTTGATCTGGGTGATGCTTTCCTTGACGAGTTTGCTGGATTTGGAGAGGCCGATCGCCGCGACGGTGCCGATCACGGTGGATACGAGCGTCGCGATCACCGCGATAATGGTCGAGTAGTAGATCGATTCCATCATCGTCCGGTTTTCGAACATCTTCTGGTACCACTGCAGCGAGAAGCCGGTGAAGTTGTTCAGGGATCTCGAGGAGTTGAAGGAGAAGAAGACGACGTAGACGATCGGGAGATAGAAGAAGGCGATGGCCAGGGCAAAGGCGATCTTTGTCCAGAGACTCTTTTTCTCGGTCATGCGCGTTCCTCCTCGGTGTAGTCGAACTTACGGGTGAAGTACATGGAGATCAGGATGATGATCGTCATGATCAGCGAGATCGCTGCGCCGAAGTTCCAGTCACCGGTCGTTACAAAGTAGTTTTCGATCAGGTTACCGATCAGGACGAAGCTTCCGCCGCCGAGCAGTTTCGGAATGAAGAAGCTGGAGACCGCCGGTAAGAAGACCAGAGTGATCCCGGACAGAACACCGGGGATCGATAAGGGCAGGATGACCTTGGTGAAGACCTGACGGTTGTTGCAGCCGAGGTCCGCTGCCGCCACGCTCAGATTCGGATCCATCTTCGAGAGCGAAGTGTAGACTTCCAGGATCATGAACGGCAGGAAGTTGTATACCATACCGATATAGACTTTCAGTTCCGGCGACAGTTCCGTATCCAGCAGGATACCTCTCCAGGCATAGGTACGCACCAGCATGTTGATCCACATCGGGATCGTGACGAGCAGGATGCAGAACGCCTGGTTGTTCGGGGAGAACCGCGAGATCGCGTAGGCGACCGGATAACCGAGCAGGATGCAGACGATCGTCGTGACCAGCGCGATCTTGAGCGAGCGCAGCAGGACGGAAAGGAAGATCTTATCGGAGAAGAAGCGGGCAAAGTTGGCCAGCGTGAAACGGAAGGTCAGGACCGCGTTGCCTCTGGTGGTGAACGCGTAGATCAGCACCAGCAGCATCGGAATGACGACGAAGGCCACCGCCCATACCACATACGGGTACGCTAAACGGCGGAAACCTTTCATGACAGGACCTCCTTGTGCATGACGTGGATATCATCCGGTCCGAAGTCGAGGGATACAGCGGTATCCTCTTCCTGTTTTTCGGTCGTATGGACTTTCCAGGTGCGGCCTTCCGTCAGGAAGGTGACCGGGTAGTCGCCAGCGACGATCTCGTTCGGCTCAAAGTCGAAACGGACGTCGTCGATCATGACTTCCTTCTGGGTATCGAGCTCCCAGGCGTAGGCATCCGCCCAGGTGCGCAGGTCGACGGAGATCGCCATGGATTCGCGGATCTCATCGACGGTCTTATAGACATCGAAGGCCTGGATACCGATCTGGTATTTGGCGTCTTCGCTGACGATCGGTTTCACGACGTTGACATTGACAGTGATCGAAGTGCCCTTGGCTGTTTTGAAGGTGACCGGATAGCTGCCGGATTCCTCTTTCAGACCGTTCTCGACGGAAGCGATGGAGATATCCTCTTCGCTTTCCGGAATCCACGCCTGCGCGTTGGCGCGGGCGATGAGGTCTTCGTTCGTCAGGTTTTTGACGTCTTCGATATCGACAGTGAAGTCGGTCGCGTTGATCTTTTCGTTCGCTTCCTTATTGAAGGTGTCGCGGTTCTCGACGACATGCAGGATCACGGTCTTGGAAGCGCCGCGGCGGGTCTCAACGATCGATTCGTAGTGAACGCCCTTGAACAAGACAGACAGGACCTGACCGTTGATCTTGCCCTGGTTCGGCGGCAAGATGCGGATGTCTTCCGGACGGATGATGACGTCGACCGGTTCGTTCGGTTTGAAACCGAAGTCGACACATTCGTATTCACGGTCGTCGAAGCGGACAAGATAGTCCTTCTTCATCGTGCCGTCCACGATATTGGAGTTGCCGATGAAGTTCGCGACATAACGGTTGTTCGGGGTGTTGTAGATCTCAAGCGGAGTGCCGATCTGCTGGATCACGCCGTCACGCATGACGACGATCTTGTCGGACATGGTCAGGGCTTCTTCCTGGTCGTGAGTGACGAAGATGAAGGTGATGCCGACTTCCTGCTGGATGCGCTTCAGTTCCTGCTGCATCTCGACACGCAGTTTGCGGTCCAGAGCGGACAGCGGTTCATCGAGCAGGAGCACATCCGGTTCATTGACCAGCGCGCGGGCGATCGCGACACGCTGCTGCTGACCGCCTGACAGCATGGAGACATCGCGGTGTTCGAATCCTTCGAGACCGACCAGCGCGATCATACGCTCGACTTTCGGTTTGATCAGGTCTTCGGACATCTTCTTGATGCGCAGACCGAAGGCGACGTTGTCGAATACATCCAGATGCGGGAACAGGGCGTAGCGCTGGAAGACCGTGTTGATCGGGCGCTGATACGCCGGAACGTTGCTGATCTCCTTGCCGTCCAGGATGACTTCGCCGGAATCCTGACTGAGGAATCCGCCGAGGATACGGAGCAGGGTCGTCTTGCCGCAGCCGGACGGACCGAGCAGAGTGACGAACTCGTTCTCGAAGATATCCAGATTGATGCCTTTGAGAACGACCTGACTTCCGAATGCTTTTACGATATTGCGAAACTCAATTAATTTCTTCATGATTTTCCCCTCTGAATGAATTTAGAATATGGACGGCGTGGCGACCCACAGGATGATCCCCGGTTCCCTGCCGATGTTGACGAGCTTGTGCGTGTAGTCCCCTTCCAGATAGAAGGAATCGCCTTTGTGCAGACGGTACGTCTCATTTGACCCGGACTTGATCAGATCCAGTCTCCCCTTCAGGACATAGCCGAATTCGGCGCCCTCGTAAGGCTCGATCTCCTGGGATTCCGTTCCCGGCTGCAGTTCCATCAGGATCGGCTCCAGAACGTTCTTCTGGGAATCCGGAACAAGCCAGGTGATCTTGCGGCCGTCTCTTTCATCCACGGAATAGTCGTCCTTGCTGAAGCTGATCCGTGTTTCCCTGTCTTCCCTGAAGAAGTCTTCAAGCGGTACGCCCAGGACTTCCGTGATATTTTCCAAAGTGGAAATGCTCGGAGAAGTCAGGTTGCGCTCCAGCTGGGACAGAAACCCTTTGGTAAGCTCTGTTCTTGAAGCCAGCTCTTCCAGGGTCAGAGAGTTCTTTGTGCGAAGCTGTCTCAGTCTTTTTCCGATATCCATCGCCTACTCCCTTCTAAGTTTATTTTTACTAAACTTTTTATCATGTTTTAAGTGACCATAAACTATATTACTAGAAATCATCGGTAATTCAATAGAAATTTCATAAAAATAAAGAATTTGTTTACTTACAGTAAACTCAGATTGTATAGAATGATCCTTCGCCCTCCTCTCTGTGCGGGCTGTAGACCGACGGGAATGCATTTTGCAGTCTTTCCGCCGGGGTTTTGGTTATACTGAAGTCATGAAGCGTATATCAAAAACCATACTCAATGTATTCATCGCCGTGATCGTTCTCTGGTCGTGGCTGACGATGGTCTTCCGCGGCGGCGGGTCTTTTTCCGCGCGCGGGATCTGGAGCCTGAAATATTTTACCGTCCTGTCCAATCTGCTGGCGGCGGCCGCGGCTGTCTGCTGGTTGTTCTTCCGGGAGCGGCATTTCAGCGCCGTTCTGAAATTCTCTGCCTGCCTTGCAGTCATGATCACCTTCCTCGTTACCGCGACCTTCCTCGGCGCGATCTTCGGCTACGCGTTCCTGTATGCCGGCCCGAATTTCTGGTTCCATCTGGCTGTCCCGCTGCTCTGTCTGTTCGACGAACTCTTTTTAGGAGAACAGAAGATCCTGAAGAAGGAACTTCCCTATTCCGTTCTGCCGCTGTTCATCTACGGCTGCTTCTATCTGGGTAATATCATCCTGAACGGCCGGGAAGGCAACGACTGGTACGCCTTCACCACCTGGGGGCTGCCGGTCGGTTTCGCGATCTTCCTTTTCCTGCTGCTGCTGAACTACGGAATGGGGATGCTGATCAGCAGACTGTCAAAAAGATAAGCGCATACGGCTGTCTCAAAACAAAAGACAGGATCCGCTATTCCTTCTTCCGGAATATGTCCTGTCTTTTTTGTATTCTTATTTATCGGTGATCCTGTTGTCTGTCTCCCGGTAACTGTCGGAGAAGCCACCCTGTTCTTTCAGATAGGTCATCAGTGCGTCGATGATCAGCCTGCCGTTTGAAAGCGAGCCGAGTGTATCACCCTGAAGAAAGTCGCCCAGATCGACAAGAGCCACGTATTCGTGTTCCGCTTTGGTCTCATCGACCAGAGACTTCACGCTGGCAAGCGTGAGATTCTCCTCGACACCGCAGTGCACGTCGCTGGTATAGAAGATATAGATATCGTCTGTCCGTTCCGCCGCCGGCTTTTCCGGCTCAGCCGGAGCGCTGTTATTCTGCACACTGCAGCCTGATGCAAGCAGCAGCATCAGCATGACTATCAATAAAAGAATCGTCTTTTTCGTTTTGTTGCTCCCGATTCAGTGATTCGTCTATTCCATTATAGTCTTTTTACAGACGGCAAAGGCGGGAATACGAGGCAGAGCGGCCTTCTCTCCGCTGCAAAAAAAGACCTGCTTTGCAGCAGGTCTTCGTTTCTGGATTCTTATTTGTTTCCTTCGATGAAGGCTTTCACTTTGTCCTTCGGCTGCAGGCCGAGGAAACTTCCGGCAACTTCACCGTCCTTGAACAGGAAGACGCTCGGGATGGACATGATGCCGAATTTCTCGGCGAGTTCCGGTTCCTCGTCAACGTCTATCTTGACGAACTTAACGTCCGTGATCTCATCGGAAAGCTCTTCCAGTACCGGGCTCAGCATTTTGCACGGTCCGCACCAAGTCGCGAAGAAGTCGACCAGGGTCACGCCTTCTTTGATGGTCTCTTCGAATTCTTTTTTATCAATGATTTTCATGAGTCAACTTACCTCCTCGGCTTTATTATATCGGCTTTCTAGTGATTCTCCAGCAATTTGCCCGCACCTTCATCGATGATGACGGTGCAGCTTGGATGATTCTGCAGCAGGGATGCCTGGCATTCCTCGCTGACCGGACCTTCGATCATTCCCTTGATCGCTTCCGCTTTGTTTTCGCCTGTCGCGATCAGAAGGACGTTCTTGGCAGCCATGATCGTAGCCGGACCCATAGTAACAGCCTGTGTCGGTGTCTCTTCGCCGAGATCGTTGAAGAAACGCTGGTTGTCTTTACGGGTCTGCTCTGTCAGATCAGTGACATGGGTTCCGAGATTGAACGGTGTGCCCGGTTCGTTGAAGCCGATATGGCCGTCAGCGCCGATGCCGAGCAGCTGGATATCGACGGATTCCTTCGCCAGCATTTCATCATAAGCCTTGCAGTTGGCTTCAAGATCGCCCAGACCGCCCGGAACGTGAGTATTCTCTTCCGGGATGCCGACCTTGTTGAAAAGGTTGGTGTGCATGAAGGAGTAGTAGGACTCACGGTGATGCAGCGGCAGACCGACGTATTCGTCCAGATTGAAGGTGCGGATCTGGGAATAGTCCGTTCCGTTCTCTTCGTGGTCCTTGACCATCAGGGCATACAGACCTAAAGGCGTGCTGCCGGTAGCCAGACCTAAAACAGCGCCGGGCTTGATGAATTCCTTCATCACTTCATAGGCTTTTTCAGATGCTTCTTCGTAGTTCTTTACACGGATAATCTTCATAATTTAATGATCTCTCCTTCTCCATTGCCTTTTAAACCGGCCGCATTCGCCTCGTCGGTATCGATATGCATGGCCAGACGATAACTGTCGCTGATACGGACGACCGTATCATCAAAGACGATGCTTCTTTCCGGCGTCTGGATGCGTACGGCAACGATATCACCGTTATTCACTCCGTAGTATTCGCCGTCTTTCGGTTCCATATGGATGTGACGCTTCGCGGCGATCACGCCTTTTGCCAGTTCGACAGAACCGCAGGGTCCTTCGACGGTGCAGCCGTTCGTGTTCTCCAGATGGCCGGATTCACGGATCAGCGCTTCGATGCCCAGCTGTCTCGCTTCCGTCAGAGAAACTTCGATCTGATCTTCTTTTCTGGTCGGACCGAGGATACGGCAGCTCAGCTTGCCGCGCGGACCGATGACAGTGACTTTTTCTTCGCATGCAAACTGTCCGGGCTGGGACAGATCCTTGATCGGGGTCAGCTGGTGACCTTCACCAAACAGAGCGTCAACGGTCTTCTGGCAAAGATGAACGTGACGGGCAGAAATCTCAACTAAAAACTTTTCCATTGTCGTGAACTCCTTATCTATTCACCTTTTTTATTATAAAAATCTCTATTTTCCTGCGCAATAAAAACTCTTGCCGCACGTATCAGTTCTGTTAATGAAAAAGGATCACGCCTTCGCATGATCCTCCTTATTCACTGTATTTCTGTCTAGAGCAGACCGCGGATATCGCTGCATTCCATGCCGAACGCATCCGCAACGCCCTTGCAGACGACCTTGCCGCCAAAGGTATTGATGGCAGAGTAGATCGCCGCATTCTCTTCGCAGGCTTTTTTCAGACCTTTGTTGGCGATCTGCAGACCGTATTTGACGGTCGCATTGGTCAGGGCGATCGTAGAAGTACGCGGGACCGCACCCGGCATATTGCCGACGCAGTAATGGATGACGCCGTCTTCGATATAGATCGGATCATCGTGAGATGTGACTCTTGAGCTTTCGCCGCAGCCGCCTTGGTCGATCGATACGTCGACAAAGACGGAACCCGGCTTCATTTCCTTCAGATAGCGTTTCTTAAAGAGTTTCGGAGCAGCGGCGCCCGGAACGAGGACGGCACCGATGACGAGGTCTGCGTCCTTGCAGGCTTTTTCGATATTGGAATCACTGGAGTACAGCGTCTGGATCGAGGAATGATACTGGTCGTCCAGCACTTCCAGCTTGTGCAGGTTGCGGCCGATGATCGTTACGTTCGCGCCCATGCCGACAGCCAGTTTGCAGGCATTGCAGCCGACTGTGCCGGTACCGAGGATAACGACGTTGGCTTTCGGAGTTCCGGGAACGCCCGCCAGCAGCACGCCTTCTCCGCCGTATTTCTTTTCAAGGTATTTGGCGCCTTCCTGCAGGGAAAGACGTCCGGCGATCTGGGACATCGGGACCAGCAGCGGCAGCGAGCCGTCTTTTTCCTGAAGTGTCTCATACGCGATCGAGATGACGCCTGCGTCACGAAGTTCCTTTGTCAGTTCTTCATCGGCAGCCAGATGGAAATAGGTATAGATCAGAAGACCTTCGCGGAAGAATTTGAATTCCTGCGGAAGCGGCTCCTTGACCTTGACGATCATGTCTGCCTTTGCCCAGACTTCCTCCGCTGTATCCAGGATCTGCGCCCCGGCTTCGATATATTCGGTATTCGCGAATCCGGAACCGATACCGGCATTCTTTTCGATATAGACGGTGTTTCCGCCTTCGACATATGCGCGCGCATTGTCGGGCGTAATACCGACACGGTGTTCCTGGTTCTTGATCTCTTTAACGCATCCAACGATCATAAGTCTCATTCTCCTTAAAATACGAATTTATTATAAAATACTTCATGCAATTTTTAACAATAATTTTCAGAAAATTATTTTCATAGTTTTCATAAAGAAAGACCGGCATCTGAACTGCAGCAGATGTCCGGCCGTTTTTCTATTGATGTCTACTTGATCGGAACGATCGAACCATCGACCTTCCAGATCGACTTTTCCGGAACGACACCGCGGACACAGGAAGTTGGATAGACTCTGGATTCCTTGCCGACGACCGTACCCGGATTCAGGACGGAATTGCAGCCGATCTCGCTGTAGTCTCCCAGGATCGCGCCGAACTTTTTCAGACCGGTCTCGATGTTTTCCTCGCCGTTATGAACGACGACGAGCTTCCGGTCGGACTTTACGTTGGAAGTGACAGAGCCGGCGCCCATATGGGCATGGAAACCGAGGATCGAATCCCCGACGTAGTTGTAATGCGGGACTTCGCATTTGTCGAAGAGGATCACGTTCTTCAGTTCGCAGCTGTTGCCGACGACACAGCCTCTGCCGATCAGAGCAGAGGTGCGGATGAAGGCGCAGTGGCGCACTTCGCTCTCCGGGCCGATGATGCACGGCGCACCCAGATAGGCGGATGGATAGACATAAGCGGATTTATGCACCCATACATTGTCCTTGACTTCGTCATAGTCTTCCGGGCTCAGCTGTGCTCCGAGTTCCAGGATAAGATCCCGGATGCCGGGAAGCGCCTGCCAGGGGTATTCGAACCGGGTCAGGTATTCTTTGGCGACACTGTGTTCCAGGTCAAACATTTCTGTTGTCTTATACATCTGCTTTCCTCCATCTAGTATTTGCGCCAGACCATTTTATCAACTACACCGGTGTAGGACTGAATGATCTTGACGACTTTATCCGAAACGTTCGTATCGGTGTAATCCGGTACCGGGACTGCACCGCCGTTCTTTTCGTTCTTTACCATTTCGACCGCGACGTCTACCGCCTGCAGAAGGCCTTTCGTATCGATCCCCGAAAGGATGAAGCAGGCTTTATCCAGCGCTTCGGGGCGTTCCGTCGACGTGCGGATACAGACAGCCGGGAACGGATCTCCGACCGAGGTGAAGAAACTGCTCTCTTCCGGAAGCGTGCCGGAATCCGAAACGACCGCGAACGCATTGTACTGCAGACAGTTATAGTCGTGGAATCCGAGCGGTTCATGCGCCTTTACCCGCGGATCAAGTCTGAATCCGGATTCTTCCAGACGCTTGCGGCTCCGCGGATGGCAGGAATAGAGGATCGGCATATCGTATTTCTCCGCCATCGCGTTGATCGCGTTGAACAGGCTCTCGAAATTCTTCTCCGTATCGATGTTTTCCTCCCTGTGCGCGCTCAGCAGGATATATTTCCCTTTTTCAAGACCGAGTCTTTCATGAATATCCGACTTCCGGATCTTTTCCAGGTTTTCACCCAGAACTTCCGCCATCGGCGAGCCGGTTACGTAGGTCCGTTCTTTCGGCAGACCGCAGTCTGCGAGATAACGGCGCGCATGTTCGGAATATGCCAGGTTGACATCTGAAATGATGTCGACGATCCGGCGGTTGGTCTCTTCAGGCAGACACTCGTCCTTGCAGCGGTTCCCCGCTTCCATGTGGAAGATCGGGATATGCAGGCGCTTGGCGCCGATCACGCTCAGGCAGCTGTTGGTATCGCCCAGCACGAGCAGAGCATCCGGCTTCAGCTCGCTCATCAGTTCATAGGAAGAGGCGATGATATTGCCCATCGTCTGACCGAGATTCTCGCCGACCGCATTCAGGTAGATCTCCGGATCCGCCAGATCCAGGTCTTTGAAGAAGATCCCGTTCAGAGTGTAATCGTAGTTCTGCCCGGTATGGGCCAGCAGACAGTCGAAGTATCTGCGGCATTTTTTGATCACGGCTGAAAGGCGGATGATCTCCGGCCTCGTGCCGACGATGATCAGCAGTTTCAGTTTCCCGTTATTCTGCCAGTTCACTTGATATTTCATAACACACCTCTTATTCAGCGACCTTTTCGCGGAAGGTATCCGGATGCTCCGGATCGAAGATCTCGTTTGCCCACATCAGGGTGACCAGATCTTCCTCTTCGCTCAGGTTGATAATGTCATGGGTATAGCCCGGCAGCATATGCACTGCCTGCAGCTTTTCGCCGCTCACCCGGAATTCCAGCACCTCGTTGCTGCCGATCTGTCTTTCCCGGATCAGCGCCTCGCCGTGCACGACGATAAAGAATTCCCACTTGGAATTGTGCCAGTGCTCGCCCTTGGTGATCCCCGGCTTCGAGACGTTGACGGAGAACTGTCCGTGGTCCAGAGTTTTCAGCACTTCCGTAAAGCTGCCGCGCTCGTCCTTTTTCATATCCAGATCGATCACGGCTTTCTCCTTCGGAAGATAGGAGAGATACATGGAATACAGTTTCTTCTCGAAACTGCCGTACGGGATCGAGGGGACGATCAGCGTTTTCCGCTGGTCCGCAAAGCGGTACAGAAGGTCGGCGATATAGCCGAGCTTCACTTTATGCGTTACCGGAGCGTAACAGTACTTCCCGTTTTCAGCCGGTACCGGCGCCGGGATCCCGTCCGTGTTTTCTCCGCGGCGGCTGCGCATGTAATCGCAGCGGTGGGGATGTCCTTCCAGGGCATCGTACATCTCTTCCAGAAGATCGTCGATAAACAGGATCTCCAGCTCCGTATCCGGATCATCGACCCGGATCG
Source organism: Erysipelotrichaceae bacterium (assembly GCA_017533785.1). Lineage (GTDB taxonomy): Bacteria > Bacillota_I > Bacilli_A > Erysipelotrichales > Erysipelotrichaceae > RGIG5669. The sequence continues at coordinate 98,540 of JAFWII010000001.1, read as the reverse complement.
GCAGATCATGCGAGATGTTGTAGCAGAAAGTCCCGACTGCGCTGTTGTAGTTCGGGCGGACCCATTTGCCCGCCAGATTTGGGAAACGGTAGACAAGGACCTCTGCTCCTGTTTCCTCTGCGTAGGCAAAGAAAAGATCCTCGCCCGCTTTCTTGGACCTGCCGTATTCACTGCCCCGGTAGCGTCCGGCCAGAGATGCCTGGACCGAGGAGCTTAGCATCACCGGGCAATTGTTTTTGTGTTTTTTGAGAGTATCCAGAAGGACGCTTGCGAATCCGAAGTTTCCTTCTTCGAATTCCTTAGGATCCTGCGGACGGTTCACGCCGGCAAGATTAAAGACAAAGTCTGCTTTGGCACAGTACTCTTCCAGGTCTTCAGGTGTATTCTCACGGTCGTATTCGCAGATCTCGCCGATCGAAAGCGAAGGACGTGTGCGGTTTTTGCCGTCCCGGATGTTCTTCAGGTTTTCAACAAGGTTTCTTCCGACGAAACCTTTCGCGCCGGTGATCAGGATATTCATATTCTTCCTTTCCAGATCAGAGGATCGACTGTCCGTCCTCTATGACGGAATCGTCTTCGACAATGACGCCGTTGCCGATCGTCAGGGTGCTGCCGATCTTTACCCGTTCACCTATCTTTGCCAGCGAGCGGATCACGCTGTTGCCGTAGATGAGCGAATAGGCGCCGACAGAGCTGTCGTGATGCAGTTCCACGCCGGGGTTCAGGATCGACCCGTCTCCCAGGAAGGCATTGTTCTGGACCACGACATTGTTCAGAAGGACGCAGCCGCTGCCGATGTGCGCGTACGGGCTGACGTAGACGTTCTCCGCCAGGATATTCGGGAACCGGTATCCCGCTATCGAAGCGGCGGTATAGATCTTCTGGCGCAGGGCGTTGTTTCCGATCGCCACCAGAAGCAGTTCATATTCCCCGTACAGTTTCGCAAGGTCGCCGATCCGCCCGATCACGGGCGTCCCGTTGACGCTTGCACCGGTCTCGGGACCGTCGTCCAGAAAAGCGCAGTCATATTCTTTGACGGCGTGTTCCAGTACGACTCTGCCGAAACCTCCGGCACCGGCGATAAGCAGCTTTGGTCTGTCCATATCAGTTATGGCGGATCCCCGCCAGTTCTTCTTTGACGTAATCGGTCGTGAGCAGTTTCTGAACGGTCTCTTCGACGTTCAGACGTTTGGTGTTGTGCGAGGTATAGGATTCCTCCGCCATCGTGTGCACCTCGCCCTTTACGACGAACTTGTCGTAGTTCAGGTCGCGGGAATCGGCGGCAATGCGGTAATACTCGCCCATATCCTCGCTGCGCAGGCTTTCCTCGCGGGTCATCAGCGTTTCGTACAGTTTTTCACCATGCCGTGTGCCGATGATGCTCGTGCCGGTGTCGCCGAACAGCTGCTGGACAGCCTTGGCGAGATCGCCGATCGTACAGGCGTCGGCTTTCTGGACGAAAAGATCACCGGGGTTGCCGTGTTCGAAAGCGAATTTGACGAGATCGACCGCCTCATCCAGATTCATCAGGAAACGGGTCATTTCCGGATCCGTAATAGTGACAGGATCTCCGGCCTTGATCTGATCGATGAAAAGCGGGATCACTGAGCCTCTGGAGCACATGACGTTCCCGTAGCGGGTGCAGCAGATGACTGTTCCCCCGCGTTCCGCCGCGACTCTGGCATTGGCGAAGATGACGTGTTCCATCATCGCCTTGGAGATGCCCATCGCGTTGATCGGGTAAGCAGCTTTATCGGTGCTCAGACATACGACGCGCTTTACTCCGTGCGCGACCGCGGAATGCAGGACGTTATCGGTTCCTTCGATATTCGTCTTGACCGCCTGCATCGGGAAGAATTCACAGGAAGGCACCTGTTTCAGAGCGGCCGCGTGGAAAATGAAATCCACTCCCGGCATCGCATCGTCTATGCTGCGGGGGTCGCGGACATCCCCGACAAAGAACCGGACCTTGCCGGCGTATTCCGGATATTTTGCCTGAAGCTCATGACGCATGTCATCCTGCTTCTTTTCGTCTCTTGAGAAAATACGGATCTCACCGATGTCCGTTGTCAGAAAATGTTTCAACACTGTGTGGCCGAAAGAACCGGTTCCTCCGGTGATCATCAGTGTTTTATTGGTAAAAGCAGACATTTGCAGTTCCTCCGAGTTTATCCTTGTGTTTATTCTATCATCATTGACCACTTATCAAGCTTTGAAAAAATCCAATATGCAGTCGATCACTTTCCTTAGATCCTCTTTATCGATGTTATAGTACATCGGCAGTCGGACGAGTTTATCGCTTTCAGATGTTGTATACTGATCAACTCCGTTAAATCTTCCGAACTTTTCCCCTGCAGGCGCACTGTGAAGAGGAACGTAATGGAACACGCAGAGAATATCATTCTGTTTCATGTGGTCGATAAATCCGGTCCTCTCTTCCAGAGATCTGCACTTGATGTAGAACATATGGGCATTATGAACGCAATCCGCAGGGACATGCGGCAATTCGATCCGACCTTTTTCTGCCAGAGGCAGGAAAGCATCGTAGTATGCATTCCATGTTTCGAGCCGGTTATTGTTGATCTCATCTGCTTTCTCCAGCTGAGCCCATAAATAGGCGGCATTAAGGTCGCTCGGCAGATAGCTGTCTCCAAAATCGACCCATGTGTATTTATCGACCTGGCCACGGAAGAATTTTGAACGATTTGTTCCTTTTTCCCGAAGAATCTCCGCTTTTTCTATGTAATCCTCATCATTGATGAGAATGGCTCCGCCTTCTCCCATGGAGTAATTCTTCGTTTCGTGGAAAGAGAAACAGCCGAAATCGCCGATCGTTCCGAGAGCCCTGCCTTTATAAGTGCTCATCACGCCCTGCGCAGCATCTTCGACGACCTTCAGATGATGTCTGCGGGCGATATCCATGATCTTATCCATTTCGCATGCTACGCCGGCATAATGGACCGGAACGATCACTTTGGTTTTCCCGGTGATCGCTTCTTCAATCTTGTTTTCATCGATATTCATCGTATCCGGACGGATGTCCACAAAGACGAGTTTGGCCCCAGCCAGAACGAAGGAATTCGCGGTGCTGGAGAAAGTAAAACTCGGCAGGATGACTTCATCACCCGGCTGGATATCACAGAGCAGTGCGGCCATATCGAGAGCGGTCGAACCGCTGGTCGTCAGCAGCGCTTTCTTTGCGCCGAAACGCTGTTCGATCCATTCGTTGCACTTTTTGGTAAAAGGCCCGTCACCGCAGATCTTGTGGTTTCCGATGGCTTCTTTCATGTATTCGAGTTCTTTGCCGGTATACGGCGGAACGTTAAAATGTATCATTCGCTGTCTCCTTCGCGTGTCATATGTTTTCTTTCAGCATACGCCCTGTTCCAGCATCGCCTGCGCGACTTTCAGGAAACCGGCGATATTCGCGCCGGCAACGAGATCCCCCTCTTTCCCGTATTCCGCGGCAGTGTCCCTGGCACTGCGGTAGATATTCACCATGATCTCCTTCAGTTTCCGGTCGACTTCCTCAAACGTCCAGTTCAGATGCTGCGCATTCTGGGTCATCTCCAGTCCCGATACGGCGACACCGCCGGCATTGGATGCCTTGCCCGGGGAATACAGAAGGCCGCTTTTCTGGATCAGAGCGATCGCTTCCGGGGTGCAGGGCATATTCGCGCCTTCAAAAACGCCCCTGCAGCCGTTTCCGATCAGTGCTTCCGCGTCTTTTCTGTCCAGCTCGTTCTGGGTAGCGCAGGGCATCGCCAGCTCACAGGGAACCGTCCAGATCCCTTCGCATCCTTCGTGGTATTCCGCCGACGGAACCTGTTCCGCATAGCGGCGGATGCGTTCCCTCTTTTCTTCCTTGATCGTTTTCAGGATCCCGATGTCGATCCCTTCCGGATCGACGATATAACCGTCGGAATCACTCATTGCGATCACTTTCGCGCCGAGCTCTTCTGCTTTTTCGGCCGCATAGATCGCCACATTGCCGGAACCGGAGATCACGACTCTTTTATTCTCAAATGATTCTCCGTGATCTTTCAGATACGCTTCCGCAAAATAACAGAGACCATACCCTGTTGCCGGGGTCCTGCCCAGCGAACCGCCGTAGGTAAGGCCTTTCCCGGTCAGCGAACCGTTCCATTCCCCGGTCAGCCGCTTATACTGACCGTACAGATAGCCGATCTCTCTTTTGCCTACACCGATATCTCCTGCCGGAACATCTTCGTTGGGACCGATATATTTATAGAGTTCGTTCATGAAACTTTGGCAGAAAGCCATGACTTCCCTGTCAGACTTTCCTTTCGGGTCAAAATCGGAACCACCCTTTCCGCCGCCCATTGGCAGCGATGTCAGGGCGTTTTTGAACACCTGCTCAAAACCCAGGAACTTCAGCACAGAAAGATTCACATTGTCGCGGAATCGGAGACCGCCTTTGTACGGTCCGATCGCCGAATTGAATTGTACCCGGTAACCGCGGTTCACCCGGACATTTCCGTCATCATCCATCCACGGAACACGGAAAATGATGATCCTTTCCGGTTCGGCGATCCTTCCGACGATGTTCGCTTTTTCATATTCCGGATGCTTCTCCAGTACCGGGGCGATCGAGTGAAAGACTTCCGCCACCGCCTGCAGATATTCCTTCTGTTCCGGATATCTGTCTTCAAGCTCACGGTAAAGACCGTTTAAATACTGACTGCTCATCTTCTCTTCTTCCTTTTCATTACATTTCTATTATCATCAAATCCTCCGCGAAACGGAAATAAATATGACCGAAAATAAAAAGATCTTCGTCATGCGAAGATCCGTTTTCTATAGCTGTGATGTATCCGCGTCGCTGATCTGCAGCACTTCCGCCCCGTACAGAAAGATGTTGCCCCAGTTGCGGTGATCCCAGGCGAGTTCACTGTCCCCGCGGGCATGTCTTACCCGGAACGAAAGACCGGGCACATTCTCGATGTTCAGGTTGTTGCCGAGCTCATCACGGACAAAGAAGTTGTAGACGATATTGTAGATCCCGTCCGCGAAACTGCTGACCGGGTATTCCAGGATCAGTTCTTTTTTTTCACCGGCTGTAAGATCCGCAATGTCATACAGAATAAATGTTCCGATCGCCTCATTGAATGTGTCCTTGACTTCCAGCCGCAGGGAAACGCCTTTGATATCTTTCAATGCCGAAAAGACCAAACGAATCCGGACCCGCTCGCTGTCGCTGAAAAGGTTGCTGTCGCGGTCCGGGAAGCAGGCGGAGTGCAGGACAAGCGGCTGTTCTTTCAGCCAGTCCGGCCGGACAACGTTATCGTAATTGATCGACAGTTCTTCGCGAACCGACTGGTGAAGATAGATCCGGATCGCTTCCTCGGGATCGCCGTCGAAGATCAGATGTCCCTGATCCAATACGATGCAGCGGGTGCAAAGCTTGCGGATCTGCTGCATATTATGGCTGACGCAGAGGACCGTTCTTCCCTGCAGGGAAGACGCTTCCTTCATGTAGCGGATGCACTTGTTCTGGAAATCGTTGTCGCCGACCGCGAGAACTTCGTCGACGATGATGATCTCGCTGTTCAGGTGCGCGGCGACGGAAAAGCCGAGCTTCATATACATGCCGCTGGAATAGCGTTTGACCGGCGTGTCGATGAACTCTTCCAGACCGGAGAAGGCAATGATCTCGTCGATCTTCGCGTCGACCTCCTCTTTCCGCATGCCCAGCAGAGTACCGTTGAAGTAGATATTTTCCCTGCCGGTAAGCTCGCCGTCGAAACCGGTGCCGACTTCCAGCATCGTCGTCACGCGTCCGTCGATATCGATCGAACCGGCTGTCGGCGCCGTGATCCGGGAGATCAGTTTCAGCAGAGTACTCTTGCCGGCGCCGTTGGCGCCGATGATCCCGACCGCTTCGCCCGGCGTGATCTGCAGACTGATGTCTTTCAGGGCATAGAAAAGGTCTCCGTAGTTTCCTTTGCTGGAGAGCTTGCGGTTCGGGTCGTCCTTCCCCTGCTTTCTGGCCCACCAGCTCTGGAGCTCGTGCTGAAGTGTGGTTCCGTTGATCTGTCCGATCCGGTACTGCTTGTCCACGTGCCGGATATCGATCATCCAATTCTTTTCCATATCACACCGTATCCATGAAGGATCTTTCGATCCGGTTGAAACTGAAGATCCCTGCCGTAAGGATCAGGGCGGTCACAATCAGGGAATACGCGATCATCCCCGGCGAGACCTCGCCGACCCCGAACAGGAAACGGCGGAACAGCTCGACCACGGCGGTCACCGGATTCAGGCGGATCCATTTCTGCAGGAAACTGTTGCGGACTTCGCTGAGCGGATAGACGACCGGTGTCGCATACATCCAGAAACGGACTCCCAGGCTGACCAGAAGACCGAGATCCCGGTATTTGGTCGTCATGCTGGAGATGAGGATCCCGACGCCCAGACCGAGCGCTCCGAGCCACGGCAGAAGCAGCAGCGACAGCAGCAGTCCGCTCCAGCGGATCATGAAAGCGCCGGTCAGCGCATAATACAACGCGCAAAGCAAAAACGGCACGAGCTGGATCAGATACTCTGCCGCGGAAGTGATGATATAGGAGACCGGGATGCACAGCCGGGGAAACCATACCTTTCCGTAGAGATGCGCGTTAGCGGAAAAGGTAAAAGAGCCGGCGGTGACGATCGAAGCCAGATAGGACCAGATCCCCTGGCCGCCGAGATAGAACAGCAGCATCGGGATGCCGTTGGTGCCGATCCCGGCGATCATGCCGAAAACAAAGAGATTCATGAGGGCATTGATCATCGGATTGATCAGAAGCCAGAGCGGTCCCAATACCGTCTGTTTGTATTTTTTTGCAAAATAGGTGCGGGTATACGACCAGACGAAATCCCGGTAACGCCATACGTCACGCAGCTGCAGATCGACTCTTTTCGGGTTCGCATCAATATGCACGTGATGTTCCGACATTCTGTGATCCTTTCACTAGATAGTCTTTTTGAAGTACTCGATAGTATTCCGAAGTCCCGTTTCCAGCGGGACGACCGGCTGCCAGTGCAGTTTTTCCTTCGCCAGCGAGATATCCGGTTTGCGTCTGACCGGATCATCGGACGGGAGGCCTTTGTAAACGATCTTGGAAGAGGACGAGGTCATCTCGACGATCTTCTCCGCCAGTTCCTTTACTGTACGTTCGTCCGGATTTCCGATATTGACCGGTCCGATATAATCGCCTTCCATCATTCGCATCAGCGCTTCCACTGTGTCATCGACATAGCAGAATGAGCGTGTCTGCGATCCGTCACCGTAGATCGTGATGTCATCGCCTCTGAGGGCCTGAACGATAAAGTTGGAGACGACTCTGCCGTCATTTTCTGCCATATACGGTCCGTAGGTATTGAAGATCCGGACGACGCGGATATCGACGCCGTACTGTCGGTGGTAGTCAAAGAAGAGCGTTTCACTCATTCGCTTTCCTTCATCGTAGCAGGAACGCAGACCGATCGTGTTGACGTTGCCCCAGTAGCTTTCTTTCTGCGGATGCGTCAGCGGGTTTCCGTAGATCTCGCTGGTGCTCGTCTGCAGGATCCGGCAGTTGTTTCTTTTTGCCAGTTCCAGCATGTTGATGGCGCCCAGCACGCTGGTGCGGGCTGTCTTGACCGGATCCCTCTGATAATGGACCGGGCTTGCCGGACAGGCCATGTTGTAGATGCGGTCGACTTTCAGGTCGATCGGCTCTTCAATGTCCTGCTCCAGAAAATGAAAATGCGGATCGTTTTCCAGGTCAGCGATATTTCTGCGTGCGCTGGAATAGAAGATATCCAGACAGTAAACTTCATCCCCCTGTTCAAGGAGACGCCGGCAAAGGTGTGAACCGATGAATCCGGCTCCGCCGGTTACTAATACTCTCATGTGTTACCTCGTGTTTCTGATTTTGTTGATGATTTTGGTGGTGCTTTGCGATTCGGTGTAGGGAAAGAAAATGATATCGGATCCGAGCTTGCGGAGTTCCTCCTGTTCTTTAATCCAGTACGGGTTTCCTTCATAGTCATTTCCGGAGAAAAAGGCATCGAAAGGCCGGCGTGCGTATTCGGTCAGCCGGGAAGGCGTATCTTCAATGATCACGACTTCGTCGACCTCGCGGACCGCTTCCAGGATCTCTTTCCGCTCTTCCGCAGGGATGACCGGGTAGTGATTCTTGAACTTCATGACCAGTTCGTCCGAAAGGATTGCCACACGAAGATATTCGCAGCGCGCTTTCGCGTTGCGGATCAGCTTCAGATGGCCGACATGAAATAGATCAAATACTCCCATCAATAAACCAATGCGTACTTTTTCCATCATTTATCTCTTAATCCCTTTCTATAGTTTATCTTTTTTATCGAATTGAATAAACAGATTCAGGTGTTTTCTTGTTTTCTTTTTCGGAGGATACATATAGTTTTCCCCGTAGCGCTGCACGAGCCACTGATGATAATTCCGCGGTACCGGGATGTCCGTATCCTCAAAAGGTATGCGGGTCAGATCATCAAGATCCTTATCACGGAACAGGTTCTTATTTTCGGCATCACCGTAATAGCAGGCTAAAATCGTACGGAATGCCGACTCCCTGACGCTGCGAAACAGACGGTTCAGAAGCGGAAACTGGAAACGCAGAGGCATCGGCCTGCCCAGAAGATAATACTTCATCAGTCTGTATCCCGACACATCGTCCATGACGCCGCCCGGACGCGGGTAGCATCTGGCATAGATACAGCGCTGAACTTCTGTGATCTTTTTTTGCAGCTTCTTCCGTTTTTCCGGATCCTCGTCACAGTAATCCAGCGGCAGAATATCGATCGCCACGCCCTTATGACCGTGGAAATAGCGGTTATGATTCTCGATCGCGACCGAGTCTTCATCCCGGAACTTCGCGTAGCCGCCGTAGAAGATCCTGCCCTCTTTTCCCATCGACTGCAGATAGGGATATCCTTTTTCGTTGGGATACAGCTCGACGAGCCGGTCATAATCCTCGCGCGGCATGCCCAGATCGACATCATCATCCCAAGGGATAAACCCGTGATGACGTACAGCCCCGAGCAATGTGCCGTGCAGGGCAAAGTATTTCAGTCCGTGAGTTCTGCAGAATTCATCAAAACATTTCAGCAGTTCCAGCTGGATCGCGTGGATCGCCTGCAGTTCCCGGTCTTCTTCGGGATGCAGCAGATGGGCACGGTTCTCTCTGATCCTGTCCGGCGAGATATACGTCCAGTCATAGAAACGGTGATAGAGATCCCGCCGGCGGTTTTCATCGACAAAGGCATTCTCCTTTTTCCTGTAGATCTTCCGCAGCGTCCCGCTGATCCCGTACCGTTTGAAAAGCGTATCCTTCCAGGGATCGAACAGAGCCCCGAGATGGATGGAAGTATAGCGTATCGCCCGGAACATGACAAAATTCGCAGGCGTATTCTCCCAGACGAATTCCTGATCGTAATAACACGGCCCATTGTCCGTCCAGAAAGCGTTATACGGGATCATGTCGATGAACGCTTCCTTTAAGACCGGACCGATCGCTTCCTCGGTCTCCCAGACTTCCGGATCCACTTCCCCGGCTTCGGAGGAATGGCACACATCTTTGTAGATACTGTCAAAAATCTTCAAGATCTGCTCGCTGTTTCCGGAAGCCGCAGCTTCTGCGATCACATCCAGCGAAGCCCTGTAACGAATATATGGCATTACCAATGTCTTGTCTTCAAAAGACTGCGGAACAACATCGATCCCCCGCTTTCGCAGTTTATCGGCATTTCCAGCACTCTCTTCAAGATAAGCGTCTCCTTGCTGGCGGATCGCTTTTTTGAGGACCCGGTCTTTCTCGAAGACGGTCATAAACGAGCGTTCTCCCCTGTCGGAAGACAGGATCACTCTTTCGACCGGACAGGAAAACTGCCGATAACTCATAAAAGTCAGATAGAAATTGCTCTTTTCAAGCAAGGTTCCTTCTCTGATCGCATTCTGGTATTCTTCATTCTCATCCAGGATCAGCGGGCTGTCATAAGGATCGAACGCGCGGACCCGGTCGGCAAACGAGGAGGCCGGTAAACAGTCGCTTCGGTAGACTGCCTGTGGATAATATGCATCCGGAAAAGGACAGTAGATCTGAATTTCTTTAAACAACGGCTCCGCTTGTCTGCGGAATTCCCCGAGCGTTGGCAGTCCCTCTGTAGCAAAGGGCTCGCGCACGATATCGTCAAGAGCACCGCAACTGTATTTCAGACCGCTGCGGTTGCGGAAGCCGATACAGAATATACCGTCTTCCTTCAGATATCCCCTGTAATTCTCCAGAATATCCCGGAATCCCTTTGTATAAAAGACCGGAAGGTCAATAGCGAATATAAAATCATAATGCCGCTCTATTTCCCCACGTTCTTTCAGGACCTCTCCGTTCCGTTCGGGGAAACGCTGTGAAAGGATCTCCCTTTGTACAGGGTCTTCTTCCAGCATATCGGTACGCGCAAACCGGTCAGCCAGCAGTCCGCTCAAGGCACCGCAGCCGGCGCCGATCTCCAGCGCTTCCGCGTCTGCGGGGAACGGGTACCAGTTCAACAGACCATGGCGGAGAGAACTCAGCTGCAGCAGGGTGTTCCTGCTGCAGTCCGCGATCAGCGGATCATAGTTGATGTTTCCGTTACCGGCGACAAGAGACCCGATCTCCGAGTATTTAGATTTTCTGTTTGATCCAGTCATCAAATCCCCTTTCTCTCACAATACCATGATATCCTCCTGCAGCATACAGCTTTGGCGGGAGCGAATTGTCGATCAGCCCTGTTTGTTTAGAAAACAGTTTCAGGTATTCACTGTATATGTCCATGATTCTTTTTTGGATCTTGGCAATCTGCTGAAGATCCTTTTCTGACCGTGTCTCTTCTGCGAATACCGGCTTCCCCTCGTCATCAAAGTGATCCAGTGACGGCTCCGGCGAAGTCATGATATATTCCATTTCCATATAATTGGAAATGAAAAAGTCATCCTGTTCATCAAGATAATAATCGATACCGCTGTATGGTTCTCCATATAGCGGGCATGCCAGATAACACCCTTTTGTTTTTAGTCTGGTCGAATCGGAAAGATAATGCTGAGTCGTGCCGATCGAGACAAAATCCACGAACAGATATTTCTTTTCCAGCGAAATACCGCTGCTCCTGAAATACCGTAAGGTGTTCTCCCTGGCGGACGCTGCCTTTCTGCAGATCTCCTCCCAGTGGAGCAGCACATATTCCTTTCTGTCGGCATCTTTTTTATACGGCAGAGGACTCCTGATCCCGTAGACGTTCTCCAGCCAGGAAGACAGGTCTTGGTTTTTTCCGATATAGGTCTTTTCGATCGTCTCCGCATGGTCCATGCACGTCTGAAAAGAGCTGTGCCGGTTTGCGTACAGGTAGCAGCCCGGCGGCAGTGAATCATCGTATTTCCGCATCTCTTCATACATCGCGCGGGGCATATATCCGTCCCGGGACGCAAAGAGGATCCCGTCAAAGCCTTTTGACTTTTCCGCCAAATACCCCAGAAAACCCGCCAGCATGGGGAAACAGGATGCAGCAGCGAACCGCTCTGTGCGCAGATCCTGCGGAAGCAGGCTGATATCCGTTGCTGCGAACGGGTCACGGAAAGCCTCGGAGAAAGCCATACCGAGAAGGCATCGTTCTTTCAGCGGATATTCCTTTTGCAGGATCTCCTTCATGCCGCAGGCAGCGGCCGTTTGAAGCACGGAACAGATATGGATCGCGTCGATCCCGGCTGCTTCGGCAGAAACTACATCCGCCTCGTAATTATCGCCCAGATGAAGGATGCGCTTCTGCGGGAACGCCTTTTTTACTTCCTCAAACAAACCATCGGTTTTGTAGCAGGCATGGTCGACTGATACGAAGATCTCCGCATAGGCGGCGATGCCGGCCGTTTGTAAAAGATCCCGCAGCTTTTCTGCACAGATATACATGTCAGAGGTCAGGACCACGGTCTTATTGTGCCGGTTTGCATAGGAAAGCAGAGCAACCGTTTTTTCTCTCGGACATATACAGCGTCGTTCTGTGTCCAGCTCAAGTCTTTCTATTTCTTCCACGGAAATATCCGTACGGTGCAGCATTTCAAGAGCCTGACGCCAGATCTCCGTCAGTTCCCGATGCGGGCAGCTGTGTTCGGCAGCGATCCGGCAGGTAAAAAGTTCCTTCGGATCGATGTCCCACCGTCTGTCTGCTTCCCCGGCGATAAGCCGGAAAACGTCGTTCGGAAACAGGACCCTGCGGCAGACCAGCGTATCGAAAATGTCAAAAGAAATGACATCGTGTCTGTCGATCTCCCGGCAGATCAGTTCAAACCTGTCTGTATCCGGTGTATCGAGCTGACGGTAATTATTCAGAATAATGTTCATCGAAGTCTGAACATCAAAATACAGATGAATACGGATCGTCCTGATCCCGTAATAGCGCGGAAGCAGGAACTCGTTTACAAAACCCGATCCGAAATACAGGATCTTCTTATCTGCATCAGACTCACGGATCCTGCGGAAGGAAAGATCCTCCCCTTCCCGGTCGATCAGCCGGATCTTATCTCCGTCAGGCACGATCCCCAGTTCTTTCAGGGAAGCGATCTGTTTTACGCGGTCAAAAGAGCGCCGAAGGCTGAAAAAGACCTGCTTGTTTTTTCTTCTGGCTTCTTCATAGATCTGCTGCACACGATGACGCGGGTTTTTGATCTCGCCATTCTGCGAAATGAAAAAAACATCCATTAATTCGAAACCGACGATATCGGCTTCTTCCAAATACCGCATGCAGGCATCTCTGGACAGTTCATTCACCTGACCGTACTCATCGCGGACTTCTCTCTCGTCGATCCCGTACATATTGAACAGAAGTGTATCGGAAAGATCCGGCAATGAAGAAAGGCTCCGGTAAGCCTGTTCTTCGTATTTGACTCTTTCAGTAAAGATGATCAGTTCCGGCTTCAGCTGCGCAAGCTCCTCCTCGCAGATGATCTTCTTTCCACAGAAGTCGTTCTTTTCAACAGGATCGAGCGTCATAACGCCCTGGAAATGATACTTTTCATCAAAAGCCGCAAGGATCCCTTTCGCATACTCGCGCGATCCATGTAAAAGGATCCTCTTCCCGCAGAAGGAGGAAAAGTGCTTATCGAAGTTTTCAAGGACGTATTCAAGTTCGGTCATATTAACAGGATCAACTATTTGACATCGCGGTAATAGATCCAGCGCACACCGCTTCGCTCGAGCAGTTCACTCACTTCGCCGCGCAGTCCCGCGCCGACCGCGGCAACTACCAGCGCATCCTCCGGAAGTTTCGTTTCGCTGAATACCGTTACCGGACGTCCGTAAAGGATGCGGACATTATCATTTGCCTGCGATACCAGGAAGCCGTCCAGATGGATGTTCTTCCGGAGAACGACTTTACGGGCAAAGCGGTCAGCTACGATGCCGGCACCGTAGATATACAGATGCGAACAGGACTCGATCTGCTGAAGAACGCCGGGATCGATCCGGTTCATATAGTCAACTGCCTTGATATGCTGCTCAAAGCATTCATAAAGTATCTTATCACTTTCTCTGCGGCTGCAGAATTCACGCAGATCGTATTCGGCACTGAGTTTGTTGTAGAGGAAACAGCTGCGCTCGTACATGCGGGTGATATTGAGATCTGCCCCCAGAGTATGTATCTCCCTCTCCGCGACAAAGCGGCTCATCCGGTAATAGTTTACAAGATAACCGTGGAAGTTTTTCGGCATGTACTTGCTGGTCATAACGGAGTTCGGACGTATGCGCAGAATGAAATACTGTTTGGGCACATACATCGCCCGCTTTGCGAGAAGGATCCCGGCAAAGGCAAAATACTCATCCTCATGTTCCGAACCTTCCGGATTGCGTATCCCTTCCCGGATAATAAAGTCACGGCGCCAGAATATGCGCTGCGGATAACAGGTCCATTCATTCTGTTCGATGAAAAGATCGAACAGGACCTTTCCTTCTACCGGCCGGTCGGGATAGTCCCCATGACGCTCCTCAAAAGCCGGAGTATAGACCCGTTTGATCTCTTCTGATTCAAACAGATCCCTGGAATCGAAGAAGACGGCATCCAGCTTCTCTTTCTTCGCGAGTTCAATCAGCTCTTCCAGCGCAGCGGGTTCGATCATATCATCAGAATCCAGAAAGTACAGAAATTCCCCTTCTGCATGCTGAATGCCGAGATTGCGTCCATAGCCTTGTTTGTGGTTCTCCGGAAGATGAAAAACCTTTACGCGGGGATCTCTGACCGCGTATTCATCCAGGATCTCACCGCAGCGGTCCGGAGAGGCGTCATCAATGCAGAGCACTTCAATATCCCGCAGGGTCTGACAGAGAACGCTGTCAAGGCATTGCGGGAGATACTTCTCGGTATTGTACACCGGGATAACGACTGAAACTAAAGGCTGTTTTTGCATATCGGTTACCTGCTTTCGTTGATCGGCATATGACCAGGACCGCTGTTTCAGAAGCCAGCTGTGTCCTGCGGAAGTTTAGCGCGCGGATATTCGTCGTTCAAAGGCGTGCCTCTGCCCGTTCCGCGATCTGTTGGTTTACGATCTCGTTGAGGTGAGAGGGAACGGCGCCGTATTCAAAATGCGTATCCGTAAAGTACAGTGGAAGATCACCGGTTGTGACCATCCGGACATCGGGATAATTCTCCCGGATATATGTGTAATACTCTTTGAGGATTCCGTTTGTTTCCCGGATCTGATCGATCTCGGTGAAAACATTCTGACCCTGCAGATCTCCGACCTTTTCGCTCAGATAGTCTTCCAGAACGATGATCTTCAGAGCCGGTGCGATCTCCTTGCTGCGGGAATAGAAACGGTCGAAGCTTCTCTTCCACAGTTCGGTGCATTCTTCGCTGCTGCGCGCGATCCTTCTGCCTTCGATCTGCTCGGCAGCGCCTTCGCGGGCGTCGCTGAGCGTCCGGTAAGAACCGGATTCGAGTATGTCAAAACGCTCCTCCAGAAGATCCATAAAGAGATACTCCGGCTGACTGTCTTTCAGTATTTCGAAATAGGACTGTTTCTCTTCCTTTTCCAGCATGATCTCGCGGTAACGGTTCTTATGATGGACGGGACGGATCTCTTCGCGTTCTTTATACAGTGAGATCAGGCTGCTGAAGTTAAACCGTTTGCCCGGATCCTGCAGCAGATCCATATGGATCAGGATACGGTTCAGATTATACCCGCCGAAAAGCAGGTAGCGTTCCTGATGGCTCTGCGGAAATAAACGTCCGCGTAAAGACTCATAGTTCTTTACCAGATCCCGGAACTCCTCCGCTGTTTTGCGGTGATACTGCATAGCCAGGATATCATTCAGACGGTAGGTGACGATCCCCGGCAGGATGCCTTTATACTCTTCATAGATCCCGCAGCGTTTGAATTCGTTCGTCAGGAATTCCATCGCCTTTACACCGAGCAGCGGATCGGCGGAATACCCTGTCTCAACAAGAGAAGCCGGGCGGAATCTGCGGTAATAATACAGAGCTTCCGGAACATACGCGTTCTTTCTGCTTAAGGCCAGGATCAGCGAATACACCGCCGGTGATTCGAAAGAGCAGGACGGCATATGAAGATCATAGCGGTCCCACAACTCTTTCCGGCTCAACGCTTTGTATGTCGCAGTCGGCCCGTATTTCATATGTTCTTCCGACGTAAAGGGAGCGCCCATCCGGCTGCCGCAGGAACGGTAGATCATTTTTCCTGTTCTTCCGTCAACGCGCCAAAGATCACACTCCACATATTCCGCGTCTTCTTCCTGCATTTTCGTGAACAGTTTTTCGACATAAGAAAGATCGAGCCAGTCATCGGGATCAACGAACCCGATGACAGTTCCCTTTGCCTCGCGGATGCCGAGATTGCGTGTAGCCGCGACGCCTTCGTTCTTTTTGTCGATGACGCGTACCCGGCTGTCCTTTTCTTCCCATTTCCGCATTACCTTAAGGGAATCGTCAGTCGATCCGTCGTTGATCAGGAGAATCTCGAGTTTTGGATAAGTCTGTGCGGTCACAGTCTCCATGCACTGATCGATATACTCCGCAACGTTATAAACGGGCAGGATCAGCGTGATTAATTCTTCGTTTACCCGCATTTCCGTTTACACTCCCTGAGATATGCGATCTCCGCATCGGTAAAACTGTTTTTGCGAAGCGCCACTTCGCTTAGACGGTTGTTCTCACCGAAAAGCTCTGTAAAAACATCAGATACCGGATAAATATCCGCTTGTATCTCTTCAATATTCAGCCAGGCGGCGACAGCCAGACGATGCAGGCCGTCAATGATCCGAAAGTCTGCATCCAGAGCGATCGGCCGGTCAGGATCAAGACCGTTATTCTTTGCTTCACTCATGAGCAGTTTCAGCGATTCCAAACGCCGCTGCGCGGTCTCTCTGGAACAATGCATGGACATTGCCCGGAGATAGATCTCCTTTTTCTTAGGATCGTTCTCCGCGATCCCTTCGATGCCGGCATAACGGGCAGCGATCCAGTACTGATCCTCCGGCTGCTTCTGTCGGATCTCTTCGGTATTCATGGTCTGCTGTCTTTTCAGCGGTTCTCCGAAAAGCCAGCCTTTCAGATAAGGGTAAATATGGATCATTTTATCCGCGTGCGGAACCGTGGAACTGCCCCCGTCATGGACCCCGAGCAGTATCGGTCTTCCGCTTTGGACCGCCTCTTCCGCAGAAATGACCGAAACATCCAAAAACGTTTCGCCGGAAGTGGTCCTGCTGCGGCAAAAAGCCTGCAGATTATTCAGCAGTCCCTGTTTTTCCAGTGCACGGTAAAGCATACGGGCGACATATCCCGTTCCGAAAACATAATACCCGTGCTGTTTCAGCAGTTCTTTCATCTCCTGTTGATTCATATCTTCTCCGGAAGCTTCAGTTGAGAGACCGGATGCGTTTTTCTTCCGCTCTCCGGCGGCAGTGTCATATAATCACCGAATTTGAATGTCAGATACTCATTTGTATCCCCGATCCCGTAAAACGGGATCCCTTCAAAGCAGATCTCTTCGCGGTCAAGATACCAGCGGCGCAAGTAGCCGTATTCCCTGTTCGGAGTCGGGAACATCAGGATGCGCACCCATTCGGATCTGGTTTTTTCTGCTTTTGCGATCATTTTTTCCAGATGTCCGAAAATGCTCCTGTCCGGGATCTTGGAAAGCAGGCTGTAGACCCACCTCTTCAAAAAGCTTTTGTCCGCGATCTTTCCGACCGGCGCATAAAGCGCCTTGCGGACCAGGAAACATTCAAAGTTTTTGACCGTTCGCCCGATACGGCTCTGTGGCACAGCATCCAAAGGGAATACATCGATGAACACTCCCTGCTCATAGGGCATGTGTTCCTGATGCTCGCGCAGAAAAACGGTGTCCTTGCGGCGCAGTTTCCCGTAACCCCAGCGGTATCCGGGCGTGACCCGGTGATCCTGAAAATAGAAGTTCTCCGTATCCAGGTCTTCTTTGCAGGCTTCGACAAAACGGTCGTAGTCCTTCCTGAGCAGTGCGATATCCGCATCGTCGTCCCAGGGGATGAATCCTTTGTGGCGGACCGCCCCTAACAGCGTTCCGGCAATGATGACATATGGAATATCGTGTTTCCGGCAGATCCGGTCTGCTTCCTTAAGGAGTCCGAGCTGCACAAGCTGGATCCTGCGGAGAGTCTCCTGATCGTAATGGATCATAAAGCCCGGTCCTCACCTGCGCCGTAGCGCAGGAAATACACTTTGTCCTTCTTTACAAGAAGCACATCAAAACACTCCTGGGTAACATCTCCCTGCTTCCTGGCCGGTGTAGTCGTTCCTCCCGGTTTGCGGTCAAGGAAATCCTCCGGTTTGTTGGAAGCGATCCCGACGATCGGGAAAGACTGCCGGCGGTAGATGCTGTCGGCATGGTTATGACCATGAATGTAGGCAAGTATATCATGATACCGTCTCTGATGACGGTTCAGCAGTTTCATCATCCATTTGCTGTTATGGATATGCGGATCCCAGTAATGCATCTCGCCGACCGGCGGAACATGCGAAAAGACCAGCAGTTTGTTTCCCTTCGGTTTTCCCTTCAGGAGCCAAAGACAGTTCCAGATCGTCTCTGCGGAAAAACCGTAGCGTTCCTTGCGGGTCGGATCGAACGTCGTCAGGAACAGCAAGGACAGCTTTTTCCCGGAGATATCCACTCTGCGGTCTTCTCTCTTGCCGCCGAGATAGAATTCTTCGCGCTGCTTTTTGGTAAATACATCCTTATTACCGCGGAAGTAATTTCCGTCATGGTTGCCGATACACAATTCGACCGGAATGCCGCACTCTTTCAGACCGTCCAGGACGCGATACGTCATTTCTTTACTGACGGAAGTAGATTGTGCGCCGTCCGTCAGATCGCCAAGATGGATCAGAGCCTGCGGATGGATCTCGTCGCTGAGTCTTTTGAGATTTACAGCAGATTCCGGAAAAACACTTCCGTAACAGTAATGGGTGTCCGCAAGAAGGAGGAAACAGGCATCCTCATCTTCTCTTAGTTTGCTGAGCCTTTCCAGCATGCGCTGCTGCTCCTGCACGAAGCAGGGCTTCTGAATGATCTTGCGTTCTTTCCGGCCGGAGAAACAAGCAAGCTCTTCTAGAGATGCCGGTCCAACATCTCTGAAAACCAAACGGATATATCCGTCCTGCGCCATTGTTTTCTCGCGGATCTCCTCAAAAACAGACAGATCAGCATCATATGTCGTGTAATTGCTGTCCGGATCATACGCATAGGTATGGATCAGTTTTTCCTGTATCTCCGGATGATAGAAATAGAATCGGAAAGGATGATCGGAACTGACCGTTTCTCCTTTCGACACAAAAACAGGTTCGAAGGTAACCGAACAGTTTTCATCATCTTCCAGATATCCGGTCTGCTCATTGACCCGCTTCCCCTTCAGGAGGATCTGTGAAAGAGCAGGATCCTGCTTGTTCTTCTTCTCTGTCATTTATTCCTCAGTTCTTTTCGATATTCCAGATATTGTTCAAAGATCGAAGCGATCTTGATTGATTCTTCTTTTGTCAGATGATAATCCGAGGTATGCCATCCCTGCAGACGGTCAACGAATTCCGCGATCTCGTAACGAAGACCGTCACCGGCGAAATCGACCTGGAAAGTCTGTACATCCTGCGGATCCTCATGATGGATCGAAAATCTTGAAGTCTTCCACCAGGGAGCATCAACACGAATATAGCCATCCGTTCCGGCGATGATCAGCTCGCCCTCTGTCTTTACCCCCAGACCGTTTTTCCCGCAGGAAAACACTTTACCGTTTGAGATATATGTCTTGGTGTAAAGGTCGATCCCGTTTTCATCCAGCTGGCTTTCAAACCGGATGCTCAGATCTTTGCATCCGAGAAGTTTGATTACCGGGAGCAACGTATAGGAAGCAAGTTCTGTAAAAGACCCTCCGTATTCCCGGTCGCTCCTTTCACGCAGTTCCGTAGGCGTGAGCTTTGTAAATGCACATTCGACATCTCTGACTTCGCCGATAAATCCTGTGCCGACGAGCGAAAGAAGACGGTTAAATCCCGGGCAGTAGGCTGTTTTGATTGCCTCCATCAGTACGAGCGATCTTTCTTCTGCAATCTTATATAGTTCCTGTGCTTCGCTTTCTTTCAAAGCCAGCGGCTTTTCGCATAAAACATGTTTTCCCTGAAGCAGCGCTTTTTTCGCATATGCGTAGTGTGTCTCGTGCGGGGAAGCGATGTAAACAGCTTTGCAGCTGCCAAGCATATCATCGTAACTGCCATATACCGTTAATTCCGGATACTCTGCAGCGAGGCGTTCCGCACTTTCCTTGTTTGGATTATACACATGTTCGGCATGAACACCCCCATGAACCGTTTTGATTTCATTCAAAAAACGGCGTGCGATACGTCCGCTGCCAACGATCCCGAAAGAGATCTTTGGATACGGGGCTGTTCGTAAAGATGAGGAAGAGATTCCCGGCGTGCGGGGAAGATATACGACTTCACACCACTTCTTAAGATAATCGAACCTTCCCTTCCAGTCATCTCCGATCACGAAAACGTCTGCTTTGTATTTCTGGATATCCTCAACTTTCTGACCATAGTGATCCTCGAGAATAACCTCATCAACATATGGGCAGTTGCGAACGTTCGCCATGCGGATATCAAGGCTGTCTGCCAGCAGCAGCTTTCCCCTTTGCTTCGTAAACTCATTGGACGTAACACCGACGACCAGACGATCGCCTAATTCTTTTGCACGTTTTAAAAGGTTGACATGACCCTCGTGGAACAGGTCGAATACTCCGTATGTTATTACTGTTTTCATAGTTTGATCCCTATTTCCTTGGCAACATCATCCTCTATCTGAATGATTGCGTTTTCTACAAAATGATTGACCTGTTTCTCTACAGGCGGAAGTTTCATATAGTCCCCGTACATCGTACGCAGAAATCGATCGTACTCTTTGGGGATGCTGAACCTGCAGCCTTCAAAGCTTCCTTCGATCTGGTCGTCCCAATCGCGGTATACATATTTACCAATAAATCGCGCAGCATCAACCGTACTGCACATCCTGTGTTTTTCCGGATCGGCCCAGAATAGACCTTCAATGATATGATTCATGAAACGTAAAAGGGGTTTCGGCAGCAGATCAACAAATTTCCAGATCTTTACGTGGTGCACTGCGTGTTTATACTTTTCTGCTTTTCGCAAATCCCCGCCGGTCAGCGTGCGCTGAAAAAAGATCGCCTCTGTCTGCAGTTTCCCCGCAAATCCTTCATAAGCTCCAAGTATTGGGTAGATATCGACCCAGATCTCTTTATTGTAGGGACCATCTTCAATATCTCCGTCATAATATGCTGTTCCGCGGCGACATACTTTAAGCCAGGGAACCTGCGCATACTTATCAGTATGAATATCAGATATGACATAACGATCGGACAGTTCTTCAAGAGCGATCTTCCTGAATTTCTTATAGTCACTTAACGGCATCGCGAGATCTGCATCATCGTCCCAAGGAATGAATCCATTGTGACGGACGCAGCCAAGAAGTGTCCCACAGTACAAAAAATAACGCAGCCCATGTTTTTTACACAGTGCGTCAATGTCTTTGATAATCGACACTTCCACCTGCTGCACTTCTGCAAGACGGAATTTTGACTTCATAAAATAATTATACTCATAATTCTATGGACATAAATCGACATCGATCTATTTCTTTATAAACTCTATAAACAATAAAGAGTTTTCTGGCTGTGTTCAATAAAGAATAATCAGTCTCTTCCTGAAGACTCAAACAAAAAAACAAGATCCGGAAACAATTCCGGATCTTGTTTAATTAGATATTCTAATGATCACGATTAGGAGAACTCTACTCTCCGTTACCGCCTTCATTGTCGCCGCCTTCACCGCCGCCTTCCTGACCGGGGTTGCAGCCTTCGGTCTTTACCCCAATGGCTTCCGAATAACTCGCATCGCATCCGTCACATTTATAGGTTATATGTCCTTCTTCTGTGCAGGTGGAATCAACGTACTCTATCTGCTGATAGTTGTGATAATGGCAATTTGAACCATCCCATACACCGCCGTTATTGGCACATTCCTGTCCCGGATCCGGTGTGGGTTCTGCCTTTACCTCACATACGCCGCTGTCCGCATTCCAAGCCTTGCCTTCAGAACAGGAATAGAATGTAGCAGTGACCGTTCCGCCGGAATATGCAACATCCGGGGACCAGTAGACGCCTGGTTTGACACCGTCATCAACGACCGAAGCACCTTCTGTGACATTGATTCCGACTGAATTCAATGTTGCAACTGCAGTCTGATAATCCATACCGCGAACAAGGTCCTTGACGATATACGGTCCATGATATACCTGAACATCCATGGTTGTGATGTTGCGTTTATCAGAGCCAGGAGAAGCACTCTGAGAAATGATCGTGTTCGTAAGTGCAGGATCATCTGTTTCTTGCCATGTAATATTCAAGGTGATACCGTTCGCATTTGCCCAGGACTGTGCATCGGAGAGTCTGCCGCCGACGAAGTTCGGAACTTTGTCCTCTTCAGACATCGGTTCACCCATGACGGTGATGCCGACGACCGGATATTCAGAGACTAAAGCACCGTAACGGACGCTCTGCGCAACGACCCAGCCATCATCCGAAGCTACATACTCCGGACTGCCTGCCGGAATGAATGTTACGTTCAGGCTTACTCCGTTCTCCGCTGCCCATGCTAACGCTTCTGCATAGGTCATGTTTGTCAGCTTGGCAACGAATGCCGGCATCGGTTCGTGTTCCTGTGCCTCGTTGAACGTTTCAGAGTATAAAGGTCCTCTTACATAGTTGTATTCTGCAAAGAACTTAAAGTTCGGATCCTGTTTGATCGTTTTCAGGTTATACTGGCCTAAAACATCTTCGATCTTGGCCTGTGTTTCTGCAATCGAACCGTTGTAGAGTCTGTAGATCCACAGCGGAAGACGCATTGAATAACTGTAGAACCAGGACGGATATCCGGTAATACGGAGCTGTTGGATATCGATCGTATCAAAAGTCGGGATGCCGTTATAGTTGGTTGCATTGATCAGCAAATTGAAGACATCCGTCATCTGCTTCAGAGAAAGGTTCGTGGAGAAATTCTCTCCGGCGATCTTCATGACTTCAACGGCTTTGTTGACATCGCGCAGATTAAGAAGTCCCTTGACGATCTCAATAATTACTTCTTTCTGATGCTGCTGACGGTCAAAATCACCGTTCGGCATTCTCTTTCTCTCTCTGGCGAACGCTAATGCATGTTCACCATCGACCCACTGACCGCCTTCATAGATCTTCATCGTATAGGTGCCTCTCTGTGCAGAGGAGTCCTGACCAACGAATTCGACCGGTGATTCGATCCAGATTCCGCCAAGCGCGTCGATGATGCTGACCAGGCCTTTGAAGTTGACTTCCATATAGAGGTCAATATCCTTGTCCAGAAGACTGGATACAGATTCCATTAAGCAGGCACGGTCCGCACCTGTATCGTTGATCTTATTTTTGGATCCGCCATAGCACGGGATCGGAACGTAGGAGTCACGTGCGATCGATACCATGGAGACTGTCATCGTCCGCGGGTTAACAGAAGCCACAATGATGGCATCCGGGAGACCGCCGCCGCTCGCTTCCGGCGCAAGACCGATCAGCAGAATGTTGAACGGATTATCCGCAAGATTCAGGTCTGCGCTCTTGTTGTCCGCTACCTGAACTTTCTCTTCGAACGAGTCGATATCTACGACCTGCTCGACATATTCTTCATATCCGTCTTCGTTGCTGAACTGGGTACGGTATCCCTGCTGGAAGATCGCAGCATCGACTTCCTTGGCGGCAAGCGCCAGAAAGAGGTCGTTCGTACTCTTGTACATGACGTAATTCGGGCTGATACCTTCCTTGGAAAGTTTTTCCTGTCCAAGCGAAGAAGCGGTGATCTTATCTGCAGAGAATGACTGGAGAACACCGACGTCTTTTCCATTAAGATCGGATAATTTCGTGATGTTCTTGTTGTCCTGATGCGTGGCGAATACAACGGAAATGGTCTGATACTGTTCTGTTCCGCTGTTCTCCGTAATATCGTCAACGACTTTGTTGATCGTTTTAAGATAATAGGATGCGCCAAAAGTACCGACCATCAGCATGACAGCCAGTACGATATTGACTACTTTCAGTAAGGAATCTCTGTAGCGTGATGCGATCAGGAAAATAATATCCATGATGATCACGAGACAAACGAGAACCATCAGACCGCCGATGAACGTTTCCTTGCTTAGATTGTAGTACCGGTATGACCAAAGAATCATAACGATCAGACCGATATGAGATAAAACAGTCAGTATTGCAGCTATGATAAGCAGAATGTTGTTCTCTTTTTTTACATTTCTCGGAGCTGCTGCAGGCTCTTTTTTCTGAATGATGTCACGTTTATTCATCTTAGTTATCTCCGTAAGCCTGAGCTATCTCAAAACGACCGTTATCACGTTTAACGACCGTAATATTCATAACTGTGTAGTATTCTCCGATCGGAAAGTTCGGATGATCCGCATAAGTATAGCGGACTCTGACATACCAAGCGGGATATGTTCTGCCGAATACATCGGTGAATTCATTTGCCGGGCCGGAAGTTTCCACTTCTACAGAAGTGACCTCAAGAAGATTCTCCTGTCCGTATTCTTCGATATAGGACGAAAGATAATGGTAATAGGAGTCTCTTGCCTGATAGTAGATATTCGGGCGGGAGTCGGAAAAGACATAATACATGCCCCCAACGTCATACTGCCCTTCCTTATTGGTCCAGGTATAGAAATCAGCGATGTAGTTTTTGGCGATCGATTCCGCGATTGCCAATTCATCCTGAGGATCCTGAGCCAGAAGTTCATCGAGTTCCTTGAACAGTTCTTTCTGCAGGTCTGTTGCGTTATGCCTCAGATGATAATCGTAATCCTCGATATCTTCGGTATCTTTTTTCGCTACACTTCCTGATTCGCCAGGAACGATATTCTTAATTGAGTCAACGGTTCTGTATCCAAAGAAACCGGTGAGGAGCAAAAATGGTAAAAGCACGAGCAGCAAGCTCAGATAACGGGTGCTTTTTTTCTTAAACAGTCTGTCAAACAAATTTCCCATAGCGCTCTCCTTTCAACTAATCAATAGTACAATGTTCTGCTAACTTTGTCCAATTTATAAGAAAAGAGCATAAATGCTCTTACAGAATCTCTTTAACGATGTACACCGGACGCTTCTTGGTCTCCATGTAGGTTTTAGCCAGATATTCACCCAGAATGCCAAGCACGATCAACTGGATCCCGCCCAGCAGAGTAATGATCACGATCAGGCTAGGGAAACCGGCAACCGGATCCCCGTAGATCAATGCCTTTAGGACAATATAGATCATATATAGGAAACCGAACGCAGATACCACGCCGCCCGCGATCGTAGCAAGACGCAAGGGTATTGTGGTAAATCCCACAATACCGTCGATCGCATAGCGGAACAGTTTCCAGAACGACCATTTGCTCTCCCCGGCTGAACGCTCGACGTTCTCATATTCAAGATACTTGGTTTCAAAACCGACCCAGGCAAAAATCCCTTTAGAAAAACGGTTAACTTCTTCCATGGAAAGAATCGCATCGACCATTCTGCGTGTCATCATCCGGTAGTCTCTGGCTCCGTCGACAATATTGATATCGATCATTTTGTTGATCAGCTTATAAAAACTGCGTGCGAAGATCGAACGAATGACCGGCTCGCCCTTCCGGTTTACGCGGTAGGTTGCGACAGAATCAAGACCCGGATCATTTTTCAGAGACTGCAGCATTTCAGGAAGAAGCTTCGGCGGATCCTGCAGATCAGCATCCATGATAACGACATAGTCGCCTTTCGCTTCTTTCATTCCCGCCAGCATGGCGGCTTCCTTGCCGAAGTTGCGGGAAAAATTAACGATACGGCAGTTTTTGTCCTGTTCTTTGATTTTCAGACACTCTTCAAGCGTCTTGTCCTTTGAGCCGTCGTTTACAAAAAGCAGTTCGTAATCACCCAACTGTGCTGCATAGTTTCTGAATTCCTCATAATACAGAGAAACTGTTTTTTCTTCGTTGTAGCAGGGAACAATAATGCTAAGCATATTCAATATTATACTGTTTTTAAGCCGGAAAGTTAATCCTGCCCGGCTAATCCTCCAGTTTCGTATAGTAATCGTATCCGATCTCCCAAACATATCCGTTCAGGCGGATATTGTGAACGACCGGGAAAACACCGTTATAGCTGTAACACAGAGAAAGAGAACCAAGATTGCCTGTTGATTCGTCGTTATACAGGATATCTGTTTCAGTAAACTCATATGTATTTCCATCGACTTCAAAGAAGAAGGGTTCGTTGCTCTCTTTTACGATCTTTCCATTATTCATGTAGATATACTGATCCTGACTGCTATCGAATTCCTTACCGATTATCGCGGACAGTTTTTCGATCACATTTTCGTCCGGATTACGTTCGGCATTATAACGGATCGTCAGGATGCCGCTCGTAAAGGAGAGCCTGTCCAGCACTCTGGTGGGATTAAACTCGTAGCGCAGATAATCTACGGTGTATCCGTTGCCGCTGGCTGTGTAGCGGACATCCAGTTCCGGATTTGCAATATGTCTGGAAGGAAGCTCGCTGACTCTTTGCGCAAGGATGTGTGTGACCAGCCCGGCACCGTTCACATATGCATGACCGGATTCGCCCTGGATCCACATCGCATAGTCGATCGCTCGCGCTTCATCACAGAAGTCGGTGTAGGGAATTCCTCTTTCTTCCGCCCAGCGCCAGGTCGCATGGAGATACTGATAGTTCTCTTCGGTATAATTATCGATCGCCGTTTTGTACAGGTACATGGAGATACCGTTTTCCTGACACAGCGCGTAGATCTTGTTCAGTGAATCCAGATCCTGCGGTTTGAGTTCGACCGGTTCCGGTTCGTTGTCATCGTAACGGAAGGGGTACCACCAGTTCGGCGCCGGAAGTTTGGCGCTTTGGTAAACATAACCGAAATCGTTGTTTTCGGAAGTCGGTTTCGCTAATACGTTTTTCGGAAGCAGCAGTTCAAAATCCGTCATCGTCTTCCAGTCGTTGTGATAGTTCAGGAAGTCATTCAGATAGTCCTTCCGGACATCTTCCGGAAGATAATTGATCGTATTGTATTTTTCCTGTCCGGTCATCTGATACTCGGCCAGAACATAGCAGGAATTACCCAGGCAGTTTTCATGCAGCGGGATCGTTGTGTATGCTTCCAGGATCAGGATCGAGGGACTTTGCGTTTTCAGAGCCTCCTTCAGCATCTCATAAGTCACTTCCATCGGCTGGCAGGCAGAACCCAGAATGAATGAGTACAGGCCTGTCTCCTGATAGAAGAAAGCAGGAATGAAGGAATACTGCGCATGGGAGCTTCCGAGCACCAGCACATCAATGCTGTTTTCCGGCAACGAGCGGTATAAATGGCCGTGGTATACTTCGCGGTTATAGAAGACTTTATTCAAGTATTCAAAACTGCCGAAAAAGAGTCCGACGATCAGACAGGTTTTGACAGCAGCTTGTAAGAATGCTTTAAACTCTTTCCACATTATTCCGACCTAGAAGTACTTATAGATAAAATCGCTCGCGGCGAAACTTCCGCCGTAAACACCGAAGATGAGGAAAACAACGATCAGCAATGCATAGCCGAGCCAGCGCAGTGGGAAGATCGTTTTTGCGTATGTTTCCAGCATGTCAAAGTGTTTGCGCAGAATGTCGCTGATCAGTACGCAGACCAGGATGACGCCGAGCCATACCTGTTCATTCAGCGTAAGGCCGATCTCCGTCAAAGAAAGCGGGGACAGTTTTGCGATATCCTGAAGGATCGCCGTGACCTGATCCAGTGTCTGATAACGGAAGAAAAGCCAGAAGAAAGTAACAAACGCAAAATTGATCAGGATCCCGAACGGTCTGGCAATAAGTCTTACAGTCTTATTGCTGTTCTTAAAGGGGAGCAGAATGATATCCTCGAAGATGCGGAGAAGCCCGTGAAGCAAACCCCAGATCACGAAGTTCGTTGTTGAACCGTGCCAGATTCCCGACAGTATGAATACGATCATTATGAATAAATACTGCAGCACCTTTCCCTTCCGGTTTCCGCCGAGCGGAATATATACATAGTCACGGAACCAGGTACTTAAGGAAATATGCCAGCGGTTCCAGAATTCCTTGATCGTAGCGGAAAGGTATGGGCTGTTGAAATTCTTGGGGATCGAGAAACCCATAAGACGTGCTGTGCCGATCGCGATGTTGGAGCATGCATCAAAATCCAGATAGATGACGAAAGAATACAGAACGACCGCAAGCAGCGTGTTCAGTCCTCCGAGACCGCTGTTCAGAGCCCTGGACATAACATCCGAAAGATAATCACAGAACACTTTTTTCTCAAAGATTCCGAGCATCAGCTGGAAACCGCCGTTTTTGGCATCGCGGTATTCCAGTTCTTGCCGGTTCGAGATCGTCTGATAGAACGGCTCGAAACGGTTGATCGGACCGGCGGTGATCAGGGAGAAGAAGAGAACGTAATCGAAAAAATAGATCGGGTTGCGGGTTCCCTTAGTCTTGCCTGTATACACGTCCGCATAGTATGAGATCAGCTTGAAAGTCACATACGACAGTCCGAGCGGGATCGTTAATGACAGTTTCCAGAAACCCTGGTATTTGAAAAAGAACAGAACAGCCAGACATGCCAGTACCGAAACGCTCAGAGTGATGCGGTTCTTTTTATATATCAGAAGCAACGAGAACAGATACCCGATGAGTGCCAGTTCACAGAGAAGGCAGAGGTGATAAAGCGAAAAGGAATAAAGAAATACGAGATTTGCTGCAAAAAGAACGAACGGACGCAGCCTGCCCTGAAATGAGCGGGAAAGAAAGAAGCAGAGCAACACGAAAACAACAAAGTACGGAGACAACATCTCCAGTCTCGGCAGCGTCTGCGGAAACTCATAATAGTAATCACCGATGATCATCCTAATAATTATATCTGTTTCGCCGTTTTTAAAACAAACATACTATAATAAAAACATGAATTTTATCCTGCGAAACGGCTTGCGTTTGCTGCTCGTTCTGCTGTGGCCGGCGATCCTTATCCTCTCCGGCTGCCTGCTGATGCGAAAGAAGCGCTATGCCTTTGCCGTCAGGCATAAACTGACAGACATCATCATCAATACGATCCTTTTTATCGTTGCCGGAATCGCCGTTATCTGGCTGTTCTTCCACATGGAGAACACGATCTATAGCTATGACTATTCCGGGCACTGGCTTCGGTCCTTGTATATCAAAAAATGGTTTTTTGAAAACCCGGCGTCAATTCTCGGGCAAGTATATAATTCAATGAACCATCAGGAGTATTCCTATCTTCCTGCGTTGCTGATGCTTGGGGTCACCCTCATCTCACCGAGTTATGGATGGTTCTGTATCTCAATTTTTCTAAACTTCGTTGTTCCGACCTTTGTTCTTTTACAGGTCTTCTATTTTTCATTCAATATGGAGAATCCCCGCCTGCCCCTTCTGATCTCAGCAGTCTTTTATCCGTTGTGGCTCATCCTTTTCAACGGAGAGGTGGATATCGGCAATCTTTTCTTCCTCATGATGATGGTCCTGCTGACCCTGCATCAGGAATGGAAACACATTGACTGGATCGATACGCTGTCGATCAACCTGTTTGCCCTGCTGCTGATCTTTTTCCGGAGATACAGTCTTTACATGCTGGTTGCATTCTATCCGGCTTATCTTTTGAAATATGTCTTCGCATCCAGACATATGAAAGACAAGAAACTGCCGCGCAACCTTCTCCTGTTGTTTTCGTCCGGTGCAGTCACTCTGCTGATCCTTCTGCTGTTCTTCCGTCCGTATATTGGCATAGTCATCGGGAACAATTTCTCAGAAGCCTACGAGGCGTATAACCGCTCCGGAAAAATCTTTGAATTTATTTCATTCTTCTCGCTGCTGATCATATCGGTCGGACTTTACGGCATTTACAGACTGATAAAAGAAAAAGAAACCGAGACCTTATGCAGCCTCTTTCTCATGATCGTCGTTCCGCTTCTGCTTTTCTGGAGAGTTCAGAGTTTGGAGCATCATCACTATACAATCGTAGCTTTACCGATCCTTTATGTATTCTCATACGGTATGATCGGCCTCTGGAGTCAGAAAAAGAAAGCTCTGCCTTTCGTCTTAAGTGCTTTCTTAGGTCTGAATGCAATGCTCGTTCTTTCACCGATGCCGCAGATCCCATTAGTCAATACACCGAGAAGGACTCCGGAAAAAATGACGGATATCGATAAGATACGGGAACTATCTACAACGTTGTATTACTTAACGGAAGGAGAAGGCATCTCTGCTTATATGGCGTCCGGCTCATTGGAGTTTAACGACGATATCCTCCGTAATGCTTCTCTCCCTGATCTGAGCATGATGCCGCAGATCGACAGCGCTGTTCTGGACCTCCGGGACGGATTCCCGCGAGATCTGCAATTTATCAAATATATCATTACGATCGATCCGATCCAGTATTTCAATCAACCTTATCAGCATATCTACGATATTATCTCTAACGCCCTTTGGTCAGAACCGCTTATTCAGGAGATCTATCAGAAGGTCTATACAACAGAGATCGACGGTATGAATATCGAGATCTATGAAAGAACCGGAGATTTCTCTCCGGCTGTTAAAGAATACTTTTATAACGAGATCGTCCGGATCTATCCGGATAAAGCAGAAGAATTCCGCTATATTCTGGATTAATCGGATGATTCGTGTGTTCCGAAATAATCAAGTTCGAGGATCTGGTTGCAGATCTCTCTTTCTTTTACTCTTCTTGACATTTCCTGCTGCGCTTTCTCCATATCGAAAGAAGCGTTGTTTCTGGCAGTGAGAGTGCCGGTCGTAGGATCGAACTCATAATAGTTGGAACGCCAGTTTCCGTATTCCGTGAAGTAGAATCCGTCATATTCCTCATCGAAGAGGCTTCTTCCGAAAACGGCATGGGCGTCGTAATCAAAGTTCCAGAGATCGCAGACAGTCGGCAGAAGGTCAAGGATAGTGCCTTCTTTATAGTAATGGAATCCTTCGGTCGCACTGTTGTAGAAAGCCAGTCCGGTAAAATTGCTGTCATATGAATAGTCTTTTCCGGTCTGTTCATAGAAAGCACTTGAGTCAGTGAAATCGATGCCTTTCGCGAAATGATCTCCGAAAAAGACAAAGACTACATCATCGAGTTTTCCGTTGTCTGCCAGCAGATTCATCATGTTTCCGAGACCGCGGTCAAGGTCCATGTTCTTAGCCAGGAAGGCGGCGAAGTTTTCGTCGATATCCGGATACTTCGCATAGATCGCAGCCCAGTCTTCCTCTGAAACGCCGACGCTGTCTTTCTGGTACGGCTGATGTCCGGAATACGTGATCCAGAACGCCATGTACGGGTTGCTGGTTCCGGAATAGATCCACTGAACAACATCGGCAACAACGGAATCCGGCGCTTCATCCTCAAGCCCGAGGCCAGTGCAGTCGAAGAATGTCTTGTATCCGAGAGTCGGCATAAAGAGAGTGCGGTTGTAATACTCACCGTAGTTGTTGTGATAAACGATCGGGTTGAATCCATAGGAGGCGAAGATGCCCGGAAGGGTCACCGGGAAAGTGTCCTGATAGAAGTTGTAGCAGATCGATTTGCCCTGTGTGATCGGGATGACCGATGTATTTGCCATGAATTCAGTATCGCTGGTGGATCCTGCCATCAAAGGAGTATTGAATCCGTCGAATACGATGCCTTCATTGAATATCTTGTACAGAGTCGGCGTGAGATCCGGGTCAATTGCCGCATTGATGAAAGACTCCGCCTGAATGAAGAATGCGTTCTTCCCTTCGAACAGACCGTGATACTGGGAACTGTGCTGTTCCGGCTGTTCCGCCATGAACGCAGCGATTTCCTCACGCTCCTTGTCTCCGACGACTTCGTTGCTGAAGAATTTCTGTCCGTCACGGTAGGCAAAGGTCAGCAGACCGTATTTCTCAACGAAATCCTTTGTGTTCTGCATCATATCAAATGCATAGTACTCACTGTGATAGAGCTGGAAGGCGTCCGCCTGGCTTCTCAGATCTTCAACGAGTGCATTGTAGTTGTTCAAACAGGCTCTGGCAGGGAAGAAAAGCAGCAGAACGGCAAGCTTATACGGGATCCTCCATTTCAGACTGAAACAGTCTCTCTGCAGAAGAAGATACACGATAAAGAAGGCTACACAGATCACAAGCAGGAGAACGAACGGAAATATGTCTTTTCCGGTAACGAGTTCGAATGCGCTGGCTCTTGCTCCCCAAACTTCGCCCCACAGATCTTTCATAGTGGAGAAACGGCAGTACTGTTGGAAACCGCGTTTATATACGTCCTGTCCAACCAGATAGAAAGTGTAGGCTTCCCCGACCACCAGCATGACCAGACGGTTCAGCATCGGTCCGAAGAACCAGATCAGCGCAACGACTGCAAGGCATGCGATCTTTAAAAACTGCACTTCGTAAGGTCCGGATACCGAATACACGTTGTGAAGCTTCACGACATAAACGAGCATCGCCAGCGTGAACGCGATCTCGATCAGAAAATAACGAAGCACTTTGATCTTTTTCATTCTTTATTTCTCCCAGTCAAAACGATAAACACTATAACGATCGCTGTCATAGAACGGATAGGTTCCGCAGCGGTCGATCAGATATGTCAAAGAATACCAGACATCTTTTTCGCTATCATAGTATACAACCTCTTTGTCCTGGACGATGTACCGGATATCTGCTTCCTGCAGATATCCGCACATATGGTCATAATCCGCCGCCGGCTGTTTCGGATCTCCGTAGAACTCGACAGGATAAAAAATATTGAACAGTTCATTTTCGGCTTCAGCCCAGTTTTCGTTGCGCTTGTTCTCTCTTCCGTACAGGAATTCTCCGGTCCTGAGCATGGACTGTGTCAGTTTGTTGGATGTGATTATTTTCGGTTCACTGTCCTGATGATACGAGATCTCGGCAGACAGCGCCGCCAGGGCGTCCAGCTCATCCTGATTCATACGGTATATCCGGTTATAATCGCCTTTCGTCACAAACGATTTGTGATAATAGATCGGTTTGACGATGCTCCCGAGGTAAAGCAAATACAGCGAAAGCAGGATCGCAATGAATTCTTTCGCGTATTTAACCGAGATCAGATTACCGCAGCAGTTGACAAAGAAAACGATGGTAAAGGGGTTGATGATAATATCATAGGACCGGTAAAAGACCGGGTTGATCTTATTCAGGAAGGCGCAGCAGAACGGATTGAAGAATACAGCGATCAGAATCAGATCAACGTTCGTCATATCGTTACGTACAAACAGGACGGAGACGGCAAGAATCGCGAGAATGGTAAACTTGTATGCCCTGATCCCGGGAACTGCCTCATTCGGATAATAGAAGTAGTTGATCGTCATGTCGTATTGCTGCGAATTGTTAAGAGCAAAAGCTTCGTAATGAAAGATCTTTCCGTCCGTCATATAAGACATTACCAGCATCACCAATGCGCAGACAGCCAGCATAACAAGACGGTTTCTTTTGTCTTTTCCGATCTTTTTCATCGGTTCATTCATGACCCAGAGAACGCCGGCAAAAACGACTCCCACAGCAAATCCCAGAAGTACCGAGTTCCGCAGTACCGCGATCAGGTTTGTGATGGGGAACAACAGGACTACAGCATATTCTTTCAGAAGATCCTTTTCTCTGCCGATCCATAAAAAATACAGGGCAAAAAGCAGGAAGAAGCAGGAGAACACGCCTGAAGACGAGCAGGCACAGATCGCCGGGATCGTCAGATAGAATAACAGTTTATCTTTTCTGTCTCTGCTGATCTGATAATCCAGCATATGACAGCATGCGTATCCGAACAAAAGCGTCCGCAGCGAATTCCCGTAGAATCCGAAAACGTTGTTGAAATAAAAGCGCCCGAAGTAAAACACGGTTAGGACCAGACTTAAAGCGAGCAAAGCATAATTCTTTTCTCTCGATCTTCTGACCGCATCCGAGATCAGCGAAGCCAGCAAGGCAAAAAACAGTATTTGGTTCGGCCAGACGAAGCAAGGAGTCCGGTAAAAGGTTATATGCAGCAGGCTGCAGAACTTCTCTACATAGAAGATCAGGACGCTTGCCAGATAATAATAGGACTGGAAAGTATACTGCAGCTGGATCGAAAAAGCAGTGTCTCCGTAATAAACGCTGCGGCTGTTCAGTTTTGAAAGACCGATATTGTTAGTGACCATGTTCAGATAGAAGGTCGAATCAAAACCATCCAGATCACCGAAACCGGTATTCAGACTGTAGTACATCAGAACGATAATGACCGCCAGCAGCAGAACGAGTTCCAGCCAGCTGAAATTGATGGCCAGACTCTTTCTCTGGCGCAGGATCAGCACCCCGCTCAGCAGAAACAGGACCGTATAGATCACGAGGATCAAATAAAAAGAGCAGTCCATAGCCGTCAGCAGCGAGGTTGACAGATATGCGACTGCAAGCATAAGGATAAACCCGGTCCCAAACGAAAAACCCTTTCTTTCCTTACTGATCAAAGAAAGAAAAGACTGACCGAGAAGTTCAAAATATACGACTAACAGTAAACCGGTTAGAAAGTAGATCATATCGCAATCATTATATGAGATTTCAAAACAAAAGGATAGTTTCCGGATCCGGTTATCAGTTCAGCGGAATGAACATGTCGCCGTTGAAGAACAGATCGTGGTACGGCTGTGCGATCAGGAAGATATCGATGTCATATTGCTGAACATAATAGTCGAGTGAAAAGTCTTCCGGGCGGGTACGCAGATCCAGGATCACGGTCTTATTGAAATGTGACGCCAGCCATTCCTGATAAACGTTCGTATAGGAATCCGCGAATATCAGGATATTCGGCCTTTCCGGCTGACGGAAGTCAAAGATCCTTTCGAAATAGTTGTTTCCGAAGTAAATATCATAGTCCGAATACTGACTGCTGTTGCCGGATTCCGCGTATTCCCGCTTTACACCTGACAGATCCGTTTCCTCGCCGTCCGCGATCAGAGTATGCTCACCGATATCGGTTAACCTGTAATCACAGATATGATCCGCTTCCCCGAGATGACCGATCTGGCTGCTGATGTTTCCGCGGAACTCATAGTCATAGCAAATCTCTTCCGCGATCTCTTTCGGATCACCGATCTCAAAATCCTGTCCGATCATCCGCACGATGTCTTTATATGCCTCATAGGCACCTATGTGATTCCAGTGGAAATCGGATTTATAGAAGTACGCTTTGTGGTCTTCGATGCCGTCCATCTTCAAGGATCCGTAGGTGATATTCGGATTCAGCTGGATCCTGAAAGCTTCCCGGTAACCCAGACCGTAGTTTGAGGTCTCCGGAGAATTGCCCTGGACATCCAGGATCTCCTCCATTCTGGTCGGGAAATAAACATATGTTTTGATCTCCGGATACTTCAGATCGACCTCGTTCAGGTTGTAGCCTTTGGAAGCGGCGATATCGAGATCCTCTTCGTTGTAGAACAAAACGTTGTTTATCAAATACCCGTCATCGAGCTCGATCACGTTTTCGTTTAGATAGACATAGTCGATACTGCTTTTTCCGGAACCGAGATAACGGTTCAGGATCGTCTTCAGACGATAGTAAAAACCTGTAATACTGTCACGGAAATAAAACTGGTCTTTCATCACATTCTCGACATTCGCCGAGAAAGAGCCGCCGAGAATATCTCCGGCCTTTATCGATTCGTTCGTCGCCAGGTTTCTTTTTTCGGATACGGATACTTCATTCTGCGGGAAAACAAAGATTCCTGTACCCAGGAAAAACAGAACGATCAATACAAACACAGGCAATTTGTTTTTCATATTTAGAACCCGAAATAAATAAACGCAGAGTACGATCCGCTGATAATGAAGACGACAGACATGATCAGCAGCGCAAGCAGGAATACATCATATAAAACGGAAAACCTTTCTTTCACTGCTTCACTGATCCTGACCAGCGGAACAAACAGAAGCACTCCCGCAACGAGCACGAAAGGCAGAAGATAAAGGATATCCAGCGAACGGATATAGAACATGTTCAGCGGCGAGCCTCTGCCGGCCAGGGCCTTTACGAATACCAGCAGCTGTGTCAGCGAACTTGTTTTGAAGATCAGCCAGCCGCCTGCGATCAACACCATTGTGATGATCCAGCCCAAAAACGGATTCCCCACCCGGAAGACTTTTCTTTCAAAGATCAGAATGAAGCAGTTATACAAGCCCCAGATTACGAAGTTGAAGGTTGAACCGTGCCAGATGCCGGTGAGCAGCCAGACGATGAGCATGTTCCGCATCCAGCGGAGCAGGCTGACCCGGTTTCCACCTAGCGGAATATAAACATAATTACGGAACCAGTTCGTCAGCGAGATATGCCACTTTTTCCAGAACTCGCTGAAAGAAGTCGCCAGATACGGGTGGTCAAAGTTTTCCGGCACACGGTATCCGATCATCTTCGCAATACCGATCGCCATATCAGAGTAGGAACTGAAATCGTAATACATCTGCAGGACCAGCGCGACCAGTCCGTACCAGGCAAGTAAAAAAGACAGCTCCGTATCTGCGGAGAAGACTTTATTCACGATCACTGCCATCTGGTTTGCGATCAGCGTCTTTTTTCCGAGTCCGAGAACGAACCTTCTCATGCCGTTCGCGATCGAATCTGTATTGATACAAGGCTCTTCCATATACTTTTTAAAATCCCCGTACCGATGGATCGGTCCCGAGATGACCGTCGGGAAGAAAGTCAGATGATCTGTCAGAAGAACGATATCTTTCTCTGCTGAGACGGTTCCGTAAAAGCAGTCACTCACATACGAGATCGCCGTAAACACGTAGAAGCTGATTCCTGCAGGCATAACCAGGCGCAGCGGAGATGCTGAAAAATATGAGGAAAAGTGATTCAGAACATAGTTTCCGTATTTAAAAAAAGACAGGAAGATCACCGCAATGAACAAATACAGAAAGTAACTGTTCTTTCTTTTTGACACCAGGATGCCAAATAGATATGTGCAGATGACCATTCCCGCCAGCAACGGGAAGTGCTTCACATCGCTGAGGATATAGAAGCCGCAGGAAAACAAAAAGAGAATGTATTTATAGAACGGCTGATTCTTTGTCAGATAAGCTGCTAAAACAAAGACCGGAAGCCAGATGAAAACGAAAAACAGGGAGTTGAATTCCATGGCTTAATTATATGCTTTTTGGCATTGCCGGACAATCATCCGCCCCGACGTGCAGACAGTGCTTTTTCGATCGGATGAATAACTGATGCGATGATCAGCGAGATCAGGAACACCGCCGCGAGAAAGATCAGCCGCTGGCTCATTGAAGAGAACGGCAGGCGTGACAGCAAAAGGAATATCACGATGTTGTGCACAAAATAGATCCACAGTGAGCACGAAGAGATATAACCGGCCGCTTTTTCGAACAGATTGCTTTTCTCGGGAATCTGAAGGAACGTTACAAAGACCGTGATGACCTGAATGACCATAAAGACGGAACCGTAACAGAAGTCCGGCTCCAGCAGATGGATCGTCATTCTGCTCATCGTCAGAGCATAGAATACTGAGGCCGCCCAGCACAGAGCAGAAGCCAGCCAGAGTTTCCCGAGCTTGGCTTTCAGTTTATCAAGATTGCGTTCCACATATGCCCCAAGCATGAAAAACAGAAGAAATGATGAGATACGGAACGGATCAAAATTCTCAAATGCGGAGGTAACACCGGCAAAAGCCGAGAATTTATCGGCGTCTATCCTGAAGAAGATCTCTCCGATCAGATTGACCGTGTTCAGACCGACCGAAAACAGCAGAACTACCTTAAGAAGACTCAGAAACACTGGATAATTATTTTTATACATATAGTGCAGCGGCGGAAAGATCAGATATATGGCGATCAGGCTCTGTATGAACCAGAGAGAGCCGGTGTACGGCTTTCCCGAAGAGATCGACAGCAGCTCCGCCATGAACGCGTTCACAGTCATTTTTTCTTCAGCATTAACTATGAGGATCGTCAGCGTTCCGAACACCAGATAAAGAACGAAATACAGCAGCGCTTTCGAATAGACCTTTTTAACGTTGATGGCTTCCTTGCGGAACAGTAAAAACCCGTTTGTGATCACAAACAGCGGAACGCCTTCGCTGATAAGTCTTAACGCATATTGTACGACATTGATCATCTTGCCGCTCTGAACAAAGTCGATACGGTAGATATGAACATGCAGCGCGAGCACCATCAGCGTTGCCAGAACTTTTAAATAATCTAAACCAACCAGTCTTCTTTTCATTTTCTTTTTCTAACTGAGATCAAGCAGATGATTTTCGGAATCAAGATCATCCAGAGGATAATCGTACACTGAATGATCCTGCACGATCGCACTTACCGACTCTCGGATCTCGGAAGGAGCATATGCTGCGCGGTGTCCGTATCTTTTCAGGATCCTGTAACTAGGGGAATTGTCCTGGCAGATTCCCAGGATCGGTTTCCGCAGCAGCAGGTATTCAAGGATCTTGCTGGGAAGATACGGCTGAACGGGCGCGCCGTCCATGATCGTGTCAAACAGCAGCAGGATATCCGCGTTCTTCATGATCTCGACGGCCTTCTGGTAATTCACCTTCGGATAGATCCTGAAGACATCCTCTAAACCATATTCACGGATCTTTTCGACGTCTTCTTTCTGGATCTCGGAATACTGTTCGAATATGATCCTGTTCTTCAGTTCCGGATCCTCCTGTTTCAGTTCCCGCAGGGCTTCAATAAACGTATCGATCCTGCGCAATCCGTACAGGCGTCCAAGATGAACGGCCCGTCTGGGAGTATGCTCATGCCTCTCTGATTCCACCATCTGTCTGTACATCGACCAGTCTTTCTCATACACCAGAGGAAGTATCAGAGATTTTTCTTTCAGTCCTTCCGGATCATCATGCTGGGAAACGATATAGTCTCTTTCTTCCTCGCAAATAAAGATCAGTTTATCCGCCAGGATACCGTCATTCTCATAGCGTTCCCCCATATACAGTTCGGAACCCACCGAAAACATCAGCCGGTAGACCGGATTCCTCTTTGCCAGATAGGGATCGTTCTTATAGGGGGAGTTCTTGATCGGATCCGAGAACGAGGCGAACCATTTGATCTCCGGAAAATGCTTTTTGACCAGAAGACCGGCGCTGTGGCTGATCCCCGGCA
The DNA here is from genome assembly GCA_017533785.1 of Erysipelotrichaceae bacterium. Lineage (GTDB taxonomy): Bacteria > Bacillota_I > Bacilli_A > Erysipelotrichales > Erysipelotrichaceae > RGIG5669. The sequence continues at coordinate 59,700 of JAFWII010000001.1, read as the reverse complement.
CCGAAGAAGTGTACAGATAATCATAACGGTTCTTCTGTGCGAGCCGAAGTGCGGCTCTTTTATACTTATTCAGATTGATAAGACTCAGCGGCAGTCTCCACGGCTTAGCTATAGAGATCGTGCTGTCATAGTCGGCGACAGGATAAAAATGGAATTTTTTATAATCAGGATCCTTCTTCAGTTCCTCTTCAAGGCTCGTATCGGTCTTTCCGGTCAATAATAAAACATCGAACTCACAGTCCAGATGTTTCAGACGTTTATAGGTCAGCAGAGTGACCGTATCATTGACCGGCACAAAGGCGCCGGCGATCACGAGCATTCGTTTCATTCTTGTTCTTTGCTGTTTTCCTCAAACTTTTTCTTCAAAAGCGCGATCTCATAATTCAGGGACTGGATCTGATCGTTCAGCTTGGAGATCCTTAAATATGCATAGAAACTCAGGGCATACAGGAAGAAGATCGTCACCAGGAAGATCGTATTTGCAGGGGCATAAATGCCAAGGATCCTGGACAGATAGGAGATCAGCCGCGGGAAGATCGAGATAACGATCAGAACGATGCCGAAAATGATCCAGATCATCGCATAGTGAATATTCATCCTGTTGCGGTAGACGCTCCGCAGGATCATGATCAGAGATAAAAGCGAGAATGCAAATAAGAAGATCTGTAAAGTTCTGTTCATACTATACCTACCACTGTACAAAAAGGATCGATAGGATCACATTGACCATATAACGGACAGATTTGAACGGATTGGCAAAATAGGAAACGCCGCCTTCCCGTTCTTTCATCTCGACCTGGATCTCCCGGACTTTGTATCCTTTCCGGAGAACGTAGCAGAGAGCGTCCGGCTCGGCGATGAAATTCATGTTTTCAGCAAAATCCGCGAGCACTCTTTTTCCCATTGCCCGCATTCCGCTGGTCGGATCGGTCACTTTAACGCCGGTCTTCAGGCGGATCAGAAGGCAAAGCAGCCGGCTTCCCAGCATGCGCGGAGTCAGGGGTTTCTTTTCCGTTACAAAACGGGAACCGACAACATAGTCGCTTCCGGCAGCAACTTCGTTCAGCAGAGCATGGATATATCCCGGCGGATGCTGACCATCTCCGTCGATAACGATCGCCCCGTCGAAACCGTTTTCATATGCGTAACGGAACCCGACCTTGGTCACGCCCGCGATCCCGACATTCTCCTTGAGGTCGAGAAAGGAATAGCTGTTCTTCCTCAGGATCTCGGCGGTCTCATCTGTGGATCCGTCGTTGATGATCAGATAGTCATAGCCGAAAGAGATCAGTTCCTTTGTCAGATTCTCGATATTTGCCGCTTCGTTGAAGGCGGGAATGATGACCAGGGTCTTCATAGACTATATTCTACTATTTACTGTTCGGATTTGTCCCCAAAAACATATTTCTGCTGAATGGGATAATTGACAAAGAACAGAGTCGTGTCGACGACTGCCTTCAGGAGCGTTTCCGGTACTCCCTTGATCATGGTCACAAGACCGGTCACGGCAAAGGCGCTGATCGCCAGATGAAGGACGCTGAGGATCAGGAATTTCAGTCCGGAATGCCGGTGATCGGTCTGATCCTTGAAGACGACTCTTTTGTTTACCACATAGTTGTAGGTAGCGGAAACGACTCTCGCGATGATCGTCGCGTAAGTGATATAGGCAAGCGGGAAACGGTCACGGAGAAAGTTGCAGGAAAAATGGAACAGTGTCAGGTCAATGACCGTGGATGAAACAGACGAGAAAATGAAGGTCAGAAATACCTTTAGGAAGATCCGGTAGATCCTGAAGGAATCGCGCGAGGTAAAATGCCCCTTTTCATCGAAGATCGTGGCGATCGGTATATCCAAAACGCCGATCGTCTGGGTCGCCTCGATTAGCACGTTAATCTCGTACTCGTATCTTTCGCCGGGCAGGTTGGCGATTTTTTCCATAAAGGAACGCGGCAGACCGCGCAGACCGCAGAGACAGTCCGGCAGTTTCGATCCGTAGATATAGGAAAAGATGATCTTCGTCGCGTTGTTCCATACACGGTAAGTCAGCGGAATGATCTTATCCGAGAAATCCCGCACGCCCATGATCATTTTTCCGGTCTCAACCTCAAGCTGCTGCAGACAGCGGTGAATGTCTTCCGGCCTATGCTGTCCGTCGGCATCCGCGGTCACGCAGCCTTTCACATTCTTATCTTCCAGAAGATACGCGAAACCGTCTTTCAGCGCCCTGCCTTTTCCCTGATTCGTTCCGTGAACGATCACACGGAACGGGAACTCTTCACGGATCCTGGAAAAGATTTCCCGGTACTGCTCACCGCTGCCGTCGTCAATGATGACGACATCGCGGATCCCCAATTCAATAAGTCCTCTGCACAAAACGACCAGCTTTTCAGTTGGCTTATATGCAGGGATGACGATCGGATAGCGGATGCTGTTTTCTTCCATGGTCATAGTTCTCGTTTTCCCGGAGATATACGGCAGCCTTTTATATTCTGTCAGTCACTTATAGTATACAGTTCCTTGTAAAGGGATGCATACGCAGCCGCCATATTCGCGACAGAGAATCGTTTTCCTCTGGCTTCGCATTCCGCAGCCAGGAAGGGATTCTCAGTGCTGAGGCGGTTGATCAGCTCAGCCATCGCCTTATAGTCGCCTTTCGGAACGACTGCGCCGGTCTTTTCATCAGCGATCTCCGGACTGCCGCCGGTCGCGTAGGTGATGACCGGCGTTCCGCAGTTCAGCGCTTCTATGTTGACGGTCGGAAAATTGTCCTGCAGGGTCAAATTGACAAAAAGATCCGCGTTCCGGTAATGTCCGGCGAGTTCTGCCTGGGATGACGTCCGCGGCAGTGCAGTAACATTGGGAGCGTTCTTAAACGCTTCAGAGCCCTGACCGATGATCACGACGCGGATGTCCTTGTTCAAGAGCGGAAGCAGTTTCTGGATCTCCTCGCTTCCTTTTTCCCTCGTCCAGTAACTGGCTGCAAACAGAATCGAAAAAGTCCCGTTCTTCTTTCTTCCTTCCGGATTGAAGTTTTTCAGATCGATCCCGTTCGGGATAACTCTGACCGGATAGGCGGAAAGAAAAGAGTGCTGAACCTCGTTTTTCAGCCAGACGCTCGGTGTAACGATCGTAAGTTTCCCGACACCGTTGAAGATCTGTTTTTTTCTCTCGTAATTCTCCGAGGTATGCTGCTTGAACAGAGAAAACGGATAGGCAAAAGGATAGGGACACGCCTTGCAGCCGGTCTTCCATTTTTCACAGCCGGCTGCGTCGTAATACGGGCAGTAACCGGTATAGCTCCAGCAATCATGCAGGGTCCAGACGACCGGTTTTTTGTATTGTTTCAGAAAATCGAACAGAGTCTCGATATTGAGGTAGTATCCGTGAAGATTGTGCAGATGGATGATATCCGGGTCGTATTCCCGGATCAGAGCGACGAGCCGGCGCGTTTCCTTTCTGTTGGCAAAGCCATTGCGGTCAAACAGGATGGCCGCCAGTGCGCCTTCGATATTGCCCGGCAGTGCAGTCATTCTATAGTCTTCTGACCTTCCTGTCTTGCGGCCGAAGCAGACTAAAGACTCGGTCTGGGCATTTGCCAGATCCCGGACGATACGGCCGGTCGAACCGAAATCGATCACGCTGTTGATATACAAAACTCTCATGCTCAGCCCTGCCCCTGCTGCTTTCCGCTAAACTTCGAGATCTCGTGCCTTATCAGCGTCAGAACATCCTTATCCCGGCTGAAAAAGACCCAGTAAAGGAGGCACAGCAGCATATAGAAACAGCCTCCGGCCAGGATCTCGGTCACGATACGCATAATCACTCCGATGCCGAGACGGGAAAGCAGATTCATAAATCCGAACATCAGCGCTCCGAAAAAGATATAGATAAGATTGGCCTTCAGCCAGCGGAAAGCCTGGGCGTCTCCGCCGTATCCCCTGAACTGGATCAGCATCAGCACGGCTTCGGCTACCGCCGTCGCAACTGCAGCACCGGAAGCGCCGAACCGCGGGATCAGCAGGAAGTTCAGGATGAGATTGACGACGACAGCACCTGCTGCCGCATAGATATAGAGGCTGTCCTGGTGTTTGGGGATCATATACTCCGCGCGGTAAAGATTCGACACCGTTTTGAAGATCAGGACCGGCGCGAAGAGATAGGTCAGGAGGATACACGGCATGAAATCAAGGCCGAAAAAGACCGGGATGAAATCTTTGGCGCAGCCGATGATACCGAATGTCATACCGGCGCTCAGAAAAGCTGAAAACTCAAAAGAGCGGTTAAGGAAATGGTCACGTTTCTCTTTATCTTCATCAGCGAAGACAGTAACTGCTCTGGGCAGAAAGACTGCCGACAATCCGGTCGTGACGGTCGCCGGCACATTGATCAGCTTGTTGGCGTTATAGTAGTAGCCGCCTTCCTCATACGCCGCCATAAGTCCCAGCATCGTCTTGTCCATATTGTGGAAAACGGTGACTGCCAGCTGCGGTACGAACAGCAGCATCAGCGGGCGGATGTGAGCTCGGATACGATTCGGATCCGGTTTCTTGAATACGATGTACCTGCGCGCCAGCGGCAGCAGGACCAGCGAATTCAAAAGGGTCTCTGTCCCGATGATCAGAGCATAGATCAGAAGAGCCGGACCATCTTTACGGACCAGCGTGATAACGCAGATCACTTCGAGAACTTTCAGGAAAGTGCTGCGCAGGGAAAGCATTTTGAATTCCTCAAGACCGTAGAACAGCCAGGTGATATCCAGCATCGTGCTCAGAAGCATCAATACCAGGATCAGCGTGATCGTGCGGTTCTCGCTGATAAATACGAAGGTGTAGACCAGATAAAGGGCAATGCACATCAGCGACATCAGAAACTGGACGGCATAAAGATCCCAGAAGATCTGGGAGAACCTGTCCTTGTCGTTGATGTTTTCCGCCAGCGTGCGGGTGCCGTGCTGGTCGATTCCCATTCTGGCAAACAGGATGAAATACTCCGCGTTGGCAAGGGCAAAGGAAAAGATCCCCAGATTCGATGCTCCGAGTTCTCTCGCCAGATGCGGTGCCACGATCAGCGGGGAGAGCGTCATCACCAGACGGAACAGCAGATGGTAGGTAACGTTTCCGGCGACTGATTTCCTGTTTTCCTTTTCCATTTTTCCAATTATATCAATAGTCGCTGCGGGCTGTCACTTTCAATCGGCTTATCAGGCCGGATGTGATAGACTTAAAGGGATAAGAAGAGGTCTTTTTCTATGAACATTGCGATCATTACCGCTGCCGGAGTCGGCACCAGGACCGGACAGGCTGTACCGAAACAGTTCCTGAACGTCTACGATAAACCGATCATTATCTATACCCTGGAATGCTTCCAGAACCACCCGGAGATCGACGCGATCTACGTCGCGATGCTGGAAGGCTGGGAAGGTTTTATGGACCTGTATGCCAAACAGTTCAATATCACCAAACTGAAAGGCATCGTCAAAGGCGGAGCGACCGGTCAGGAATCGATCGAAAAAGTCCTCGAAGTCGTTGCAAAGGAATGCAGCATGGATGACATCGTCATGGTCCATGACGGCAGCCGTCCCTACGTCGAACCGCAGATCATCACGGACAATATCCGCGTCTGCAAAGAACACGGAAACGCCGTTACCGCCATCGACACCAAGGAAGCGATGCTCGTAACATATGACAAGATCAAATCCGTCGAAAGCATCGACCGCGAGATCCTCTACCGCACCCAGACCCCGCACACCATGCATCTCGGCGACCTCCTGAAACTGCATGAGGAAGGCCTTGCGAAAGGGATCACCAGTTCCGTTGCGACCTGTACCCTGCTGATCGAATGCGGATACACCGTCTGGTTCGTCCGCGGTTCCGACCTGAACTTCAAGATCACCTCCAAAGAAGACCTGCTGCTTTTCAAAGCATTGATCACCTCCACCGGCCACGTGTCGGAGAATACACTCAAATAGAAAGGGACAAACCATGAACGTTGCGGAGTATATCGTAAAATACCTCGAGGAAGAGGAAAAGATCGAACACGCCTATGTCATCGTAGGAGGCGCGGCGCTGTGGATCTGCAAGGCTCTTTCCCAGGCAAAGAAACTGAAATTTACCTTTACGAACCATGAACAGCCGGCCGTCATGTCGGCAGAAGGTTACGGACGCGTTTCCGGAAAGCCCGGCGTCGCCTTCGTCACCAACGGTCCGGCTCTGACCAATACCGTGACCGCGTTGGCACAGGCGTATGTCGATTCCGGTTCGCTGGTTCTTTTCACCGGTGACTCCAACCACAATCACCTGCGCTACGAGCGCGACAACAATATGCGCCAGTACGGCACCCAGGACGTCCGTTCCGAGCAGATCGTCAAGCCCGTGACCAAGAAAGCCTATGTTCTCGATGATCCGGCCAAAACAGCGGAAGTGCTGAGCGAAGCTTTCTGGCTCGCGAAAAACGGCAGACCGGGTCCGGTATGCATCGACGTGCCGATCACGATCCAGGGCGCCGAATGTCCCTGTGAATTCCCGCCGAAACCCTACAAGGCAAAGATCAAGACCGTCAGCGATGAAAAGGTCGACGAGATCCTCGACAAGCTCATGAATGCAAAGCGTCCGCTGATCCTCGCCGGCCAGGGCATCCGCCTTTCCGACAGTACCGGGCTGTTCCGTGAATTCATCGAAAGAATGGATATCCCGGTCGTCAACTCCCGTATGGGCATCGATTCGATCCTGACTGACAGCAGATACTTCGCCGGCCGCTGCGGAAACCACGGTTACCGCTCCTCACATTTCGCGATCCAGACTTGCGATATCCTGCTGATCCTGGGAAGTCATCTGGCACCGAATACGACCGGCTACAACGTTCCTGAATTCTCCAAACAGTCCTATAAGATCCTGATCGAATGCGATCCGACCGAATTCAACAAGTATCAGCTGAAGATCGACGATCCGGTAGAAGGAGATCTTAACGATTTCCTGCATAAGGCGCTCGAACGGGCATACAAAAAAGGCTTGAAGGGCAGCCATGAAAAATGGGTCAACTGCTGCCAGGACTGGCTGAAGCGCTACCCCGTCCTGCAGAAGAGATACATCGATACCGATGTCCTGAATTCCTACATGCTGGTCAACGAAGTAACGAAGCAGGCAAAAGAGCATGATATCGTTTTAGCCGATACCGGCTCCTCCTGCAGTGTCGTTGCGCAGGCATGGGATGTGAAGGAAGGTCAGAAAGTCTTCATCTCGGGCGGTCTGTCCGCGATGGGCTATTGGGCAACTTCCATGGGTCTCGCAGAAGCGAACCGCGACGGAAAAGGAAAAGGCCAGGTCCTCGTCTTTGTCGGCGACGGCGCTCTGCAGATGAATATCCACGAGTATGCCACGATCGCTGTGAACCAGATCCCGGTCAAGATCTTCCTGGTATCCAACGACGGCTACCAGTTCGTCCGCATGTCGCAGAGCTCCTACAACATCAATCCGACCTTCGGCACCGACGCGTCCGACAGAGTCCCGATCCCGAACAACGAGAACATCGCCCGCGCCTACGGTCTGAACTATCTTTCCTGCAGAGACGTCAAAGACCTTCCGGGAGTCGTCAGCGAAGCGCTGGCGGCAGAAGGACCGGTCGTCTGCGAAGTCTTCGTCTCCAAGGATCTCGAGATCGAGCCGCGGATCCGCTCCTATGCCAAGGGCGACGGAACGTTTATCATGCCGACCTACGAAAACCTCTATCCGTATCTGGATGAGGAAGTCTTAAAGGAGGAACTGAATAAAGCCTATGAATAGGCTTTATTTGTTGAACTATGAGAGAGATCACACTTGCTGAACAGAAACAGATGATGCTGGAGATGATGAAGGATTTTGACGCGTTCTGCAATGCGCACGATCTTCATTATTTTCTGACCGGCGGTTCCATGCTCGGCGCCGTGCGGCATAGGGGCTTCATTCCCTGGGACGACGATATCGATGTCGGACTGCCCAGAAAAGATTACGAAAAGCTGATCCGTATCTATAACGAGGAACGGACGAATCCGGACTATGAACTGATCTCGATCCTTCAGAACGAGGATCTCTACATCCCGTTCGCCAAGATCATCCACAACAAAACCGTGATGCAGGAAGCGGTCGATTCCGACATCAAGATCGGCGTTTTTCTCGACGTCTTCCCGCTGGATTTCGTCGGCGACACGCCCGAAGAGGCGAGAGACCTGTTTAAAAAGACGATCGCTCTGCGGAGAAAGATCGACGTGCAGAAATGGAAGATCATCAGGGAGAGATCCTGGTACCGGAACGTCATCATCTTCATCATCAAAGCCCTTTCCCCGAAAGGCAGACTGAAAAAACTCATCTGGGAACTGGATGAGACCTGCCGCAAATACGAGGATAAGGATTATACGAAATACTGCGGATTCATCGTTGCCGCCAACCGCGGCGAAAAAGAGATCCTGGAAAGCGAATGGTTCAGAGAATTCATCACCGTTCCATTTGAAGACCTTGCATTCCGGATCCCGAAGGACCATGCAAAGATCCTGTCGAAGTTCTATGGCGACACGTATATGACGCCGCCGAAAGACGCCGCACAGAAAACGCACCATTCCTATAAGGTCTACTACAAAGAAAGCGCTGAGGGTCAGGATGAGTGAACAGCTGATCAGCATCGCGATGGCGGCTTTTAACGGTGAAAAGTTCATTCGCGAACAGATCGAATCGATCCTCGCGCAGACTTACGGATCGTTTGAACTGATCATAGTCGACGACTGCTCCGGCGACGGCACTTTTCAGATCGCCGAAGAGTATTCGAAAAAGGACTCCAGGGTCAGAGTCTGCAGGAATGCGGAGAACCTCGGCTTTATCAGAAACTTTGAAAAAGCGATCTCCCTCTGTCGGGCAGAATATATCGCGCTGGCAGACCAGGACGACATCTGGACCGCAGACCATCTCGAAACGCTCATGACGATGATCGGAGACAACGACCTTGCCTGCGCAAATTCCAGACTGATCAACGACAGCGGCAATTCTATGGGCAGAACGATGCGGGATGTACTCGATATCAAAAGTCTTCCTTTCACCAGGGAAGAGTATCTGAGAAGACTGGCGTATGCCAATTTCGTTCAGGGTTCGGCGATCCTCTTCCGCAGGCGGCTGATCCCGTTCGCGCTGCCGATGCCGGAAAGCGTTGTCTATCATGACCGCTGGCTTGGCCTCGCGGCAGCCGTAAACAACGGTATCATTTATTCGGATAAGGTGATCCTGGAATACCGCCAGCATCAGACGAACGTGACGACAAACGAAAAAATGACTTTCTTCCGGAAACTGCAGAACTTCCTGAATGTCACGAACACCATGGCTTCCTACCGCTACAGCATCATACTCTGCGAGGAACTGCTCAAAAAAGAAATGCGGCCGGAAGACCGCAGAGTGCTCGAAGAAAGCGCAGAATACTTCCGGTACAGACTGTCCGGAAAAAACAAATGGAAAGCATTCCGCTATTTCAGCAGGTACTACAACGTTTTGTATATGACCGACACAAATGAAAAGAAGCTGCAAAGGCTTGCGCTTCTTCTTCGTCGTTAACTTCCGCAGTACTCTTTAAACGTCTTCTGGTTCCTGTCCTTTTCGGACAGGTTCAGCGGCGTCCCGTCCCGCAGACTGTAGTCGCCGGCTAGGTCCTTTACGAGCTCCGGCCAGTCGATCCTTAGATCGGGATCGTTCCAGATGATCCCTCCCTCGTCATTGGGATGATAGAAGTCGTCGCATTTATAACAGAACTCGGCAATATCTGACAGCACGAGAAAACCGTGGGCAAAGCCCTTCGGGATCAGGTATTGCTTTTTGTTTTCATCGGAAAGGATCTCGCCGTGCGCTTTGCCGAAAGTCGGACTGTCTTTCCTGAGATCGACAGCGACATCGTACACGGAACCACGGATCACTCTTACGAGTTTTGCCTGCGGATGTTCGATCTGATAATGAAGTCCGCGCAGTACGCCCTTTGAGCTGCTGCTCTGGTTGTCCTGAACGAAATCGAACTCCAGACCGGCTTCCTTCATGTCGTTCCGGTTATAGGTCTCCATGAAATATCCGCGCGCGTCGCCATGGACTGCCGGCGTGATCACGCACAGTCCTTCGATTCCGTTAACGTTATACTCAACTTTGATCTGTCCCATTGTTTTTCTCCATATCCAATTCTATCAGATATCTGTGAAGTGCGTCTTTCCAGTCCGGCAGCGGAGCGAAGCCGTTTCTTGCAAGCTTTGTCTTGTCCAGCCGGGAATTCTCCGGGCGGGCTGCCTTGCTTAAGCCGTACTCTTCCGTCGTCACTCTTTTTACCGTTGTCGCATATCCTGCCTGGCGGTAGATCTCTTCCGTGAAATCCGCCCAGGATATGTATTCCCCCGGCCGGCATTCGCTGTTTGAGGCGTGATAGTATCCGTATTTCTCCGTCCGGATCATTTCCGCGATCAGATCCGCGAGGTCTTTCGTATATGTCGGCGTTCCGATCTGGTCGCAGACGACAGTCACCTGTTCCCGGTTTCTGCCGACGCGCAGCATCGTCTTTACGAAATTGTTTCCGTGAAGACCGAAGACCCAGGAAGTCCGGATGATGAAGAAGCGTTCAAGCAGGGAAGCGACTCTGCGCTCTCCCTCCAGTTTCGTCCTGCCGTATTCATTCAGCGGTTCGAACTCCTTCGAATCGGGATCCCAGGGTCTGCTGCCCTTTCCGTTGAAGACATAGTCCGTCGAGATATAGACCATCCTGGCACCGGCTGCCCTGCAGGCTTCCGCGAGATAGCCGGTTCCGGAAACGTTCACGGCAAAGACCTTTTCCTTTTTGTCCTCATCCTCCGCTGCGTCCACGGCCGTCCAGGCCGCGCAGTGGATCACTGCGTCCGGTCTTTCCTCTCCGATCAGTTTCAGGACTTCTTCCTTATCCGTGATATCCAGCACACGGAAACGGTATTTTGCCGCTTCTTCCGGATCTTTCAGAACGATATCCGCCGGGACAAGGTCCGTTCCGATGACTGTATTTCCGTCCGAAAGCAGTCTGAAGACAAGATCATATCCAAGCTGTCCGTTTACTCCGGTAACGATTGTTTTCATGACTGATCTCCTTTTTCGGCAAGATACTTTTCGATCAATGCAGGGATATGGACCGGTGAGAACTCACCGTTGTAATGGTAGTCGACCGGTTCCGCGGCTCTGACCCACTGCAGGTCGATATCATAGACCGTTTCGAAACAGCGCATATAGCGTTCGTCATAGAACGGCAGGGTCTTGATGTTCGGGTTGTTTGTCAGCAGCTTTTTGTTCAGCAGAACGGCTTCAAAATATCTTGCCGTATTGGACCGCTGTCCTTCCTTGACGACTTCCAGGATGCAGTTGCTTTCGTTCTCGATCCGCACGAATTCCTCGTACGGGATATAGTCTTTTTCGTAGCGGATGCCGTCCTTCTGGTCCGGCCAGTTCGTGATCACGAAATTGCAGCTGACCTGTCTTCCGACCAGATAACGGTAGATCTCGCGGATCTTCGCCACCCGGGTGTCGTTCGGCTGGGCGCCGCCAATGTAGGAGATATCGCTGTGCACCTCGGATTTCTCCCTGTTGCGGAAGATCTCCGGTACTGAGTAGTATTTCAGTTCAAGATTCCGGAATCCGAACTCGTCGCAGTCATCCTGATTGAATGACAGGGCAAGATCCCATGGAAAACCGAGTATCAGCGGACGGCCGACAACCAGATTCCGTACGTCCGCATGCATGGAATCGAACACGATCACGATAAAACGGCTTTTCGGATATTCCCTTTTGATCTTCTTCAGCACATCGATGTTGATGAAAGCCAGAGCTTCGCTCACAAAGATGAAATTGGAGACTTCATCCGCGAATGCACGGATCTCCTTCATGGAGAACCAGATATCCTGAAAAGGCAGATTCACCTTTTTTCGGATCGTCTGACTGGTGTGGACCATGCGGATCAGATCCAGCAGTTTGTTTTTGCACGGAACGTTGACGTCGATGGCGAGCGTGTCCGGAGACTCGATCAGGTCCCGGAAGAAATTCTTTACGGCAGAACCATGTTTATTGAAAATGATGTTTTTCATGATCTCTTCTTCTCTGTATAGATGCTGACCGCTTCAGGAACGACCCGGATCTCAACATCCTTATACGATCCGCCAAACTCGCCGTCCAGCGTCCAGGGCACTTCCTGTTCGAAATGAAAACTGACTTTTTTGGTCCGGTAGATCTTGATGTGCTTGTCATCCAGCTCCCCGGTCGATACCGAGCGCAGAATCTCCAGCAGATCGCCGGCATTCTTCGGCGCCTTGACCAGAGCGACTTCAAAGTTCCCGTCGTTGAGTTTCACTTCCGAAAGCAGTGGCGTTCTTATGCCGGCAAGCGAATAGGAGTTGCTGACGGAACCGTAGATGAATTCGCCTTCGCCGCTGTATTCCTCGCTTTCGACTCTCATCCGGATCTTCATGTTCAGCGCGTCCGTCGCAGTGCCGAGAGACTGAAACAGATAAGCGGAATATCCGAGCAGATTCTTTACGTTCTGGTCGGTACTGTAACTGACATCCGTAAACGCTCCGAAAGCGGCGACATAATCAAAGTATTCATCATTGAACCGGCCGATATCAAATGTCAGCAGTTCGCCGTTTTCCAGCAGATTCAATGTCTTGTCCGAAGCCGGCGGGATCCCCAGCGTCTTTGCGAAATCGTTTGTCGTTCCGGCAGGAATATACAGGATCGGCTTTTTCTGCCCGTCTTTCAGAAGCCCGTTGATCACGTAATGCAAAGTGCCGTCGCCGCCGCAGCAGGCTACGGCATCGAATTCCCCGCGGTGTGACGCAATGATCTCTGAAGATTCGAGACCCTCGCTTGGAAGGATCGGAAAAACGAAAACTTCGTTTCCCTGCAATGACAGTTTTTCAATGATCTTATATGCGTTTCTTTTACCGAAATTGTTTCCGGCAACGCCATTGATCAGCAGAAGGATTTTCATAATTAAATGATATACCAAATAAGCGTATCAGTAATACCGTTTTCCCAGCAGGTTTGTGGAACCCGGTAAAATCAGTTTTACAAAACGAATTCACGCCGCGACTGTAATCCACTATAATGATAAAGGCCATGAAGTTTTGCATTAGAGCTTTAGGGAACAGCAGCGGAAAGATCCATCATCACGGGGATACCTATCAGATCTCCGGCGTCGGTAACGAGAAGGAAATCGATGTTCTCCGCGAGGATGTTCTGAAAATAGAATCCGTTCAGGGGAAATTCAGCGATACTGAAGACAGTTTTATCTATTGCTTTACCGAGGTCGATCCCGGACAGCAGAATTTTTCTCTGTCCGGGCGTTTTCATCTGTCTCCGGACTCGAAAAAGTATCCCGACTGGCTTTCCGGATACGGACTGCTCGCTGCGGATACAGCTGTCTCGACCGGGAAAGACCAGCGTTTCCGGAATTCCCTGGCGATCGGCAGATACAGAATGAACACTTTCCACGAATTCGGATGCGGACTGCGGATCATTTCCGGCTATGACGGATCACCGGCGCAGAATGACACCGTGCGCAGCCGCGATACAAGCAGATCTGTCCCGCCGAACTTTTGTGATCCGCTTTTGACCAGAGAGGAAGAGTACTTCTTTCTGCTGGAAAAGACCGACCGCGGTTTTCGTGCAGCCGTTTCACACGCAGGAAAAACGGAGGAATTCCTATTCCCCGGAAGCGACCTTCTGACAAAACAGGACCCCGGTCATATATACGTTGGCCTGGCAGTCGCGGGCGATCTGTCAGTCGAGATCTCTGAACTGATATTCGAGACGTCATCCGGCGTCCTCAGCCACACTCCTGAAGATTCCGTCCATTCTTCCATCACTGAATATCCGTACCCTGCTTCCCTGATCATTGGGCAGTCTCCTTCCCCCGGACCCTTTTCGGACACAGTGTATGCTTCCCCCGCAGGTCAGCCTGAAAATCCGGGCACAGCAGACAAGCCGCTTGATCTGCAGACCGTCCTGAATGCTCCAAACGTTAAGAAGATCATTCTGAAAGACGGAGTATATCTCCCGGAGACTTCTTTCTATATCGGAGAATCCGCGAACGGAAGACCGGGACACCCGAAAACACTGACGGCTGAACACCCGAGACGCGCAGTCATAGACGGCTCCCGTATCAGGCAGAGAACACCGGCGATGATACTCAGGGGGGACTACTGGCAGCTGGATGGGATCGTCTTTAAAAACAGCCGGTCAAACGGTATCCACATCTGTGGCAGCCATAATGTAATAAAGAACTGCGAAGCCTGTTCGAATGGCGACAGCGGGTTCCTGATCTGTTCCTTCCCGGGAACGGAGATGGACCGCTGGCCGAAATACAATCTGGTCGCTTTCTGTGATTCGCATGATAACGCCGATGAAGCGGCGACAGATGCCGACGGATTCGGCGCAAAGCTGTCAGTCGGTAACGGCAACTGTTTTTACGAATGTGCCGCCTGCGACAATGCCGATGACGGCTTTGACCTGTTCACCAAGCGTACGATCGGACCGATCGGCGAAGTGACGATCGAAAACTGTCTGGCGCTCCGCAACCGCGGCTGCGGTTATAAACTGGGCGGGGAAGATCAGCCGGTCTGCCATCACATTCTCAGTTCGGCTGCGTTCGGCAACGGACAGCGCGGTTTCTCTTCCAACTCCAATCCGCTTTCGGAACTGAAAGATCTGGTCTCCTGGCAAAACGGTTCTTCACCTTCCCGCGATTCCTATTCACTGAAAACATCCCGTGGCGGAGAGCCGGCGTGGAAACTTGAGAATCTCCTTCCCGCAGATTCCTGCCACATCGTTACCGGCACAGTCAGTGTCCGGAACAAGCGTCTTGAAGAAGAAGGAACAACTGAGATCTTCAAAAAACTCGACATTAACGCTCCGGTCATGCGCTTCCGCAGCGGTTTGACTGATCTGCGCCGCCTTCTCATTCTGAACATCAAGACGCCAAGCGCGTTTTTCGCGCCGGCAAACGTGCTGAACCGGTCAGCCCGCAAACGACGGTTCCGGAAACTCGGGAAAGAAAGACAGTGACTATCTTCCGAATGAAACATATCCGTTACTTCACAGAGGTTTCAAATATCCAGCCAACAGATTTCTAGATCAAAAATGAGAATCATGTTCATCGTCCCCCGCCTCTCCGGAGGCGGTGCCGAAAAAGTCATCGCGTCACTTGCTTCATGCCTGTCAGAAAAACATGAAGTGTTTTTGCTGACGACGATCATGAAGGACGGAAACGAAGAGTATCCGCTCTCGGAAAACGTTAAACTGATCAGCCTGCACGAGCGGATGTATCCGCAACTGTATGGAAAGAGCAGAAGCGAGGAAGACGGCAGGTTCAAAAAGATCCTGAAAAAGATCGCATTCAAGATCCTGCCGGTCAGCCTGATCAATAAAAAGAGGAAGCTCTCCGCAAATCCGCAGGCAGAAGCCCTAAAAAAGATCAAGCAGGAACTGCAGATCGATTGCGCGGTCAGTTTTCTGAATTCCGCCAACTATCTGAATGTTCTGTCAAAAGCCGGCGAGAAGACTATTGTCTCGATCCGAAGCTATCTGAGCGGACCGTTTGCCCCTGCGGAAGTCAGAAGACCGGGAGGCAGGGAACAGATCATCGAGACCTGTCAGAAAGCCGACAGGATCGTGGCGGTTTCAGAAGAAACGGCAGACGACCTGATCCGAACTTTCGGCGTCGAGCCGAAAAAAATCTCCGTCATCAGCAACTACTTTGATCAGGAGCATATCCGGAAGCTCAGCGAGGAGCCGGAAGAAAACGGCGAACTGATCAAGAAGATCGATAAAGCGGGTTTTGTCTTCTTTTCCTCGGGCAGGCTGACTGCCAAGAAAGGCCAGTGGCATATGATCCGCGCTTTCAGGGAAGTCGTCCGCAAACACCCGGATGCGCTTCTGGTGATCCTCGGCAGAGAAGGAAAGAACGGCGAAAACACGAAACCTCTTCTGGAAAAGATCATCGCAGAAAACGGTCTGCAGGACAGCGTGCTGCTTCCCGGTTTCTGCAGTAATCCCTATACCTATCTGAAACACGGGGACGCGTTCGTTCTTTCATCGTTCAACGAAGGCTTCCCGAACGCGCTTATCGAAGCAATGGCGCTCGGATTGCCGGTCATCTCCACCGACTGTTCCTCCGGACCGCGGGAGATACTCGCACCGCAGACAGACCGCTCCGCAAAGACCAGAGGGATCGAATATGCCGAGTACGGGATCCTCGTTCCCGAAGTTTCAGGCAACACGCTGATCCAGGAACCGGCAGAACCGGAGGAGAACATGTTGGCCGGAGCAATGAACGAACTGATCGAAAAACCTGAACTCAGAGAGCATTATGCATCATCAACAGGCGACTGTCTTATTCGCTACACAAAGGAGAAGATCCTTGCGTCATGGGAAGAAACTATTGAATGTATATCATAATAGTGTATATTTTCAGTGTAGAACTTTTAAGAAAAGCAGTTTATGAACATCATCTTTTTGATCGACAGTCTTGAAGGCGGAGGGGCCGAAAGAGCCTGCCTGAACATAGCATCTTCGCTGTGCGGCGACCAC
The DNA here is from genome assembly GCA_017533785.1 of Erysipelotrichaceae bacterium. Lineage (GTDB taxonomy): Bacteria > Bacillota_I > Bacilli_A > Erysipelotrichales > Erysipelotrichaceae > RGIG5669. The sequence continues at coordinate 43,111 of JAFWII010000001.1, read as the reverse complement.
CAGGTATGGGTCGTTCCGATTTTTGCGTCCGAAAACTGCCCCGGATATCCTTTTGACGGACGTGTCAGGATCATTTCCCTGAATATTCCGAACAGGCACCGGCTGAACAGCAAGATCGCAATGTATGTGAAAGAACTGCGCAGCATCCGAAAACTCAAAAAACTGCTGAAGCCGGATATCTGCATCAGTTTTCTTGAGACCGCCAATATCCTCAACGTTCTGACGAATTGCGGTGAGAAAAACATCATTTCCGTCCGCAATCACTACTCAACGTTCCTTGAAAAAGAACGGTATCATCTGAAAAAGATCAAAATGATCATCGCCAACCGGAGAGCCGATAAGATCGTCGCGGTCTCGGAAGACTGCCGGAGAGATCTGGTCGCCAATTTCAAAGCTCCGGAAGAAAAGACCTGTACGATATATAACTTTTATAGGCCTGAGCCGGCTGAGAATACCGGGTTCAGCGAACAAAAGAAACGTTTTCTTTCCGATCCGTCCCTGAAGATCGTCAGCATGGGACATTTCTGTCCGCGCAAGGCACAGCAGCATCTTATCCGCGCTTTTGCGGCGGCTTCCTCCGATTGCCCGAATGTCAATCTGTATCTGTTCGGAAAAAGAGAGACCGAGGCCTATCTTCGCAGAGTCATCGCAGCAAACGGTCTGCCGAACCGTGTTTTCCTGGAGCCCTTCGACCCGGACTCCTTCTGGTATCTGAAGCGGTCTGCCCTTTATGTCTGCACTTCGCTGAACGAAGGTTTCAGCAATGTTCTGCTTGAATCGTTCGCCTGCGGTTTGCCCATCGTATCCGCAGACTGCCATTCCGGCCCGCGGGAACTGCTGGCTCCCGATACAGACTGCAGCGAAAAAACATCGTCTATCGAATATGCCGAATACGGCGTCCTGATTCCGGAATTTTCCGGAAAACAGCTGATCGACGAACCTCTTGAACCGGCAGAGGTATTTCTTGCGGAAGCGATCAGAAAACTGATCAATGATCCTTGTCTCAGAGAAGAGTATTCCCGCAGAGAAAAAGAAAAAGCCGGAGATTATGCCCCCGGCAAGATCCTCAATCAATGGTACGCTATCATCAAGGAAGTCTGTCCTCAGACAGATCTCTTCTGATAGATACAGCGGTCCTCCAGCTGGATCATTCCCAGTTTTTCCGGATCCTTTATAAACTCTACCTTCTTGCTGTTGTCATCGTTGGAAAGAAAAAGGAATCCGCCCTCCTTCAGCGCTCTGCACAGTTTTCCGTGACATTCCTCAATGACATCCGGAGAAAAGAATTTCAGAACGTTTCGGCATAAGATAATGTCAATACTATCAGGATACACGTCAGTCAGAAGATTGACGTTTTTTGTTGCGATCCGCTTTCTGACTTCCTCATTAAACGTGAATTTCGTCTTGTTTTTTTCCAAGAGAGGGTGATACTTTTCCGGGATCTCTTTTAGATGCATATTGAAATAGGTGCCCGCTTCGCATTTTGCGATCATCTCATCGTTGTAGTCGCTGGCGAGGACATCGATCTTTTCCAGAGGAATATATTCAGAAAGTGCGGCGATGACGCTGTAGACTTCCTGACCGGACGAACAGGCTGCACACCAGATCCTTACTCTGTCCGCTCCCTTAAATGAAGACAAACATCTCTCCGAGAAAAACTGCCAGTCTTCGCCGCGGAAAAAATGAGAACCCACATACGTCAGATTCTGCTTGAACCGGGCAAGCTCCGCCGCATCGCGGCGAAGAAGCTCATAGTATTCTCTGACGCTGCGGCAGTTTTGCTTCTGTGCCGTTTCCTTTACGAACTCGATCTGGTATTCCTTATATTTTGACAGTTCCGGGACCAGTTCGATGATTCTTTTGTAATAATGCCAGTCTTCGCTGAACAGGCTGATGACTGTTTTTACTGCTTTCTTCACCGATTGCAGCATTGCGGTCATTTTCGTTCCCCCTTGATCCATTCCTTCGGGATCTTCTTTGTCCTGAGAAACTGCTCATAAGCGTCGCAAACGGCTGAAACATCCTCCGAAAAAGCGATCTGATGACCGTGATCAAGCCAGAGGACCTTATTGCACATTTCCCTGATCTGTTCGATCGAATGCGAAACAAGGATACCGGTGACGCCGCCGCTGAGGATCTCTCTCATTCTCTGCCTGCTCTTTTTACGGAAGGCGCCGTCTCCGACGCTGAGGACCTCATCCAGTATCAGAATATCCGGATCAACAAGACAGGCAATGGAAAAGGCAAGCCGGGATTTCATTCCGCTTGACAGCTGTTTGAAAGTGTATTCCTCAAATTCTTCAAGTTCCGCAAAGGAAATGATCTCGTCGTATTTTTCATCCAGGAAGGCTTTTGTATATCCGAGCATCGCTCCGCGCAGATATGTGTTTTCCTTCAGAGTCAGATCTTCATCGAACCCGCTGGCCAGCTCCAGCAGAGCAGCGATCTGTCCCTCGACCCGGATCGTGCCTTCAGCCGGACGCATGATGCCGGTGATCGCTTTGAGCAAAGTGCTTTTCCCGGCGCCGTTGGAACCGATAATACCGAGCATGTCCCCTTTTTCAAGAGAAAAGGTGACGTTTTTGTCCGCCCAGAATTCTCTCACATGATAACGGCCGGTAAGCTTCCGCATAACATATTCTTTCAGTCCGATCGCTTTCAGATCCCCTGTTATATAGCGAATACTTACGTTTTTACATTCAATTACAGACATATTCCTCCGGAGATTACAGATAGTAGATAAACTCGTGGTTATATCTCTTATACATAAGGAATCCGATCGTCAGGAAGAACAGCGCATAGAACAGCAGCAGTCCGTGAAAGGCGGGTGACGGAACGCTGTTCTCGATAACGATAAGGCGGAAGTATTTGATATGCGCGTAGACAGGATTCATCAGAAAAAGGCGCTGCATTTTCTGCGGGAACTGCTCGACCGTGTAAAAGATCGCTGACAGATAGTTCAGCAGCGTCAGAAACACGTCATAAAGATACGTCGTATCCCGGAAAAAGATATACATGCAGGAAAGAATCATTCCGATTCCGACATTCATCAGTGTCAGCGTGACCATTGGATAGATAAGCGCAAAGAAACCGACATGAAACTGGATATAGTCAATGACGCAGAAGATCAGATACACACCGAATGTTAGGAAGAAGTTTACCAGCGCGGAAACGTTTCTTGAACATACGAACAGGTATTTCGGCAGATTGATCTTGGTGATCACAGCCGAATTATCGACAAGACAGGACATTCCCGCCTTGGTCGCTTCTTTGTAGAAGGACATCACGATAATTCCTGAAAACAGATAGGTCGTATAGTGAGGAGTATTTCTGCCGAAAAACTGCAGGAAAACGATCCGCATGATGAACAGTGTCAAAAGAGGAGACAAAATGCTCCAAAGCATTCCCAGGGCGGTACGCTTGTACTTCTGTTTAAAGTCTCTGCTCACCAGCTGCTGGAATAGAAACGAATTCTTCTTCAGTTCCTGCATCAAACCGCGGATACTCATATATTCATTATATCGAAAAGGCCGGAGAACACGGTATCATAATCCGTGTATAAAAGAGAAACAGCCCCGGGAAGGTTGCGTGTGATAGTCAATCACTTTCAAGAAATGTTAAAATAAATTAGTTATGAACAATTTGAAACGATACACCCTGTATATCGTAAATGCGGTGGATATTACTTCGTTTTTTATCGCGTATGTCCTCTCTTATCTGATCCGGAGCAATTTTATTCATGACTTCGCGGGCAAACTCAGCGACTACAACAACTTCCTGCTTGTCGTGCTGATCGCGTATTTTATCGTTAATTTTCTCGTCATCTATAAGGATGACCGTTTTCTGCTGCGAAACAATTACCAGGAATTTATCAGCTCCGTCAAGATCAGCGCCCTTGTGATGACGCTCGTCATCATTTATCTGAACTTTTTCAAGATCAGCGGGATCTATTCGCGGTTGTTTGAGCTGATCTATTTTACCGTTATGGTGATCGTCGATTTCTTCCTGCGTTCATTCTTCAAGAAGCGCCTGCTTTCCAGTAAGAACTCGCTGATCAAACCGGAAAAAGTACTGCTGATCTGCGATCCCGCAAAGGCAGCCGGCTATATACACCGGATCAACGATTCTGTCGACTGGCGTTTCAAAGTCGAAAAGGTCGGAACGCTCAATACCCGCGCATCCGCAAAAGATATCGACGGCATTCCGCTCGTCAAAGGATATAACCGTCTGCTTGCCGATCAGCTGCTCAATGAGATCGACAGTGTGATCATCGTTCCCGACATGGTCAACAGCGAACGGGTCGCAAGTCTTCTGAAGGATTTCAAGATGCACGGGAAGACAGCCCACGTACAAGTGCCGGAATTCGATATCGACGCGTCTTTCAAAAGTCTGGATAATATCGGCGATCTGGCGATCGTTACCTATAAGGATCTGCAGCCGATGTCCATACGGCAGAAACTGTTCAAGCGTTTGCTTGACATTCTTTTAGGACTGCTTGTATTCCCTTTATACTGTGTTCTCTGGCTGGTGGTCAGGATCTTCACTGCCGCCGAATCGCCAGGTCCCGTCCTCGTCAAACGCGTTCGGGTCGGCCGCAACAACCGGCGTTTCTATCAGTACCGTTTCCGCCTTTTCCGCACCGATGCGGAAAAACGGATTGAAAACGGGCTCAGTCCATACACCGCCGTCGGCAGGATCCTCTGTGCGCTTCATCTTGACGGCATGCCTGAGATCCTGAATGTGCTTGCCGGAGAAATGTCTTTTGTCGGCCCGAAAGCACCGAGCCTTCCGCGCTATCTTGAGATGCACGAGAAGGAAAGAAGCCTTCTGACAGTCAAACCCGGTATCATTGGCAACTGGGCAGTTGAAAAAGATCCGGAAAAAGCATTGGAAGACGAACAGACCTACATCGAGAACTGGAACGTGCTCAAGGATCTGTCACTTCTTATTTTCTGCGTACTGCGTTTTCTGACCTTCCGTTCCTTGCGCATACATGGGGATGTTCACATGTCCGAAGAGATCGGCATCTGCAAATCTATTCAGGAATTCCAGACGCCGATAGAATATAAAAAAGAGTTATATGACGGAAAGTCCGGCCTTCTTTATGTTGCCTTTAAACGGGTGATCGACTTCGTTCTTTCGGCCACCGGACTGCTGCTTCTCTCTCCTCTGTTCCTCATTCTGATCGTTATCATCATTTCCGACGACGGAGGCACGCCGTTCTACACACACGAGCGAATCGGCAAAAACGGCAAAAAGATCAAAGTCTACAAATTCAGAAGCATGCGGAAAGATGCCGGTAAGCTGGAAGACCTGCTGAACGAAGAACAGCTTGAACAGTACCGCCAGGAATTCAAGATCGAAAATGATCCCCGCATTACCGGAATCGGGAGCTTTCTGAGAAAGACCAGTCTGGACGAGCTTCCGCAGATCATCAATATCCTCGCGGGGCAGATGTCGATCGTTGGCCCCCGGCCGATCATGAAAGATGAGCTCTTCAAAAACTACAGTGGCGATGAAGTTGCAAAACTGCTGTCAGTAGATCCCGGTCTGACCGGTTACTGGCAGGCATACGCGCGCAACAACGCGGAATACAGAGATCATAAACGGCAGGATATGGAACTCTATTATGTAGAACATCAATCCTTATTCTTTGATATAAAGATCTTCTTCAAGACGATCGCTTCCGTCCTGAAGAAAGAAGGCGTGAAATCATGAACTGCAGGATCCTGATCGCCTGCCATAAGAGCTGTGCTGTCCCGGAGGACGATCTGTACCTTCCGATGCAGGTCGGCGCTTCCGGAAAGGAGAGCATAGGCTTCCAGAGAGACGACGAGGGAGACAATATCTCCGCCAAAAACGCCCTGTTCTGCGAACTCACCGGACTCTACTGGTGCTGGAAGAACCTGGATTCCGATTATCTTGGCCTGTCACACTACCGCCGTTATTTCACCCTGAAAAGCAGAGCTTTTCAGAAAAAGAACGGAGCCCTGCGATCGGTTCTGACCGGGCAGGAGTGCGAGACTCTGCTGAAGGACCATAAAGTCATAGTGCCCAAAAAGCGCCATTACTTTATCGAAACGGTCTATGACCACTATTCACATACATTCAGCGAAGAGCATCTTGCCCGCACCAGAGAAACGCTCCAGGAGCTGAGCCCGGAGTATTTGCCTTCTTTTGAAAAGGTCATGCATCAAAGATCAGTCTACATCTTCAACATGTTTATCATGCCGAGAGACCTGGTGAACTCATACTGCGAGTGGCTTTTCCCTGTCTTATCTTCGCTTGAAAAGAAAGTCGACACCTCTTCGATGAGCGATTTCGAGAAGAGATATATTGGGCGGATCAGTGAGCGCTTGTTCAACGTTTGGCTGCATCACGAACTGGAAAACGGCTATATCAAAAAAGAAGAGATGCTGGAAGTGCCGTACCTATATATCGGCAAAGTGAAGTGGACGAAGAAAATCATCGGCTTCCTAAGCGCAAAGATATTGCATAAAAAGTATACGGAAAGCTTTTAGACAATCAGTTTTCGCCGGATTTTTCCCGATCCGTAAAACCATTAGATTCGGAGGTGCTCAGATTGAGAGTTGGCACACTAAGTTTGAATATCAATACACACGATCTGAACTATGGAGCCATACTGCATAGTTGGGCATTTGAGAAGTTTCTGAATGGCTACTCCAATATAGATTGTGAAGTGATAGATTATACAACCCCGCATTTTGAGGGAATGAATTTTCGTTATCCTTTCCTTTTCTATCTAAAAAAAGGAAAGGTACGAAGGACCCTGGGAATGCTTTCCCGGCTGATTTCACACAGCAAACGGTATACCGCTTTCGAAGAGTTCAAAAAGACGCAGATGAAGATCTCCTCTACGGCATATACACAGCGGAAACTCGCAGAAAGCGACCTTCCTTATGATGTTTTAGTTTGCGAAAGCGATGTCATCTGGAGTCCCGTTTTCTTTCATGATGATTTTGACGAAACCTTCTTCCTCGCTCTTCCAAGCATGAAGGATAAACATAAAGTTGCCTATTCTCCTAGTATGGGGAACGGAATCGATAAAAAACATGAAAATCGTTTCGCTCAACTAATACAGAACTTTGATGCATTATCCTGCAGGGAGACTTATGCAGCCGAATTCACACAACAATTTACCGAAAAACCCATTTCCTGTGTGGTAGATCCGGTTCTGCTGTTGACAGAAAACCAGTATAGCGGAATTATCTCGCCCAGAATCGAAAAAGATCCTTATCTGTTAATATATACTCCTGTCGGAAGAGATAACCATATCATTAAGGAAGCGAAAAAATACGCAAAAGCCCATGGGCTAAAAGTCATTGAGATCACAAATAACACCTATGAGCATCTCCGCCATAAAACCTATACAGATGCAAGCGTTCCGGAGTTTCTTTCATTGATCAAGTACGCAGATACTGTGTTTGCCAGTTCATTTCATGGAATATGCTTCTCTTTGTTATTTCATAAGAATTTCTATGCGTTCAGTAGAAAAACAGGGAAAAAGACCGAAGATCTTTGCGGAAGGCTTGGCCTTTTGAATCGATACATTGACAAAAACGAGGTCATCGAACAGCCTCCTCTGAATTTCGCTGAGATCGATGGAAAAATCAATGATTTACGGAAAATAAGTGTTGCTTTCATCGAAGACAACATCGTCAACTGGAGGCCGGCAGAATGATCAAAGATAAGATCCGAAACAGACTTCAGGTTCTTCTGCGGGAATCAGCTTTGCCTCTGAATCTTTTTATACGCAAGGCCAGTCGTATAGATCCGGATAAAATCGCCTTTTATACGATTACATCCAAATTCACATGCAACCCCAAATATATCTCCGAGAAAATCCGCGCACTTTATCCGGACATAAGAATCGTGTGGCTGACTTCAGAAAAGGAAGAAGACCAAAAGACTTTCCCGGATTATGTCAAAAGAGTGCCTGCGTTTTCTTTAGAAGGGATGCGTGAGGCTTATACATCTAAGATCTGGATCGATAATGGTCTGGCTTTCACTGCCGGATTTATTAGAAAAGATGATCAGATCCATATCCAGACCATGCATGGCTCCCTCGGAATAAAGAGACTTGATAATGCAATCCTCATGCGCCAGAAAAAGTTTTTAGGCAGACGGGACATCTATAGAGAGTCAAACCTTACCGATTACGTAATAACTAACTCCAAATTCGAGGAGGATGTTTTTCGTTCGGTATTCTGGAAGAATGTCCCAATGATGAGGCTTGGGCACGCAAGAACAGACATACTCTTTTCGCAAAACGAGCCGCAGCGCCGGATTATCAGGGAAAAACTGTTTAAAACATATGGTATTCCCGTCTCTGACAAGTTAGTCCTGTATGCACCCACACACAGAAAGGATAACGTCATGGACCTGAATTACGGACTGCTTAAAGAAGCACTGGAGAAGCGCTTCGGAGGAGTTTTTTCCGTGATTATCAAACTTCATCCAAAAGCTCGCGAAAAAAGACCTGCAATACCGGCATTTGTTCGTGATCTATCGGATTATGCCGATATCCAGGAACTGATGCTTGTCTGTGATGTCGGGGTCACTGATTACTCAAGCTGGATATTTGACTATGTTTTAACCAAAAAGCCTGGCTTCATTTTTGCACCGGATGTGGAGCGCTACAATACAGTAACAAAGTTTTGTTACCCGCTTGAAGAAACTCCGTTTATGATAGGAAAGACAAATAACGAATTATCTGATTGCATCGCGCAATTCAATCAGGACGATTATGAAAAAAAGGTTGACGCTTTCCTGGAGGAAAAAGGGTGCGTTGACGACGGGAATGCAGCGGAACGTATTGCTGTATGGGTACGTTCGCTGATGCATAACAGTCATTAGCATTTCTTTGGGAAACAATGTTTTCTGTTGTAGAATAAGGAATATATGAGCATACCGAAAAAGCCAAGAGAGCTTAAGTTTAAAGAGTTTACACGCTGGGCAAATGTTATGACAAAAGGAAAAAAGGGTTCTTTTTTCCTTTTGACTTTTCTGCATGTCGCCACAGCTGTCATCGCTGTATTTAATACGTGGATCTTTAAACGCCTCGTTGATGCCGCTACCAGCGGAAACGTAGAACGATTTGGTTTTTACGCTATTTTGTTTCTTGGTTTTACGCTGACCATGATCGCCTTCAGAGCAGTTATTCGTTACCTTACAGCAAGAGCGAAAACTGTATTGGAGAACGCTTTTCGAGCTGATCAGTTAAAACTTGTTTTATCTAAGGATTATTCTGAAGTCACTTCGCTTCATACCGGTGACTGGCTGACCAGACTTGACAGTGATTGCTCGACTATTGCGGACGGTATGGTCTCAATTGTTCCGAATGTTTCCGGATTGACCGTCCGGATCATCGGTTCAACCGTCTTGATCATTAGGCTTCTGCCGAATCTGGACTATAAAGTATTTCTCCTGATTATCGGCCTGTTTATCTTTACTTATTTCTTCCGCGTCAAATTAAAGTCTCTTCATAAAGAGATCCAAAAAACCAAAGCGAGATTGCAGGCGTATCTACTTGAGCGCATCTCTGCGCTTATGATCATCCATTCTTACAGCCGCGAAAAAGACACAATGGATGGTGCCGATGAAAAAATGACAGATTACTACAAAAGTGTCATCAGGCGGAACAACTACGCCAATATCACAAGTACCGGCTTCTCGCTTGTCATGGACGGGCTTTATGCAGGAGCTGCTGTTTATTGCGGTTATAAGATCATTACCGGCGAACTCACATACGGTACGCTTGCAGCCGTTCTTCAGGCGATCAATCAGATCAGAACACCGATTTCCACTCTTTCCGGCTATTTTCCGAAATACTTCTCCATGATCGGAAGCGCGGAACGTCTGATGGAAGCGGAATCCTATAAGAACGACAACGACGGTGAATTTATATCTCCCGAAGACATAGCTAAGATTTACAAAGAAAGCTTCAATAAGATCAAATTCGACGATGTTTCCTTCAGATACAGACCCCGCAACAAAGATGACAAGACAACTAAGGTTCTTGATGGCATAAGCTTTGAAATCAACAAGGGTGAGTTTATTTCCATTACCGGTGAATCCGGTGTCGGTAAGTCCACCATTTTAAAGCTGCTGATGTGCCTCTATCCGCTTGATAAAGGGACACGCGAAATAGTCATCGATAACCAGGCACGGCCACTCGATTCATCGTGGCGCGGGCTTTTTGCGTATGTACCGCAGCAGAACCTTCTTCTCGCCGGTACCATCAGGGAAATCGTTACGTTTGGTGATAAAGAAAAAATCAGCGACGAAAAGGGGATCTTGCGTGCGCTGGAAATCGCAGGGGCAACATCTTTCATCGAAAAGCTTAAAGATGGAATCGATACCCATTTGGGAGAAAGAGGAAACGGCCTCTCAGAAGGCCAAATGCAGCGTATTGCAATTGCAAGAGCTATTTATTCAAATCATCCGATCCTGCTGTTTGACGAAGCGACAAGCGCGCTCGATACCCAAACAGAGAACCAACTGCTTAGCAACCTGCAGCAAATGACAGACAGGACAGTTATTATCGTTACTCACAGACTTGAAGTATTAGATATATGTAATAAAGAACTGGTCGTTACTCCGCAGAGAGTGATCGTCAAAGAGATCAACCACCAGCAAGCGAGGTAAACGCATGAATATCGGAGTTATTTTTGCCGGTGGCGTCGGCAAAAGAATGCATAGCAAGGACCGCCCAAAACAGTTTTTAGAAGTATACGGAAAACCGATTATCATTCACACGTTGGAAGTATTCCAAAACTGTGATGAGATCGACGCAATCGTTATTGCCTGCGTCGAACAATGGATCGATTATCTCAACAAACTGGTTGAGAAATACCGTATAACAAAAGTTCAAAAAATCGTTAAGGGCGGCGAGACCGGCCAGCTTTCGATTTATAACGGGCTCTTAGCCGCTAAAGAAGTCGCGAAAGATAACGAAGCGATCGTGCTGATCCACGACGGTGTGCGTCCACTGATCACAACGGATCTGCTGGAAGCAAATATCGAGAGCGTAAAAGAATACGGTTCCGCCATAACTACCTCAAAAGTCACCGAGACTATTATTGTGATCGATGACGCGAACAGGATTACAACGGTTCCAGACCGTAAACAATCAAGAATTGCTAAGGCGCCGCAGAGTTTTCGGCTCAACGATGTTTTGAACGCACATAATCAGGCTATAAAAGAGGGCAGGACTTCTTTTATCGATTCCTGCACTATGATGAAGCATTATGGGTACGATCTTTACCTCGTAGATGGCCCTTCCCAAAACATTAAGATAACAACACCGGAAGACTTCTACCTCATGAGAGCGATGATCGAGACAAAAGAAAACGAACAGCTTTATAGCCCGTCAGAGATAAAGGAATAGCATATGAACAGGGTGATTGAAGAAGATGTTCTTAAGATTCTTGAGGAGTTTGATCTCTCGCGTTTCGACGGAACTAATATCCTTATAACTGGCGCGACAGGACTGATAGGAAAGAATATCAGCAGTCTCTTTTTGAAATACGCCGAAAGAAGTTCAAATCCTCCGCAAGTATGGGCTTTAGTCAGAAACAAAAACAAAGCTAAAATCACATTTTCGGATTTTCTTCAAGATCCGAACCTGCATTTCATAAACTGTGACATTCGCGATTTTCACGGCAATGGAGTTCACTTTGACCACATCATCCATGCAGCCAGTATCACAGACAGCAAATCATTTATTACTAATCCCGTAGAGATCATCGAAACAGCGTACTCAGGAACGAAGAATCTTCTCGAAATCGCAAAAGAAAAAGAGGTTAGAAACTTGATCTTCCTGTCGACAATGGAAGTCTATGGAAACCAGAAAGCAGAATCGCTTCTTTCAGAGACGCACAGTTGCGCTTTAGACACAATGGAAGTTCGTTCCTGTTATCCGGAAAGCAAGAGATTGTGCGAATCGCTTTGCGCTTCATATGCAAGCGAATACGGCGTTCCCGCAAAAGTGATCCGATTAACGCAAACGATCGGACCCGGTGTAGCCTATGAAGACAATCGTGTATTTGTCCAGTTTGGAAGATGCGCCATCGAGAAAAAAGACATAGTTCTTCACACCAAAGGTGAAACAAAACGGATGTATTTATATACCGCCGATGCAGTCAGAGCCATATTGGCCGTCATGTTCCACGGAAAGCCCGGGGAAGCGTATAACACTGCAAACGATTCTTCCTATTGCAGTATTCATGAAATGGCGAAAACAGTCGCAGACGATATCGCGTGCGGCGGTATTAACGTTGTTTTCGATATTCAAGACGCAAGCAAGTTCGGATATGCTCCCGTTCTGTATTCAAAAATGGATGTTTCTAAACTTAAATCTTTGGGATGGACACCAAAACACAGCCTTCAAGATATGTATGAAAGAATGATCCGTTCTTTCGAACTGGAAAAAAATGGATAACAATGGTCTGCCGCTAGTTTCGGTCATTTTACCGATCTATAATGTCGAGAAATATCTCGCACGATGCCTCGATTCCGTTGTGTCACAAACCTACCACAACCTTGAGATCATACTGGTTGATGACGGAAGTACAGACGGTTCCGGTTCGATTGCAGAAAGATATGCCGAGACCGATAAAAGAATAACTGTTTACCACAAGAAAAACGGTGGTCTTTCCAGCGCCAGAAACTACGGTATTGATCGTTGCAACGGGGAATACTTAACATTCATAGATTCCGACGATTATGTCGAGAGCGATTATGTCTCCTATCTTTTTGAATTACTAAATAACCAAACATATAAACTGTCGATCTGCTCAATTTACAATGACTTTGAAGATTCAGGTCGTGTTGTCGATAACGGCGACCACACAAAAAGAATTCTTTCCGCCAAAGAAGCGATTGAAATGATGTGTTACCACGATCTTGTCGATACATGCGCTTATGCAAAAATGTATCATAGGGATCTGTTCAAAGACGTCCGTTATCCGGAAGGCAAGCTTTTTGAAGATATCGGCACAACATACCTTCTTTTTGACCAGAACGAAGCAATATCGTGTGGATTTGAATCTAAATACCATTATGTAATTCGCAGAAACTCAATAGTCACCGGTCAATACAACCCCAAAAAACTCGATCTTTTGGAGATGACGGATCAAATGGCTGATTATGTGGCCAGCAGATACCCGGATCTGAAAGAAGCGGTCCTCAGAAGACGGGTATATGCCAGATTCAGCACATTGAATCAATTGCTCGACGTTAAAGGCAATGAAGATACTAAGAGCGGCATTGTCTCGTTCATCAAGGCAAACGCGCAGTCTGTATTAAGAGATCCGAAAACTCCAAAGCGGGACAGAGCAGCATTTTACATGTTGCGTCTCGGCTTGCCTGTTTACAAATTGTTCTGGAATGCATATAAAGTAATAAAAAAATAGTTTCAGCATGAAGATAGTTGGATTATTTAAACATATCGCTTTCAGATCAGTCTCCAGAATCATGGACGTTCTTTTCTGTGCGGCGCCATTGGAGAACAAAGTTGTTTTTACCGCTTATTCAGGAGCCCGATACGACTGCAATCCAAGAGCCGTATCGGAAAAACTTCACTTGCTGTACCCCGAGGTCAAACAGACCTGGCTGATGAAAGATCCTGACTCGATCAAACTTCCGGATTACGTCCATGTGGTAAGATATGGCAGTTTTAGCATGTTCATAGAGCTTAAAACCGCAAAAGTTTGGGTAGATAACGGAACAAAATCACAATGGATAAACAAGAGAAAAGGACAGTATTTCCTTGAAACATGGCATGGAGGATTGGGTTTTAAGAAAATGAGTACCGAGTATAAACAATACAAACTCAGTGATATCCTCCGTGACCGGCACAGTCTATCCATGACAGACTGTTTTCTGACAGATTCAAAATGGACGACCGATCTTTATTCCCGATTATATCCGTATTACAAAGGGAAATTCTGGGAATGCGGATATCCAAGAACAGATATCCTGTATGACAAAGATACGATTGGCCTGGTTAACACTCAAATTCGTAAAGAATACGGGATTCCTCAGGATTCTTTAGTCATTCTCTATGCACCTACATATAGACTGGATAACGATCCCCGGCACTTCAAAATCGATTTTGAAAAAGTCATTGAAGCAATGGAGATCCGCTATCGAAAAAAGACTTTTGTCTTCGTCAAGCTACACCATTGGTCGGAAAAACTTGAGAACAACATCTGTGAGTATACCGATAAAGTTATCAATATGACACATTACCCGCATATGCAAAAACTCTATATGGCGGCCGATTTCTTCATTACTGATTACTCAAGCGGAATCTTTGAATATGCTATTCTCAGAAAACCTGCATTCCTATATGCCGATGATCTGGAACAGTACTGCCAAGAAGAGCGCGGATTATATTTCGACCTTCATGAAACTCCTTTTCCTTTCGCGGAAACACAAGACAATTTGATTCAGAATCTTACCGGTGTTGATTACAAATCATATATTGAAAAACTGGATAAATTCTATACGGCCACCGGTTTTATTGATACCAGCGAATCTTCAAAAAACGTTTGCGATACCATCGCCGCTTATTTAGGAAGCGATTAACTACAGCAACTTTTTGCGGATGATAATGATCTCTTCGCGAAATACCCGTCTTAGTTTATAGAATCAAAAACCGGCCTGCTTGCGCTGCCGGTTTTTTCGATGCCTATTTATGGATAAACCTTTTAATGAACAACAAATAGCAATACAGCTCTGCGAATCCTGGATGCTTTTGTAGAACCGTTATCTCTTTCTTTGTAGATTCATCTAACTTGGGGTCAACAGGCAAATCCCTAATCTCCGAACATATTCTGTCTTTAGTGCTTTTGTATTCTGCTGTAAATCTTTTTGTTATTCCCTGTTTTAATAACCTGTTGAATACACGGACCAGCCTGTATTCTTTATCGTAAAGCGCAATAGTCTTTAATCCGGGATAGTTATTGCATATATAACTACAGCGTTCACAAGTTCCGTCAATCAAATCATTCATCGAACTAAAGGAAAAAGTTCTGTAGATGCCGGAAGGATTTTCTCTGTAATAGTACAATTCATCGTTTATACAATAGATTGCCTCAGCTTCCACTATTCTTCTGTAAGTGGCAAACATATCTTCATATACTCTGTTTTTTGGGAAATCGATTTTTAAAGCGATTCGTTTTGAATAGAGATATCTCCAAGGATGATTGGTGATTGCTTTTCGATTAAGCAACATCTCTAAACACTCTTCAGAGGAAAGCAATTTTTCGAATGGCTCCGACTTCATTTTCTTTTGATTTCCATCTTCATTGACCATTACGAACCGAAACACCACCATATCCGCCTTTTTCTTTGTGGCTGCATTGACGACCGTTTCAACCAACGCCGGAGAAACCCAGTCATCTGAGTCGATATACAAAACGTAATCGCCGGAAGATTTCGATGTACCAAGATTCCGCGTAACCGAAGGCCCATCGTTTTCTTTTCGAATCAGCTTAATCCTATTATCGCTTTTTTGCCATTTTTCACATACGTAATAGCTGTTGTCCGTTGAACCGTCATCAATCAAAAGAATTTCGATTCTTTTGTATGTTTGGTTCACAATCGATTCGATACATTGATTTAGATATTTCTCGGAATTATAGATTGGCACAACAATGCTAACAAGGGGATTATTTTTGTTTTCGGTCATTTTCGATTCTCCGTTTTCAATATAACAGATTAATGCTTCCCGACACACGAAGATCTATAACACAAGCAGCATAAACGATCGATTACATCTTGACGGATTGCTTTGGGATTTCTCTGTTATTCCATTGAGATAACAAAATATCGTATAATTGTAAGGATGGACAAAAAACTGTTAATAAACTACATATATAGCATTCTGTACCAGCTCGTACGTGTGATCCTGCCTGTGATCACCGTTCCGTTCCTGCAGGCAACTATAGGCGCAGCGACAATCGGTATCTCGGACTTCGCAGGCAACATCTCGTCCTGGTTCATTCTTTTCGGTGTTCTTGGCGTAAACGTATATGGCAACCGGCAAATCGCAAAAGTACGCAACGATAAAGAGAATCTTTCGCGCACATTTTTCGAGATCCTTTTCATGCAGTTTGCCAACATGGTCATCGTTTCGGCGTTCTATGCTCTGTATATCCTAGTAGCCGTCAGAGAAAACACGCTTATCTATTGGATCTTTTTCATTAATATCCTTGCTTCAGCGATCGACATCAGTTGGTTCTATTACGGTATTGAAGACTTCAAGATCGCCAGTATCCGGAACACATTGGTCCGTATCTGTTCTGTCGGCTTGCTTCTGCTCTTTATTAAGAGCCCGGAAGATCTGGTCATTTATACCGTTATCATAACCGGTACCGAGCTGCTTGGCTCACTGGCAATGTTCAGCCGGCTGAAAAAGTATATTACAAGGGTCCCGTTCTCACTTAAGGACGCCTATAGGAATCATTTCAGAGGGACTGTCGCACTGTTTATTCCAACCATTGCAATTAATGTTTATACTCTGCTGGATCAGTCGATGCTCGGTTTTATCGGCGGCAATATGCAAAGTCTGAACCTGTACAAGACTGCACAAAGCTTTGTAAAAATGTTCCTGCAGTTCATTACTTCTATCGGCGCGGTAATGTTGCCACGCGTAACAAATGTCTTCTATAACGATGAAGGCGGCAGAGAAAAGGCGATCGGCTATATTGGAACAACTTTCAAGATCGCCTGTGCGCTCAGCATCCCGATGGTACTTGCGATGGTCTTCGTTTCTCCGGCTTTTTTCCCATGGTATCTCAGAAGGTCACCGAATGTCGTCCCAGAAATGATCCGGCTTGTTCAGATCTCCTCACCGATCCTGTTTTTCATTGCGCTGTCGAATGTTTTCGGAACGCAGTTTCTGGTACCGACCGGAAGAACAAAAGAGTATACGACCTCCGTTATTTCAGGTGCTGTCGTCAATTTCTTCTTGAATCTTTTCCTGATACCAAGGTTCCTCGGATACGGTGCTGCGGTTGCATCCTGTATAGCAGAATTGACCGTTACATTGGTGCAGTATAACTTTGTCCGCAATGACCTGAAGCTTTCTGTTGACCGGAGCATCCTGATCTACTTGCTGGCCGGTGCCTTAATGAGCGTATATGTTTTCCTGATCGGAAATGTTATGGGTGCACGGATCCTGACAAATGTCGTTCAAGCAGGCGGCGGTGTTCTTATCTACGCGTTAACACTTATCCTGCTCAAGGAAGAATTATTTACCAGTTTGCTTGGCAAACTGCTGAGGAGAAACAATGGCTGAGATCGATGTAGTAGTTCCGATTTATAATGTTGAAAACTGCGTGGATGCCTGTCTGCGTTCTCTCAAAGAGCAGTCTTTCAAAGATATTCGTATCCTGTGCGTAAATGATGGTTCCACAGACGGTTCCCAGGCAATCATTGACAGATATGCAGCGGAAGACACTCGTTTTGTTCCGCTATTGAAGAAGAACGGCGGGCTTAGTGATGCCCGCAATTTCGGGATGAAATATGTTACTGCACCTTTTGTTATGTTCATAGACGGGGATGATCAGTGCGAACCGGATATGTGCGAAAAATCCCTGAAAACGATCAAAGATGACGGGAGCGACCTTGTAGTATTCTCATATACTCAGGTCTATTCCGAAAACAACAGCACCGAAGTGATTCCGCTCGCGTTCAGCGGCTGCTATTCTCTGAAAGACAAACCAGAGCTTCTGGCTTATACACCGAATGCAGCTTGGAACAAACTGTACAGAACATCTCTGTTTACCGAGCACGGACTTGAATACCCGTTTGGTCTTCGTCATCAGGATCTCGGAACAACACCCTTCCTGCTTGCTTTCGCAAATAAGATCAGTTACCTGAACGAACCCCTGTATCGTTATATCGTAGACCGCAAAGGGAACATTACCCGGCAGATCGACAGAAAGGTGCGGGATATCCTCAAAATCGGCGAGATCGTTGTCAGCGGTTTCAAAAAGAACAACATGTTCGAACAGTATAAGGAAGAACTGAATTATCTGCTTTCCATCAACATGATCCAGTCCCTGCGCAAAGCAGTCAAACTGACTGACAGCGATTTTGTTAACGAATTCATTGATGATATTTTTGCATTCAAAAAGAAGTATTTCGGTTCAAATCCAAAGAAGTATCCCATCAAGGAAGCTCGCGACGATTCTGTATATCTGAATAAGACAATGCTAAAATTATATTATAAATATCGTTCCAGAAAGGAGGCCGGCCATGGCTAAGATCCTGTGTACCGGCGGTGCCGGCTTCATCGGCTCGACCTGCGCAAAACGATTGCTCAAAGAAGGCGATGACATCGTCATTATTGATAATTTCAACTCGTATTACGATCCCGCGCGAAAAGAAAAGAATGTGGCAGAAATCAACGAACTGGCAGAAGAACTGGGGAGAAGCGTTTCCCTCGTTCGCGGAGATATCCGTGACAAAGAGTGTCTGCGCAGCATCTTCAGAGAAAACGACATCGATGCAGTGATCTCCTGGGCTGCTATGGCAGGAGTAAGGCCTTCAATTGAGGATCCCGAGCTATATGTTGACGTTAACATCAACGGATTGATGAACATTCTTGAGGTTATGCGTGAATTTGACAAACATAAGCTTGTCTTTATTTCTTCTTCATCTGTATATGGCAACAATGAAAAAGTGCCGTTCAGCGAAAAGGATAGGGTCGATCATCCGATCTCTCCCTACGCCGCTACAAAGAAAGCAGGGGAACTGCTTTGCCATACCTACCACAAGCTTTTCAATATGGATATCCATTGCCTACGCTATTTCACCGTTTTCGGTCCCCGTCAGCGTCCGGATCTGGCGATCCACAAATTCACAAAACTGATGTGTGAAAACAAGCCGATTCCGATGTTCGGAGACGGTACGACCAGCCGGGATTACACGTATGTCGACGATATCGTTGACGGCACCGTGAGATCTCTGCGCTACGTCCTCAGCCATTCAGATGTTTATGATATCTTTAATTTAGGCGGTTCTCATCCGATCTCACTGAAAGACATGATCTACGTAATAGGCGAAGAACTCGGTGTTGATCCGATAATCCAGCAACTTCCTATGCAGCCGGGTGACGTGAAAAGAACATACAGTGACTATTCGCATGCCAGGGAAGTACTCGGCTACGAGCCGCAAATCAGTTTTAAGGAAGGTATTCACCGCTTTATAGAGTGGTATAAGGGAGGCTGTTAAAATGCTGTATTGCCGTGACTGCGGGAAAGAAAACCCCGATGATGCAAAGTACTGCTGCAACTGCGGAACTCTGCTGACACTCCAGCCCACACAAGGAACGGGACTGCGTTCTCTCCCGGAGATCAAACCTGACAACGTTGAAGAGATCGAAGACGTTCCGGATCTTACCGAAATCAACGTTTTCCCAAAGGAAGAGATCAAACTTGAACTGCCGGAGAAAGTCGAGCCGGAACCCGTTGTTCCTGTAGAGGAAGAAAAGGAAAGCGAACCCGAACCAAAAGAAGACGAAAACAACAAGAAGGAGTATATCGAGATCGAGGAACCGAAGGAGAAGAAATTCCCCTGGTTCGCAGTTATCGCTGTCGTTCTCATAATCCTTTTGATCATTTTCCTAATTATCAAGTTTAAAAAATCGTGACTATCGGAATGAAAAAAGTATCGATCATCGTCCCAACATATAACGTCGAACAATATATTGCCAAATGTCTGGATTCCTGCCTGCGGCAGGATTATCCATTTTTTGACGTGCTCGTCGTGAATGACGGAACTCCCGACAACTCGCAGATGATTATCGATGAGTATGCAGCCAAAGACCCGCGTATCGTGCCGATCATTAAAGAAAACGGCGGATATGGCTCCGTGCTTGAGCTTGTGTTTCAGAAGAGCGATGCCGATTACATTCTGATATGTGATCCGGATGATTATCTTGATCCAAAAGCTGTTAGCACTTTAGTCTCCTATCAGGAGAATACGGGAGCCGATCTTGTCGTCGGATCGAAAAATCTCGTTTTCAGTGACAATAATGAAGTCAAATTCGATAAATCCTATAATCCCGATTTCGGCGTCCTCGAGGACGGACATCTATACAAAAAGAGTGAGAAGGAATTTGCCGGGCTTTATTTCCTGGAACCTTCTCCGCATTCCAAGCTCTATCCTCTGGAAATTGTTAAGAATATCCGGTTCCCGCATAAAGTGAGTTATACCGACAATCTTCTGTATTTCTATACTTTGAATCGGGTCGACACTGTCGTTTATTGCGAACAACCGCTTTCCTATTATCTGATCAACCGCGCAGGAAATACGAGGACCGATCTCAAGCCGACCGTAGTAGATGCGTTTGTAACAGTGTTTAAAGAAATCGTAAGTCAGTGTACGATCGATAGCGACATTTTTGCCTATCGTTTATTTGAAACGTTCTACTCCGTTTATTACAAGATAGACGACATCAAGGCAGAACCTGCCGAAAAGGAACAGAAATACGAACTCCTTTACAGCTTTCTGAAAGAACTGATCCCTTATAAAGACGGGATCCTGAAGATGAATGATCATTATCAAAACGATAATGCAGTCATCCGCAAACAAAAAGCCGGCTTATTGGATGAGAAGAACTCTCATAGGAATTATCAGAAGCTTTATCATAAGCGGCTCTATGGTTCTCTAAAACAGACAGTGAAGAATTACGTTCTCAACAGTCCTTCTCTGAACAAGCTGTACGAAAAATATCATTTCCACGCCAAATACATTAAGACCCGGAACGATCCGAAAGTTCTTTTGAGCGATGGCGTTCAGGCCGCTCCTCTTATTCAGGAAGGCACGACCTTCTTCGGGTATTATGATAAGCCTTGTGTCGCGTACGGAAAAAGCCTACTGCACCGGGTTAACAGTACATCGCTCGATCTGAAGCAGCCGATCGACATACTCGTAGATGGCGTAAAAGTATCAGAGACGAATACCTGGAACTGGCAGCAAGGGTCTATGGCTACCTGGCTAAACGACGACCAGATCGTTCATAACTTTTTCGACGGAAAACACTATCGTTCAAAAAGAATTACTTTGTCGACCGGAGAAGAAAAGATCTATGAGCTGCCGGTCTATACCGTTTCTCCGGACGGCTTTGCCCTGACCCTGAATTTCTCGCGTCTGGCGAAGCTGAGACCGGATTACGGTTATTTCAATCTTCCGTACGAGACGCTTCCGGAAGACAGCGAGGATGGCATCTATTATCTCGATATGGAGAAAAACAGGGGGTCGCTGTTTATTTCGCTCCAAAAGATCAAGGAATTCGAACAGGAAGAAAACAGCAAGACAGCCATCCATAAAGTCAACCACCTTGACCTGTCGCCGGATTCTCGCAACGTGATCTTCCTGCACCGCTATTTCAACGACGGGAAGAAGACTACCCGGCTGATGCTGATGAACCTTGAGACCAAGGAGCTCAAAGTTCTGGCAAATAACGGAATGGTTTCTCATATGTGCTGGATCAACAATGAGCTGCTTTTCGGTTATCTGCGCAGGAAAGACGGAACAGACGGCTACGCCTACATCGATCTTGAGGGCAACGAAACCCCGTTCAATCATGAACTGCTGGTCGATGACGGTCATCCGACCGTGTATAAAGAGCGTTATATCGTTACAGATACATATCCGGACTATACCTGTAAGAGCAAGCTTATCCTGATCGACCGTGCTACCGGAGATGTCCAGCTGCTCGGACGTTTCTACTCCGGCAAGCAGTATCAGGGCACAAAACGCTGTGATCTTCATCCGCGTTTCGATAAAGAGGGAAAGAGCCTGACGATCGATACAGTCTGCGAGGGAGTCCGCAAGACTTACCACATCCTACTAGACAGTATTATCAAATAGGCACAGTTTCACAAACAGCATAAAAGCCGCTATAATCATGCGGACAGAGAACAGGAGAGAGAGTATGGAAAAGACCGCTGAAAAGAATCGTTTGCGTTCGCTGGTATTCCCGGTTCTTTTCGTCATCCTTGCTCTGCATCCTTTTATCGAGCTGGATTATCTCATCGGCGAAGCTGTTCCTGTGCGGCTGACAACGGTCATTGACTTCGTTGTTCTTCCGCTTGCGGTTCTTGTCGTCTTTTTTCTGTTTGAGAAAAGGAAAGCCGCGGTTCTGAAGGTCTTTATTCCATACCTTGTTTTCTTCGGGGTTTACTATCTTCTGCACTGCAGAAATGCCGCTGAACTCCAGTATAAGCTCTATCTCCCGGAAAACTGGTATTTCTCCTTCTTGGACGAAACGATCTATACTCTGACCCTGATGATCCCGCTGGTCTATATTTATGTATTCTACAAGGCAGAGATTCGGGAGGAATTCGTCAAACAGGTAACGGTTGCATCTTCCTGCCTGACAGCGCTGCCGATCTTTATTTCCAACCTGTTTGTTTTCGGCAGGTCGACATATCAGGGATACACAATCGCCAACTTCCTCACATGGTTCTCTCTTCCTTTTGATGAGGAAATGTATCACCCGCGCAAATATGCGACAAAATTCTTTTTCGAAGAAGGAAACACGATCGGCATTCTGATGCTGATGGTGTTACCGTTCCTTTACTATTTCCTGCTGCGTTCCAAAGACAAAAAAGAAAAGGCCGGCCTGGGGATCCTGATTATGATCCACTCCCTGTCCATGATCATTCTTTCGACGAGAGTTGCGACTTACGGTTCTGCTCTGGTTCCGGTCGCTGTATTTATGATCCTTTTTATCCTCAGCATCCTGAAGATCGAAAAGAGAGATATCTTATTCATGATATACACCATCGTTATGGCGGTTTTGTGTACAGCTGTCATTCCATACGGTCCCGCTTATCAGAACCAGCAGATCGACGCAATGGATTACGGTGTATTGATCGAAACGGACTCGGTCCGTACCGATGCGCGCGACAATGTCAAACGGCAGGGAGAAAATCTTGTTCCTTATTCCGAGGAATGGTTCAACTATTATACTTATGTATTCGAAGATCTGGCGATCAACGCCAATCTTTTAGGAGTTACGCCGCCGGTCTATTATACCGACTGGTATGATTATCATCACGATCCGCAGTTCTGGGTAGATCTGATGCTGGATTACGAGCTTGAGCAAAGAGTATCAGGCAGACAGATCGAGAATATATTTACAAGATACAAATACGATCCTCTGAACGCTAAGGAAAAAGCTTTTGGCATGGGATTCGGTACATTCATGCGCGGCGGGATCGTCATTGAGCAGGATTTCAAACAGCAGTTCTTCAGTTACGGACCGATCGGATTTGTTTTGATCATGCTGCCATGGATCGTAGTTGCTTTGTTCCTGGCAGTCAAACTAATCCTCGGATATAAGAAACAGAAATGGCAAATGATCAATATTCTGTTTATGATGGCGATCTGCATGGGACTCGGCGCGTCTTATCTTTCCGGACACGTCATAGATGAACTGACTACTTCCTTGTTTATCTCTTTCTGCTGTGCCGGACTGTGGCAGAGGTTAGCCCATGAATAAGCTGACAGTAATCGTTCCGGTCTATAACGGAGAAAAAACAGTCCATATTTGCATCGATTCGCTTCTTAATGTCACAGAGCCGATCGATATTCTAGTTATTGATGACGGGTCAACGGATAAGACCGTTGAAGTTCTCTCCCCTTACCTTGACAATCACAGCAACATCAGGCTGCTGTCAAAAGAAAACGAAGGAATCGCAGCTGCCCGTAACTATGCACTGGATCATATAGAAACTCCGTACTTCGCATTCCTTGACAGTGATGACACAGTCGAGAACGATATTTATGCAAAAATGCTCCAAAAGATCGAGCAGGAATCCAGCAATATATGCTTTGCCGATTTCCTCTGGGAATACGACGACGGAACGACACGTCTGGGAAAAGACACCGGCTACAAAGATCGTCACGAGATCCTCGAAAAGATGTATGCGACCCTTTGGAATAAAGTGTATCGTACCTCATGGGTGAGAGCCTCCGGGATCCGTTTCCCAAACGGTCTGGTCTATGAAGATGCATCCTTCCTTTACCGCCTGGCGTTATCTATGGAAAAGGTATCCTACGCAGAAGGGCTGTCTGTTCATTACCAGCAGCACGTCGGTTCGATCACTCACACTTTCAATTTAAAGATCAATGATATGATCCAGGTATTCAAGGGGATCTACGATTACTACAAAAACAACGGTGCTTTTGAGGAATACAAAGACGAGCTGGAATATCTTACGATCCGTTTCTTCCTCGGCAGTTCCTACCTCCGGGCATGCCGGATCAACGATAAGAAGCTTCGGAAAGAAACGCTGGAAAAAGGATACGACTTCCTAATCGGCCAATTTCCCGAGTATCGCAAGAACCGCTATCTGAAAAACGGCGGGAAGAAAAATCTTTACTTCTCCCACACGAACAGGTTTATCTACATGAACTCTGTTCCGTTGTTCCGACTCTTATATGTCATGAAGATCCTGAAATAAAGGAGAGCACTATGAAAATTGCTGTATTGATCCCGTGCTATAACGAAGAGCTGACAGTAGAGAAAGTTGTCAGCGATTTTAAACGCGAACTGCCGGAGGCAGAAATCTACGTTTACGACAACAATTCAAAGGACAAAACTGCGGAGCTGGCTGTCAAAGCCGGTGCGATCCTCAGGAAAGAGACGATGCAGGGAAAAGGCAACGTCGTTCGCACGATGTTCCGGGATATCGACGCAGATTGTTACATCATGGTCGATGGCGATGATACATATCCTGCTGAGGAAGTCCACAAACTGATCGCCGAAGTGGAAAACGGTGCCGATATGGTGATTGGTGACCGCCTGTCCAACGGCACCTACTATTCTGAAAACAAGCGCGGTTTTCATAACCTCGGGAATAATCTCGTCCGAGGCTTGATTAACCGTATCTTTGATAACAATATTCAAGATATCATGACCGGCTACAGAGCATTTTCCAAGCGTTTTGTAAAAACGGTCGCAGTGTTATCTCCAGGATTTGAAATTGAGACCGAACTTACGATCAGCGCTTTGGTGTACCGCTATCATATAGCAAACGTGCCGATCACATATCGTGACCGCCCGGAAGGCTCATCATCCAAACTGTCGACTTTTAGGGATGGATTTAAAGTACTGGTCAAACTGTTTGACTTATGGAAAGACTACCGGCCTCTGCTGTTCTTCGCTGTCTTTTCTCTGGTGTTCCTTGTTCTTGGCTTGATTGTCGGGATACCGGTCATCGGAGAATTCATTAAAACTGCATATGTCAGCAAAGTTCCAAGTGCGATACTTGCAAGCTCTCTCTGCGTATTATCCTTCCTGTCTCTTATGCTCGGTCTGATCCTGGATCACGAGCGCAATGTCGAAAGACGGGAGCACGAACTGGATGTGCTGCGTTGGGAAGACTACAACAAAAAACACTAGGGTTAAAATCAGCAAAAGACAAGGCGCGGGCTTCTCCGCGTCTTTTTTCTTTTTAGAGGAAAAAACAGTATAATAGTTTAGATAGGAGGACCGCAAATGATCCCTTTTAATAAAGCCCCTTATGTAGAAGGCGCGGAACAATACGTTCTGGATGTAATCAAGTCACGCCACTTAATGGGCGATGGTCCATATACTATAAAAGATCAGGAGATTCTTGAAGAAAAGACAAACTGTCGCAAAGTTTTCTTGACCCATACCGGTACGGACGCTCTGGAATTTGCATGCTTGCTGGCAGACATCGGCCCCGGGGATGAAGTGATCGTTCCTTCTTTTACCTTCCCGACGACCGCCGCCTGCATTACGCTTTTCCATGGAACACCGGTGTTTATTGATTGCCACAAAGAGACTATGGCAATTGATGAAACCAAGATCGAAGCTGCAATCACCGAGAGGACCAAAGCTATCATGGTCATGCACTACGCAGGCGTTGGCTGCGAAATGGAAAAGATCTGCGAAATCGCAAAAGAACACGGACTCCTCGTTATCGAGGATGCCGCCCAGGTACTTGGAGCGAAATGGAACGGAAAAGCACTTGGAACATTCGGAGACATCGGCTGCATCTCCTTCCATCAGACCAAAAACTACACTATGGGCGAAGGCGGTGCGATCTTCATCAACAATCCGGACTTGATCGACCGGGCTTATATTCTAAGAGATTCGGGAACAAACGCATACGCTTTTGAACAGGGCCTTGTCCCTGCTTATACCTGGGTCGATAAGGGCAGCTCATACATGCCCTCTGAACTTCAGGCAGCTTACCTTTACCCGCAGATGCTGAAGTTCGATGAAATAAACAAAGACCGCGTGAAGAGCTTTTGGTCATACTACGAAAAGCTTAAAGACCTGAAAGAAACAGGAAAACTTGATCTGCCGTTTGTTCCAAAACAGGCAGAGATCAATGGACACATGTTCTATGTCAAAACAAAAGACTTTGATGAAATGAATGCGCTGCGCAAATATCTGAAATCAAAAGACATTTATGCGTCCTTCCATTATCAGCCACTGCACTCCGCAAAGGCCGGCAGAATGTTCGGTCGCTTTGTCGGAGAAGATATAAACACAACCGCCGAGAGCAGACGGATCCTCCGTTTACCTATGTTTTACGGTTTGACCGAAGAAGAGATTACCGAGGTCGCGAATGCGATCCATGAATTCTACAACAAGCAAGGAGATACGACAAAATGAAAATTACAATCGCAGGAACAGGCTATGTCGGACTTTCTTTAGCCGCTCTATTTTCCGAAAGACATCAAGTCATCGCACTGGATATCATCGAGGAGAAAGTTAATAAGATCAATAAACGCATTTCTCCAATCGTCGATGCAGAGATCGAACGGTTTTTCAAAGAGAAAGAACTTAATCTTAAGGCAACACTTTCAAAAGAGGAAGCATATACCGGCAGAGACCTGATCGTCATCGCAACACCGACCAACTACGATGAGAAACAAAATTATTTCGATACAAGCTCTGTCGAAGATGCAATCGAAACAGCCTTACGTTATAACCCCGACGCAATGATCTTTATCAAATCGACGATCCCGGTCGGCTATACAGAAAGTGTCCGTAAAAAATACGGCCACGATAGGATCTACTTCTCTCCGGAATTCCTTCGCGAAGGAAAAGCCTTATACGATAATCTACACCCCAGTCGCATCGTTGTCGGTGATGAAGGAGAAGACGGCAAAACTTTTGCCAACTTGCTGAAAGAAGCTTCGCTTGATGAAAATACCCCCGTCCTGTTCACGCAATCGACTGAAGCAGAGGCGATCAAGCTCTTTGCCAACACATACCTCGCTCTGCGCGTTTCATATTTTAACGAACTGGATACTTACGCAGAAACAAAAGGATTAGATACATCTGCACTGATCCAGGGTATCTGCCTTGATCCGCGTATCGGTTTCTTTTATAACAATCCGTCATTCGGCTACGGCGGTTACTGTCTGCCGAAAGATACCAAACAGCTGCTTGCCAACTATCGCGACGTTCCGGAAAACCTGATCAAGGCGATCGTTGAAAGCAACCGTACGCGTAAGGATTACATCTCCGATCAGATCATTGCCAGAAATCCGAAATGTGTCGGTGTATACCGCCTGACCATGAAGAGCGATTCCGACAACTTCCGCGCCAGCGCTATCCAGGGCATAATGAAGCGCATAAAAGCCAAAGGCATTCCCTGCATCGTATACGAACCGACTTTGAAAGATCCTGACTTTTTCCGTTCGCCGGTCATCAATGATCTGGATGAATTTAAGAAGAAAGCCGATCTGATCATCACTAATCGCTATAACAGTGATCTGGATGATGTAGTAGATAAGGTTTATACACGCGACATCTTTAAACGTGACTGATGAAAAGGATTAGACGCTTTTTTGAACAAAACACATATCCTTTGCTTGGGGCCATCTTTGTTTTGGCCCTTTTCAGCTATATAACAGTTAAAACTCCGCTTGCGGGAGATGACTGGGGATACTGTTTGAACGGACAAAGCGGCAATCCCATTGAACTTACAATAGCTTTCTACAACAACTGGTCCGGGAGGATCTTCTCGGAATTCTACGGGTTTACTGTTGCCTGCCGCAAGTGGCTTTACAACGTGCTCAATCCGTTGACATTCACTCTGATCTTTCTGTTCGCATACAGACTCGGCCGAATTAAAAAGAAAAAGCTCTCTGCGGTACTGCTGATGCTTGCGGTCATGCTGTCTGTTGACGATAATCTGCGCATGGAGACTTATACCTGGCTGATGGGCTATACATATGTACTGCCCTTATGCCTTGCTCTTGGGTACCTATGTATATGTGATCAGATGTTCAAAAGCGACATCATGAGCGGACGGATTAAAATCCTTTCTGTCCTGTCCAATCTTTTGCTGTTTATCATCGGCCTGATGATGGAGAATATCGCCGCAACGATGATCGTTGCTGTCGTATTCATGCTTGTATATGCCTTTTTCAACAAAAGAAGGATCATTCCCTATCTTTCTCTGAATCTGGTTTTCAGCATCCTGTCGTTCGCTATCTGCAGATTATCCCCGGGAGCCCGCATCAGAATGATACGTGACAGTGCTGAATGGGCTTCTCAGAGCGTTTTCGAAAAGATCGCATCCGCTTATCCGAACTTTTTGGAAATGAGTTTTATAAAGAATAACTATCTGATCGCGATCTTCTCGATCGTTGTGGTTCTGCTGCTTTGGTTCTCCAAACATCACAAGCATCCCGTTCTGCGCGTTCTTCTGTCGCTGGTGATGCTTGCGGGTGTGTTTACAGTCTTCAGTTTTGTTTTGCATCTGGATCTGCCGACTCAGTACGGAAACAGTATCTACTCAATGATCTTTTGGCCAATTTATATCCTTTCTGCCTTTGTATCGATCTTCATTTCTTTTGACGCGAACTACTACCGCGACAAGACCCTGTTCATGCTGATACTGGCAGGAACCTCTGTCCTGGTGATGCTGATGTCCCCGATCTACGGCTCCAGAAGCGCCCTTTATCTCGTATACTTCCTGATCGTGGTTATCATTCTAATCAACGATGCGTTTGAACTTCCGAGATTTGTAAAGTATGTCCTGCCGATCCTGATGCTGGCGATCCTGTTCGACCGGACAAACGAGTACCTGACGAAGTATAACCTGGTCGGCAAAGCCCAAGCCGAAAGGCTCGAGATCCTGCAATACTACCGTGAACACCCGGAGGATGAAGAGGCTTGGATCCCCCGCTTCCCGATCTACACAGTTCACGGCGCCGACGTTGAGATCGGCGATGACTATCACTTTGAAACATTCAAAGAATACTATCAGATCCCGCAGTCGCCGGATAAGATCATCTTCTATTACAAGGAGACCGACTAATGAACGTATATGATTTTGATAAAACGATCTATGCGCATGATTCTACCGTAGACTTTTTCAAATTCCTAATGAAAAGGCAACCTGCCGCTTTGGCCAGAAACATCCCGGGTTTCCTGACTGGCGGACTTGGCTATGTCCTTCATCTTCACTCTAAAACGCAGATGAAGGAGAAATTCTACCGGTCTTTCCGTTACATTAAGAATATCGACGAAGAGGTCAAAGATTTCTGGGATCAGCACCAGCAATATATCTACCGATGGTATCTTGACCAGCAAAGACCAGACGATATGATCATCTCCGCATCACCTTATTTCCTTCTAAAAGAGATCACAGAAAGGCTCGGCATTACACATTTGCTTGCATCTGAAGTTGACAAAATGTCCGGGGAATACAGCGGCGAAAACTGTTGGGGAAAAGAGAAGGTCAACCGTTTGCGAAAAGCGATCGAAGATCCGCATATAGACGAGTTCTACTCCGATTCATTCTCAGATCAGCCGCTGGCTGATCTGGCTGACAAAGCATATATGATCATACAAAACAAGCCAACCGATTGGCCCAGGAGGAAATAATCATGAAAGGCATCATTCTTGCAGGAGGAAGCGGAACACGCTTATATCCCGTCACAAAAGCAGTATCGAAACAATTGCTGCCGATCTACGATAAACCGATGATCTATTATCCTCTCAGCACGCTTATGCTTGCAAAAATCCGTGATATTTTGATCATCTCCACTCCAGAGGATACACCGAAGTTTCAGGCTTTATTGAAAGATGGGAGCCAATTCGGGGTAAACTTCACTTATAAAGTTCAGGAAAAGCCAAATGGACTCGCTGAAGCTTTTATTCTCGGAAAAGACTTTGTCGGCGATGAAGATGTATGCCTGGTCCTGGGCGATAACATATTTTACGGAAACGGATTTACCAAACTATTAAGGCAGGCAACGAACAATCACGGCCGCGCCACGATTTTCGGACAGTTCGTAAGAGATCCGGAAAGATATGGCGTGATCGAATTCGATAACAACGGTCATGTTCTTTCGCTGGAAGAAAAGCCGGAACATCCGAAGTCCAACTACGCTGCCGTCGGACTCTACTTCTATCCGAATGACGTATTGGAAAAGGCGGCAAATCTGGCTCCTTCTGCCCGCGGAGAACTGGAAATAACCGATTTGAACAAACTCTATCTTGATGAAGACCGATTAGACTGTGAACTGTTCGGACGTGGTTTTGCCTGGCTTGATACAGGCACAACAAAGTCCATGAACGACGCGAATAATTTCGTTCGTACAGTCGAGGAAATACTCGGCATCAAGATCTCGGTACCGGAAGAGATCGCATATAAAAACGGCTGGATCGATAAAGAAACCATGCAAAAAGCGGCGGATGAATACTCAAAGACAAGCTACGGAGAACACCTGCGCCGCGTATTAGATAACGAATACTTTTCCAGCCTCTGATATTACTTTATTTCTTCGGCCATTGCTTCAAAACTATACACCATCTCAAAGCGGATGGTGTTTTCTTCGTGAATGATCCGGTACAGCGTCGAATTGTAGCAGGGGGTGTCGCTCAGTTTCTCCCAAATATTATCAATAAAATATGTGCCCGCTTCCCCGATCAGAACAAACTCCTTATTCTCGCATTTCTCCGCAAATTCATCAGCGGTAGAGCTGCTGGTATCTTGATACAGTCTGACATTTCTTGCCTTTTCTGCATACAAACTGCGAATCAGATAGTAGTAACATATGTCTTTCGAATCGACGATCAATGTCGGCTCTTCGCTGTATTCTGTGTCGACATAGTTCTTGATCACGGTTCTTTCTTTTTCTTTGTATTTTTCTTTGCCGGGAGTCGGCATAATCGTTTCAGCACTTACAGGTTCAAAGAAACAAACTGCCAGCAGAAGCGCTAAAGCGCTCATGGAATTATGCTTTATATAAGAGAGCGCCGTATAGATCAGCAAAACCAGACCGGCAATTGTATAACTCTGCATATAACGTCCGTATACTGCCAAGCTGATCGCCTCCTCGTAAGAGAAGCTAAACATATATGTGTAACAAAGAGTTGCCGCATAAGCGATACCGCCCAGAACATAGAATACGGCAACTACCGGAATCTGCTTTTCTTTCCTGCCAAACGCAAAGAATACCGCGATCATAGCGACAAGAAAGATCATCAAAAACGCAAAGAAAGAAATTCGGAACGGATGGATATAGACCGGCTCAGTAAAGAAAAACCTGACAAAATCAGCGAATATCTGTTTCTGATATCCGGCGAGTTCAAGGAAGAAGAAACGCCTTCTCAGTGCGATCGCACTAAATAATCCCGCGCTCTGCAAAACTGTACTTTCGGAAACCGCAGCAGATTTGGAAACCGGCGCGGAAATGTAGAATAACAGATTGGGTGCAAATGTACTAAGATAAACCCTCCAGCTGAAGTAAATGAACAACGGAACCACCAAAGCGGAAACAGCATAGGCCAGAATGCGCTTTTTGTTCAGTTCGCTCTTAATAAGCAGGCGCATGAAAAACGTTACAACAAGCAGCAAACTGAACGCAATGCAGATTCTGTCAGTCAATAAAAGAGCTGTGTTCAAAAAACAAAACGTGACGTAGTCGCTTGCCGTATTGTTGAACCATAGTATCAGTAAGAACCCGTATGCGATCATCAGTCCGGTGATCCAGTCGGGATACGTTGTATTGAAAACAAACACCTGACCGTTCATCGTTGGATTAAGGTTCACGCTCAGCAATAAAGCAACGATCGTCAAAAACTGAAGCAGCGCTTTGACCGCATCCATGAAGCTCCACTTCAGCCGATCTGAATACGGAAGCAGAAGAGCGAAACAGAATGATCCCATTGCAAACAATGAGGTCGACTCTGAAAAACCGCCGAGCATTTTGTTGAAGAATACGGAGACCAAAGTAGTTAAGGGCGGATAAAAGTTGGGGTTGATATAGGAATACTCTGTTTTCGTATACAACGCGTCCAATCTCAATGCTTCCTGCACTTTCGGTGACCATCTGAAAAAGTCGTCGATCTGAGTAAATCCCTTAGTTTGCATAACAGCATACAAATAAATGAATGCGGCTGAATACATTACAAAGGCGGGAGATATGCTGTTTCGCAGAATATCTGTAACACCAATGCCTCGTTTTCTTGCAAAAAAGAACGACAGAGCCGTCAGAAAAACAAGAAGAGCAGCCAAAAGGTATTTAAAATACGAGAGCTTCCCCAAATAACTGCTTGTCAGCATGATCAGCACGGCGGTTGTGTATGTCATCACGACCGCTTTTCCAAAACCAACATTCAAAATGATCTGGATGAAAACGGTCATTATGATTATGCAGAGATACAGCAAAATCAACCTAATCATAGATTTATTATAGGGCACGGCAAATGTGAAATGCAATTTCGCAGCGGTTTTCATCAGGCACTGACGCATTTTTATCCCGACCAATTACGGGCACTTTGCTAATGGTGTATAATATGGAAGAATCACTTGTATGGAGGGTGAAAATCATGAAAATACTCGTAACCGGAGCAGCCGGATTCATCGGCTCAAACTTTGTTTATCAACAGCTCGAAGACCACCCCTCCGATCAGATCATTGCACTGGATTCGCTGACTTATGCAGGCAACCTAAAGAACCTCGACGGCTGTAAGAACAACCCGAATTATAAATTTGTGAAGATTGATATCCGCGATCGCGAAAGCATCTATAGGCTATTTGACGAGGAGTGTTTTGACATCGTCGTAAATTTCGCCGCCGAAAGTCACGTTGACCGTTCGATTGAGAATCCTCAGATCTTCCTTGAAACCAACATCCTCGGTGTAAACGTGCTGATGGATGCTTCTCTAAAATACGGAGTGAAAAGATATCACCAGGTTTCAACGGACGAAGTATATGGAGATCTTCCGCTGGACAGAAAGGATCTTTTCTTTACGGAAACAACACCTCTTCACGCATCCAGCCCTTATAGCGCGTCTAAGGCATCCGCCGATCTTTTGGTGCAGGCTTATCACCGAACATTTGATCTAAACTGTACAATCTCGCGCTGTTCAAATAACTATGGACCTTATCAGTTTCCGGAAAAGATGATTCCTTTGATGATCCATAACGCACTCAATGATATTCCGCTCCCGGTATATGGCCAGGGCATCAATGTCCGTGACTGGCTGCATGTCAGAGATCACTGCAAAGCGATCGACCTGATCATGCGCAAAGGAAGAAACGGCGAAGTTTATAATGTTGGCGGACACAATGAAAAAGCAAATATCGAAGTTGTTCGGACTATCCTGAAAGCATTGGGAAAAGATGAATCGCTGATTACTTTTGTAACCGACCGCAAGGGACACGATCTTCGCTATGCAATCGATCCGCAGAAGATCCATGCCGAACTTGGATGGCTGCCGGAAACCAGATTTGAAGAAGGCATCCAGGAAACAATCCAATGGTATTTGGATCATCAGGAATGGGTCGATGAAGTGACCAGCGGCGATTATCAGAAATACTACGAGGAAATGTATGGAAACAGATAAGGCAACGGCAAAGCCGATATTAAGCATCATCGTCCCTGTATACAATGTTGAAAAGTATCTGGATACATGCTTAACATCGCTGGTAAACCAAACACTTGAAAATTATGAGATTCTCGTAATAAACGACGGAACGAAAGATAACTCTCAGGATATTATCGACAAATATGTCGAAAAGTATCCGGAGAAGGTTTTTTCGTTTATAAAAGAAAACGGCGGTCTGAGCGACGCGCGGAACTTCGGCATCGAAAGAGCCAACGGTAAGTATATCTCTTTTATAGATAGTGACGATTCTATCGACATGAACTACTACAAAGATATGATCGATCTTGCTGAAAAGGACGGCTTGGATCTTGTTGTCGCAGACCTTGAATATGTCTGGGAAAACAACGAAAAAGAACCGATGCTGAAAGAAGGATTGAACGCCAAGGTCAATCCGGACGTCCACAAAGCGCTCTTCCTTTCTCCGCTTTCTGTCTGTAACAAACTCTTCCGAAAAGATCTTTTCGACTCCCTGGACCTTTCTTTCTATAAGGGTCTTTGGTATGAAGATATTCCGGTAGCTCTTTTATACTGCGCAAACGCCAAAAAGATCGGAAGGATCACCAGCGGAAAGTATTATTATCTTCAGCGAAGCGCTTCGATCCTTGGGTCGGGGTATTCTCCGAAGATGTACGACATCTTTACGATCTTCGAAAAAGTAATTGCCGCCTTTAAGGAAAAAGGTTTATACGAAACGTATCACGATGAGCTTGAGTACCTGTTCATCGAGCATTTTCTGATCTACGGAGCTTTCCGCTTCCTCAGAACTCAGCACTATCAGGAATTGATGCCGAAGGCGTTCGAATTCGTCAAATCCTATTTTCCGAATTACAGACATAACCCTTATATATCCACGCTCGGAAGCAAGAACAGAGCTTTCCTCGCCTCCAACAATACATCCACAATGGGATTCTGGCACTGGTATCTTTCCAGAGGCTACGAAAACCGCAAAGCATATGAAAACGAAATCTTTGTTTCGACAATCAACAAGCCTTTCAGCGATGACGGCGTCTATTCCAAAAAACTCAGTATCATAGTACCGGTCTATAATGTTGAAAAGTATCTGGAAACCTGTCTTTCCTCTCTGGTCTCGCAGGGTCTTGACGATTACGAGATCCTCGTTGTCAATGACGGTACGAAAGACAATTCCCAAAAGATCATCGATCGTTTCGCTGAAGAATTCCCGGATATCGTCAGACCGTTCATTAAGGAAAACGGCGGTTTAAGCGACGCCCGGAACTTCGGTCTTCAGCGCGCCAACGGAAGATATATAGCATTTATCGACAGTGATGACTATGCTGAACTAAATTTCTACAAGGGAATGCTGGAACTTGCCGAAAAGAACAATCTGGATCTTGTTGTAGCTGACCTTGAATATGTGTGGGAAAACAGCGAAAAAGAACCGATGTACAAAGAAGGTTTATCTCTGATCACCGAGGAGATCAACAAACGGCTGTTCCTTTCGCCTCTGTTTGCCTGGAACAAACTCTACCGGCATTCAATGCTGAAGCAGCTGAAGGCGGAATATCCTGTCGGTCTCTGGTATGAAGATATTCCCGTAACTCTGAATATCTTCTCCCACGCCTGCCGGATCGGTTATTACCACCACATCGGAATTCACTATCTGCAGCGCGGAACATCGATCCTTGGGTCGGGGTATTCTCCGAAAATGTATGACATCTTTACGATCTTCGACAGAGTCATCGCTTCTTTTAAGGAAAAGGGAGATTATGACACTTATCGTGATGAACTTGAGTATCTGTTTATCGAACACTTCCTCGTATACGGCGCATTCCGTTTCCTGCGGACGGATCACTATAAAGAACTGATGTCCAAAGCGTTCGATTACGTTAAAAAGGAATTCCCAGCTTACAGAAAGAATAAATACATCAAAACGTTCGGACCTAAGAATATGGCGTTTTTGTTTACCAATAACCGCGGAACCATGTCCTTCTGGCATTGGTATTTAACAAAATGAGTAAAGTCAGCGTAATTGTCCCGATCTATAATGTCGAGAACTACCTCAAGAGATGTCTTGACAGTCTTTCCCGGCAGACAGAAAAAGACTTTGAAGTAATCATGATCAATGACGGCAGCACCGACGGAAGCTGCCAGATCGCAACGTCTTTCGCAGAACGGGATCCGCGTTTTAAGTTGTTTCACGAAACGAACCAGGGTGAGGCGGCAGCCCGTAATCTCGGGCTGGATAAGGCATCCGGGGAATACATCATGTTTCTTGACGCTGATGACTACTATACAGATCAGTGCATAGAGAAGGCTCTCATGGCGATCCGGCATTATAACTGCGACATCACAGTGTTCGGAAGCACATACAAGGATGAAGATGGCAACCTGGTCAAAGAAGCATGTCCTGTCCGGACGGGAAGATACCTTTTGTCAGAACATCCGGAGATCCTTATGGAGATCGAAAACTGCGTGTGGGATAAGATATACCGAAGAGAACTTTTTGCCGAGAACGGCATTCGCTATCTTCCCGGGTTTTACACAGATTTCAGCGGAACTTTCCGTATCGTCGTAACCGCCAACACGATCAGCTTCATCAACGACAAACTGATCAACTATTTTGTCGGACGGAAAGGAAGCATAACTGCGCAGTTCAGCACTAAGTGTTTCTCGATTTTCGAAATGACCGATTCGATCATCGATTTCTATAAACAGAAGAACATATACGATCTGTATAAAGAAGAGATCAAAGCGCAGGCAATCCTGAATATCATCGACAAAATGAAACTCGCTGTCACATCCAACAATAAGGCACTCAGAGACAGTTTTATAAAGAAGAGCTATGAATACATGCTTTCCACCTTTGGAGACATAAGATCCAAATACAAACTTAGCAGATACAAGGGTGATTTCATTTATTTTCATCCCCAGTTGTTGAAGTTATACTTAATACTGAAAGGGAAGAAATGAGCCGGATAAGCGTTATTGTTCCTGTATACAACGTTGAAAAGTATATAGAAAGATGCATCAACTCGATCAAACTCCAGTCAATGGAGGATTTTGAGTGCCTGGTCATCAACGACGGAACAAAGGACGCCAGTATGGAGATCGCGGAAAGAGTGATCGGGAACGATGCCCGCTTCGTGATCATAAACAAAGAAAACGGCGGTTACGGAAGCGTGCAGGAAGTTGGTATAGCAAACGCAAAGAGCCCTCTTGTGACGATTTGCGATTCAGATGACTGGTTGGAAGAAAACTGCCTGCGCACTGCCTGCGAGGAGATCGACGCAAACGGTGCCGATATTTTTATCTCCGGAAGATACAGAGCGTACAGCGATGGCGTCATCGAATACGATTCAATGTTTCCGGAGCCGGATAAAGGGTATACTGTCTTTTCGCGCGGGGAAAACAATTTCCCAGTCGCGGGCGAGATAATCCCCGGACCGCATGGAAAAGTCTTCCGCACCGATCTCGTAAAAGGTCTTCACTTCGCACATCACGTCAGCTATACGGACTGCGAGCTGTATCTTCTTGCGTATGCAAAAGCTTCGAAGATCATCTATAACCCGGAACCGCTGGCATATTACCTGATCGACAGGCAGGGAAACTCCATGAGCGCCAATATGGAGAAATTCATCCTCCAGCATA
Organism: Erysipelotrichaceae bacterium; assembly: GCA_017533785.1. Classification (GTDB taxonomy): domain Bacteria; phylum Bacillota_I; class Bacilli_A; order Erysipelotrichales; family Erysipelotrichaceae; genus RGIG5669. The sequence goes on along the minus strand of JAFWII010000001.1, from coordinate 5,559 downwards.
TAACCGTTTTCAATCATATGCTGGATCAGGCGGAACAGTTGTCTGACACAGATCCGTCGTTTTATTTCCGCGTCTTCGAGAATCTGAAAGTCCTGTTCTATGAATTGGGAAATTCTTCTCTGGATCCTAAAATAAAACTCTCCCTTGGAGATCAGTTTTATGAGCTGTTCCGCCGTCTGATTTCCCACAGAGAAGAAATATCGCCGCTTATCGGCAGTTATTCCCGCGAAGGATTGATCGCCAGACTCAAAAACTACCGTCTGCTTAACCCGAAATCATCCAGAAGTACATATGATAAATGGCTGCAGAAGCTTATGAGGAACGCCAAATGAAAGCAAGCATTATCGTCCCGGTATATCAGGTCGAGAAAGAGATCCCGGATTGTATTCGTTCGGTCTTATCACAGACGTTAGAAGATTTCGAGTGCATACTCGTTGATGACGGCACCAGAGACAACAGTATACAGGCGGCTGCGGAGATCTTCGGTGACGATCCCCGTTTCCGGGTAATACACAAGGAGAACGGCGGACTCAGCGATGCACGCAACCGCGGCATTGAGGAAGCGCAGGGAGAATATGTGTTCTTCCTCGACAGCGATGATGAAATCGAGCCGTCTTTACTGGAAAAAACATACTCGTCAGCAAAAAAGCACGACAGCGACATTGTTGTGTTCGATATGCTTTATGTTTGGCCGGATGGAAAGACCGATGTTACCGTCAGCGCCGAAAAAGAAGTCAGCTCGTATTCAAACGATCCCGGGATCATTCTGATCAATAACTCTGCAAACAACAAACTGTACCGCACCGCTTTCATTAAGAACAAGCGATTCCCTAAAGGGAAATGGTATGAGGACCTTGCGGTGGTGCCTGTCTGGCTTGCTGAAGCCAATAACGTTTCCTATGTTCCCGAACCGCTTTACTTATATAAACAGCGCGAAGGTTCGATCTCTCACAGCGCAGATCCAAGGATCTTCGATATTTATGATTCCATCCAAAACATACGCGATGAATTGCGGCTGACAGACCGCGACCTTTCTGTTCTCTACTACGAAAACTGTCTGATCATGACTACGCTCCGCATTAAAGAGATCGGAGACCGTGATATGAGACTGGATTATTACGCCAGAAATATCGATCTGCTTGAGAAGGCTTACCCCGACTGGTATGAGGACCTCCCGAAAGAAAAGTACTCCTTCAAACAGCGGATCGTTTTCTGGCTGCTGAAACACCGTTATATAAAACTATTGGACAGAATATATGCAAAATAAGAAAAAACTCCTTTTCGTAAACGACGAAATGACAATGGGCGGCGTTGCCCGTATTCTGAATACGCTTCTGAAAATGATCGACAAGGACAAATACGACATCGATCTTTTAGTGCTGCACAAAAGAGGAGAGCTGCTCAGCGAGATCCCCGACGGTGTTCGGGTGCTCGCCGGGACCTCCTTTTTTGACACTGTCGACCTTCCTCTTTCGTCCTGCAAAGGAACCGATCTCATACATAAACTGCGCTTGTTGTTCTATATGAAGACCGGGCTGATCAGATCCAGGATAAAAGCGGAGCGGAAAAAGATCCTTGACCACACTTACGATGTCGAGTTCTCCGCGAAAGAAGGGTTCTGCACGATCTTTACTGCATACGGAGACAGCAAGCGAAAGCTGAACTGGATCCAGGTCGATTACGAACAAAGCAATTACTCGCGTCACCACATGGCTTTAGTCACGGAAGCCCTGACGAAGATCGATATGAATATCGCCTGCTCTGAAACGGTAAAAGCAAGCTATCAAAAACTGTTCAAAACAGATAGGATCTGCGTGATCCACAATCCAATCAACGAGGAAAGGATCCGCGATCTCGCTGCCCGCGAGAATCCCTATCCTAACAACACCGAAAAGATCAAACTGATCACGGTGGCTCGTTTTCACCCGCAGAAAGGGCTTGACCGCCTGATCGACGCTTTCACTGAAGTCAGTGAAGACTATGACTTAACGATCATCGGTGACGGCGAACTGAACGAACAGCTCCATGCACAGGCGAAACAAAAGGGCGTTGATGAACGGATCCACTGGCTCGGGCTGCAGGAAAACCCGTATCCGATGATCAAAGACAGCGATCTGTTTATCATGTCTTCCCTCTACGAAGGATATCCCACGATCACCATCGAGACTTTGTTATCTGAAACACCGATCCTGACGACCGCTGTTGCCGGCGTCGGGGAGCAGATCCTTCTGCCTGAGACTGGGTGGATCGTTGAAAACAGCACGGAAGGCATGGTCAGCAAGCTAAAAGAGCTTTCGAAAAACAGGGATCTGCTGAAGCAGTATAAAAACAAATTGAAAAACTATCACTACGAAAACGACAGGATCCTGAAACAGCTTGAAGACTTGTTTTAGGTTTTCTTCACATTAATCACATAGAAAACACAAACTTTTTCGCTATACTTTAAAACAAGGAAACTTACATTGGAGATTTACTATGCGCTATGACGTCATCGTTGTCGGCGCCGGTTTTGCCGGTTCCGTTGTCGCCGAAAGGCTTTCAGCAAGAAATAAAAAAGTCCTGATTCTCGAAAACCGCAATCATGTTGGCGGAAATGCATATGATTACGAACAGGACGGCATACTGATCCATAAATACGGACCCCATATATTTCACACAAACAGCGACAAGGTCTTCGAGTATCTGAGCCAGTTTACTGAATGGTACGATTACCGGCACTGTGTTTTGGGACACATCCAGAACAAAACGGTTCCGATCCCGTTCAATTTTGCTTCGATCGATGACTGTTTCCATGCAGATCAGGCGGAACGCTTGAAGACGGCGCTGATCAAGGAATACGGCCGTAATGCCCGTGTCCCGATCATGGAGCTTCGTAAAAGCAGAAATCCCGATGTAAACGCGCTTGCAGATTTTGTTTTCGAAAACGTCTTCAAGTACTACACCATGAAACAGTGGGGGCTCACAGCTGAGGAAATAGACAGCGGCGTAACCGCCCGTGTCCCGGTCCGCCTGTCCTATAAAGACGGTTATTTTGATGACAAGTATCAGGTCATGCCCAAGCGCGGCTATACTGCGTTATTCAAAAAAATGCTCCAGAGCAACAATATTGAAATCCGCTTCGGCGTCAATGCCAAGGAACTGATAAGTCTGGATGCGGAAGGCATCAAATTCAACGGCGAGCCGTTTAAAGGCTCCCTGGTCTATACTGGTGCTCTGGACGAACTGTTTGATTATTATCTGGGAGAACTACCATATCGTTCGCTCGATCTGGTTTTGGAAAAGAATAACGGAACCTTCCAGAAAGCAGCCACAGAAAACTACCCGGGCAAAGAATCCCAGTATCCCTTTACCCGTATAACGGAATACAAGCATTTCATGGAAAATGAGCCTGCAGACATTACATACATCCATACAGAGTATCCGCTTCCGTACAACAAAGACGCGGAAAAGGGCAACATTCCATACTATCCGGTCTTCACAGACGATAATCAGAAAATGTATAAGGATTATGTCGAGATGGCCAAGTCTTATCCCAATCTGATCCTTCTCGGACGGCTTGCCGAATACAAATACTACAACATGGATTCAATCGTCGAGCGGGCGCTGCTGAAAGCCAGCAATATGTAATCAAGCAAATAGGGTAGAGGGGGATTGTTAGTCCCGCCCCTCCCGTTGCACCGCACGTACGGGTCTCGTATACGGCGCTACATTTGTATTGTTAACACGAACTGCTCAGATAGTAGTTCAAGGGATCGATCAGCCCTGGTCGATCCTTTTCCTTTATGGCTAAGACTTTGGGACTTAGCAGATAATTCACAACGTACATACCGCTTCTGCGATACCACCCAAGTCTGCTGTTTGCGACCTTGTAAATTTCTTCATCCGTCATACGGCATTTGAATCGAATATTCAGTCTCTGCAGATTGATATAAATGCGTTTTGAGATCTTCCACTGCTTGATGATAATAACTCTGACTTTATGCCTGAGCCATTGTCCAAACTCATCAAGGAAGGTTTTCATATTCCCTATTCGGAAGTAGTTGATCCATCCTCTGATGATCTGATTCAGTTTGGTGAATGTTTCTGCCAGCGGTCTTGATACCGCCTGTTTCCTCTTCAGCACTTCTTTAACTTTCGCGTATAACTTCTTTTTTCGGTCATCCGCAGGTTTGCACTTCCAGCCGTCTTTCCCTTTCCAGAATGTGAATCCAAGAAAGTTGCTTTTGTTCGGCCGTACTACTTTTGTCTTTGTAGCACTGACTTTCAGAAACAGTTTCCTTTCCAGCCACGAGGTCACTGACTTCATCACTCTGTCCGCCGCCATTTCACTCTTCACGAAGATGTTGCAGTCATCCGCATATCTCACGAATCTCAGTCCTCTGCTCTCCAGTTCCTTATCAAACTTATCAAGATAGATGTTTGATAATTCCGGTGAGAGCGGACCTCCCTGAGGTACGCCGACTGTTGTGGACGATACCAGACCGTCCTCCATTACTCCGGCTCTGAGAAATGATCGGATCAGATGCAGTGTGGTTTTGTCATTGTCCTTCTCTCTGAGTATTGAAATCAATTTGTCATGATTCACCGTGTCGAAATACTTCTCGATATCCAGATCGATTACCCATTCATATCCTTCGTTCAGATACTGCAGTACTTCTTCGATCGCTCCGTGGCAGTCTCTTCCGGTTCTGAACCCATAACTGTGATCACTGTATGTGGGTTCATAGATCTGATTTAACTGCTGTGCAATCATCTGTTGCACAACCCTGTCTGTTACTACGGGAATGCCAAGCGGTCTCTTCTTTCCGTTGGCTTTGGGTATATAGACCCTTCTTACCGGCTGAGGCTTATATTTCATTGCCATAATTGAGTTCTTGATTTCTTCCTTATGTACTCTGAAATACTCGTCAATTTCATTCACCGTCATCTTGTCGACTCCCGGTGCGCCTTTATTACTTTTGACTCGTTTGATTGCCTCGTTGATGTTTTCTTCACTCAGAATCTTCTCAATTAATTCCATTTCGCTGCTCCTCTTTCTACTTGTAAATCATTCAGAATCATCCCAATTCCTTTAGCCGTCAGAGATTACGATTCTCCGCCTGCAGGCTATCCCCTTATTCGGACTGTCTGAATCTTGCGCATAGTGATTCGCACTATACAAACATTAGGTCCTTTGGTATTCAAGGCATAATACCTACTACGACCTCAGCTGACTTCACTGCGGTAAACCTTTTTCGACCGGCTTTACCATATCTGTTTGAAAGCGTCTGGGCTTAACCGTCCGCAGGATCTCTCGGGGTAAGGCACATCTCCTTCTTTCTTCCACAACCTCCTGATTTACTGTCTTGGTTTTACGTTTACCTTTTGGACTTCGGCTTGAGTTGCAGCCTCATCCACCATTTAGCCTCATCAGGTTTCTGTGCGTAGGCTCGGAAGTTTCGCTAGCCCCTTCCTTCATCCCGGCATTACTGCTTTCGACTTGGGGTTCACTACACTTGGCGGTAAATACCTGTGGCTGGACTTTCACCAGCTGGAGATGTGTCATGCCCGACACACAAC
>JAFWII010000011.1 GCA_017533785.1 Erysipelotrichaceae bacterium | reverse complement strand
TAGTCAAAGCTACAAATTCAGTAGTTGTTTTACTGTACTCTATTCACGATTTCAAAGAACTGTTTTCTGAGATCTGCTGGATTTCGAATGAATCTCAGATTTTAGTCAAAATCACTTGACTTCCTTATAGTTAAATCCTCCCAAGATCCTTTCGCCGTTTTCGGCGAGTTCTTTTAATCGTTTCACTTCGTTTTTCAGCGCTTCCAGTCCGCCGACGGTCAGAATGTACTCCTTCTTTCTGCTTTCGGAATCGGCGGGAAGCAGCTGGATCCAGCCCTTCTCAGTCAGTGACGACAGCGCTCCGTACAGTGTGCCTGCCGCCAGGCGGACCCGGCCGTTGGAGAGCGCCTCCGTCCGCCGCATGATCCCGTAGCCGTGCTGCGGCGTATACAGGGAGAGAAGGATATAGTAGACAGCTTCTGTCAATGCTATGTTTTCATGCATGTCTTGCCTCCTTATCGGTTACCGATATATCGGTATCCGTTATATCTGAATTCATTATATCGGTAACCGATATAAAAATGCAAGAAATTTCTCCAATTTTTGCTGTTTTGTTAGTGCTTTCTTTTGTAAATATAAAAAATATAGAAAAATATATCTAATGTGTCAGGTATTATTGCGAATCATTTCGTTATCCTAGAATATGAATAAGAGCAGCAATAAATGAGCAAAAACCAAGAGACCAAGAACAAGATCAAGGAGTCTTTTCTCAAATTGTTAAAAGAGGAAGATTTCGACGCGATCAATACAAAAGACATCATGGATCTAGCCGGAGGCGCAAGATCCAACTTTTACAACTATTTCAGCGATAAATTTCAGCTGTGTACAGCAATCATGCAGGACGAACTGAAAAAGATCGAGCGGCTTATCAACGCCTATTTCCGCGAAAACAGTGATTTTGGTCCGGAAAGGATCCATGACCTCTATCTGATCTGTTTCAGGCACATCTACGAGAATAAGGATCTGTACAGCGCATTGTTCACGATCGACCGTTTCAGTGATTTTCCGGAGATGCTTCGGAAAAGTCTGGTTCAGTTGCTCGATTATCGCTTCATGATGCATTTCGGAGACAGATCTTCGCTGCTGTTGAAAGATGATTACCGGTCCTATATGATGTCGACCATCACCGTTTCAACGATCGAATACCGGGTAAAAACGGATTTCAGTCTGAATCCGGAAATGATCTGCAGCCAATGCATGATCGCTTTGCTCCCGGGTTATACGGTTTCATCACCGGCAAACACTTAACAACAGAACAAATTCAAGAACAAATTTCAAGCCCGTCAGTCTTTGAAAGACGCGCGGGGAAGAAATGAATATAAGGCTTTGGAGGATCGCCGTCAGCCGGACACGCGGTCCTCTTTTTTGCGGAACGGACCGGTCAGAAGCAGGATCAGTACCGGGAACAGCATCGCCAGGATGAAACCGATATGCAGATCACCGTTGAAGTGTCCGGCCACAAACCCGACGGCAGTCGGACCGAGGGAACAGCCAACGTCGCCACCCAGAGCCAGCAGGGCATACATCGCCGTACCGGCTGCCGGAAGCTTCATCGCCGCCAGCGAGAAAGTCCCTGGCCAGAAGATCCCGACCGCGAAACCGCAGCAGGCGCAGCCAATCAGCCCGAAGACCGGCGCCCGCAGGAAAGCCGCGACCGCAAAGGAGAAAAGACAGAGAAGAGCCGAAGCGCGCATCGCCAGAACGAGCGGAATGCGTTCGCTGTATTTTCCGTAGAGCGCCCTGGCAATGCCCATCAGAAGGGCGAAACAGCTCGGGCCGGCAAGGTCGCCGACTGTTTTGGGAAGGTTCAGCCCCGATTCCGCAAAGGCGGATGCCCACTGGCTCATCGAATGTTCGGAAGCGCCGGCGCAGATCATCAGCACCATCAGGATCCAGAAGATCTTCTGAGAGAAGAGTTCGGACAGGGAAAGAGGCTCGTTCTCTCCGGTGATCGGATAAAGCGGAACGAGCGCAAAGTATATGAGATTCAAAGCCGGCAGGATCGCCCACAGGCAGGCTAGGACAGGCCAGTTTTCGATTCCTGCCAGGCTAAAAAACAACGTGGAAAGCAGGATCACGCCGAGATGGCCCCAGCAGTAGAAGGAATGCAGCAGGCTCATTGCCGCATCTTTCTTTTCCGTCGGACAGGCTTCGACGATCGGGGAGATCAGCACCTCGATCAGTCCGCCGCCGATCGCATATAGTACGACAGCGGTCAGGATGCCGTGAAACGGATCGGTGAAAAGACGGGGCGGGAACGCCAGCGCGATCAGCCCGGCAGACGAGAAGAAATGAGCCGCCATTACCGAGACACGGTAGCCGATCCTGTCGATCACTCCAGCAGAGATCAGGTCGACCAGAAGCTGTATCGCGAAGTTCACAGTCGTGATCAGCGCGATCTTTTCGAGACCCAGCAAATAGCTGCGCGAGAACGTCAGAAACAGCAAAGGCGCGAAGTTGTTGACGATCGCCTGCGTGATATAGCCAAGATAAGAAGCGTAGATCGTATGATTGTAGTCGTTTCGTATATGCGTCATCTGCCGAAGTCTCTTTTCTCATCTCATTCTAGCAAACATTTATTCTATATCGCCGCTGCTGCTCTGTTTTGCGGCTGTTTCTCTCTGAAAACAGAAAAACTGAACAATTTGAATCATATGTTAACAGAATTCGCATGGATAACAGAGCACAAAATAGGAGAAAATGTAAGTAGAAGATTTAGAGGGGGAAAATCTGAATCATGTGGCCATTTACCAAGAAAGATCAGCAGATGACAGCGGAGGAGCTGAACAAACTGATGGAAGAAGCTGATGCGATCTGGGGGAGTGACAGCCCGGATTACAGAAAGCTGCTGAAGATGTACCGCCGCGCCGCGAAGCAGAAGAACGGAGTCGCCGCCTGCCGGGCAGGCATGCTGTATGCCGCCGGCAAGGGGACGATGACCTTTTATTCCAAGGCGGTCGACTATTTCCGCGATGCCATCGACTGGAAAAACGAGGACGCCTACAATAAGCTGGCGCTGATGTACGATGCCGGACGCGGTGTCGCGGCGAACAGTGTGAGCTGCGCCGATCTCTACCGCAGAGGCATGGACGAGGGAAGCCTCGAATCCATCAACAACCTTGCCTATATGTATGAATACGGACGAGGTATGCCGGCAAACTTCGAACTGGCGCGGAAGCTCTACGAGACTGCCGCCAGCATCGGCGTCGCTGTATCGATGCGCCATCTGGGTACGATCTACGAATACGGGAAAGGAGTCGACGTCGATCTTGAAGCCGCGAAGCACTGGTACCGCCAGGCCGCGGAGAAGGGTGATAAAAGAGCGAAGAAGTATCTTGAAGCGCTTGAGAACGGGCAGACTCCGTCACATACCGACAAGGACCCGGAATACGCATCGATCGCCAACATACTGGAAACGACCGAGAGATAAAGACAAAAAGTTCTGCTGAAGCATAATGCCACTAACTTAAGAAATCATATCTGAAGATCTTTAACCGCAGTTTCATCCTTTTTTGATGAGAACTGCGGTTTTCTTTTCCCTTCTGATCGTCGAATAGAAGATGAATATCATCTTTGTGATAAATATGAATGATATGTTCTTATATGTTTGATGATTCTTGATTATAATGAAAGTGGTTAATTGAATCTG
>JAFWII010000002.1 GCA_017533785.1 Erysipelotrichaceae bacterium | reverse complement strand
GACAAGGATATTTTACCAAAGAGGCCCCAGGTTCGATTCCTCGGGCCTCTTTTGATCTAAAACCATATAAAAAGGACTGTTAAGTCCTCTTATCTGTATTTACTGTACAGAGAGGTTTCTTAACAGCCCCTTTTTTCTTATCTGATCAATAATTCCCTGCAAAACGGGAGAGTTCGGAATTACAATGAAAGCAGAAGGTTTTTATATGCACGAACAAAGATCCAATAGAAAGATCGTCACCAGACTGCTGTTTCGTCTTCTGCCGGTACAGATCCTTTTATGCGCGGTCGGCGCAGTTAACGGGATCGTTTCGAGTTTCTTTGCGACCAATTTCGTCGGGATCGACGCCATGAGCGCGGTCGGCGTCTACGGTCCGGTCGGCATGCTGGCGACATCGATCGGCACGATCCTGACCGGCGGCTCCGCGATCTTATGCGGAAAATACATGGGACAGAACGAACGTGAGAAGATGCAGAGCGTCTTTTCGCTCACGCTGCTGCTTTCGCTTTTCATAGCGGTCGTCTTTATCGCTGCCTTTGTCCCGATGGGTCTGTTCGATCTGACCGGCTTCCTGTCCAAAGATGTGAGTGTCCGGGCATATCTGAATAAGTATCTGCTTGGCCAGGCGATCGGCATGGTCCCGCTGCTGCTGGGCAATACGTTCGCCGCCTTCCTTTCGATCGAAAACAAGGGAAGACGCACTTTTACCGCCAGTGTCATCTATATCGCTGTCAATATCCTGCTGAACTTCGTGTTCGTACAGATGATGAAGCTCGAAGCTTTCGGACTGGCGCTTGCCTCTTCGCTCGGCATGTGGATCTTCCTCGGCGTACAGGCGGAAGCCTTCGTTTCCGGAAAGTCTCATTTCCGTCTCGCTTTCCCGAAGATGAACTGGAAGGAGACAGGACAGATCTTCCGTATCGGTCTGCCCGGCGCTGCCAGCAATGTTTACCAGACCGGCCGCGGTCTGATCGTCAACTGGCTGCTTGAATCCTTTGTCGGCAGCGTCGGTATCTCGGCTTTTTCTACCGCAAACTATCTGCTCAACGTCTTCTGGGCTGTCCCGGCAGGTATGCTGGCAGTTTCACGCATGCTGATCAGTGTCAGTGTCGGTGAGGAAGACCGGCAGACCCTGACCGACGTCATGCGCAATATGTTTACCCGTTTCGTGCCGCTGCAGTGTATCATCTCCCTTTTGATCATCCTCTGTGCGGTCCCGTTCACGACGCTTTTCTATCAGGATCCTTCCCAGAGCGTCTTCCAGATGACGGTCGCCGGTTTCCGGATCCTGCCGCTGTGCATGCCGCTCAGCCTTATTTACATGCATTTTTCCTGCTACGGACAGGCTTCCAACAAGCAGGTGCTGACTCATATCCTGGCGCTGCTTGACGGCATCGTCTGCGTCGCCGGTTTTACAGCGCTGCTGATCCGTCCGCTGGGAATAAACAGCGTTTATATCGCCAATGTCCTGAACGGCGTGGTAACGACGATCGTGATCGTTGGCTACGCCTGGCTGAAAAACAGGCATCTGCCCCACAACATGGAAGAACTGATGGTCATCCCGGCGGATTTCGGCGCAAGACCGGAGGACCGCATGGACCTGAGTGTTCAGGATATGGAAGCAGCGGTGACGGTTTCCAGGCAGATCCAGGACTTCTGCGAGGAGCACGGGATCTCAAAGCGCAGTTCCTATCTTGCCGGACTTTCCATGGAGGAAATGGCAGGGAATATCATCGATCACGGCTTCTCCAAGGATAAGCGCAGCCATTCCGTCGACGTCCGCGTCGCGAAAAAGGGAAACGACGTGATCCTGCGCATCAAGGATGACTGCGTCCCCTTTGATCCGGGCGAGAGACAGAAGCTCACCGACAACGAGGATATCTCGAAGAATATCGGCCTGCGCATGGTCTTCCGCATGGCGAAAGACATCAAATATCAGAACATTCTGGGACTGAACGTCCTGACGATCCGCATCCCGGCGGAATCCTGAAAGGAGATATATGGATACAAAAGTTTTCCTGCAGAACCTGAAAGACCGCGGTTATGAGGTCAGTTCCTTCGCCACGAAAGAAGAAGCGGCGGAATATCTGGATAAGACGATCGATCAGATGAGCGTCGGAATGGCGTCTTCGGTCACGCTCGACGAACTTGGGCTTTACGAAAAACTGCGGACGCACAATACTGTCTGGTGGCACTGGTGCATCCCGGACGGCATGAGCGACAGGGAAGTGCGCTTTAAGGAACGCGGAACGAGCATCTACATCTCCTCCGTGAACGGCGCAGCCATCAGCGGCGAACTGGTCAATATCGACAACACCGGCAACCGAGTCGCGGAGATCGCCTACGGTCACGATAAGGTCTATCTCGTGCTCGGACGGAATAAGCTGGCAGAAGATCTTGAGAAGGCGGTCGAACGCGCAAGAAATGTCGCGGCGCCGAAGAACGTAAAGCGGATGAACCGGACAGGAACGCCCTGTGCCTTTTCCGATCATTGCTTCGACTGCAAAAGCGCCGAGAGGATCTGCCGGATCCTGATGGTTCTCTGGGAGAAACCGCGCGGCGCGCAGTATGAAGTCATCTATATCGACGAGGACCTCGGCTATTAAAAAACAGTGCATCCGCACTGCGTGAACAACGTTCTGTTTTTCAGAACGTTTTTATTTACGGTTATTGCGGTATGCGTAGATCTCCAGGAAGGAGCAGGCGAGGATCAGGACAAAGATCAGGATCAGCGAGAGCTGATAGGAATGAAAACCGTCGTACATGAACCCGAAGAAAGAGGAACCGAAAGCTGCCGTGATCGTGTAGGCGAAGTTCAGTTTCGGATAAGTTCTTCCGTAGTTGCCTGTGCCGAAGAGATCCTTGGCAAGCGCGACCAGGCCGATATTCGCCAGTCCGTAGATGTTGCCGAAAAGAACAGAAGCGCCGTACATGCCGGCAACGGAACGGGAGAAGTAAAACACCACTGTTCCGGTCAGCACGAAGAGAATGAACAGCAGAGTGGCGCGCAGCGTATTGAAACGGTCGATCAGGGCGCCGATCAGGAATTTGCCGGCAGTGTTCATGATCAGGACAAGACTCAGCATCAGCGAAGTCACTGTGCTGCTGAAACCGTAGGAAGATGCCATCGGTGTCAGATGCTGGACGAAGGATGCCGTCAGACCGGTCGCTGCCGGGAACAGGAACATCAGCAGATACAGTTTCTGATCGAACACATGGGCATTCGTTTCCGCATCCTTTTCCACAGGCGCATTCCCGTATGCTTTTTCACCGATCTCTTCCGGCGTATAGGCAAGATGCAGGAAAAGACAGGGCAGGGCAAACACCACCATGATCCCGGCGGTGCAGAGATAGGCGATGCGCCAGCCGGAATGTTCAATGATGAAGGAGACGAAAGGCGAGAGAACAGCGCCGGCGATCCCGGAGAAACCGAAGACCAGTCCGCTGAAGAATCCGGTCCCTTCAAGGAACCAGCGGTTGACGATCATTGTGGAGGCGACCGGACCGATAAAGCCGGCAAAGAAACCGCGGATGATATTCATGAGATAAAGGGTCAGGAGGCTGCGGCAGTATGCCGTCAGCGCCGTCGTGACGATCACGACGAGGATCGAGATGACTGCCAGCGGTTTGTAACGGATCTTCCTGCTGATCTTCGGGAAGGCCAGTCCGCCGGCTGCGAAGGCAACGTTGTAAAGAGCCAGCGTCGTGCTGACTTTTCCCAGCCCTGTCTGCAGTTCTGTCATGATGGGCTGAAAAAACAGACCGGAGATATTCACGATCAGTCCTAAAACGATCCCGATGTTTGCGCAGGCGGTGATCAGGATCCCGAGCTGTGTTTTTGTAAACTTCTGTTTCATCGATTTGCCTCCAGAAGTGTGATTGAGCGATCATTGAGAACGTTTTTTAAAGAAAAGCGGCAGCAGGATCCAGAGCAGCGTCTTGACGCTGTAAAGAGCCATTGCCGGAAGCGGAACGCTGTATTCGCCGGTCGATTCACCCATTGCCAGCTGGTTGCCGGAGACAGGGTTGACGGCTTCATAGAGGATCGCGCCGGCACGCAGGACCCCGTTGAAGTGATCCGGGTTCTCGATCTGCTGCGGCGGATAATCCTTGCCGTCCCAGACCGTCACGTTTCTTTCGGCGTCATAATAGACCATCCCGGGCTTTTCCGTGTCCTGAACGTAGTTTTCAAACTCGTTCAGATAGTCAAAGGAGTCTGTGTATTTCGGAGCGAAGATCCCGTATTCCGTGACAAATCCGGTCAGAAACAGGACCGCAGCCAGCGGAAGCGCGAGCAGCGCTGCGGTCTTTTTATAGCGGATGCTGCGCAAAAGAAGTCCGAGCGCGCAGGAACCGCCCGCGATCGAAAGCAGACTGACAAAAACCAGCAGCAGCATACGCGGCGGGTAATAGAAGGGAACTTTGAATACGATGTGGAAGATCTGCACGGAAAGCAGAAACAGGAGATAAAAGCCGAAGACTGAAAGAACGATGCTCAGAATATGCTTCTTCGGATCTCCGCCGGATATCTGCAGAAGCGGATAAGCCAAGAGAGCTGCAAACGCAAGAGTATAAACGCAGCCGGTCGCCGTGATCCGGGAGTCGATCGCCCGCAGCGAGGTCTCGAGCCAGTCATCGAGAAATGCCTGGCGGTCCTCCATATCCGGCGTGACACTGATCCCGAATCCGGTTTCGGCGTAGAAATGATCGCTGTAATAGATGGTATCCGTAAAGGGTTCCGAGAGATCGGCGTTCCGGATGGCATTATATCGGTCACCCATCGTCCGGACCGCGTCAAAGGAACGGAAAAGGATCAGGCAGAAGAATAAAACGGCCGCTGCCAAAAGAACATACCGCAGCAGATCATTCAGTCGTTTCTGTTTCATACAAGTCCATTGTAGCAGATTCTTCGGAAGGGGATTCTTCGCATTCCTGGCTGAAGATCTCGCTGTCGATCTCGAGGATATAGTCCAGACCGTATTTTTCTCTGTCTTCCGCGATCAGAGCACGTTCAAAAAGGTCGATCCCGCGAACCCGGAACCGCGCCGTTTCATAAGCTCCGCCGCTCTTTTTGTCATCGGGCACAAAATGACGGATCGTGACTTCCGGGCGTTCTCCGATGTGACGAGACAGGATCCGGAACCGGCGGTCCAGTTCCGCTTTTTCCGCTTCACCCGGGCGGATCTGTCTTTCGGTCTGCCGTGCCGTCTCGCTGATCGATTCGTCATAACCGGTCAGCGCCGCAAAAGGCGCAAACTGGGCTGCCCGGTCATGGAGGGACATCTGCGGCCGCTTTTTCGACTTGAAATGCGGCATATGGATCATATCGTCATAGCGATGTGGGTCTTTTTCGCTCATTTCTTATGTCCTCCGATCTGCATATTGCGTTCTCTGCCGGTCGCCGCGTCTTCAGCGCTGGTCGCAGTCATAACGGCGTTCTTTCCGAACCTCCCCTGGATCTTCAGCATCGCGTCCTGCAGACGGGTATCCTTCTCGTTCTCCGTTTCTGCCTTACGGTGTTCGGCTTCAAGTTTCTCGACATCAGCAAACAGATCATATTCCTCAGTATGCGGCCGGTTCGCAGCTTCTTTACGCGGCAGCACATGATCTGCCACGACGTTGATGCGCCGGATCAGCAGAGTCGGATCGACGACCCGGCCATAGATCGACATGACCGCCTCGCGCATCCGGTTCGCAGACGAAGTAAAGCCCTTCAGTTTTGCGGAGCCGTTTCCCGGTTTGGGAACTTTCCGGCCGATGTAGTTGGAGACGATCTCACCGCGGTAGTCGTCAAGACCGGCGGAATCATAGCTTACCATCAGTCCGACACGGTCGGTCACACAGCCTTTGCGCTGCAGATCGAGCGCCAGCGCGTCTGTCATTTCCTTGATGACGATCTTCGCTTCCTCAAAGCTGTAAGGCCGCATCAGTACCTGACCGCTGCCGAGCGAATGGTTGTCGCTGTGATAGGATTTGATATCCGCGATCCGGGTCGGTTCCCAGCCCCAGGCATGATCGATGAGCAGTTCGGCATTGATGCCGAATTCCTTATAGAGCGTTTCCGAATTTTCGAGCGAGAAGCGGGCGATGTCGCCCATGGTCGTGAGTCCGTATTTCTGCAGCCGTTTCACGTAGCCGCGTCCGACCCGCCAGAAGTCCTTCAGCGGCTCGTGCGTCCAGAGTTTTTCCCGGTAGGAGATCTCGTCGAGTTCGGCGATCCGCACGCCGTCGCTGTCAGCGGGCAGATGCTTGGCAACGATATCCATCGCGACTTTGGCGAGATACATATTGGTGCCGATCCCGGCAGTGGCGGTAACGCCGGTGGTGTTGAGCACGTCCCGGATCATCGTCATCGCCAGCTGGTGAGCGGTCATCTTATAGGTATTGAGATAGTCGGTGACGTCCATGAAGACCTCGTCGATCGAGTAGACATGGATATCGTCGGCGGAGACGTATTTCAGATAGGTCTCATAGACCCTGTCGCTGGTCTCGATGTAGTACTGCATCCGCGGTACGGCCACGAGGTAATCGACTTCCAGGGAAGGGTCACGGATAAGCTCGTCGTAAAAGTGTGATTTGCCGTTGCCCCGCCAGACGCCGGACTTGAACGCGCGTTCCCGGTTGACGTCAGCCACGATCTTTTCCACTTCAAAAAGACGCGGTCTGCCGGGTACGCCAAATGCTTTCAGAGCCGGGGAGACAGCCAGACAGATCGTTTTGTTGGTGCGTGACTGATCCGCGACGACGAGACAGGTATTCAGCGGGTCGAGACCGCGCTGCACACATTCGACAGACGCGTAAAAGGACTTCAGGTCGATCGCGATATAGATGCGTTCTTTCTTGTCAGACATACTCACTGCCATTATTATAAACCCCCGGGGTGCCGGACAGAAAAAAAGCCTCCGCAGTTCCAGAGGCTTTTGATCGTTATGATGGTCTGTCTAACGGAGAAGTTTGCGGATCTCCGCGTTGAGATCTTTCAGCACGCCTTTCGGGTTGAGCTCGTCGAGGACTTCGACGATCTTGTCGACTTCCGCAATTGTCAGGGCGTCGTTCTTCGTGATGTTGCGGATCTTGTTTCTGACGATATAGTTCGCGATCTCTTTCGCGCTCTTTTTTTCTCCGATCATATCGCGGACGACGCTGCTGCGGTGGGCAAAGCGGATCAGATCCTTATTGAAGAGGTCGTACGAGAAGTTTCCGCTCTTGTCGGTGTACAGATCGATGAGATCCTGGTAGACATAGCTTTCGACTGTGATCTCCGGTTCAGGATCGACAGGTTTCGGTTCTTTCAGCATGTTTTTGGTGACGCGGATGCTGCCCTGCTTATGATAGGGGAGGCCGGCGGTCAGCTTTGCCGCTTCGATGAAGGCTTCGGCAGGATACTTATCCATGGGAGTGTTTTTGGTCGGAACAGGATCGCCGGTCTTCTTGCTGAAAGACGCGATCCCGGGCTGTCTCACATCCGGTCTGACGACTACGATCCCGATATCGCCGGAGCCCTGTTTCTCACGGTAGGCGAGAGCGGGGATCGTTGTGAGTTTTACAACATTTGTTCTGATCATGAGTACGCTCTCCTTTTGCTTTTATTCTATCAGCAGACTTTGGGAATTCTGTGTGCCGGGGGAGAAAAAAAGACCGTTTTTCCGCAGAAAATCCGGTCTTTTCGGATCTTTTTGCTGTTGTTTCCGGGCTGTCATTTTTCCGGGAATTTTGAGCCGCTCAGGATCTGGTATTCACCGCGGTCGACTTCGATCTCGTAGTCCGTATCCGGCTTTTTCAGCATGCTCCGGATCTTTGTGGACAGTTCTTCGTCGGAGAGAGGATACTCATAGGGCACGACGACATCGAAAGAGACCCTCCTGCGCCCGTTTTCGCTAGCGACCATCAGATCGTGCATGGAGATCACCGGATCGATCCCGGTCAGTGTTTCCCTGACTTCCTTCAGGATCTGCCGCCGCTGCGGATCGTCGTAGCTTACCGGATCGATGTGGATCGTGACCTGTTCCGCCAGTTTCTTCCCGCGGATTGCGTTCTCGACCTGATGCACGATCTCATGCGCTTCCGACAGCGTCTTATCATAATCCATCTCCAGATGGAGGGAAACGATCACCGTTCCCGGTCCGTATTCATGGACACGGAGATCGTGAATGCCGATGACTTCCGGGTTTTCCAGCGCGGTGCGGCGGATCTCTTCGATCCGTTTCGGTTCCGGCGCTTTCCCGAGCAGCAGATCGATCGTATCCCTGGCAGCGGTATAGCCGGAATAGATGACGAAAAGGGAGACCAGAGCGCCCGCCCAGCCGTCGATGTTGATCTTTGCGAACAGCAGCACCAGAACGGAGATCAGGGATGCGGAAGTCGTGATGCAGTCCGTCAGCGAGTCTTTGGCTGTTGCCTTCATGGCAGTCGAGGAAATCTTGTTGCTGATGTAGAAATAGAAGCGGGCCATCCACATCTTGAACAGGATCGCGATGACCAGGATCAGGACCGTCGTCCGGCTGACTTCCGGAACGCGGCCGTTCAGGATATTCTCGACGGATGTCTTCAAGAGATTCACCGCGACTGCGATGACCGCCGCCGCGACGATAAAACCGCTGAGGTATTCGATCCTCCCGTGACCGTAGGGATGATCCTCGTCTGCTGGTTTGCCCGACAGACGGAAACCGACCAGAGTGACGATCGAGGAGAGCGCGTCGGACAGGTTGTTGACAGCGTCGGCGATGATCGAGATCGCTCCTGTCAGAAGGCCGACTGTGACCTTGATCGCGGTAAGCAGGAGATTGCAAAAAATACCCACACTGCCGGCGAGCACGCCGTAGCGCAGGCGGATATTCTTGTCTGCGGTGTTTTCGTGGTCTTTGATGAAAGTCCGGATCAGGAATTCGATCATACCTCTATTATAGTCCGTTCACAGTTGAAAAACAGACGCTGTGCGCGTCTGCCGTTCGAACTTTGACGGTTGGGCTCAGCCGAATCTGGAAACACCGATGTCCCAGGCGTTGGCGAGCTTTTCACCGGTCCCGTAATAGGCGTTGCTGAACTGGTCGAACATTGCGAAGTTCGTCTTTCCGATATCGACTTTTCCCTCGGCGTTGAGGATCGATTCCTCCGCCTTGACGTTGACGATCCTGCCGATCGCGCCGTAGATCCCGTCGGTCTCCAGGACCCGGACCAGTTCGCATTCCATGGTCAGCGGGAATTCCGCGATGACCGGGGCATTGACGAATTCACTCTTTTCGGCGTGCATGCCGGTCCTTTCGAATTTGTCTTCGGTATCATTGCCGGAGACAGTCCCGAACCAGTCGGCTTCCGCCAGATGGTCCGCATCCGCAAGGGCGACCGTGAAGGCCTTGGTCTTCAGGAAGTTGGCGCAGGTCTTGTGGTCTTCGCTCAGTGAGATGAAGATCTTGTCATAATCACAGATCTGTCCCCAGGCGGCGTTCATGACGTCGGTTTTTCCGTTTTCGTCATAGGTTCCGATCATCAGTACCGGCATCGGATAGACAGCCGGGAGTGAGCCGAGATTCTTTTTCATCGTATTGTCCTTTCTTTCTATTCCAGGATGGTGATCCTGCCCTCCACCTGGGCATCGAGGCCCTGATGGGTGGAGAAATATTCTTCGAAGATGTTGTTGACGGAGGTCGCGATGACCCGCGGCTTCATATTGCGGCAGACTTCCGCCAGGGGCAGACCGAAGAACTCGTCGAAGTTCTTGTAGTGGTAGTTCTGCAGCGCGATCAGAATTTCCTGATCGTCGCGGACCGGTTCGCCGTTATACTCCAGTTTTTCGAGCATACGGGTGGATTTGCGGTAAACGATATGGACGCCTTTGGAGAACTGATAGAACTCGGTGTGTCCCTCCCAGGCTTCATCGCGGAGGATGAACTTCACCATCTTCCGGAACTGGGCGCCGCTGACTTTCAGCATCCACAGAAGGTCGTCAAACGGGGTGTTTTCCAGCATGTCCTGGTATTCGACGATCGGGCCGAATTCCTCCTTGCGGATCGACCCTGAGCCCATCAGCATGATGTCGAAACTGCTGTCGACCTGCAGCATGTCCGCGTAGAGATTGCCGAGCTCGGTCTCCTGATTGCGGGCGGGGTGGGTGAGCTTTCGTGCCAGCCGGGTGACCACCCGTTTGTATTTCTTGTCTGTCTCGCTGCGGTAGCCCTCAAGGATCTCCTCCATGATCGGATCGGCTTCCGCGGTGTCTTCGTTGATCGGCACGCACTGCCATTTCAGATCGTTGATCTCGTGGGTAAGGGTATCGTAAAGGATATCAAAACGGCCGATGATCCCGGTGCCGGTGCCGGCCTGGACGATCGGGATGTCGTTGACGACTTCCGGTTCCGCCATGAAGGTATGGGAATGGCCGCCGATGATCAGATCGACGCCGAAATCCGGATTCAGTTTGGAAGCGAGTTCCTTGTCTTTTTCGATGCCGATGTGCGTCAGCAGAACGGTCAGGTTGGTATCCTTGGTGCGGTAGTTGTCGCAGATCACGCCGACTTCGCGGACTGCCTCATCGATGTCGATAAAGGTGCCGATGACTTTTTCGGTCCTGGTCGACGCCAGCACTTCCTCAGTCAGGATGCCGATGAACAGGATCCGCAGACCGCCGATTTCGACATTGAGGTAGGGGGTGAACAGACGGGTATTGTTCAGGGTGACGAAGATATTCGCGCAGATGATCGGGAACTTGGCGCACTTCTCCAGAAACAGCAGATGAGCGATCCCGTAGTCGACTTCGTGGTTGCCCAGGGTCGCGACATCCGGTTCAAGGACGTTGACAAGATCGATCGTCGAGAGGCCGAGATATTCGGAGTCGATGATCGAACCCCGGAACATGTCGCCGGCGATCGCATAAACGACGTTTTCCTCCTCCTTACGGGCTTTTTTGACATAGCCGGAAAGCAGGGGAAGACCGGCGGACTGCTTGCCGCTTATCTCTTTCGGAAGAAAGGCACCGTGCATATCGTTGGAATGCAGAAGGGTCAGTTTTACAATAGCCATAAGATGATCCTTTCTAAGTGTCCGTATCCTGGAAAACACTGTCTCGTTCTTCGATCTTATTTTACAATAGATTCAGAAAGAACGCAGGCATACTGCGGGAGGCGGAGAGATGATCACAGAAGAGATAAGGGAAGGACTGTTCAGACTGCAGGACCCGGCATACCGGGATTTTCAGGCACCACTGGTCCCGGGCTGCGATGAGCAGATCTTCATTGGGGTGCGCACACCAGAACTGCGCCGTTATGCCAGAGACCTCGGCAGACGGGAGGATATCGGGGAGTTCCTGAACGATCTGCCGCATTTCTATTTTGACGAGAATCAGCTACATGCCTTCATCGTTTCCGGGATACGCGACTTTGACCGCTGCCTTGAAGAAACGGAATGCTTTCTGCCTTATATCGATAACTGGGCGACCTGCGACCAGTTTTCGCCCAAGGTGTTCGCGAAGCATCTCCCGGAGCTGGATGCCTGCATCCGCCGCTGGATCCGGGACGAACATCCCTATACGGTGCGCTTCGGGATCGGGATGCGGATGCGCTATTTCCTGGATGAACAGTTTCAGCCGGAGTATCTCGAAGAAGTGGCGTCGATCGACCGGGAAGAATATTATATCCGAATGATGATAGCGTGGTATTTTGCGACCGCTCTGGCGAAACAGTATGACGCCGCGCTGCCGTATATCGTGCAGCAGCGGCTTCCGCTCTGGACCCACAACAAGACGATCCAGAAGGCGGTCGAAAGCTATCGTATCACACCGGAACAGAAAGAAGCGCTGCGTTCTCTGCGCCGGAAAAAATGACGAATGAAAAAAGCTGCAGGTTTTTTTCTATTTCTCCGCCAGCAGTCTTTCGAGGATCTGCACGGTATTGGTGGCGGCGCCTTTGCGGATCTGGTCACCCGAGCAGAAGAGCACGAGGCTGTGTTTCAGGGGATCGCTGATATCCTCGCGCAGCCGGCCGACATAGACGAGATCCTGATCGGAAGTCATCAGCGGCGTCGGATAGAGATGTTCACTCGGTGCGTCGGCATAGACAACGCCCTCCGCCTTTTTCAAAAGTTCCCTTGCCTCCTCCAGATCCGGTCTGTCACGGAACTGAAGAGTGATCGATTCGCAGTGGCTGCGCATCGTCGGGACCCGCACGCAGGTGCAGTTGACCAGCAGTTTTTCATGATGCCAGATCTTCCGGCCTTCGTTCTGCATCTTGCGCTCCTCGCTTGAATAGCCCTCCGCATCGAAACCGCCGATCTGCGGGATCAGGTTGTAGGCGATCGGGTGGGGGAAGGCGACGGAAGGAATGCTGGGATCTTTGATCTGGTTCTCCAGGTCGCGGATGCCCTGCAGACCGGCTCCGGAAACAGCCTGATAGGTGCTGACGATCATCCGTTCGACGTGCCAGCGCCGGTGCAGCGCGTTGACGGCGACCAGGGCGATGATCGTCGCACAGTTGGGATTGGAAATGATCCCGTGATGTGTACGGATATCTTCCGGGTTGATCTCGGGAATGACCAGCGGAACATCCTCATCGAGACGGTAAAGACTGGAATTGTCGATCACGACCGCGCCGGCTTTTACCGCCAGCGGCGCCCACTGCGCCGTGATGGGGTTCTCGGTCGCTCCGAGGACATAGTCGACGTCGTCAAAACTGTGTTCGGTGAGCTCTTCCACGACATATTTCTTTTTGAATT
Source organism: Erysipelotrichaceae bacterium (assembly GCA_017533785.1). Lineage (GTDB taxonomy): Bacteria > Bacillota_I > Bacilli_A > Erysipelotrichales > Erysipelotrichaceae > RGIG5669. The sequence continues at coordinate 56,098 of JAFWII010000002.1, read as the reverse complement.
CGAGGACCTTGCCGGCGGAGCGGAGCGAAGCCAGGGCTTTGACTTCCGCGTCCGGCAGCCGTTCCTCGAGACACATGATCATCTGCTGACCGACTGCGCCGGTCGCGCCTGCTACTGCGATCTTCATTTTTCGTTCTCCCTGATAAAGGTATCGTAAATGATCCGGATGGTCTTTTTGAAATCCCGGTCCTCCACGCAGATCGTGATGTTGATCTCGTCGGAGTTCTGGGCGATCATCTTGATGTTGACGTCGTTGGCGCCGAGGGCGGAGAAGAGTTTTCCGCTGACGCCCGGGGTATTAGACATGCTGCGGCCGACAGTCGAGACCATCGCCAGACCGCTTTCCGCCCGGATCTCATCCGGCTCGAACTGCTGACGGATCTCAGAGAGGATCGCGTAGAGATCTTCCTCCACATCTTTGTCGTTGACGACGAGGTTGAAAGAATCGATCCCGGTCGGGATGTGCTCGATGCTGATGCCGTATTTCTCGAAGACGGAGAGGACCTTGCGGATGTAGCCGATCTCTCCGGACATATTGTGCTTATAGATAAAGATCGAGGTGAAGCCCCGCTTGCCGGCGATGCCGGTGACCGGCGGGCCTTTTTCATCGATCCGTTCCTGGATGATCGTGCCCGGATCCTGCGGACGGTTGGTGTTCAGGATGTGGATCGGGATATTGGAATCACGGACCGGGAAGATCGTTTCCTCGTTCAGTACGCCGGCACCCATGTAGGAAAGCTCCCGCAGTTCGGGATAGGTGATGTGCGTGATCGGCTTGGGATCCTCGACGATCCGCGGATCGGCGGTCAGGAAGCCGGAGACATCGGTCCAGTTTTCGTAGACGTCCGCGTTCAGGCAGCGGGCCAGGACGGCACCGCTGATATCTCCTCCTCCGCGCGGAAAGAGGATGATCCTTCCGTTCTCATCGGCTCCGTAAAATCCCGGAAAAACGAAGCGGGGATGCTGGATCAGTTGGGTGTTCAGCGCTTCCGCCGTCTTTTCGAAATCGACGGTCTTGTCGTGATTGAAACGGATGACATCTTTGGCGTCGACAAAGTCATAGCCGAGGTAGGAAGCCATCAGTTTCGCGCAGTAGTATTCGCCGCGGGAGACGATCTCCGCCTGATTCATCTTTGTATAGCAGGAGAAGAATTCCTGCAGTTCCTCTTCGACCGGATAGGCGATCTGCAGGGCGCTGCGGATCTCGCTGTAGCGGTCAGCGATCATCTTTGTCAGAACTGAAGCGTCGACATGATACTGGCGGTGCGCGTCCAGCAGATAGAGAAGGTCAGTGATCTTGGAGCTTTCGCTGCCGAGTCTGCCCGGCGCGCTGACGACGATATAGCGGCGGTCCGGATCGCTCTGCACGATGGCGCGGACCTTTTCGAACTGTTTGGAATCGGCAACGGAGGAGCCGCCGAATTTGGAGATCTTGATCATTTATTTCCACCTCGCGAACATCAGCTGCGGATCCTGTTCACGCAGCTTCGTGAATTCTTCGAATATTTCCAGGGTACGGTCTTTGAACAGATAACAGTTTTCTGCAAGTTTCTCCTCATTGATGAGCAGGGTAGTTCGGCAGATCCAGTCGCTTTTGATCAGATTCGGATCGAAACGCATGTCCCGGTCAAGAACGATCGGGCGGACGCGTTCTTCGATCACGTCATAGGCGTCCTGGATCATGGCCTGCGCCGTTTCGGTCATTCCGGCACCCGGTCCGTAATAGCCGAGCGTTCCGAAACTGTCACCATAGATCAGCTGGGCGTTTAGTTTCTGCGGGGTATTGGCGAGATAGCTTTCTTCCGGCAGAAAACAGGGGCATACGGCAGCCGCGTAACGGTCTTCCTCAGAGACTGAACTGACCAGCAGTTTGATCTTCTTTCCGTTGATGTGCGCCAGTGCAAAGTCTTCCGGCAGCAGCGCTTCGATGCCTTCCCGCAATGCGCGGACGGAGACTGCCCGGTAGGCGAGCTGGCTCGCCAGAACGGCTTTGTACATCGCGTCATAGCCGCCGACGTCGCTCGAGGGATCGCGTTCGGCATAATGGAGATCCTGCGCTTCTTTCAGCGCTTCGGCATAGCTCAGTCCGTTTTCACTCATCCGGTTCAGCATATAGTTGGTCGTGCCGTTGAAGATGCCTTCGAAACCGCGGACCGGCTCGAAGCGGCGGATCTTCAGCAAAGCGTCGATGAAGGGAATGCCGGCTGCGACCGAGGCTTCGATCTGCAGCGTGCCGTGATGCGTTTCGGCAAGTCTGATATATTCGGCAAGATGCTGCGCCAGCACCATCTTGTTGGCGGAGATCACGTGTTTTCCGTTTTGCAGAGCCTTGCGGATGACCGTATCCGCCGGATCGGTCCCGCTCAGGCATTCGAAAACGATCCCGACCTCAGGATCGTTCAGGATCCCGTCAAGATCATTGGTCAGATAGGGCAGCTTTTCCTTTTCCTTGCGGACAAAGACATATTTGATCTCCAGATGCGGATCCTTAGCGAGCAGTTTCTCGATGCCTTTTCCGACTGTACCATAACCGAAGACAGCAGTTTTCATAATTCCCTCTCTGTTCACAAAATAAAAACACTTGTATATTAATCTTGCACATTGTATCATGTCTAGTAGAGGTTTTCAATGGGGAGGGATGACGATGCTGTATGAATCGACCCGCAGTTCACGTCTGCAGTGTGACGAATTCGAAGCGCTTTTAAAGGGAAGCGCCGAAGACGGCGGTCTGTACGTGGACCGGAAACTGCAGGAAAAGGAGCTCGATCTGCATGCGCTCATCGGGATGGATTACCGGCAGTGCGCCTATGAAGTGCTGTCCCGCTTTTTTGACGGCATCCCGGAAAAAATGCTGAAAGATGTGATCGGACAGGCCTATGACCGCTTCGCTGTCCCGGAGACCGTTCGTCTCGTCAAAGTCGGTCCGCTCCATGTGCTTGAGCTTTTTCACGGTCCGACTTCCGCTTTCAAGGATGTCGCCCTGACGCTGCTGCCGCATCTGCTCGGCTGCGCGCTGAAAAAAGAGGAACGGGCCCTGATCCTGACGGCGACGAGCGGCGATACCGGAAAGGCAGCACTGGCCGGTTTTGCGGACGTGCCGAACACCGATATCCTCGTCTACTATCCCAAGGACGGGACCTCCCGCATTCAGGAACTGCAGATGACGACCCAGCAGGGAAACAACGTGTCTGTCTACGGGCTTAAGGGAAACTTCGACGACGCCCAGACCGCGGTCAAGAAAGTATTTGCAGATCAGAAGTTCCGGGAAGAACTTGCGAAGAGAAAGATCCGTCTGACTTCCGCCAATTCGATCAACATTGGCCGTCTGACCCCGCAGATCGTCTATTATTTCGACACCTACCGCAAACTCGTAAGGGAAGGCTGCATCAAAGAAGGGGAGAAGATCCTCTTCAGCGTCCCCAGCGGCAATTTCGGCGACGTGCTGGCCGGCTATTACGCTTACTGCATGGGCCTGCCGGTAAAGCGCTTTATCGTCGCTTCCAATGCCAACAACGTCCTGACTGATTTCATCCGGACCGGTGTCTACGATGCCGGACGTCCGTTCTATAAGACCATCTCTCCCAGCATGGATATCCTGATCTCCAGCAATCTGGAGCGCCTGCTCTATTATCTCAGCGGCCGAAACAACGAAGAGACTGCGGGCTATATGCGCGAACTGAAGGAAAAAGGCTCCTACCGCATCTCCGAAGAGATGCTGAAGAAGTTGCAGGAACTGTTCACGGCGGAGTGTTTCAGCGATGAGGAGACTTCGGCTGCCATCCGCCGGGTCTACGAAACGACCGGCTATCTGCTTGATCCGCATTCCGCGGTCGGCTATGCGGCGGCGGAAAAATATCTGGAAGAAGGTGTGATCGTCACTCTGGCGACTGCCTCGCCTTTCAAGTTCCCGGCTTACGTCCTGAAAGCGCTGGGAAAAGAAGTAAGTGAAGAAGAATTCAGCAATCTGCATCTGCTTGAGGAATACTGCGGGAAGAAAGCGCCGGAAGCGATCTCCCGGCTGCAGGAACTGCCTGTGCGCTTCAATAAAGCGATCGCGAAGGAAGATGTGAAACAGAGCATCGAAGAGTATCTGGAGGAACACGCTTTATGATTACGATCCGTGTACCGGCGACGAGCGCCAACCTCGGCATCGGCTATGACTGTCTGGGGGTTGCTTTGGACTGGCAGGCCTGTTTCCGTTTCTCCGCTTCGCCTGTTCTGCAGATCGAAGGCTGTCCTGAAGAATACCGGGGAGCGGACAATCTCGTCGTCCGTGCCTTCCGCCATGTCTGCGACGCCTTGAATAAAGAAATACCGCCGTTTCATCTTCTGATCGGCAGCGACATTCCGCTCAAGCGCGGTCTCGGTTCCAGTGCCGCCTGTATCACAGCCGGCGTGCTGGCAGCCAATGAGTGGTTTGCCTCTCCGTTTTCCAAAGAGGAATGCCTGAAACTCGCCTGCGATCTTGAGGGTCATCCGGACAATCTTGCCCCGGCATTTTACGGCGGTGTCGTACTGAGTTCCTTTGACGGAGAAAGCGTTGAGCACTATACGCTGCAGAGCCCGGAATTCTATCTCGCTCTGTGCATCCCGGATTATCCGATCGAGACCGAAAAGGCAAGAAAGATCCTGCCGGAAGTGATCCCGCACAAAGATGCCGCCGGACAGGTATTCCAGGCGCTGAAGTTCGCGAAAGCTTTGGAACAGGGTGATGACGCTCTCCTGGCGGCATCACTGAAAGACGTCCTGCACGAACCCTACCGGCGCACTCTGATCCCGGACCACGACTTTGTATACGGCTGCTGTCAGGAACTCGGCATGCCGTTCTGGATCTCCGGCAGCGGCAGCACGCTGGCTGCCGTGTCCTTTTCCGAAACCAGACGCGATCAGCTGATCGCAGTCCTCGGGGAGCGGAGGCCGGATCTGACTGTCCGCAAAGCCGCTTTGAACAGTGAAGGAGCGAAGATCGAACATGAATAAGTATTACATCGTATCCAGCAGCATCCTCTCCGAACAGCTGGAGAAGGTCATCGAGGTGCGCAAGCTCCTGCATTCCGGCGCGGTCAGGGATATCTCGACTGCCTGCAAGCAGACCGGGATCTCCCGCGGCACCTATTATAAATACAAGGATGCCGTCTATGAGTTTGAAGACAAGAATGTCCGCAAGGCCAGTCTTTCGCTGATCCTCGAAGACCAGAAGGGGAGTCTTTTGAAGGTCCTTCAGGTCCTGACTTCCTACCCGGTCAATATCGTCACCATCAACCAGAACGTGCCGGTCAACGGTCTCGCCAACATTTCGATCACCATCGATATCTCCGAGATGCACCGCGACCTGCACGACCTGATCGGCGATCTGAAACGCCTGAAAAACATCAAACGCGCGGAACTGATCGCGATGGAATGATATCGCAGGCGAAACACTTGCAGACGCAAAACAAAGAGATATAATTAATCACGTACATTTTTTACGGGGGAAGAGTTATGCGGCAGGATCGGCAGATGGATATGGTCAACGGACCCTTATTGAAAAACATCATTTTGTTTTCGATCCCGCTGATGCTGTCGAACTTTCTGCAGCTGCTTTTCAACGCCGCGGATACCATCATCGTCGGCAAATTCGCCGGGGAGAATGCGCTCGCTGCCGTCGGCGCGACCGGCTCCCTGTGTTTTCTGCTGACTTCGCTTTTCAGCGGTCTGAGCGTCGGCTCCAACGTCGTCATCGCCAATGCCTACGGCGCCAGGGATGACGATCAGATCCGCCGCGCTGTCCATACTTCGATCTGGCTCGGCATCTTCTGCGGGCTTTTCCTGATGGCGACAGGCTTCTTTCTTTCCCGGCCGATGCTGCAGCTGATGTCGACTCCGGAAAACATCATCGGCGGAAGCACGCTGTATATGCGCATCTACTTCGCCGGGGTCGTCGCGCTTCTGATCTACAACTTCGGCTCAGCCGTCCTGCGTTCCAAAGGGGATACCCGGCGGCCTTTGTATTTCATGATGATCAGCGGCATCCTGAATGTTCTTCTGAATCTGCTGTTCGTCATCGCCTTCAAATGGGACGTCGCCGGCGTAGCGGTCGCGACCGTGATCTCGGAGACTGTCTCGGCTGTGCTCGTAATCGGAGCCCTGCTGAAGGAGACCGATGCCGCCCGGCTCGATCCGAAGGCGATCCGCTTCGACTGGCCATCCACCCGCCGGATCATCGCGATCGGCATCCCGGCCGGCATCCAGGGCATCGTTTTCGCACTCAGCAATGTCGTCATCCAGTCGGGTATCAATTCCTTTGATTCCTCCTCGATCGTCGCCGGCAACTCGGCGGCGGCGAACCTCGAGAGTTTCGTTTATATCGGCACCGGCGCCTTTACTCAGGCGGAGATCACCTTTACCAGCCAGAACATCGGTGCCGGCAAGCATAAGGCAGCCAGCCGGATCATGCTGGAGAGCCTGGTGCTGGTCACCGTCTCCGCGTTTGCGATCGGCTACGGCGCCTGGTATTTCGGCCATACGCTGCTGGGTCTGTATACGGATGCCGAAGCTGTCAAGCAGGTCGGTCTGTTCCGTCTTGAATGGGTCTGCAAACCGCTGTATCTGAATGGCATCCTGGATGTCTTTGTCAACTCGATGCGCGGCATGGGCATCTCCACGTTGCCGACGATCTTCATGATCGCCGGGATCTGCGGAGTCCGTCTGTTCTGGATGGCGACCGTTTTCCCGCTGAACCGCACCCTGGAAACGATCTATATGTGCTATCCGATCTCCTGGATCGTGACCAGCGTGATCCAGGCAGTTCTCTGGATCTTCGTTTACCGGCATCTTAAGAAGAAATTCGCGTCCCGAAACGCGCAGTGATGAGTAGGCTGTGCTAAAATAGATATATGAGCACAGTACAAAGAAGAAGAAAACCAAAGAGAAGATTACGTAAGAGCATCCGCTATGCGCTGTACGTGATCTTTTTTGTTGGAGTGATCTGGTTTATGTTTATGTTGCTTACACATCGTCTGAGTTTCATCGGCGTCAAGAGCGCCAATGAGGGCGCGGCGAAAGCGCAGTACGGAAAGTGTCTGGTCTTCTATCCGGAGAATTCCAAGAAGGGCAAGGAGCAGGCGAAGAAACTCTGCGAAGGCGTTGAAGAGAAGACGGTGTTCGACTATACACTGGTCCCTTACGGGGAATGCTACCAGGTCGAGTATCCCGGCGCTTCCTATATCGTCAACGGCGATCAGACCGATCTGACCCTGCCGGAAAGTCTGGATGAGAACGGAAAGACCGTCCTCCGCGACTATCTGATCTATACGCTGAAGAAAAACGGCAGCGAAGTCGTCCGCGACCGTCACTTCTATGACCGCAGCGATTTCGAATATGAGATCCGTGAGATCCGCGGTTCGGACCTGGATGTTTACTTCCCGGAATTCGACGTGGACGCGCAGATCCCGCTGGCTTTCCTCGCCAGTTCGCTGGGCAAGGATTTCGGCACCGCCGCAGCGGCTTACCGGAAACCGATGTTCTTCGATCCGAACCAGAAGTACCTGTGCCTGACCTTTGATGACGGACCGAGCCGGCAGACCTCCCGCGAACTGATGGAACTGCTGAATCATTACGACGCGCGGGCGACCTTCTATATCGTCGGCAGCCGTCTGTATGAACCGGATATCGAGCAGATAAAGGAGTCGGTCAGCTACGGCAATGAATTCGGCTCCCATACCCAGTCGCATGCGGACCTGACCAAGCTTTCCACGGCGGAAGCCAGGGAAGAGATCATGATCCCGTACAACGACCTGAAGAACGGCTTCGGCTACGAGATGAAGACCTACCGTCCGCCGTACGGCGCCTATAACCATTCGCTGGATGATGCGGTGAATCTGAAACCGGTCCTTTGGGACATTGACTCCCGTGACTGGGCGATCCGCAATTCCTCGGAGATCATCCAGAAAGTCAAAGCGGAATATGAGGACAACACGATCGTTCTCTTCCATGAGATCTATCAGGAAACGGTCGATTCCATGAAAGAGCTGATCCCGTACTTCATTGAGCAGGGCTATCAGCTGATCACCGTATCGGAAGCCGACGGCATCAATTAGAATATGAAAACTCTGTGATCGCAGAGTTTTTTGTTTTGACGATATAAGTCAGAGTTTATTCTTCGTAGCTGCGGATCGTCTCTTTCAGATAGCCGAGAAACGCGTCTGCCGCTTCCTGCGGCTCTTTTATTCTGATATCGCTGCCGTAAGCCAGCAGACGGGCAAAAAGGCGATTGGAGATGCCGGCGGAAAGCACAGCGATATCGTCATAGAAACGGATCTGCGGGAAATCTTCCTTCAGCCAGCGCTTCAGTTTCGGCTTGCCGGAAACCAGCTGCAGGGTGAGAGTCATCGTCTGATCGCCGTGGTAGGCGTCGGAAGCTTCCTCGATATAGCGGCGGACCTCTTTTGCGGAGACTGTGAGATCGGCTTCGTTCTCTGTTTCAGACAGTGACTCTATGTTGTCGAAACGGAGACGGTAGATCTTCTTTTTCTGCGGATAGCGGTAGAGCAGATAATACTGGTTACGAACCCGGTCGAAATAGATCGGCAGGATCTCTTCTTCGCCGTCTTTTCCCCTGCGTTTCAGGATCACGCTGTGGGAATGCTTATACGCGTTGAGCAGAGTCTCGAAATGATAGATGAAATGGGAAGCGCCGTGTTCGCCGGCGCTGCGCAGTCCCTCCAGCGTGTCCGCTTCATAGACCGAAAGAAAGGAATAGAGCTTGGCTGCAAGCTTCTTAAGAAAACGCTCATCCAGTGTCTGCAGGGAATCCAGCGAATCGAGCAGGATCTTGATCTCGGTCAGGGAGAAGGGCGCTTCGCTCAGGCTGTAACCGGCTTTATGGCGGTAAGTGAACTGGTAGTCCGGAAAGATCTCAGACAGTTCCCTGAGGTCCTGGTTGATCGTTTTGCGGTAAACATCCTCCAGTCCGTACTCGTTTTCGAGCAGTTCGGTGATCGCTTCGGTCGAAAGGGGATGTTCCTCGTCGCTGCGGCTGCGCAGAAGCTGCAGCAGGGAAAGAATGCGGGTCCGGTTGTTCATGTTTCTATTTTACTATATTGAGGCTAAAAAATGCACCTGAATATTCTTAAACTCATTCTATAATCGGCTTGTCTGAAGGAGGAAAAGAATATGTTCCGAGATGTAGAAAGAAACAACTGGGGCATCCTGTTCTCATGGTGCTTTGCCCTCGATCATAACGATCTGATCGCTGAGATCACAGTCATCCTGCTCATCCTGCTGATGCTGCCGGAGATCCGCCGCTTCCGCTGGAAACGTTTCCTCGCTGCTGCTTCGCTCTTTACCGCGGCATATCTCTTTCTTTACTTCTATACCGGCGTACGCCTGGCTCTGCCGTATATTCTGCTGCTCTGTCTCGATCTGGCCATGCTGAATGAGTACCTCCAGGAACATGACCGCCGGGTCGAGCGGCGCGACAGCGTCGTCTGGCTGATCCTCACTTTCGTGTTCTATTTCGCTGCCCTGTTTTTCCCGGATACCATGCTGCTCGAGGAACTGCGCGTCCGCTGTTTCGCCCTGATCACTGTGATCTTTCTTCCGCTTGCCTTCTATTATGTCTTCCGCGCTTATCTCTGCGAACTACGCAGTGAACGCAAGGAGGATTTCCGCAAGCAGTACTGAGCTCTGCCGCAACGGCGCCGGCAGGGAACGCAGGCGCGCCGGAACTGCTGACCTCTGTTCCAAAGGGACGGAGGTTTTTCTTTTTCGGTGCAGAATCCCCGGTTTTGTAAAGGCGGAAACATAGAAATAATCATTTTGCGCTTTCAAAAATGGTATTCTATTGTTAGAGAAAGAGAGGTAATTCAATATGGGATTAATCCGTTCTGCTATCACATCTGTCACAGGCACTCTTGCCGATCAGTGGAAAGAATACTTTGTCTGTGAATCTATTCCCGCGGACTACCTTGTAGTAAAAGGTGAACATAAGGGAAGCAAAAATCTCTTCGGCGGCAACCACGGCAATGAAAATGTCATCACCAACGGTTCCGGCCTTGTCGTCGCGGACGGCCAGTGCCTGATCCTCGTTGACCAGGGCAAAGTTACCGAAGTCTGCTCCGAGCCGGGCGTCTACACATACGACGCATCCAGCGAGCCGAGCTTCTTCGTAGGCAATCTGACTGAAGGCGTCAAGAATGTGATCGAAGTCATCAAGAAACGTTTCACATACGGCGGCGAAGTTCCTCAGGATCAGAGAGTTTACTATGTAAACACCAAAGAGATTCCGAACAACACATTCGGTTCCCCGAATCCGATCCCGTTCAAGATCACGGATAAGGATTCCCCGTTAAAGCTGGAAGTCGGTCTGCGCTGCAACGGCGTCTATTCCTACCGCATCATCAACCCGATCGCTTTCTATGAGAGCGTTGCCGGCAATGTCAGCGCTGTTTATGCAAAAGACCAGCTTGACGGTCAGCTCCGTTCCGAATTCGTTTCCGCTCTGCAGCCGGTCCTGACAGCTGTCGGCGCGACAGGCGTTATGCCGAGCGATCTTCCGGCTCATACCGAAGAGATCGCCAAGGTCCTTGACGACACTCTTTCCGAAAAATGGGCAAAAGCCCGTGGTCTGGAAGTCGTTTCCGTCGCCTTCAACAGCATCACCCTCAATCCGGAAGACCAGAAGCGTATCCAGGATTACCAGGCAGCTCTGCTGTACTCCGACCAGAAAGTCGCAGCCGGCCATATCACCGATGCTTACGCTGACGCGATCCGTGACGCTGCCAAGAACGAATCCGGCGCGGTCAACGGTTTCGTCGGTGTCGGTCTTGCCAACAACGCAGCAGGCGTGAACGTCAATCAGCTTTTCGGCAACAATAATAACGCTCCGGCAGCATACTGCCCGAGCTGCGGAAAAGAGATCCCGGCAGGAGCCAACTTCTGCCCGTACTGCGGTAAACAACTCTAAGGTGCGCAATGTCTGAGCTTTTGGAATACAAGTGTCCGAATTGCGGAGGGGTTCTGCATTTTGACGCTCCGAGTCAAAAGCTGAAATGCCTCTCCTGCGGAACGACATTTGACGTAGAGGCAGCAGAAGAATACAACAATGCCGAAGCCGTAAACCAGGATGATCTGTCCTGGCTTTACGAAAGCGACAATACGTACAAAGATCAGAATCTGGCAGTCTATATCTGCCAGTCCTGCGGCGGGGAAGTCGTTCAGGATAAAACGACGGCGGCTTCCTCCTGCCCGTTCTGCGGCAATGCGATCATCGTGACTTCTGAGGTCAGCGGGGAATTGAGACCGGACCTGGTGATCCCTTTTAAAGTGACCAAGGAAGACGCGAAAAACGCTTACCGCAAACATGTTCAGGCGCAGAAACTCGTTCCGGCGATCTTCAAGAACCGGGATCATATCGATGAGATCAAGGGTGTCTATGTGCCGTTCTGGCTGTTCTCTTCCGATGTCGACGCGGATGTCAGTTACCGCGCGCAGCGGACGCACAGCTACAGCGACGGCAAATACCGCTATGTCGAGACTGACCACTTTCTGCTCAAACGCCGCGGCAGTATCGCGTTCGATGATGTCCCGGTCGAGGGTTCTACCAAGGTCTCGGCGGAGATGATGGAATCGATCGAGCCGTTCAATGTCAGCGAAGGCGTTGATTTCGAGACCGCTTATCTCTCCGGTTATCTGGCCAACCGCTACGATATCGGAAAAGAGGAAAGCATCAAACGTGCCAACGAACGTATCAAGAATTCCACGGAATCCGCTTTCCTCGGCACGACAGCCGGGTACGGAGCAGTCACGACTGTCTCCTCGCATCTGACCAATACAGACGGCAAAGCGCGCTATGCGCTGCTGCCGGTCTGGCTCCTTTCGACGATCTGGAGAGGGAAGACCTATCAGTTCGCGATGAACGGACAGACAGGAAAATTCGTCGGCGACCTGCCGGAAGACAAGGCGCTGACTCTCTGGCTGTTTATCCGGACTGCAGTGATCATAACGCTGATCCTGGTGGTCGTGATGTTTGTGATCCTGATGGTGACGAGGTGATGACATGAAGAAACTGATTGCATTAGCAGTATTTCTGCTGTTCCTCATCGTTCCTTTCACTGTCCGTGCGGATAAGGTCTACGTGATCGATAATGCCGGTCTGCTCAGCGAGCAGGAACGGTCTGACCTCGAGGATAAACTTGAGCGCATCTCCGCTGAAGTCAAAGCCGACGTCGTCGTACTGACGGAGAGCGATCTGAACGGTCAGGATGTCGTGGCTTACGCAGACGACTTCTTTGACTACAACGGCTACGGTCAGGGCAAACACTATGACGGTGTTCTGCTCATGCTGGCGATGGATACGCGGACCTGGTACATCTCGACCAGCGGTTCCGGCATCCGCGCCTTCACCGATTACCGGATCGAAGTGACCGGCGACGATATGATGCCGTACCTGCGTGATGGTGACTATTACGGCGCTTTCAATGAGTTCGCCGATCTGGCGGAAGGGTATTTCCGGGATCAGATCGGGGATTATATGCTGTACGACAACGGCGACCTCGTGACCTTCGATGATGACGGAAACATCATCACCGAAACGAATATCGCTTCACTCGAAGAAAACGTGATGTACGCGATCACCGACCGGGGCAAGATCGTGGAAGCCTCCTCGCTCGAGGAACTGGATCTCTCTTTTACCTACTTCATGATCGAAAACGGTGAAATGTATGAAGTCCGTCCCGAAATACCGGAACCTCCGCGCGAACCTCCGTATCTGGAAGTCGGTCTCGGTTCCGGCGCTACCGGTCTGCTTGCATCTGCTTTCTATGTAGCGAGAGAACGGAGCAAACTGAGATCCGTCAACAAGAAATACCAGGCTTCGGAATACTACCGTAAAGGCAGTATGGACATCCGGAGCTCCCGGGATATCTTCCTGTACCGCAACGTTTCCCGCACCCGTATCCAGACGAGCTCCTCAAGCTCCGGCGGACACAGCAGCGGCGGAGGCGGCGGCGGAAGCCACGTCCACATTTCTTCCTCCGGCCATACCCATGGCGGCGGCGGAGGCCATTTCTAAGATCAAAAAAGACTCGCTGATCAGCGAGTCTTTTTATACTTTGGACATTCGGTTAGAATTTATCGATCTCTTCCTTAAGGACACGCACGATCTCGCTCTGATCGAAACGGGATACGACCTGTCCCTTTTTAAACAGCACGGCGGAATCTTTTCCTCCGGCTACACCGATATCGGCAGCGCTTGCTTCGCCGGGACCGTTGACCGCGCAGCCCATGATCGCGACCTTGATATCCTTATTTACAGTACTGAGATATTCTTCGATCTCTGCGACGATCGGCAGCATATCGTACTGGATGCGTCCGCAGGTCGGACAGGAGATCAGGGTCGGGACATCTTTACGCAGACCGACGGTCTTCAGCAGCTTCTTGGCAACAGCGATCTCCTTGACCGGATCGTCCGAGATCGAGATCCGGATCGTGTCGCCGATCCCTTCGTTCAGCAGCGTACCCAGCGCGAAGGCGGATTTGATCGAGGAATCGACCAGCGGTCCGGCTTCGGTCACGCCGAGATGCAGCGGGTAGGGGAAGGTCGCAGCCGCCTTGCGGTAGACTTCGATCGTCTCCAGGGCGTCGGAGGATTTGAAGGAAAGAACGACATCATGGAAGTCAAGAGCATCCAGGATGCGCAGATGGTCATAGGCTGAGGCGATCATCGCGTCGGTCGAATGCTCATACTTCTTGTTGAGGGAACCGGCATTGATGCCGATGCGGATCGGCACGCCGCGGTTTTTGGCAAGCTCGACGATGGTGCGGATCTTAGATTCATCCTCGATGTTTCCCGGATTCAGGCGGATCTTATCGACACCGTTATCGATGGCGAGGATGGCGAAATCCGGATTGAAGTGGATGTCGGCGACGATCGGGATATGGATCCGCTTGCGGATATCGGCGATCGCGCAGGCATCCTCCTTCTGCAGGACAGCGACCCGGACGATCTCGCAGCCGGCTTTTTCCAGACGTTCTATCTGGGCGACGGTCGCTTCGATGTCGTGAGTCTTTGTATTGGTCATCGATTGGATGATGACCCGGTTCTGGCCGCCGAGGGCAACGTTTCCGACCCGGACGGCTCTGGTTTCTTCTCTTTTATTCATACCGCTATTATACTCTAAATCCTGTTTTTCTGAGCAGCAGAAGGCCGGTGCGTATTGATAAAAGTGAACAAGTGTTCGCAAAAAGCAAGGGCTGTTGTGGTAATATATAGCGTGGAGGGAATTTTATGTTATTCCAAAATAAAGAAGGATTTAAGATCCAGTATCAGAATCTTTTGGACACCGTTTACGGAAAAAGTCTGGAAGAAGCCAGTGATATTGAGAAATTTATTATATTGGAAACACTGATCCGTTCGCGGTCATCAGTGAACTGGCGCAAAACGAAACAGCGTGTGAAAAAACAGGAAGCCAAAGAGATGCATTACTTCTCGCTGGAATTCCTGCTTGGCAGAATGCTGCGCAACAATCTTATGAATCTCGATGCCTACGACCTCGTCAAGGAAGGTCTGAAGGATCTGGATGTCGATCTCGAAAAACTGCTTGAGCTCGAAGAAGACCCCGGCCTCGGAAACGGCGGTCTGGGTCGTCTCGCAGCCTGCTTCATGGATTCGCTTGCATCCAGCGACTATCCGGCTACCGGCAATACGATCCGCTATAAGTTCGGTCTCTTCAAACAGGTGATTCTCAACAACGAGCAGGTCGAAGTCCCGGACCAGTGGATGCGTCTGGGCAACCAGTGGGAAGTCTGCCGCCATGACAGGGCAGTCGACGTAAACTTCTACGGTTCGGTCAATGTGACCTCCGATGAAAACGGTGATCTGCATTTTGAAAGAGTCGGCTGCGAGACCGTCCGCGCTGTCCCGTATGAGATGCCGATGATCGGCTCTCACACTGAAACAACGAACACCCTGCGGATGTGGTCTCCGGAACCGAGCGTCGATCTCAGACCGGATGTCGACTTCCGTGAATATCTGGCCCACGTCGACGATATCTGCCGCAACGTCTATCCGGATGACTCGACCGAGGAAGGCAAATACCTGCGCATCAAGCAGGAATACTTCTTCGTTTCCGCCGGACTGCAGTTCATCGTCCAGAAACATATGAAACAGTACGGCACGCTGGACAACTTTGCCGAAAAGCATGTCATTCAGCTGAACGATACACATCCGGCTCTGGCGATCCCGGAACTCATGCGTCTTATGATGGATGAATACGGCTACAGCTGGGCTAAAGCCGCTCCGATCTGCAGAGAGACCTTCGCCTACACCAACCATACCGTTATGGCGGAAGCGCTGGAACGCTGGCCGGTCGAATACATCAAAAAGCTCCTGCCGCGTATCTACATGATCATCGAGGAGATCGACCGTCAGTTCGCGATGGACGTTTACAGCAAAGGCTACAACAAGGATTTCCTGAACCAGGTCGCGATCATCGGCCGCAACAACATCCGTATGGCAAACCTTTGTGTGATCGGTTCCTTCTCGGTCAACGGCGTCGCAAAACTGCACACCGAGATCCTGAAAGACGATCTGTTCAAACACTATTACAAACTGTTCCCGGAGAAGTTCAACAACAAGACCAACGGCATCACCCCGCGCCGCTGGATGCTGTACTCCAACCCGGAACTCGCGGAATTCGTCAGCAAGACGATCTCCGCCGACCTTTCCAGCGATTTCAACTCGATCTCCGATCTCGCCAACTATGCGAACGATCCGGAAGTCCAGAAGCGTTTCCTGGAAGTCAAGCGTCACAACAAAGAGGATTTCGCTGAATATGTGAAGGAGCATTACGGCTTTACCGTCGATCCAAACAGCATCTACGATGTCATCGCCAAGCGCCTGCACGCTTACAAGCGCCAGCTGCTGGATATCTTCTATGTCATCCATCTCTATCTGCGCTTAAAGGAAGATCCAAACTATACGGTCCCGAAGACAACGTTCTTCTTTGCCGCAAAGGCCGCTTCCAGTTATACGTTCGCCAAGGAAGTCATCAAACTGATCAACTGTGTCGCCGAAACGATCCGCAACGACGCGGATGTCTGTGACAAGCTGCAGGTCGTCTTCCTTCCGAACTACTGTGTCACCTTATCCGAACACCTCGTTCCGGCAGCCGAGATCTCCGAACAGATCTCTCTGGCCGGCAAGGAAGCCAGCGGCACCGGCAACATGAAGTTCATGATGAACGGCGCGATCACCCTGGGCACGCTCGACGGCGCGAACGTCGAGATCCGCGAGGAAGTCGGGGACGACAACATCGTTATCTTCGGTCTGCGCACCGACGAGGTCAACAACCTGCGCCGTGTCTACCGCTGCCGTGACTACTATGAGAACGATGACCGTCTGCGCCGCATCATCTATTCGCTGATGAACGGCACTTTCACCAAAGAAGCGAACGCATTCAAGAACATCACCGATGAGTTCCTGGTGCGAAATGATGAATACTTCGTATTCGCAGACTTCGATGCCTATGTAAAAGCACACGAGAAGACCTACGAGATCATGCAGCAGCCGGAGCTTTATGCAAAGATGGCGCTGACCAATATCGCGAAAAGCGCGTACTTCTCCAGTGACCGGACGATCGAAGATTATGTAAGAGATATCTGGCATCTGAAAAAACTCTGATGAACAGCCTTTGCCTGTATTTCGATTCTGAACAGAGACTGATCGCAAGCGATTCTTGCGATTTTTCTCGTTTAAGGCTCTATACCAACGGAAAGAAGATCGCGTACAGCGTAAAGGGCAAAAAACTCGCTTTAAAGAAAAAACCCGACCTCAGCAAGCGCATCCGCGCCTTCTACGATGAGAAGGAGATCGAGGTCGTATACCGTTTCATCACACAGAAGAAGTCCTTTGAAAAGGTCTTCCGCTTTGATCCGGCCAGGCTCGGATCCTTTTACGAGCCCCAGTCCACGCTTTTCCGTGTCTGGGCTCCTCTGGCAACCCGTGCCGAAGTCCTGATCGGGGAGGAGATCCTGATCATGAACGAAGAGGAGAACGGAACGTTCTCGCTGGAAGTCCCCGGAGATCTGGAGGGAGAGAAGTATCTTTACCGTATCTGCCGCTTCAATTCCGAAGTGACGACTGTCGATCCCTTTGCCTGGTCCTCCACGAAAAACGGGGAAGCCTCCGTCATCGTCGATAAGCGCAAGTTCTTCCGCTCCTTCGTCCGCCCGACGACCGCTTTCAACCATCCGCAGGATGCCGTGATCTATGAACTGCATGTCCGAGACTTTACCAGCGGTATTTCTCTGACGCCGTCTAAACGCGGAAAACTGAAAGGCCTGACCGAAAAAGGGCTGAAAGAGAAAGGCAGAACGATCGGTTTTGATTATCTGAAGGAACTCGGGATCACCCATCTGCAGCTTCTCCCGGTCTTTGACTACAAAACGGTCAATGAGGAAAAACCGAAAGATTACAACTGGGGCTATGACCCCGATCAGTACAATGTCGTCGAAGGCTCCTATGTCGACATCGAGGATCCGTATTCCCGGATCAACGATCTTGCGGAAGCCGTTGCCGAATGTCATAAAGCCGGTATCCGGGTCACCCTGGATGTCGTTTTCAACCATGTTTACCGCATGCAGGACTTTTCGCTGCAGAAACTTCTGCCGTACGCTTTCTTCCGCTATGACAGCAAAGGAAGACCCGCAGACGGTTCTTTCTGTGGCAATGAATGCCGGACGAATTCCCTGTTCTTCCGGGAGTATATCGTTCATATGTGCAAACGCTATGTCAGCCTCTTTGATATCGACGGGCTGCGCTTTGACCTGATGGGTCTGATGGACGCGGATACGGTCCGTCTGATCTATCAGCGTCTGGTCAACCGCAAGCGCGACATCCTGCTCTACGGAGAAGGCTGGAAGATGTCCAAAGTCATGCCGGACAAGATGATGGCGACCATGGACAACAGCGGCAGTCTGGAACTGATCGGTTTCTTCAACGACCGTTTCCGCAACGCTGTCCGCGGTCCTTCCTTTGATAATGAAAAGCCGGGTTTCGTCTTTAACGCGCAGGTTCTGCGTGAAGAGACGAAGAACGCCATCAAGGCAAGCCCCGACGTATTCGTGCTTCCCTCTCAGGCGATCCAGTATGTCGAGTGTCATGATAACCGCACTTTCTACGACAAGGCGCAGATCCTGTCGCTGGACGACGATCCGGAACAGCTGAAAGCCGTCTGCAAACTGGCGCTGGGTTTCGTCATGCTGTCGCAGGGCATCCCGTTCATTCAGGCCGGGCAGGAGTTTCTGCGTTCCAAAAAAGGTGTGGAGAACTCCTTCAATGCCCCCGACGCGATCAACCGGATCGACTGGTCCGAACGCGTCCGCAACGAGGACGTCGTCGAGTTTTTCAAGGAACTCGTCAGACTGCGCAAAGAATACCCCGAACTGCGTCTGAGCAGTTATAAAGAAATAGAGAACAGCGTGTCTTTTGAAGACTATTATGAAATGCTGATCTACCGTGTCGGCAGGCTCAGAATCTTCTTCAATCCCTGCGCTTTTTCGCATATCTATCCCTTTGAAGGGAAACGTAAACTGATCTTCCAGGACGGCCGCCGGGACGAGATCCTGGGCAACGCGGTCGAAGTGCCGTGCTATTCTTTCCTGATCCTTGAGGACAGGGATTAAACAGCCATATAAAGTGATATAATCAATATATAGAACAAAAGGGGTATAATTTATGGTTCAGAAAAAAATGGTTGCCATGATTCTCGCCGGAGGCAGAGGCTCCCGTCTTTATGATCTGACAAAGAAGATCGCAAAGCCGGCTGTGAATTTTGGCGGAAAGTACAGGATCATCGATTTTGCGCTTTCCAACTGTGCCAACTCGAACATCTCCACGGTTGGCATCCTGGTTCAGTATGAATCCGTTCTGCTGAACTCCTACGTTGCCCGCGATTATCTCTGGGGCCTGAACATGGCCGGCGGCGGCGTGTATGTTCTTCCGCCGCGCGAAAAGGATAACGAAGGCTTCGACATCTACGAAGGAACCGCAAACGCGATCGCGCAGAACATCGATTTCCTCGATCAGGCAGACGCCGACTATGTGCTCGTTCTTTCCGGTGACCACATTTACAAGATGGACTATGAAGACATGCTGAGGGAACATGTCGAGACCGGTGCGGCAGCGACGATCGCCGTCATTCAGGTCCCGCTCAAGGAAGCTTCCCGTTTCGGCATCATGAACTGCGATGAAAACGATAATATCATCGAGTTTGAGGAAAAACCGAAAAACCCGAAGTCCGACCTCGCCAGCATGGGTATCTATATTTTTGACTACAAACTTATGCGCAAATACCTTGTTGCAGATACCAAGGACAAGAATTCCTCCCACGACTTCGGTAAGGACGTCATCCCGGCTTATCTGAAGGACAAGGAAAAGCTGCACGCATACCGTTTCAAAGGATACTGGAAGGATGTCGGCACGATCGATTCCCTGTGGGAAGCCAATATGGACCTGCTCGACCACAAGGATCTGCTTGACCTCTTTGACAACGAGTGGAAGATCTATTCCGAAGACCCGATGACTGCACCGCAGATCATTGGTCCGAACGCGAAGATCAACGAAGCGTACATCACGACCGGCTGTTTCATCGATGGTGACGTGAAGCATTCCGTCATCTTTACCGGCGTACGCGTCAATAAAGACGCCAAAGTCAGAGATACCGTACTGATGAACAACGTCACAGTAGGCGAAGGCGCCAAACTTGAACGCTGTCTGGTCATGAACGATGTCAAGATCCCGGCAAATGCGCATTTCGGCGATAAGAACGGTGACAAGATCCTGCTTGTCACACCGGAAATGGCGGAGGGCAAATAAAATGAAAGCACTTGGTATTTTAAACTTTGAACCATACTCGATCAATGTTCGCGGCATCGAGGAGTACCGTCCGATCTCGGCAGCCAGTTTCCTTGGCCGTTTCCGCGTACTGGACTTCATGATCTCCAACTTCACGAACTCCGGCATCGATAATCTTAAGGTCTTCATCAAGAACCGCCCGCGTTCTACCGTCGAACATGTTCATTCGACGAACTATAATATCAACGCCAAACGCGGCAAGATCCATCTGCTGCACGGCGAAAAAGTCTACACGAACCCGATCTACAATACCGATTTGGCTGCGTTTGAATCCAACATGTCCTTCATCCGTGAGGTCAATGCGGATCTGGTCATCGTCGCTCCGAGTCATTTCGTCTATATCCAGGACTTCAATAAAGTCGTTGAGGAACACCTGAAGAAGGAAAACGACATCACAGTTCTGTACCATGCCGTAAACGACGCCAACCAGGCATATGAGCTCTGCGACACGCTTCAGATCAATGAGGAAGGAAGAGTCACGGCTATTGCGACGAACTCATGTAAATACAAGCACCGCAACATTTCGCTTGAGAGTTATGTCATGAGCCGCAAGCTCTTCATGACGCTCGTCGAAAGAGGACGCAAGACTTCCAGCATCTACTGGCTGCGTGATATCCTGCGTGATTCGATCGACGATCTCAAGGTCGGCACATATGCGCACAAAGGCTATGTCGCCTGCATGAATTCGCTGAAAGCATACCTGAAAGCCAATCTCGACCTGATCAAGGAAGAGAATCTGAATACCCTGATCAAGAAAGACTGGACGATCTATACGATGACCAATGATTCCTGCCCGACCCTGTACGAAGCAGGCGCAAGAGCGGTTTCCTCCATCGTAGGTAACGGCTGCGACATCGCCGGCGACCTGGAGAACTGTGTCATCGGCAGAGGCGTCAAGATCGGCCAGGGATGCAAGATCAAGAATACGATGATCCTGCCCGGCGCGCGGATCGGTGATAATGTCACGATCGAAAACGCCGTCATCGACCGCTTCGCAAATGTTACGGTCGACAGCGTTCTGATCGGCGAACCAAGCGATCCGCTCTATGTTGCAAGAGGGGATAAGATCTAAGTGAAAGTTTACTTTGCAGCTTTCGAAGCACTGCCATTTGTCAAAACAGGCGGACTTGCCGACGTAGTCGGCAGTCTGCCGTCTTATTATGATAAGAAGATCGAAGTGACAACGATCCTGCCTTTTTATCATTTCCTGAAAGAGAAACTGCTGGACAAAACGCAGCATCTCGTTCATCTGTATGTAAAAAGCGGGATCCTCGAAGAGGAATGCGACGTCTATACTCTGCAGCATGCAGGTACCGAATACCGTTTTATCGACAGCCCGACCTTCTTTGACCGTAATGGCATATACGGCTATGAGGACGATGCTGCAAGGTTTGCGTTTTTCGGTGCGGCTGTGATCGAGATGATGTGCCGTCTGGAGGAATTCCCGGATATCATCCATACCCACGATTACCACACTGCGCCGCTGATCGCGCTGTGCAAGCTCGGTAAACACCATGTCGAGCGTGTTTACGCGATCAAACATGTGTTTACCATCCATAATCTTTCCTTCCAGGGGGTCTACGATAAGCAGATCCTGTTTGATTATCTCGATCTGGACCGGGAGGATTACGATAACGGCACTCTGCGTTTCAATGACGGAATCAACTATATGAAGATCGGCATCGTGCTGGCGGACGCTGTCACGACTGTTTCCAAGACCTACGCCCGGGAGATCCTCGAACCCTCCGGAGGCCAGGGACTGGACACCGTCCTGCAGTACCGTCAGGATGATCTGTACGGGATCGTCAACGGCATCGATGAGTCGTTCTTCAATCCGAAAAGCAGTTTTGTCCGTTATCCCTACAGCATCCGCAACGTCTTCAAGGAAAAGAAGAAAAACAAGCTCTTCCTGCAGCAGGAACTCGGTCTTGAAGAAGGGGAGGACATCTTCCTTGTCGGAATGGTCTCCCGTCTGACTTCCCAGAAAGGCATCGAGCTGCTGATCAACGGTGCGGAGCGGATGATCCGTCAGGGTGTGGAGATCGCGGTCCTCGGCACAGGCGAGACCCGTCTTGAATACGCGTTGAAGACGCTTTGCCGGAAATTCCCAGGACGGATCGCCTATACCTGCGGCTACAATGAACGTCTGGCTCATCAGATGTATGCCGGACTGGACATGCTGCTGATGCCTTCTCTCTACGAACCGTGCGGTCTGTCACAGCTGATCGCCATGCATTTCGGCACTGTTCCCTTTGTCCGCGAAACAGGCGGACTGCGGGATACCGTCGAAGCCTTCAACGAATACACTGACAGCGGCACCGGATTCAGTTTCGGTCCGTACAATCAGACGGATTTCAACCATGTATTCGACTATGCCTACGAGCAGTATCTCGATCATCCGGACCGCTGGCACAAGATCGTGCGCAGCGGTATGAAGAAGGATGTTTCGTTTGCTGAACCCGCTGCAGAATATGAGAAAGTATACCGGAAGGTGACAGGAAATGAAGAAGTTTGACCGCTTTTTTGAAGGTTACGAGACCAAAGCATACAATCTTTTCGGCGCTCACAAGGAAGGCGAGGGCGTCCGTTTTACCGTTTACGCGCCACACGCGCACAAGATCTGTCTGATCTCTTCCTTTGACGGCTGGTATAACGAGCACTATCTGGAAAAGATCGATGACCGCGGTGTCTGGAGCCTTCTGATCGAGCATCTTCAGCCGGTCCATGCCTATCGTTACCGCATCTACCGTGACGAATTCACCTGGCATGAGCGGATCGATCCCTATGCCTACTGTTTCGAGCGCCGTCCGTCGACTGCGTCGTGTATGTATGATCTGGATTACTACACTTTCTCAGATCAGAAATACATGGATAACCGCCCGCGAAGCCACGATGACAAACCGGTCAATATCTACGAGGTCCATTTCAATTCCTTCCGCAAGGACGGTCAGTTTTCTTCCTTCCGTCAGCTCAAGGAGGAACTGATCCCGTACCTTGAAAAGGAGCATTTCAATTTCGTCGAATTCATGCCGGTCTTCGAACACCCGTTCGACGGTTCCTGGGGCTACCAGGCGACCGGTTTCTACGGTGTGACGTCCCGTTACGGAACGCCGTATGATTTCATGGATCTGATCAATGAGCTGCATCTGCATGGCATCGGCGTCATTCTGGACGTTGTATATGCGCATTTTGTCGGTGATGAATTCGGTCTGATTGACTATGATTTCAGCCCGCTGTACGAATATCCGGAACCGCATCTGAAAAGCAGCGAGTGGGGATCCTACTATTTCAACCTGTATTCGCCGACCGTGATCTCTTTCCTGATGTCGAGCGCTTCGTTCTATCTCGACCGGTATCACGTCGACGGCTTGCGTTTCGATGCAGTCAGCCACTTCATCTACCATAAAGGTGATTCGACCCAGGGCGAGAACAAGGAAGGCCAGGCTTTCATCAAGCGTCTGAACTTTACGATGCATCAGCTCTATCCGGAGGCGATGATGATCGCCGAGGATTCAAGCGACTTCCCGAAGGTCACCGGCGGCGTCGAATACGGCGCACTGGGATTCGACTATAAGTGGGATCTGGGCTGGATGAACGATACCCTGCGCTACTACTCGATGGATCATGAATACCGGAAATACCATCATAATCTGATCAATTTCTCGATGTTCTATTTCTATTCCGAGCGTTTCCTGCTGCCGTTCAGCCATGATGAAGTCGTTCACGGCAAGCGGACGATCGTCGATAAGATGTTCGGCAGGTATGAAGAGAAATTCTCGCTGTGCCGCAACCTGTTCGTTTACATGTTTACCCATCCGGGCAAGAAACTGAACTTCCTGGGCAACGAGATCGCCCAGATCCGTGAATTCGACGAGCAGAAGGAAAACGACTGGTTCCTGCTTCAGTATCCGATCCACGATGCCTTCAACCGTCTGTTCTGCGATCTCAGCGAACTCTATACCACTACAGAAGCTTTCTACCGCTACGAGTATGATTCGGAGCATTTCCGCTGGATCGACGCAGACAATGCTGCGCAGTCGATCTTCTCCTACATGCGCTGGGATGAGAAATACTGCTATGTTGTCGTTCTGAATATGATGCCGATCTACTATGATCAGTATGAGATCGGTGTTCCGTACCGCGGTACCTATACCGAGATCCTCAACAGCGAGGATTTCAAGTACAACGGCTGCGGCGTCACCAATCCGGGATCGATCAAATCCGTCCGCGGCGTGAAGCACGGCCACAAAAATATCCTGCGCTTTACGCTGGCGCCTTTCGCAGGCATCATTTTCCGCAAGAAGGTCGGGAAGATCGCGGAATAATCCGCTCGGTTATTGCGTTTTGAATCCCGTTATGTTAGTATTTAAAGGCGTTTAGGACAAGGAGGATAGTGACATGAGAGATGATACGATACTCAGGTGCTCCGAGTGTGGAGAAGAAAACTATATTTCCACCAGAAATAAGAAGAAACATCCTGAAAAGTTAGAGATTAAAAAATACTGCTCCAGATGCAGAAAAATGACTGTTCATAAGGAGAAAAAATAAGCCCGCCGGCTTATTTTTGTTTACACGATGAATATCACAAAGATCGTATGCGGCCCGATGCCGACCAATATGTATCTCCTTGAGGAAGACGGGAAAGCCGTTATCATCGACGCGGAGGCGAGGATCGAAAAGATCCGTCCGCTGCTGGAAGGGAAGGAACTGCTTGCCGTCCTGCTGACACACGGTCATTTTGATCACATCAAAGGCGTGGATGATCTGGTAAAAGAATATAACGTTCCGGTCTATCTGCACCCGGGAGATAAACAGCTTGCCACCTCCAGAGAGATCTTTCAGGAAAATCTCCGTCTTTTCGGTTTCTCCGCGATCATCAAGAGTCCGGTCACCGATCTGACAGAAGGTCCTCTGCGGATCGGACCGTTCCGTTTTGATGTGCTGTATACGCCCGGTCATACCGAGGGTTCTGTCTGCTTCCGGATCGGCGATGATCTTTTCACCGGAGATACGCTGTTCCGCCGCAGCATCGGGCGCACTGATCTTGAGGGCGGCGACGCGCGCAAGATGAAAGACAGCCTGCGTGCTTTGCGCGAACTGGATCCGCAGCTGCGCATTCATCCCGGACATGAAGGGGAGACGACGCTGGCAGAGGAACTGCTCTACAATTACTATCTTCAGCATTAAAAAAGTGTATAGCCGATAGCGGGCTATACACTTTTCGTTATACGTCAGGCTTCCGCGACGTTTTTCTTTTCTTCGGCAAGTTCTTTGAGGCGTCCGATCAGCAGGTCCCTGGCATACTCCGGAAGGGAACTGTCTTCCCGGATCTGCCGGACCATTTCCTCTTCGCTGAGGCCCTCCTTCAGCATCAGATCGTACAGAGTATCGGCGATCCCGAACAGATGCTCCTCGATGTTGTCTACACCCATCTCATCCAGTTCGTTCAGAGTATGCCCGCAGCAGGAGGGCAGTCTCGTCGTTCTGGTCATCTCCAGGATCAGGTCGAGAACTGTTTGCAGTTTTTCCGCGTCATCGATCGCCGGTTCCCAGATCTCGATATAACGGAGGATCCTGTCCGGAATATCGACGTAATCGGCATTGAGGATGATGTATTCGATGATCAGCGTCCTCGCTGTCGCGTGATCGGAATCAGCGCCGCACTCGGACTGAAGATAGTCGATCAGTTTTTCCCCGGCAGACGACAGCGGCAGACCGTTTGCACCGATGTCCCAGTATTCCTGCAGATCGTCCGGAACATAGAAGGGGAGGTCCCTGTGATCGAAAAAGATGTGGGCAAGATCTTCTTCGTCACTGTTTTCCTCACAGACCGCAAATCTGCGTCCGTCTGTCGGAAGGATGCAATAGCCCCTTGTCTTTTTCCCGGTACGGCTCTTCATGTCGGCATACATTTCCTTCTTCAGCAGTTTCGG
Source organism: Erysipelotrichaceae bacterium (assembly GCA_017533785.1). GTDB lineage: Bacteria > Bacillota_I > Bacilli_A > Erysipelotrichales > Erysipelotrichaceae > RGIG5669. Next base: position 30,271 of record JAFWII010000002.1, on the reverse strand, counting down.
AAAAAAGCGTTTCATGATCGCGAAAGCGTCATCGGAACCGATCGCGCCGTAGAGTTCGACGAAAGTCAGATAAAATTTCCGGAATTCACTGGGTTTCATGGCTGTCTCCTGTGACATTGCGCAAATGTCTCTTCTCCCTTAACTATAGCATGTTTCCCTGCTTTCACGAACGGGGAGGGCGCCCGGATCCGTCCGCTTTTAAAAAGGGCCTGTTTGTAATAGAATAAGGAAGACGAGAGGTAGTAAATATGATTATCGTAAATGATCTTAAACCGGGAAGCAGTTTTGAGTATCAGAACGAGCTTTATTCCGTTATCAATGTTGACCGCAACAAGACCGCTATGCGCCAGATGATCGTCAAGATCAAGGTCAAGAACCTGCGCACCGGCGTCATCAACGAGATCGCGTTCACCGGCGGCGACAAGGTCGAACAGCCGCAGATCGACAAGAGAAAGATGCAGTTCCTGTATGACGACGGCGAAATGCTGGTCTTCATGGACGGCGATACCTTTGACCAGGTCGAGATCCAGAGAGAAAAACTCGAATGGGAAATGAATTTCCTGATCCCGAATATCGAAGTCGAGATCATGATGTACGGTCCGGAAGTCCTGGGTATCACTCTGCCGGATAAAGTCGAGCTTGGTCTGTCGGAATGTGAACAGGCAGTCAAGGGCGACACCGCGACCGCTGCCTTAAAGAACGCCGTCACCGAGACCGGTCTGCAGGTCAAAGTCCCGCTCTTCATCAAAGAGGATGACCACATCATTGTTTCGACGGAAGACGGCACCTACAAAGGCCGCGCGTAAGAGAAGGACAAAGCTCAGAAAAAAAGACGCTGATGCGTCTTTTTTGTTGCGATTTCAGTCTTTGCTGCAGGATCGTACTATTTTTCGACCCGAACAGTGTAGGTAGGCGAAGTTGCCGAGAGCGAGGAGCCGTCAGACCAGGTGAAGTAGACGGTCACATCTTTTGTCGAGGAGACGGAACCCTTGACGTAGACGTTGCCGCTGCTGCTGTCATAGCCCAGAACGGACGTGTCGGAACAGTGGAAATCAACCTCCGGCCGGATGTCGTACTTGTTGTAGTAGTCGCCCCAGCAGACATAGTGATAGGCTTCGACCGGGATCTTCTGGCCGCTTCCCGATTTGACGGTCGCTTTATCCTGCATATTGAAGACGATCTTTTCTCCTTCGACCCTGACACTGCAGCTTGAGCTTACGCCGTTGGTACCGGTGACGGTGATCTTGGTGTTGCCTGGAAGCTTCGGTTTGACAAAGCCGTCGCCATCGACTGTCGCAACGGCCGTATTGGATGATTTCCAGGTCAGGTTGGGATTGGCTGTTTCCGGAACGATCTTGGCAGTGAGCTTGCCAGTCTCGTTGAGCTGGAGAGTCAGAGAAGCGGGTGTAAGATTGATCTTCTCCGGACCTTTCTTTCTTGTCTCCCACCTGAAGACGAGCTGCTGGCTGCCGCAGGTGATACGGATCTTTGTCTCACCGGCTTTACCTGCCTTGACGTTGCCGTTCTGATCGCATGTGACGATAGACTCGTCATCGACCTGATAGACAAGTTTGTCGGTGGTGTTCTTCGGTGTTACCGTGAAGTAATCATTGATGCTCCAGGCACCGGTGCCTTCAACTGCGTATAAATACGTGTATGGAGAACTCAGACTGGTGCACGGAATGGCCGGCGGAGCGGATGGCGGCGTGTAGTCTGTCGTAAAGGCGTTGCCTTTCTTTGAGATCTGGATCGTGGAGTTCAGCTCCAGATTCTTCTCGTCAATGATCGTGAAATTGATCTCAGTCAGTGAAGGATCGCCGTTGTATTTGGTAAAGTCGCCTAAGACAAGCTTGTTGCCGTCTTTCTTGTAAGTGCCCTGGATCTCCAGACCTCCGGAAGCGGCGTTACGGTCCAGGAAGGAGAAAGTTCCGTCCTTGTTGATCTCAACATAGGAAGTATAAACGGAGTTCTGGGATACATTGTAATAGGTGCCGTAACCGAGTTTATAAGGATCGGCTGTCGGGACAGGCTCACTGGAAGGATTGCCTTTCTCGTCAGTCGGACCTTTGGTTTCGCTGGTCGAGAACTTCTGTCCGGATTTCGAACCGGCCAGGGTCGTCTGCAGAGTCAGCGTATCCGCATCCTCGATCTGCAGGATAATCTTCGAAGGTCCGTCACCGCTGGTCACGTTCAGGGTGCAGACATTTTCCTTTACGCTCCAGTTGCCGGAATACTCTTTCCGGCCTTCGGCACTGTTTTCGTCCATGACGAAGCTGCCGTCCTTGCCGAACCAGATCCGGGTATGGTCTTCGTTTCCGAAAAGCTCGACGGTATTGTAATAGGTCTTGCCGCCGACGTCGACGGTCGGAGTTTTATCGCCGGAGCAGGCACTCAGACAGAGAGCTGTCAATAAAGCGATAAGGAAGACGGATATGATCTTTCTTGATTTCATGAGTCTCTCCTTTCATCTCATCTAAAAGCGTTGAGAGTCAGTTCATCTGCTTTCATCTTAACAGAAGCAGGGGAGATTGTTAATTACGCGCGCTTTTTATCATTGAATCAGGCAATGAAAGTCATTAAAGCCTTTTTGTTTACACGAAAATGCGCCGGTGCTAAGATGGGAATGTAAAACTTCAGGGCAGGGTGCAATTCCCGATCGGCGGTACAGTCCGCGCGCTTCAGCTGAACCGGTGAGATTCCGGTACCGACAGTAACAGTCTGGATGAAAGAAGAGCTTTTTAATTGATTACCTGAGGTTTGGCAGAACCTTTTTTTCTTGGAAGGAGATATTCGTATGAAAAAAGAGAGATTTCTGACAACCGCCCGGATGACCCGCATCGCCATACTCGGCGTCTGCGCCTTTATCCTGATGTACTTCGAATTCGCGCTTCCGTTCATCGCACCGACTTTCTACAAGATGGATTTTTCCGAGATCCCGGTGCTGATCGGTGGCTTTGCGCTCGGTCCGCTGAGCGCCGTACTGATCGAGTTCATCAAGATCCTGCTGAAACTGCTGTTCAAACCGACAACGACAGCGTTTGTCGGTGAACTCGCCAATTTCCTGGTCGGCTGCGCGTTCGCTGTTCCGGCGGCAATGTACTATCAGAAGAACCGTACCCGCAGGGGAGCTATGATCGCATTATTGATCGGTGTGCTCTGCATGGCGGCTGCCGGATTCGCGATCAATCTCTGGCTCGTGATCCCGGCTTATGTATCGATCATGCATTTCCCGCTGGAAGCGATCATCGGCGCCGGCCAGGCGATCTTCCCGGCTGTTGATTCTGTCTTCATGCTGGTGCTTTGCTGCACTACCCCGTTCAATCTGATCAAGGGCGTCCTGCTTTCGGTCATTACCGTCCTGCTTTATAAGCGGGTCTCGCCGTTCCTGAAACAAAGAGTGCATGCATCACAGCGGACCGCTGCGGAATGAGGTTCTTTCCCCGTTCCCACGGCGGTTTTTTTAATTGTTGGATCTATGCCGTTGAATGCGCATTTTTTTGATTGATATAATGGAATGGAAAAAGAGGAGAGATCATTATGGCGCTCGTTAAACCTGCACATATGCTGTTTACAGACAGAGAAGAACCTCGTGAAGCTTTCTGGCACACTCTGCGCAGACTGGAAGAAGATCCGCAGGGTCATCAGGTCATCACTTTCTACGGGGAGGGCGGGATCGGCAAGACCTGGCTGCTGAATGAACTGAAGCGGAATATCGACCGCATGGAAACGGAAACGAAATACAGTTTTGACGACGGTTTTGTCTTCCGGGGCAAATACACTGCGGTCCTGTACGATCTTGAGACCTCCACGGATATGATCGAGGTGCTTTGCCATCTTCGATACCGTCTTCAAGCGGCGCAGAAGGATCTCGCTTTTCCGATCTTTGACGTAGCTGTCAAAAAGTATAAAGAGATCACCGGGCTGACTCTTTCGGTCGCTGAGAATGACAGAGGTTCCGCGCTTTCGAAATATGAAGAAATGCTGGATACAGCGTCTTTGTTTATTCCCGGTTTCGGGCTGCTTTCCGATCTTTACGAGAAGGTGAAAAAGGGCGGAGAGATCCTTTCCGGCATTCTGGATAAGATCGAAGACAAGAAACACAGAGAAACATACCGTGAGTACTATGAAGCGATCTCCTACAGTGAAACAACAGAAGATCTGCGCCGGAACATGGTCGAATTCTTTAAGACCGATCTGAATAACAGCGAACGCGATTACGGGATCGTCTTTTTGATCGACACTTTTGAGCTGCTGCAGAACAGTTTTGCAGCCGGTTCCTGGCTCAGTGAGGAACTGAAAGATGCCTGCAACACCTGCTGGGTCATCGCAGGCAGAAATAAGATCTATTCCGAAGAAGCAAATGAGCACCTTCTTGGCGATCTTTCTTATAAGGATTCGGCAGAATACCTTCGGAAAGAAGGGATCGAGGATCAGGAGATCGTCGATAAGATCTATGACGCCGCCGGCGGTTCACCGATCTACCTCTATCTGAGCGTAGTGAACTACCGGAAGGAAGGAATGCCCACCGCGGAGCAGTTCCGCAATCTGAACAAGCAGGATCTGCTGGAACGCTATGTGCGCGGGCTGAACAGCGAAGAAAAGACCGTGATCCGGCTGATGTCTTCCATGAGCCACTGGACAGACCGCGATTACCGGGAAGTATTCGAAAAAGTCTACCAGAATTATCTGCCCTACAGCGAAGCTTATCATTCACTCGTCGCGACCACGATGATCAGTAAAGACAATCAGGATCGTTATTTTCTGCACCGGGCAGCGCGCCTTGGGATCTATGAAGACAAGAACTACCCGGAAGAAGCGCGTTCTGCCTCTGTCAGCGCTATTTTGGGAGTATATCTTGAGCGGGTCAAAAAGAAAGAAGACCTGCATTATTATTCGGATCGTGTCAGCGAACTGCTGGAAAGCTGTGCGCAGAGCCGGATCGTCCTGAAACCGGAAGACCATATGCTCATACATGATATCCTTCGGAGTCTCACCCGCTCGCTGTATTCTTACGGAATTACCGAGATCCGCAGACTTGCGGAAACGACCGAACGATGTGAAGAAAAACTCTGTCGGGCAAACAAAGAGAAGGCACTTTGGAAAGATGTGCTTGGCGAAATGAAACGGACCTGCGGCGAGTATGAAGCAGCGATACAGCATCTGGACAAAGCGGTCGAGTGTTACAGAGAATCCTACTCCGAAGATGACCGTTCTTATCTTGTTTGTCTGAACGAGAGGGCACTGGCATATTCCGATGCCGGTTATCGGAAAAAAGCACTGGCTCTAAAGGAAGAATTCTATGAGATAGAAAAGAAAGTCTATGGCCCGGATCATCCTGAAACATTAACGGCTTTGGGCAATCTCGGTCTGGAATACAGCAACTGCAGGATGAATGAGAAGGCGATCGCGACTCTTAAGGAAGTGATCGAGAAAAGAAAAAAGATCAAGAAGGAAGACGACCCGCGCATTCTGTCCAATCTTCATAATCTCGCGATAACCTACGGCAACATGAACGACCTCGCGAATTCGATACCGATCTACGAAGAAGTCGTGGAGAAAAGAAAGAGAGTCCTCGGCCCCAAGCATCCGCTGACACTGCTCACCAGCCGGCTGCTGGCTTCAGCTTATCAGCGCAGCGGAAAATCGGAAGAAGCGCTTACCATGATGCAGTTGATCTATGAACAGCAGAAAGAAGTGCTGGGCGGATCCAATCCGGATACGATCGGAACACTGAATGATATCGGCAGGATCTATTACAGACTGAAGCAATACAACAAAGCCAAGGAAATCCATCAGCAGGCATACGACCGGGCGCTGGTTGCGCAGGGCGAAAACAGCGACCAGTTCCTCTCGATCGCCAATAACCTGTCACTTGACCACTCCGCTCTGAAGGAGTACGACAAGGCGCACGATCTTCTTCAGCAAGTGTACAGGAAACGTTCGAGGATCCAGGACAAATACGATCCTTCGCTGATAACAAATCTGTATAATCTGGCATATTTGGAGATCAGTATGGGTGATCTGTCCTCTGCAGAAGAGAAAATGCTGGACTACTGTGACCGGAGCAGAACTGTTTACGGCGCGGAATCTGACGGAGTGGCCAAGGCGCTCAGCGAGCTTTCAGATCTGTACTACCGCACGAAAGAATTCAGAAAAGAGCTTCCTGTCGAAGAGGAGCTGTACCGGATCCGCAGCAAAAAACTCGGGGAGACACATCCGGATACGCTGAATGTGCTCCATGATCTAGCGAATACATATTGGAATCTGAAAGAATACGACCGCGCGATCGAGTTGAATGAGCAGGCATATATACAGCGCAGAGATACTCTCGGCGAAGAGAACAAGTCGACGCAGGTTACAAAGAAGAACCTGAAGGTCGCTTACCGGTCAGCCGTCAATGCGGAGACCGATCTGGCGAAAAAGAGAGCGCTGATCGAAAAGGAAGAAGCGTTTTTCGGCAGTGGAGACCGGGATGTGCTTGATCTCCGGCTGAATCTTTCGAGTTCGCTCTTCAGCAGCGATCCAGCGGCGTCTATGGAACTTGACCGGCAGACTTACAGCCGATGTGTCGGCCTTTTCGGCGAGAATGATCCGCTCAGTATGCTTGCGCTGAACAATCTGGCATACAGATACAGCAAAACGGATCAGCCGGACGTATATCTGGATATGAGCCGCAAAGCATATGAAAAACGCTGCGAAGTCCTCGGTCCGGAGCACCCTGATACGCTTCTCAGCCTGAGCAACGTTTCTTATGCGTGCGAAAAGAACGGTCTCTGTGAAGAAGCGCTCGCAATTCGCCGCGAGGTGCTTGAAAAACGGAGGAAGGTCCTCGGAAACGAGGACAGGCGTACAGTCCTGGCTGTCTACTCTCTTGCGGAGATCCTGTACAAGATGGAAAAATTCCAGGAAGCATTGAAGTATTATGAGGAACTCGAAGCCGGCTATCTGCGGATCTACGGCGAAAACGACGGCAATACACGGTATGCCCGCAGACGTTTGAAGGAGGTCCGCGAGATCCTGCGGAAATAGGTCTTTCACCATTCGTTATAGTGCGATCATCTTACATAATAAAAAGACAGCGGATTAAGGGTTCGCTGTCTTTTTGGATCTTTCGCTTTTTTTGTTTAGCGGATCGCTTTGACCATGACGTTGCTGAGACGCTTGGAGTATTCAGCCGGATCCTCGATCGGGAAGCCGGCGATCAGCAGAGCCTGGTCATAGAGCAGGTTCGCGTAGTCGCTGAGATCTTCGTGGTCGTTCCAGGCATTCTGCAGCGCCTTGAAGAGCTCGTGATCCTTGTTGATCTCCAGGATACGGTTTGCCTTCATCGGCATGCCCTGATTCATCTCCGCCAGCACCTTTTCCATATCGAGGGACAGGCCGTCATCGGAGACCAGGCAGACCGGATAGGATTTCAGACGGGTCGAGAGACGGACTTCCTGGACCTTATCCTTCAGAATGTCCTTGATGGCTTCGAGGAAGTCTTTGTTTTCCTCGACAGTCTTCTCCATCTCCTTCTTTTCCTCTTCGGTCTCGAGTCCGAGATCACCTTTGGTGATGGAACGGAATTCCTTTCCGTCGTAGTTCATCAGGATCGAAGCCATGAACTCATCGACGTTATCGGTGAAGTAGAGAACTTCATAGCCTTTGTCGTGGAGCGTCTCCATCTGCGGAAGGGAACCGATCTTTTCGATCGTTTCGCCGCAGGCGTAGTAGATCTCTTTCTGATCTTCCTTCATACGGGAGACGTATTCCTTCAGAGTCGTATATTTGTCTTCAAAGCTGGACTTGAACATCAGCAGATCGATCAGGACATCGCGGTTGGCGCCGTAATCCTGATATGCGCCGTATTTCAGCTGCAGACCGAAGGAATCAAAGAAGGTCTCGTATTTTTCTCTGTCTTTCTCGAGCATCTTTTCGAGAGTGTTCTTGACCTTTTTGTCGATCGATTTCTTCAGCGCCTTCATCTGGTAGTCCTGCTGCAGGATCTCACGGGAGATGTTCAGGCTGATATCGTCGCTGTCGACCAGACCGCGGACAAAGCGGAAGTAATCGCTGATCAGCTCGCTGGCTTCATCCTTGATGAAGACGCCGTGGGAATACAGCTTCAGGCCGGCTTTGTAGTCGGTGGTGTAGAAGTTGTAAGGAGCCTTTTCCGGGATGAACAGCAGAGCGGAATAACTGGTGTTGCCCTCGACCTTGTAGTGGATCGTTTTCAGCGGCTTATTGTAGTCGTAGTAGCTGTTCTCATAGAATTCGTCGTATTCTTCCTGTTTGACGGACTTGGCCGGTTTCTTCCAGATCGGGACCATGGAGTTGATCGTCTTTTCCTCGATCTCTTTTACGGTCTTTCCTTCCTCGCCGGTCGCTTTGGTGACTTCCACATCCATCTTGATCGGGTAGCGGATGTAGTCCGAATATTTCTTGATCAGGCTCTGGATGAACTGGGAATCGAGATAATCATCGTACTTCTTTTCTTTCGTATTGGCTTTGATATGCAGGATGATCTCGGTGCCGTCGCCGTCTTTGTCCGCTTCCTTGACTTCGTAACCGTCTACGTTGCGGCTGAACCAGCGGTAGCCCTGTGTCTCTTTGACTTTTTTCGAGATAACGGTGATCTCATCCGCAACCATGAAGGATGAGTAGAAGCCGACGCCGAACTGGCCGATGATATCGCTGGTCTCTTCCTCGGAGAGGTTGTTCTTGAATTCGAAGGAACCGCTCTTGGCGATCGTGCCCAGGTTCGCTTCCAGTTCTTCCTTATTCATGCCGACACCGTTGTCGGTGATCGTAAACAGGCGGTTTTTCTTATCCACACTGATCTTGATGCAGGGATCGCTGTTGTCGATCTCGGCGTCTGTCAGCGCCAGGTAAGCCTTCTTGTCCAAAGCGTCGCTCGCGTTGGAGATCAGTTCGCGGACGAAAATATCCGTATTTATATAGATGGCATTGGCCATCAGATCCAGTAGACGTTTGGATTCTGTCTTAAACTGTTTCTTTGCCATTCCTATTCCTCCTTTAGCACTCTAATTCTTTGACTGCTAATATGATAGCACTTCAGCCAAAGACTTGCAAGTTCTCTGCCGGAAAGGGGAAAACCGAAGTATCATGAAGACAGAGGGTAACGAAATGACAGAAAAAGAACCGATCCAGCGCGCCGTAAAAACGTCCGCCGCAAAACCCAAGACCAGCGCGAAGACTTCTTCAAAAACAAGTTCCGCAAGGAAAAAGACCACTTCCTCCAGTTCGTCTTCCATCCGCCTTTCCAATGCGGAAAAGGCGCTCATCCGCAATTATCGCAAGTGCAACGCGATCGAGAAGAAACTGGTCGACGGACTGGCTGACAAGCTGGCCGGCGGGATCGACTACAGCGCGATCCTCAGTGCGCTGCTGGGACAGCTCAAACAGTAAAAACAGAATAAAAAAAGTAGTACCCGGAGGTACTACTGGATCGCGGTGACGTTGTAGTCTTTGTCTTCAACGGCTTTTTTCAGCACCGCGTTGTCAACGTCCTTGGTGAGTTCGACAACGGCATTGCCTTCCTTGTGGGATACCGCAGCGGAAGCGACACCGTCGACTGCTTCCAGGGCTTTTTTAACGGTCGCTTCGCAGTGTTCGCACATCATTCCTTCGATCTTGAGTTCTTTTGTCATTTTCTTTTCCTCCTTATGACTTACTTTTATTGCTTTATCATGACGGCTGTCATAGATATTCTTGAGATTCAAGCGCAGGGCATTGCTGACGACGCAGAAGCTTGAAAGGCTCATGGCTGCCGCGCCGAACATCGGATTCAGTTTCCAGCCGAACGCACTGATGAAGACGCCGGCCGCGAGCGGAATACCGATCGCGTTGTAGATGAATGCCCAGAACAGGTTTTCGTGGATATTGCGCAGAGTGTAACGGCTCAGGCGGATCGCTGCCGGTACATCCAGCAGACTGTTCTTGCGCAGAACGATATCCGCCGCATCGATCGCGACATCCGCTCCGGCACCGATCGCCATACCGATATCGGCACGGGTCAGGGCAGGAGCATCGTTGATACCGTCGCCGACCATCGCTGTTTTGCCGTCTTTCTGCAGGGAGCGGACGACCGCTTCCTTGTCTCCCGGAAGGACTTCCGAAATGACCTGATCGACACCGACGAGTTTTGCGATCGCTTCCGCGGTACGCTTGTTGTCGCCCGTCAGCATGACTGTCCGGATGCCCATATTGCGCAGCTGCTTCACGGCTTCCACGCTGTCTTCCTTCAGTGTATCGGCGATCGCGATCATGCCGAGATACTTTCCGTCTTCCAGGAAGAAGACCGGTGTCTTGCCTTCGGAGGCAAAGCGTTCATAGGCACTGACCGCCTCTTTAGGCAGTTCTGTTCGGGAAGATATATAACTGTAGCTGCCGCCGAGCAGCTCTTTTCCTTCGTAAGTCCCGCGGATGCCGCTTCCTGAAAGAGCGGTGAAGTCCTCGCATTCCGCGAGCTGCAGAGCGTCTTCCTCTGCCTTTTTCAGGATCGCCCTGGCCAGCGGATGCTCGCTCTTTTTCTCAAGTGAAGCCGCTTTGACCAGCAGACCGTTGTTCTCTTCAGCAGCAAGGATGTCCGTTACTTCCGGTTCGCCTTTGGTCAGCGTGCCGGTCTTGTCCATCGCGATGATCTCGGTACGGCCGGTCGCTTCCAGAGAAGCTGCGGTCTTGAAGAGGATGCCGTTTTTGGCGCCGATCCCGTTGCCGACCATGATCGCGACCGGAGTCGCGAGGCCTAAGGCGCAGGGGCAGGAGATGACGAGAACGGAGATGCCTCTTGCCAGAGCGAAGCCGATATCCTTGCCGAGCAGCAGCCAGATGACAGTCGTGACCGCGGCGATCGCGAGGACCGCCGGAACGAAATAGCCGGAGATCGTATCCGCCGTCTTGGCGATCGGCGCTTTGGTCGCGGCCGCGTCGGAGACGAGCTGGATGATCTGCGAGAGGGTGGTGTTCTCACCGACTCTGGTCGCCCGGCATTTCAGATAGCCGGACTGATTGATCGTAGCTGCGGAGACCGTGTCGCCGCCGGTTTTATCGACCGGGATGCTTTCGCCGGTCAGCGCCGCTTCGTTTACCGCGGAAGAGCCTTCCAGGACAACGCCGTCGACCGGAATACTTTCACCGGGTTTTACCAGAAAGATGTCGCCGCTGACGACATCATCGATCGCAACGGTCATTTCCTTTCCTTCGCGCAGGACAGTCGCTTCCTGCGGAGAAAGCTTGATCAGGCTCTTTAAAGCGTCTGTCGTCTTTCCTTTGGCGCGGGCTTCAAGCATTTTGCCGACTGTGATCAGGGTGACGATCATGGCAGCGGATTCGAAATAGAATTCCTTCATCAGTTCATGCAGGACTTCCGGTTCGCCGGCATGCGTCGTCATCTGCATGAGCACTACGAAGCTGTACAGGAAGGAGACCGCAGAACCCATGGCGACCAGGGTATCCATATTCGGAGACAGACGGAACAGGCTGCGGAAACCGTTGATGAAGAATTTCTGGTTGATCACCATGACGATCCCCGCCAGCAGCATCTCGATGACGCCGATCCCGAGCGGATTGTGCTTGAGGAAGGCAGGGGCGGGGAAGCCAAACATGTGGATCCCCATCGAGACGTACATCAGGACGAGCAGGAAAATCAGCGAGATAACGAGGCGTTTTTTGAGGACCGGAGTCTCCCTGTCTTCCAGCGCTTCCTCCTCCTGACGTGCATTGTTTGCGGAACTTGTTTTGGTGCCTTTTACAGATGCGCCGTAGCCGGCGTTCTCGACTGCCCGGATGATCGCTTTTTCATCGGCCGTTCCCTCGACGCCCATCGAGTTGGTCAGCAGCGAAACGGAACAGGAAGTCACACCTTCGACGGCATTGACAGCCTTTTCCACTCTGGCGCTGCAGGCGGCGCAGGACATGCCGGTAACGTTATACTGTTTCATGCGTTTTTCTCCAGAGAGATCAGTTCATAGCCGGCATCCTTTACGGTCTGCCGGATCGTTTCCTCACTGACCTCTTTTTCGTAGGACAGCAGCGCGCTGCCGTCGCGGTAATTGACTTTGGCGACCAGTCCGTCGATCTTGTTCAGACGGTTCTGGACACGGTTCTGACAGTTTTCACAGTGCATGCCGCCGATCTTCGCTCTGGCGGTAAAAAGCACCGGACCTTTGATCTCCTTTTTCTCAGCGAGCACTTCGCCGCTGCCGCCTCCGCCGCAGCAGCCGCCCTGACCTTTCAGATGACCGAGAGTCCCTCTTAATGCGTAGAGGATCACGATGGCGAGGATCGCCAGTACGATATAGGTACCCATTTCTTTTCCTCCTAGCGCATCAGCCGGCGCATGATGCCGGTGAATTCTTCGATCCCCTGTTCATCGTTGTTGCGGATATCGTTCACGACGCAGGATTTGAAATGACTGGTCAGGAGTTCCTTATTGAAGGCGTCGATCGCGGAGGATGCCGCCAGCGACTGCACCAGCACGTCCGTGCAGTAGGCATCGTTCTCGACCATCTTGCGGATGCCGCGGATCTGGCCTTCGATCCGGTTCAGCCGGTTGATCAGTTTCTTATATTCTTCTTCAGTACGTTTTTTCGTTTTGGTTGAACAGCAGTTTTCGTTCATTTTCTTTACCTCGGCATCAGTATATACCCTATGGGGGTATACTTCAAGCAGAACACTCCTATGTAAAACGTTTTTGAATATGATAGAATATATTAGTTATTTCAGGAGGGTTTTATTATGCCTTACAATCATAAATCGATTGAGAAGAAATGGCAGAAATACTGGGATGATCACCGCACCTTCTACTGTGATACCCGCGATTTCTCAAAACCAAAGTATTATGTTCTCGATATGTTCCCGTATCCGTCCGGACAGGGCCTGCATGTCGGCCATCCGGAAGGCTATACGGCAACGGATATCGTTTCCCGTAAAAAGAGGATGGAGGGCTACAACGTTCTGCATCCGATGGGATTTGACGCCTTCGGTCTTCCGGCGGAGCAGTATGCGATCAACACCGGTAACCATCCGGAAGGATTCACCAAGAAGAATATCGCGTTCTTCACCAACCAGCTGAAGAACATCGGCTTTTCGTATGACTGGGAAAAGGAGATCTCGACCTGCGATCCTTCCTATTACAAATGGACGCAGTACATCTTCAAACTTCTGTTCGAGGACGGCCTGGCCAAATGCGTCGATATGCCGGTCAACTGGTGTGAAGAGCTCGGCACAGTTCTCGCCAACGATGAAGTCATCGACGGCAAGAGCGAACGCGGCGGCTTCCCGGTCGTCCGCAAGAACATGCGTCAGTGGGTCATCGACATCGTAGCCTATGCTGACCGCCTGCTCGAAGGTCTCGAGGAGATCGACTGGCCGGAGAGCACCAAGGAAATGCAGCGCAACTGGATCGGCCGTTCGGTCGGTGCCCAGATCGATTTCGCGATCGATGGACACGATGACAGATTCACTGTCTTCACCACCCGCTGCGACACCCTGTTCGGCGCTACCTACTGCGTCTTCGCTCCGGAACATAAACTCGTCGAGAAGATCACCACTCCTGAACAGAAAGAAGCCGTCGAAGCCTATGTCAGAGAATGCGCAGGCAAATCCGATCTTGAAAGAACGGAACTGAACAAGGACAAGACCGGCGTCTTCACCGGCGCCTATGCGGTCAACCCGGTCAACGGCAAGAAGATCCCGATCTGGATCTCCGACTACGTACTGGCTTCCTACGGAACCGGCGCGATCATGGCGGTTCCGGCTCACGATGAGCGTGACTATGAATTCGCCAAAAAGTTTGGTCTCGAAATCATTCCGGTCCTCGAGGGCGGCGATATCGAAAAAGAAGCGTGGACCGGCGACGGTATCCATATCAATTCCGATTTCATGAACGGCCTCGGCAAGGAAGATGCGATCAACGCGATGATCGACTGGCTGAGCGAACGCGGTATCGGTCAGAAGAAGATCAACTACCGTATCCGTGAGTGGATCTTTGCCCGTCAGCGCTACTGGGGCGAACCGATCCCGATCGTCCATCTCGACAACGACCGTCTGGTCGCTCTGCGTGATGATGAACTGCCGCTGATCCTGCCGGAGCTGGATGACTACAAACCGGCCAACGGCGCTTCTCCGCTGGAGAAGGCGACCGACTGGGTCAATGTCGAAGTCAACGGCGAGAAGGGCAGACGCGAGACCTCCACGATGCCGGGTTCCGCCGGTTCGAGCTGGTACTTCCTGCGCTATATCGATCCGCATAACGACAAGGAGCTTGCAGACAAGGAACTGATCGCGCACTGGATGCCGGTCGATCTCTATGTCGGCGGCCCGGAACACGCGGTCGGACACCTGCTGTACAGCCGTATGTGGAACAACTACCTCTATGACAAGGGCATCGTTTCCGTCAAAGAACCGTTCAAGAAGCTTGTTCACCAGGGTATGATCCTGGGCGCCAACGGCATCAAGATGGGCAAGCGCTATCCGGAATTCATCGTCGATCCGAACGACATCGTCGAGACCTACGGTGCCGATACGCTGCGTGTCTATGAGATGTTCATGGGACCGCTCGAAGATTCCAAACCGTGGAACGACGAAGCGCTGGCCGGCACCCGCAAGTGGCTCGACCGTGTCTGGCGTCTGGTCACCGAACGTGCTCAGTTCGTTGGGGAGAACGACCACAGCCTGGATATCATCTATAACCAGACCGTCAAGAAGGTCAGCGAAGATATCGATACGCTGAACCTGAATACCGCGATCTCGCAGATGATGATCTTCATCAACGAATGCTACAAATACGAGAAGATCTACAAGGAATACATGCTGAACTTCCTGAAGCTGCTCAATCCGTTCGCACCGCATCTGACTGAAGAACTGCATGCGTATCTGACCGGCAGGGAAGAGACGATCGCCTACGCTTCCTGGCCGACCTACGACCCGAACAAGCTGACCGAAGCGACCAAGGAAGTCGTCGTTCAGGTCAACGGCAAGGTCCGCACGAAGTTCACGGCAGCCGCCGACGCTTCCGACGAGGAAGTCTATGCGACTGCGCTGAAGGATGAGAGACTGCAGAAGTTCATCGAGGGTCATGAGATCCGCAAGCACTTCATCATCAAGGGTAAGGTCATCAACCTCGTTATCTGATCATCTGAAACAGCAAAACGAAAAAGACGGAGGAAATAAACTCCGTCTTTATTAATATATAGGATGATATTTTAATCCGTCAGAATGCGGACTGCCAGGATCAGGAGCACGATCAGGATCACAGGACGCGTCAGCTTGCTGCCGTTTTTCATGGCCATGCCCGAACCGACGTAATTTCCGAGCATGCCGCACAGAGCGCCGGCAAGTCCGAGCGGAAGAACGGTCCGTCCGTTCAGGAGATAGATCGTGAACGCCGTGATATTGGTCGTCAGATTGATGATCTTGGCCTGTCCGTTGGCTTTGGTGGCGTTCATTCCGGCGAATACGGTAAAGGCGATGATCAGGAAAGTTCCGGTGCCCGGACCATAGAGGCCGTCATAGATGCCGATGACAAAAGCAGAGATACAGACGATCAGATACGTTTTGCGGTCATGGGAGAACTCATTGGAACCGTGCTCATTGAAGAGTTTCGGGTTCAGAACGATCAAAGCAGCGACCGGCAGCACGATCAGCATCATATAGCGGATGAAGCTCTCTCCGAGCCACATGGCGATCCGGGCGCCGATCGCGGAACCGATGATCGCCGTGACGATCGAGGGCAGCGCCAGCTTCAGATCGATCATCTTGTTTTTTGCGAAACGGAAAGTCGTCAGGGCAGTGCCCGGGAAGGCCGACATCTTATTGGTGCCGATCGCCAGATGCGCCGGCAGACCGGCCAGGATATAGGCCGGCAAAGAGATCAGTCCTCCGCCGCCTCCGATCGAGTCAACGAGACCCGCCAGGAACAGCATCGGACAGACGATCAGAAACATCGAAGCTTTTAACTGCATACTCTTGTCCTCGGGTTTGAAACCATATCTGCATATTATGCCAATTCGCACCGTATGTGAAGTACCGCTGCCCGGCAGCCGACAATTCGTTCCAAATCAGGGAAGAAGAAATGCTATAATACTGTTATGTCTTTTGAAGCAAAAACCGAACAATTCGAAGGTCCGCTGGATCTGATGCTGCACCTGATCTCCGAGCACAAGCTCGATATCATGGATCTGGATATGGAGGTGCTGGCTGATCAGTATCTGCTGCACCTGCGCCAGATGGAGGAGCATCATCTTGAGATCGAAAGCGATTATCTCGTGGAACTGGCGACTCTGATCGAATACAAGAGCCGGAAGATGCTGCCGAAAAGGACAGAGGAAAATGAGGAAGAAGAAGACCCGAAGGACGTTCTTGTCCGCCGTCTTCTGGAATATCAGCGCTATAAGGAAGCTTCCCAGGCGCTGTATGAGAATTACCGTTCAAGACAGGATCATTTCGCCAAGCCGATGAGCGACCTGGAGGAACCGAAAGAGGAATCCGGAACGACCAGAGGCAACGCCTATGATCTTTTGAAGGCGATGTCGAAGGTCCTGCGCCGGGTGCAGCTTTCCAGACCGATGGAGACCAGTCTGACCAAGCGCGAGCTGACCCTGGAAGACCGCCGTCTGCAGATCCTCTCGAGACTCGAGAGCCTGCCGGAGAGCTTCACTTTCGATACGGTGATCGATGACTGTGAGGATCTCTTTGAATGTGTCGTCTCGCTGCTGGCGGTCCTTGACCTGATCAAAGACCATTATCTTGTCTTTTCAGTAGACGAGAGCGACACCATCCACCTGCAAAAAGGAGTGAACTATGCGTGAAGAAGTGATCGTGCGCGAGCTGAGCGCTGAACAGCGGTGCGCACTGAATAACAGCCGGGTCCGGCCGGTCGAACAGATCCGGACAGTCAATAAACAGGCCGTTACCGAGGGACTGCTGTACATCGTCGGTGAGGACGGTCTCAAGGAAGAACAGCTGGCTGCGGTGCTTGAAGTCGGAGAAGACGAAGCGCTCGCGCTTCTGCATGAGATCCGCGTCAAATACGATGACGAAGCCTACGGGATCGAACTCGTCAACTACGGCGGACGCTACAAGTTCGTCTCCAAAGCCGATATCTATCCCTATGCCCAGAAGCTCTTCCACAACTACAAGCCGGATACGCTTTCCCCGAGCGCGCTTGAGACTCTGGCGATCATTGCCTACAAGCAGCCGATCACCCGGATCGAGATCGAGGAACTGCGTGGCGTCGGCTGTGAGGTCATGTTAAGAAAACTTCTGACCCGCAATCTGATCCGCGAAGCCGGCCGCAGCGAAGCGCCGGGCAGGCCGATCCTGTATGAAGTGACCGAGGAATTCATGGACAGCTTTGAGCTCGTCAGCCTCGAGGAACTGCCGGATCTGCCCAAATACGATGAAGAAAATCAGTCACTGTTTGACTAGAAGGAAGTAAGAATTATGAGTGAAAAGAAAAGCAGCAGCAAATGTGATACCTGTCAGGTCGCCGGCTGCGGCGCCCGTACCAATACCCCGCCGCAGAAGAAGGTCCCGCAGCTCTCCACCCGTATCAATAAGATCATCGGTGTCTTGAGCGGCAAGGGCGGCGTCGGCAAGAGCTTTGTCAGTTCTGTCCTGGCTGTCGAACTGGCCCGCAAGGGATTCCGCGTCGGCATCATGGATGCCGATATCACCGGTCCGAGCATTCCGCGCATCTTCTCCATCCATGGTTATGCCTACGGCGACGACAAGGGGATGTATCCGGTTCGCAGCGAAAGATACGGCATCAAGATCATGTCCGTCAACCTGCTGCTGGATGAGGAAGAGACTCCGGTCTTATGGCGCGGCCCGATCGTCAGCGGTGTCGTCGATCAGTTCTATACCGATACCTACTGGGAAGAACTTGACTATCTGATCATCGATATGCCTCCGGGAACCGGCGACGTCGCGCTGTCCGTCATGCAGGATATCCCGCTGGACGGCCTGCTGATCGTTTCCAACCCGTCGAAACTCGTTTCGATGATCGTTGCCAAGACGATCAATATGGCGAAGAAGACGGATACGAAGATCATCGGTCTCGTCGAGAATATGTCCTATGTCGCCTGCCCGAACTGCGGTGAGAAGATCGAGCTCTACCCGAAAAACAACACCCAGGAGATGGCAGACAAATACGATGTGCCGATCCTGGCCCGTATGCCGCTTGATCCGTCACTGTCCGCGCTTGTCGAGGAAGGCAGGATCGAGGATTACGATGCTTCCTATATGGAAGAAGTCATTAAGCGCGTCACCGTTTCCAACGTCACAGACTGCTAGTCTTCTGAAAGAAAACAGACAAAAAGCCACTCCTGTGGCTTTTTTACTGCGTAATCGGCGATTATTGTCGCACGATATCCTTCCTTGATGATATTTGCCCCCGTCAACAAAAAGAAAACCACCGCGAAGGTGGTCAGTAATCAATGGCTGGGGTACTTGGATTCGAACCAAGGAAATGCCAGATTCAGAGTCTGGTGCCTTACCGCTTGGCTATACCCCAATAGACTGCTTTATTATTATAGCAGATAATTTTAAAATGAAAAGCATTTCTTTCAGATAGAATTCACATTTACCCAATATAATAAAACCATGAGTAAAATACTGATCGTTGACGATGAAGAAAAGATCCGTGAGATGATCCTGAAATACGCGCTCCACGAAGGCTATGAGGCGATGACCGCGAAGGACGGGCTTGAAGCGATCGAACTGTGCCGGAGAAATGATTTCGACGTGATCATCATGGACATCATGATGCCGGGCATCGACGGCTACAAAGCTTACCAGAGGATCTGCGAATTCCGCGACGTCCCCTGCATTTTCCTTTCTGCGTTGAGTCAGGAGGAAGACCGCATCTACGGTTTCGATGTCGGCGCGGATGACTATGTGACCAAACCGTTCTCACCCAAGGAGCTGATGATGCGGATCAAGGTCATCCTCAAACGCCGCGAAAACGTTACGGAAAAGATCGTGATTGGCACACTCGTCATCGACGAGCAGGCGCGCGTCGTTACCATCGACGGAAAACCGCTGAGCCTTTCCCTGAAGGAATACGAGCTTCTTTTGTATCTCGTCAAGAACCGCGGGATCGCGCTGCGCCGGGAAGACATCCTCTCGAAAGTTTGGGACTATGACTATTACAGTGATGACCGGACACTGGATACGCATATCAAACTGCTGCGCAAGGCGCTTGGCGATTACGCAAAATATATAACGACACTGCGGGGCGTGGGGTACCGTTTTGAAAAAGACATTTAGTTTCCGCACCCAGATGATCCTGATCCTGAGCCTTTCGGCATTTCTGATCGTCGGTCTGATCTATGCTTTTCAGACGTTCTACCTGGATGACTTTTATCAGAAACACAAACTGACGGAGATCATCGAGACGGGGGATTACATCGCTGAAAGCATAGCTGCCGACGATGATGACGACCTCGAGAGGCGGATCCGTGAACGTTCCATGAATAACGAGGTCTGTGTTTATGTCTTCTCTACGGATGAAGACATCGCCACCGCCGGAAACCAGAATATGTGTGCTCTGGGAATGCTGCGGTATGACCAGACGACCGAGATCCTGAAAACGACCGTGGAAAACGGCGGATCCTACGTTTTTAAGGATTACCGCATCGGCCGCGGAGACCAGGAGAAGCTCTACATCTACTCCAGAATGGTTGAAGACGATGAAGAGACTTCCTTCGTGCTGGTATCGGCAATGATCACACCGCTCGGAGCGACGATCGCGACTCTGCATGACCAGCTTTGGGTCATTGCCCTGATCGTTCTTGTCATTACCGTTCTGCTCGGCTTTATCTCCTCTTATCGTTTCGTTTCGCCGATCCGGAAACTGCAGGAAGAGGCCTCCCGGCTGCCTTCCGGGAATTACAGCGGCGACGTGAGCAGCAGCTCTACGGAGATCATGGAACTCAACGAGACGCTGAAGCAGGCAAACGAGGAAATCCGCAAAGTCGATACTGCCCGCAAGGAACTGCTGTCCAATGTTTCTCATGACCTGCGTACACCGCTGACGATGATCGTCGGCTATGCGGAAATGATGAAGGATCTGAAAGAGGAAAACAACGAGGAGAACCTCGATGTGATCATTACCGAGGCGAAACGGCTGAACTCTCTGGTCGATGACCTGCTGGATGTTTCCAGGATCGAAGGGAACCGGCTGGTACTGCAGAAAGAAGACGTGTCTTTGAATGAATTCCTGACGGATATCTACCGCCAGTATGAAAAGTACTGCGAAGCGCAGGAGATCGATTTCAAACTGGAACTGGCAGAAGACGGCATCGTGTCTTTTGATCGGAAACGGATCAGCCAGGTATTGTATAATTTTCTTAATAATGCTTTGAACTACAATGACGCGGAAAACAAGATCATCCGTCTTTCCTCTGAGAAGGAAGGGAAGATGTACACCGTTTCCGTTTATGATAACGGCCCGGGGATCAAAGAAAAAGATCTGAAAAATATCTGGAACCGTTATTATAAAGTCGAGGAGGATCACAAACGCCATCACATCGGCAGCGGCATCGGCCTGTCGCTGGCGCGTGATCTGCTCGAACTGCATGGCCTTGAATACGGAGTGGATTCTGTCTATGGCGAGTATTCCCGCTTCTGGTTCAGGATCCCGGAGACGCAATAAAGAGGAAAGGAGTTCCCTATGTCAATCATCGCAACATTTTCGATCGCTGCCTATGATCCCGAAACGAAAGAATGGGGCGTAGCTGTCCAGTCCAAATTCCTTGCTGCCGGAAACGCAGTGCCCTGGGTCAGAGCCGGCGCCGGCGCTATCGCGACCCAGGCGGAATGCAATCTTGATTTCGGTGAACTCGGTCTGCAGCTGCTGGCGAAAGGCTATACTGCAGAGAAGGTGAAGAATGCGCTTCTGGCACTGGATGACAGACCGCAGGACCGCCAGTTCGGTATCGTCGATTCCTACGGCAATTCCGCCGCCTATACCGGTTCTGCATGTTTCAACTACGCCGGACACCGCTGCGGCAGGTACTATACCTGTCAGGGAAACATCCTTGTCAATAAGGAGACAGTCGACGCCATGGCGGAGACTTTCGAGAATACGGCCGGGTCTTTGGCAAGACGTCTGGTCGCGGCGCTGGGAGCAGCCCAGAAAGCCGGCGGTGACAGCCGCGGACGTCAGGCGGCAGCTGTCTATATCGCCAAAGAGAAAGCCTCCTATGGAAACTACAACGATAAGGAGATCGATCTCCGGGTCGATGACGATCCGGAGCCGATCGAAAAGCTCTCCCATCTGCTTGACCTGCATGAACTCTATTTCGGCAGACCCGAAGAGATCCTGCCGATCGATACCGAGATGGCCATAAAGATCCAGCAGGCGCTGAAAGAGAAGGGCTATTATAAAGGCGATATCGACGGAGTCTACGGACCGGAGACGGAATTCGCTTACCGCTCCTGGTGCGGTGTCGCAAACTATGAGATGCGTTTCCTGGAAGGACCGCAGATCGATGCCAGAGTCTATCCGATCCTGCTGACCGGGATCGAGAAATAGAGGGAGATCAAAAAAGCCAGAGACGTCTGCCCAAAGAGGCAGGCGTTTTTTTGTCATAAATAATCAAGACACTTGATTGAAAATGTTTACATTTTTGATGAAAACATAAATCATTTTCGATTGACATATACTTTCAAATCATTTATTATGATTTCATTCGAAAGGAGAAATAGCATGAAAAAATTGTTTACTCTGCTATTAACGCTTCTATTCCTCGTCGGATGTGGTTCCGGCGGCGGAAATAGTACCCCGACTGCCGATCCGAACGGAGGCGGAAATGAGACCGCTGCCAAGGTAGTCACGATTCAGGCCCCGACACCGCTGATCTCTATGGATTCCGCGATCGCGACTGATGGTACATCCTTCAGTGCTCTGACGATGTGCACCGCCGGCCTGATGTCTCTTGACGCAGACGGCAACGCTGTCGAAGATATGGCCGAATCCGTTGAGATGACTTCTGACGGTCTGACCTATACCTTCCACATCCGTGATGCAAAATGGTCCAATGGCGATCCGGTCACTGCTTACGACTTCGAATACGCCTGGAACAGAGTTCTTGATCCGGATACAGCCAGTGACTATGCGTGGATTCTGGAGACCGCGAACATCGAGTCCTTCGAAGCGACCGATGAAAAGACATTCGTCGTTAAACTGTTAGCTCCGTCCGGATTCTTCCTCGGTCTGACAGCTTTCCCGACATTCTTCCCGCTCAACCAGAAATTCGTTGAGGAAAAGGGCGATCAGTTCTCCCTGTCCATCAATGACCTGCTCTATAACGGTCCGTACAAGATGACATCCTGGACTCCTGGCTATTCCTTCGAATTCGAACTGAACGAAGATTACTGGGATGCAGCCAACTTCGCTGCCAAGTATGCTCCGAAAGTCGTCTTCCGTGAGATCACAGATACACAGACTGCATTGATGGAATACGAACAGGGCAACCTTGACACAGTCGCGCTTTCCGGTGAACAGGTCACTGCGAACGAAGGCGTTGAAGGCTTCATCAACAAGCTGACAGGTTACATGTACTACCTGACCATCAATATGGGCAACAACGTTCACAACCGTGCCGGTGCTGCTGACCTCGCTAACGCAAACATCCGCCAGGCGATCCTCTATGCTCTTAACAGAGAGGAAATCGCCAGAGTTCTGAACGACGGTTCTGTTGCTGCCGGCGGTATCGTTCCGGTCGGTCTGGCTTCGAACCCGGAAACAGGCAAAGACTTCCGTGATGACAACGGCATCGTAACTGCTTACGATCCTGACAAGGCTGCTGAATTCTACAAGAAGGGCGTTGAGGAACTCGGACACGAAGTCGTTATCGAACTCTTATACGGTACTGACGAAGGCGATTCCATCATCAAGGCTGCTGAACAGGTACAGTCCTTCCTTGAAGATGCCGGTTTCACAGTCAATCTGAACGGCAAGCCGAAGAAAGAACGTCTCGACCTGGCCGGCAATGCCAATGACCATGACTACGATGTCATGCTGACTCGTTGGGGTCCGGACTACGGCGATCCGCAGACTTACATGGATCTGTTCGTTTCCACAAATACTTCCAACAACGACGGTGGTTACAAGTCCGAGAAATACGATGGTCTCGTATTCGATGCTGAAAGAGGCGAAGGTATGAATGATCCGGCTAAGAGATGGGCTGACTTCCTCGAGGCTGAAAAAACTCTGGTCGTTGAAGACGCAGCGATCGTCCCGGTCTTCCAGGCCGGTGGCGCTATGATCATCAATCCGAACATTTCCGGTATTGAATTCCACTCTGCAAGTGTCGACAGCTACCGTCATATCGTAGTTAAGTAAATCGTTCAAACACTTTGTGATATAGAGCGATTGGGAGTGTCTCAATCGCTCTATTCTTATAGAAGGGGACTGTATGAAAAAATACATTTTGAAAAGAGTGCTGGTGAGTATCGCCACGCTGCTCGTGATCATTCTTGTCCTGTTCCTATTGATGGACCTTATGCCGGGAACACCTTTTAATGATGAAAAGCTGACGGAAGCGCAGCTGGCTCTGCTGTATGAAAAATACGGTCTGGATAAGCCGCTGATCATCAGATTCTTCATTTATCTCAAGAACATGTTAACGGGTGATTTAGGAGTTTCCTATGCCATCAATAAGAACTTTGCGATAAGTGACATGATTAAAGGGCGTTTGGGCATCTCGCTCACCGTCGGTGCTATGGCAATGGTCTTCGGGACCATCCTGGGACTGATCCTGGGCATCCTTGCCGCTTTGAATCATAATACCTGGATCGATAACCTTTGTTCTGTCCTTTCGGTTATCGGTGTCAGTGTGCCTTCCTATGTCTGCGCGCTGCTGCTCTGCTACTTCATCGCGTATAAGCTGAAACTGATGCCGATCCTGTACAATCAGCAGATGCCGATCAAATCGCTGATCCTGCCGGCGCTGGCGCTTTCGGTCTCCCCGACTGCGAATATTGCCCGTTTCACCCGTTCGGAAATGATCGACGTTCTGAACTCGGACTATATCCAGCTCGTTGAATCCAAAGGCGTCAAAAACTGGAAGATCATCATCAAGCATGCGCTGCGCAATACCCTGATCCCGATCATCACCGTCATGGGCCCGCTGCTCGTAAACCTGCTGACAGGTTCTTCGGTCATCGAGCGTATCTTCGGTATCCCGGGCATCGGTCTGCTGATGATCAGCGGTATCCAGCAGAATGACTACAATGTCACGATCGCCTGCTCGTTTATCTATTCATTGATGTATATCGTCACGATGCTGATCGTGGATATCCTTTACGGTATCGTCGATCCGCGTATCCGTGTTGCGAAGGGTTAAGGAGGGAAATAGTATGAGTCTGATTTCCGATCACGAGTTTCATCATGATGATTTCGCCTTCGCCCACAGCAAGGACGAAAAACTGATCGATAAAAACTTCAAAAGCACTTCCTATCTGAAGGATGTCTGGGGCAACTTCAAGAAAAACAAAGGCGCTCTCGTCGGCGCAGTGATCATCATGATCATCATCCTGTTCGCGCTCATCGGACCTTCGATGAACGAACATACCTACAAATCCATCGCCCACGGACATGAATGCCTGACTCCCCGCATCCCTGTGGTGGAGAAACTGGGCTTCTTCAACGGCACCTACAAAGGCCGTGACGTCTATGCAGAGAAGGGCGCTTCCGATGTTTACTACTGGTTCGGCACCGATACCCAGGGACGTGATATCTTTACCCGTGTCTGGTCCGGCACCCGCGTATCTCTGGTCATCGCCTTCGCGGCGGTCCTTGTCGATATTTTCATCGGCATGGTCTACGGCATGGTCTCCGGCTTTATCGGCGGCCGTGTCGATATGATCCTGCAGCGTATCGCCGAGATCCTCAACGGCATCCCGACGCTGGTCGTCGTAACCCTGCTCGGTATCGTTCTTAAGCCGGGCATCTCCTCGATCATCTTCGCGCTGGTACTGACCGGCTGGATCGGTATGGAGCGTATCGCCAGAGCCCAGGTCCTGAAAGTCAAGGAGCAGGAATACATCCTCGCCTCCACGACGCTCGGTGCCGGCAAAGCCCGTCTGATCTTCAAGGAAGTCCTGCCGAACATCTTCGGTCAGGTCATCATCACCAGCATGTTCTCGATCCCGAGCGCCATCTTCCTGGAAGCGTATCTGTCCTTCCTCGGTCTCGGTGTTCCGGCTCCGCTGGCTTCCCTCGGTTCGCTCGTCAGTGACGGCTACAAGTCGATGACGACGTTCCCGCATATCCTGATCATCCCGGTCGTCGTTCTGGGTATTCTCATGCTGTGCTTCAACCTCTTCGCCGACGGTCTGCGCGACGCGTTCGATCCGAAGATGCTGAACAAATAAGAGGTGACCTATGGCTAAAGTGAAAAGAGACAAGAACGAACGTGTTCTATCCATCCGGGACCTCAGCATTTCCTTTAAAACGAATTTCGGTGTCGTAAAGGCGATCCGCGGCGTCCGTCTCGACCTGTTCCAGGGCGAGACCATCGCGATCGTCGGTGAATCCGGCTCCGGCAAATCCGTTACGGTCAAAACGATGATGGGCATCCTGGATTCCAACGGTGTCATCGACAGCGGTTCGATCGTCTATACCTGCAAGGAAAAGGACGGCACCATCAACAAGTACGATCTCGTCAAGATGTCCCAGAAGGATATCCGTTACAAACTGTGCGGCAAGCATATCGCCATGGTATTCCAGGATCCGATGACCTCGCTCGACCCGACCATGCAGATCGGCAAGCAGATCATGGAACCGATCCTTGAACATGAGAACGTTCCGAAATCGGAAGCTGCAGCCCGTGCTCTGGCGCTGCTCGACGAAGTCGGCATCACCGAACCGGAGAAGTGCTTCCGTCAGTATCCGCATGAGCTGTCAGGCGGCATGCGTCAGCGTGTCGTTATCGCGATCGCGCTGGCCTGCGACCCGGACATCCTGATCTGTGACGAACCGACGACAGCGCTGGATGTTACGATCCAGGCGAAGATCCTGGAGAAGATCAAGGAGATCCAGACCAAGAAGAACATCTCCGTCATCTACATCACCCACGACCTGGGCGTCGTCGCCAAAGTCGCGGACTACGTCGCGGTCATGTATGCCGGACGTATCGTCGAGAAGGGCAAGATCAACGAAGTCTTCTATGATCCGCGTCATCCCTATACCTGGGGTCTGCTGAGCTCGATGCCGGATATCGATACTGATTCCCACCGTCTGTTCGCGATCCCCGGATCACCGCCGAACCTGATGGAGGAGATCGTCGGTGACGCTTTTGCGCCGCGCAACCCGTACGCGCTGAATATCGATTACCGTGAAGCGCCGCCAATGTACGACGTAGGCGGTCAGCACCGTGTCGCGTCCTGGCTCTGCGATCCGCACGCTCCGAAAGTGGAGCTTCCGGAAGAACTGAAGGTCAGGATCGCAAAAATGAAGAAGGAGGCGGGCATCGATGAGTGAGAAGAAACTGCTGCTGAAAGTCGAAGGTCTGAAACAGTACTTCCCGGTTGGCCGCAAAAAGGTCACGAAAGCTGTTGACGGCATCAGCTTCGAGATCTATGAAGGCGAGACTTACGGTCTCGTCGGCGAGTCCGGTTCGGGCAAATCCACGACCGGACGCTCGATCATCCGTCTTTACGAACCGACCGGCGGCAAGATCATTTTCGACGGTCACGATATCTCCGGAAAGCTTTCCAAGGAAGACGAAAGATATCTGCGCACGAATATGGCGATGATCTTCCAGGATCCGATGGCCTGTCTGAATCCCCGTAAAAAGGTCAAGCAGATCATTGCGGAAGGTCTGGAGATCCACGGTCTCTGCAAGTCGCAGGAAGAGATCGATCAGAAAGTCAACGACGTTCTGGACAAAGTCGGTCTTTCCCGCGAACAGGCAACACGTTTCCCGCATCAGTTTTCCGGCGGTCAGCGTCAGCGTGTCGGCATCGCCCGCGCGCTGGTCATGAACCCGAAGCTCGTCATCGCTGACGAATGCATCTCGGCACTGGACGTTTCGATCCAGGCGCAGGTCGTCAACCTGATGAAGGATATCCAGGACGAGATGGGCACGACCTATCTGTTCATCGCCCATGACCTTTCCATGGTCAAGTATATTTCCGACCGTATCGGCGTCATGCATCTCGGCCATATCGTCGAGACCGGGACGACCGATGAGATCTTCGCCAATCCGATCCATCCTTATACGAAATCCCTGCTGTCTGCGATCCCGCATCCGAATCCGATCGTGGAGAAACAGCGCAAGGCGATCACCTACAACAAGGACGAGGAAGGCGTGGACTACACAGCCGGACATGAGCACGTCCTGACAGAAACACACAGAGTTCTGGCGACAGACGAAGAGTTTGCCCGCTGGAGCGGACAGGCAGCGTAAGCTGCCTTTTTCTTTTCCCATAAGGGCGGACAGGACAATTGAGGGGCAATGCGTATGCGAAGGTGTGGTAAGATAGAACCATGAAAGAAATCGATCCGAAGTACAATGAGTTACTGAAACAAACTTATCCTGACCTCGTCGTGGATTACGTTCTTCTGGAAAACGCCGATGAATATAAAGCCGAACAGTCGCATAAGGAAGCCGTAAAACACGCCCTGAGCATCCTCTCGAAGCGCAAAGGCCGCGATTATCGTTTTGATGAATCAAAGATGACCGGCGAAGCTGTCGATCCGGAATACTTCTTCTTTGCCCCGGCAGATGCCTTCGCGGTCATTGAAGACGGGAAGGTCTTCATCAACGCGCCGGAGAAACTGACCTATGCCTTCGCCTTTCTGCAGCCGCCGCACGGACAGTGCTACAGCGTCGGCGACTTCTATAAGGTGAATTATCTGCTTTTCCCGAACCGGGATCTCGACATCCTCTCCTGGGATGGCGACTTTACCGATTATTTCGATGAAGGAAAAGAATGGTGGGGCTATGGTCTCTGGAGCATTCACGATAAGCTTACCGGCCGTTTTGCCGTGATCGGCGCCTCTGCAACGAACTGATGAAGAAGCTGTTCCTGCTGCTGCTTTTCCTGGCGGCAGGATTTTTGATATGGCATTTCCGGCTGTTTCCGCAGCCGTATTACAGTGACGCGGATTTCGGGATCACGGCTTTTATCAGCGGTCACGACGAAGACGGAGACGGGGTCGATGACCAGCTGGACATCCTGCAGAGCGCAAAAGCCTATCTCGCGACCGATCCGGTCTATAAAAGCAAATACTACGAGACAGGATATCCGGACGATCAGTACGGCGTCTGCACCGACGTCGTCGCGTTCGCCCTGCTGGACAGCGGCTATGACCTGAAGCAGCTCGTTTATGAGGATGTGCTCGCGCACCGGGAAGACTATGCGATCGATGTCGTCGACGCGAATATCGATTTCCGTCGGGTGCGCAACCTGAAAGTCTATTTTGAACATAACTGGCAGTCGCTGACGACTGACCTGAAAGAGATCGAAGCCTGGCAGGCAGGAGATATCGTGACCTTCCGCGGTCATATCGGCATCCTGTCCGACCGCCGCGACCGCAACGGCATACCCTATGTCCTGCATCATGCCGGACATCTGCAGCTTAGCTTCGAAGAGGATATCCTCCCGTACCGGGAGGATATTACCGGTCACTACCGCCTGACCGGAGGAGGAAACACGAAATGAACCGTTCTGAACAGGCCGTCTACAATAAACATCACGGCTATAACTGCAGTCAGTCTGTACTCAGTGTTTTTGAGGAAGGACTTCCTTTGAACGGCGAACAGCTGCGCGCTCTGGGTTCCTGCTTCTGCGCCGGCATGGGTTCGACGGAAGGCACCTGCGGCGCTCTGGTCGCCGCGGAAATGATCCTCGGCATGCGGAAGTACTGCGGAAGACCGCAGATCGCCGAAAGCCGGGAGGTGTTCGAGGCGTTCCGAAAAGAAGCCGGTGCCACCGCCTGCAGCGACCTGAAGGGTCTGAAGACCGGCGAGGTGCTCTGCAGCTGCGACCGCTGTATCGAGATCGCCGTAAAACTGCTGGAGGAGAGATTCAAAGATGAAGACGCTCTTTATTAATGCCTGCGTCCGGGAAGAATCCCGCACCAGACAGCTTGCTTACTATTATCTCGAAAAGAACGGGATGCCCTTTGAGGAGCTCGATCTGGAGAAAGAGCGTGCTATGCCGCTGGACCGGGCCGGGCTTTTGAAAAGGGGAGAGCTGCTGGAGCAGGGGAAGACGGACGATCCGCTCTTCCGCAACGCGAATCAGTTCCGGGAAGCCGGCGAGATCGTGATCGCCGCTCCGTACTGGGATCTGTCGATCCCGGCGATCCTCAAGGACTATATCGAAACGATCGATATCGTCGGACTGACTTTTCACTATGTCGCGGACGATGTTCCCAAAACTCTTTCAAAAGTCCGCAAGCTCGTCTTTCTGACGACTGCCGGGGGAACGATGATCAATGATGACTACGGTTACGGATACCTGAAGGCAATCTTCGAAAACTTCTTCGAAGTGAAGGACTTTGTCTATTTCAAGGCGGAGAAACTTGATCTCTACGGCGCGGACCCGGAGAGGATCCTGGCAGAGACCAGAGCAGAGATCGACCGCTATTTTGCGGAAGAATCATAAGAACGAAAGAAAGCCGGCTATTCCGGCTTTTCTTTTGATGCGGTCAATATGCAATAAAAAAATGACCATCCGGTCATTCTCTTTTTAAGTGGTGGTTCCGGCCAGAATTGAACTGGCGACACATGGATTTTCAGTCCATTGCTCTACCAACTGAGCTACAGAACCATTGGTTGCGCGGGAAGGATTTGAACCAACGACCTCCGGGTTATGAGCCCGACGAGCTACCAGGCTGCTCTACCGCGCGATGTGTTTTGATGTACTAGTATTCTAGCAGATTTGTTGAGCATGTTCAACGATGGCGGAGGAATAGGGATTCGAACCCTAGCGCCGCTCACACGACCTATCGGTTTTCAAGACCGACCCCTTCAACCGCTTGGGTATTCCTCCATACTGGTGGACCCTATAGGACTCGAACCTATGACCAATCGGTTATGAGCCGACCGCTCTAACCAACTGAGCTAAGGGTCCGTTGGTCTAATAATGGTAGCGAGGGTGGGAGTTGAACCCACGACCTACCGGGTATGAACCGATTGCTCTAGCCAACTAAGCTACCTCGCCGTAAATGGTCGGGATGGCAGGATTTGAACCTGTGACCCCTTGATCCCAAATCAAGTGCACTACCAAGCTGTGCTACATCCCG
>JAFWII010000010.1 GCA_017533785.1 Erysipelotrichaceae bacterium | reverse complement strand
TATTCGGTTTTGAGAGAACGATCTCTCGATCCGGTGACGATAGCCAAGTGGTCACACCCAGTTCCATCCCGAACCTGGAAGTTAAGCACTTGTACGGCCGATGTAGCATTCGCAAGATACGCAAGTCGCCGGTCAAAGAAAAGCTCCTGAAAAGGAGCTTTTTCTTTTGGAGGGATACCGGGCGGCCGACTGCCCGTAAAAAACATAAACCCCCGCGACAGTTTTGCGAG
Source organism: Erysipelotrichaceae bacterium (assembly GCA_017533785.1). Taxonomy (GTDB): domain Bacteria; phylum Bacillota_I; class Bacilli_A; order Erysipelotrichales; family Erysipelotrichaceae; genus RGIG5669. The sequence goes on along the minus strand of JAFWII010000010.1, from coordinate 62,183 downwards.
GGTTATTCGCTTTTCAGATCTCGAAGAGATCGCGCGGGAATTTGGAGAGCGATTCGGCGCCGGTCTCGGTCACGAGGATCATGTCTTCAACCCGCATATAACCTTCGTTCGGGAAAAACATCTTCGGCTCGCTGCAGAAGATCATGCCCGGCTGCATCACGGTCTGCTGACCGGGAGTGATCCAGGGCGATTCGTGGCAGTCGATCCCGATGTTATGGCCGTTGCCGCCACTGTCTTCTCTTTTGAAACGCAGATAATCATAGTAGCCGAGCTCATCTGCTTTATCACAGATAAAGTCATAAAGTTCGCCGAATCTGGTCACACCGGGTTTGATCGAGGCGATCATATGCTGCTGGGCCGCCTGCAGGGCTTCATAGCCTTTCTTTACGAATTCCGGAGCCTTGCCGTAATAGACTGTACGTCCCCAGTCGGAGCAGTAGCCCTGATCCATGTAGCCGATATCGAAGGCGACCATCGTTCCCGGAACCAGTTTTCTTTCAGCTTCAAACGGTTCGATGTTCTGCGCATTCTCCGTATTCCTGGTCTTGAAACCGCAGGTTGGCGGAAAAGACAGATCCTGGATCCCGTGAGACAGACCGTAATCGATGACCATGCGCTCGCATTCCCACATGGTCATGCCTTCGCGCATGTTCCTGACGACGTGCATGATCGCGTCATCGGTAAACTTCGCCAGTTTGCGCATCTGGGCGATCTCGCTTGCGTCTTTGATGCGGCGTATATCGTCGAAGATCTCTTCCGCGTCGCAGGTCTCGATCTGCGGATCAACGATCTTCAGAGTGTCTTTGAACCAGTCTGCACAGTCTCTGCCGATGCCGATCTTCTTCCCGTCGATGATGTGAGCCAGCTCGTCTTCGAACTGATCGAGATAGGAGACGATGACATCATTTTTGGCTGTATCGAAATGATCCTTTTTGGAAGGAATGGTCAGAATCGTGGTCTTTCCTTCTTTGTTCATATAGATCATGGCTTCCGGCATGACATGGGATCCCCAGACTTTTGCCTGAGAATTCATGCAGTTTCTTTGCCAGAAATAGGAGGTGCATTCCGCCAGATACTGAAAGTCGGCGCCTGTGGCAAACAGGACTCCATCCAGTTCGCTTTTCCGGACTTCTTCGAGGCAGTTTTTCCTTCTTTGGGTGATGATCATAAGATCTCCTTTCCGGGATATATCCTTCTTTTCTTTGATGATAACAGAGACAAGACCCGGAAAGAACTGTCTTGCCCGGAAAAGCATGCTGTAACGGCAGTTTTTTCGCATCTGCTCCGGCTTCCGGGAGGACAGGCATTTCTGCCCTCATTAGTGGTACAATATATCGGAAGACTTCCGCAGATAAAAAATTATAGAAAGTGTGCTCAAATGAGATTTTCCGAAGTTGATTTCCGAATCCTGGACGATACGATGATCGTTCTTCCTGCCGCAGAACTGAAAGACGCTTATGATACAGCTCTGGTTTCACCGGAGAACGATATGCTTCTGGCGTATTGTTACATCGACCACCTGAAAGGCCTGACGCTTGCGGTACTGACGTCCGGACGTAAAGAGGGTGAGCGGTTTGTATTCGATGATCCCGACACCGGCAAGACCGCGTTTATCCGGCTTTCCGGGCTTGGAGAATGCGAATTCGAGTTTTACGAAGAGGATGACGACCGTTTCTTTGATGCGGTCTCTGCAATCAGTCTGACAGAGGATGAAGATCTGCTTATGACGCGCAGCATGGAGTTCCTTGACGGTTCCCGGAGGCAGTTCGATCCGGATGTGGTCAACGTCCTTCTGAAGAGGAAAAATGCGCCGGACGAGAAATGCCCGGTGCGGATCGTCAAAGCAGATGACCACCGTTTTATCGGCACGCTGGAGGAAACGCCGAAGCAGTCTTCCGTCTACCGGGCAGGGGATCCGGTCATCTTCTTCGTCAGCAAAAAGGAAGACGGGAAGATCTACTGTATTGCCGACCTGACCTTCAGAAGCATTATGACAAAAGCCGAGCTGGAGGACGGCAGCGTGCTTAAGAATACGATCCACGCATTCAATCAGGATCAGAATGAGAACAGTTTTGCAGAACTCCTGCAGGTCCTGCGGGACAGCGAACTCTGGATCCCGGTAAAAAACGACACCCTGCTGTCAGCAAATGAAAAAGATCTGATCCCGGGCCTTCTGCAGAGAAACGATTATTACTTTCTGCCGGTTTTTACCAGCACGGCAGAAATGGGCGATGGCGCGAAGAAGCAGCCGCGGACCCGTCTGGGAATGCTGAAAACGATCGAGCTGGCGGAAAAGAACGAAGTCACCGGCATCGTCGTGAATCCGTTCACCGAGCCGTTCATTCTGCAAAAAAAACTCTTCAAGGACGTAGCGTCGATGAAGAGCCTGCTCATGAAACTGGACTGAAGAAACGAATCCTAAAGAAAAAAAGTCATTCAATATTCTGAATGACTTTTTCATTATCGATCTCGCTGTAGTAGATCTTGATGGTGTCGCCTTCCTTGAGGAAGACAGCCGCCATCGCATTTCCTTCGTTCAGCGGGAGCTTATAGACCGTTCCGCCGGCTTTGATGTAATAGAAGGTATTACCGCCGATGATCACTTCCTTCATCTCTTCGATCGTGATCGTTTTTTCGATCAGATCGCTTTCGATGTAGCTGCTGCCGCTGAGCTGCGCGATCAGGTCGTTGATCGCTGAACGGGAATCTTTCTCCGCCTTGACGGTGTAGACCTGCTGGTAGTCCTTCGCGTCGACCATTGCATACATCTTGATCAGGCCGGCAGAGTCCTTGAGGGACAGCAGATAGACCGGCTGGCCGTTGATATTGACGAGGACCGGGAAAGTTGCGGTGTAACCGTAGTTCAGGACTTCACCTTCTGCAGAAGCCATGACGGAGTACTCATCGGCACCGGAAGTGCTGATGAACTGCGCTTCGTGGGTACGCAGGTTGACCAGCGCGAAACCGACGTTCGACGAGTCGTTGGCAACGGAGGTCATGCCCGTGTAGAGCCAGATATCGCCGTCCTTGGAAATATAGTTGTAGCCTTCGGAAGTCTGGATAACGCCTTCCTGAGCGAACAGCGTATTGAAGTAGCCTTTCTGGTATTTGCCGTAATCGTTGAGCTCGCGGTTGACCAGGGATTCCGGATAGATCCGGTCGATCCAGGTCGGCGCGTCGGCAATGTCGTATTTTGTCGAACTGCCGTCGACCGGGTTGAACAGGATCACACCGTTTACACGGCGCAGCGAGTTGACGCCGCTGTAGGTGTAGGTCGTGCAGACATAGTACGGATTTCCTTCCTCGTCGATCTCAAAGGACGGATTGCCGAAGATCGTGAAGGGGTGGGAGAAACGCAGCTTGATCATCAGGTTCTCCAGGAAGTAGGCACTCGGGACATAATGCATCTTGCTGTTGATGCGCTGCAGTTTGGTCTCGCCGGTCGTCGTGTTGACGATGATGTAGCCGGGGATGCCTTCAGAACGGTTGCGCATATATTTGATGAATCCGTCGTAGGCGAGCGGCGTCACGCGGTAAGTGCCGTTTTTATAGGATACCTGAGAGTATTCGTTGCTGACTTCGAACTGGGAGACCAGATCCGTCATTTCACCCATGACCTTATTGCCGAGAGTTTCGGCGGAGTCGCGGTCAATGATCGCGGTCTGGTTGAAGGAGTAGGGCGGTACTTCGGAGAAGTCCACGTTCGTCACCTGGATACGCTGCGCATAACGTTTGGCGTTGAGAACAGGGGAGTAGAAGATCCCGCTCAGGAAGATGTAAAGGAAGCCTGCCAGCATCAGGATCAGAACGACCTTTACAAATTTTCCCAGTGCGGCGAACTCGCCTTTGACCTGCACCTTCGGCTTGCTGTTTTTGCTGGGGATCGAACTGGCGATCTTTTTGCCGAGCAGTGTGGAGGTGCGGAGCAGCACGAATTCACCGGCAAGGATCAACAGGAACAGCCAGAAATGGATATCATGGATATTGATCGCCGGCAGCATGATACAGAACAGTATCAAGGCAGAGACCACCATGATAATGGCGGTCTTTATGTTACTTTTCATTTACTTTGTTTTCCTGGGGCTGAACGACTTCACCGAGAGCTGCGAGAGTTCCGGCGATATTCTGGATCTCGCTCGGGATGATGAGCTTGGTGGATTTTCCGTCAGCAACCTTTTCCAGAGCCTTGTAACCTTCCATCGTGATGTAGGCTTTGCCCGGATTCGCATCGTTGATCGCTTTGATACCGAAAGCCTGAGCAGCGTAGACTCTTTCCATAGCCTGTGCCTGGCCTTCTGCTTCGGCGACCATCGCTTCCTTCTTCGCGTTGGCGCGCAGGATCATGGATTCCTTTTCACCTTCAGCACGCAGGATGGCTGCCTTCTTTTCACCTTCAGCCTGAAGGATGGTCTCACGGCGGTCACGTTCTGCACGCATCTGCTTTTCCATGGATTCCTGGATGTCGCGCGGCGGCATGATGTTCTTGAGCTCGACACGGTTGACCTTGATGCCCCACGGGTCGGTCGCTTCATCGACGATCGAACGCATCTTGGCGTTAACGACATCACGGCTGGTGAGGGTCTCATCGAGTTCCAGATCACCGATGATGTTACGCAGAGTGGTGGCAGTCAGGTTTTCCAGCGCGGACATCGGAGTTTCGATGCCGTAGGTATAGAGTTTCGGGTCAGTGACCTGGCAGTACACGACTGTATCGATCTGCATAGTGACGTTATCCTTTGTGATGACGGACTGCGGATCGAAGTCGAGAACGATCTCTTTCAGGGATACTTTGTTGGCGATACGGTCAATGAACGGCATCTTGACATGGAAGCCGGTTCTCCAGGTAGTGTGGTAGGCACCGAAACGCTCAATGATGTAAGCCTGCGGCTGCGGTACGATACGTACGTTGGAGAGGATGACAGCGATGATCGCGAGGATCACGATGACCCAGATGATAGTTTTGATGATTGTTGGCAGCATAGTTTTAATTCTCCTTTATAGGGCGGACGACCAGTTTGGCTCCGTCGATTGCAAGAACTTCTACAAGAGTTCCTTTTTCGATGAATGATTGTGCGGACTTGACTTTCCAGAGAACGTCGTTGACCCGGATCTCGCCGTTGACGGAATCGGTGACGTCACTCAGCAGATGGAAGCGTTTGCCGATGATGCGCTCGGCGCCGGTGCCGATCTGCTCGCCCCGCAGCATCTTCGCCGCGACCGGCCGGACTGCAAACAGACAGACAAGCGATACGATCACGAAGACAGCGATCTGCGCAGGGGCAGTCAGTTTCATGGCACAGGCCGCCATCGAAGCGAGTGCTCCGACTGCAAACCAGAATGAGACAAGAGCGGAAGGAGTGGCGATCTCGAACACGAATGCTATAACGAAGATCGCGAGCCAGATATACAGCGGATTCGCTGCCAGCCAGACAAATACTGGATTCATAAACTGACCTCCTTATCGGTATTGAGATCGATGATCAGCAGCTGTTCGTGATCATCGTACTGGATCGGAAACTTTCTGTTGATACAGGAGCTTCCAACGACTTTTCCTGCATATTCGACAATGCTCTTATTGGAGATCCGGGCATAGCCTTTTCCCAGGGAGATCTTGTTCAGGTTCTCGAGGGGGACGATCTTGTGATCGGCATCTTCTTTGGAGATCCCCTTGATCGCCATCTTCTTGTTTCGTTCGTCGAAACCGACCATGCACCAGCGGAAGTTCTTAAGCTTTGCCGCAGCCGGATTATTTAACGTGATATTGTTTTCATACAGAGTTGCCTGCATAGCGTAGGCGTTACCCGGCATCCATGTGAACATAGCGTTACCTCCTTTGACTATATTTTACAATATCGGCGAGATTTGTCAATATCTTCCATGTCTTCCATATCATCAATATCATTTTATGTTGCTTCAGCCCGGATATTTCTGCAGATGATCACTGCTTTTTTGAATAACACTGTGACATTTGCTAGAATAGTTGTGTTATGAATAACAGACTGCCGGAAAAGCTCCTGGAGCTCAGGAAGCATTACCATTATTCGCAGAAGAGCGCTGCAGAAAAGCTTGGAATCGACCTGATGGAGTATATGTCCTACGAGAACGGTGCCGCCGTTCCTCCTTATGCTCTGCTGAAAAGGATCGCCAGGCTTTATCGCGTTACTGTCCTGGAACTCTTTTCCAACGAGACACAGGTCGTGCTGCGGCGCGCTAGGGCGGTTGCGGACGTTCCGCTGAAAGACAGGATCCGCCTTTTCCTGCAGCGCAACAAGCGCTATCTGTTTATCGGAGGCGTACTTCTGGCAGTATTGCTCTTTGTGCTCTTCAAGCCGGATAAACCGGAGAAGATCTATGAACTTCCGGAAATTCTCCCGCGTGAGACACTTTCCTGCAGCGATACCTCGGTCGTCCGTCTGGACGCTGAAGGCCATCTGATCGGCAGCGGCGACAACTCCAACGGACAGCTCGAACTGAAGGATGAGGGACTGATCAAAGTCGCGGAAGGGGCGACCTTTACGGTAGCTTTAAAGAATAACGGCACAGTCGTATCTGCCGGACTGCTTGAAAAAGTCGCAGACGATATTTCCGGCTGGAAGGATATCGTTGCGGTCGCTACCGGTTCCGGACATGTCCTCGGACTGGAGAACGACGGGGACGTCGTATGCGCGGGGGATAACACCTATGGCCAGTGCAACTACGAAGAACGCCGTAATATCAAAAGGATCTTCGCTCTGCCGCAGGGCTCTGTTTTGGTGCGTGAAGATGGAACGGTGATCACAGCCGGAGATTTCGTCGGCTCCTCACAGCTGCGCAAACAGAAAAATCTGCTCGATGTCCGGGCTTCGGAAGACAATCTTGTATATTTAAAGGATAACGGCACAGTCGGCTACTATGCCCGCCGCAAGGATTTCGATAAAGTCCTCCAGTGGAAGGACATTACTGCAGTTGCCTGCGGAAATGATTTTATTGCCGGACTGACGATCGGCGGCAACGTCCAGATCGTTATCGATAACTATATTCTGGAAAACGAAGTCAGCACCTGGAACGGGATCACTGCGATCGCTGCCGGAAACGATTACCTGGTTGCGGTGGATCAGGAAGGGAAGCTTTACGGTATCGGCCGCAATATCTATCACCAGTTCGATGATTCTTCCCTGATGCGCAATTCCCTGCCGCAGGTTCGCAATGTCAAGGTCGAGATCGGGCAGGAGTACGTTATCATTTCTTTCGATCCGGTCACGCACGCCTCGGGCTATCTCGTCACCATTGACGTCGGTATCGGTTACGGTACCCGCGTGGAAGAACCGTATCTCGTCATTCCCAAGGATAATTTCGAGAACGGAAAGACATATCTTCTGCACATTACTGCTTTAGGCGAGGGTGAATATCAGAATTCCGAAGTTCTCGCTCTTGATTTCCGCTATCAGGCAGACGCTCCGCCGGGTCCGGTGGAACCGACACCGGCTCCGACTTCGGATGTCGTGGAAGTCCCGTTCTCGCTCGACAGCCTGACGGGCAAGACCGTCAACAATTTCCTGGCGTATCTTCGTGGTCTGGGAGTACGCGACGACCAGCTCTACGGAAACGAGAGCAGCAATATCTGCAGCGGCGGCGAACCGGTCATCGAAAGCGTCGAAGGGATCAGCGACTATGAGCAGATCACCAGGAGCGAGCTGTCTAAACGCCAGATCCGCTACACTTTCTGCAGAATGCCGGAACCGGAACCGACAACAACGCCGGAACCGGAACCGACAACAACGCCGGAACCACCGGCAGAGGAGGGCAACGATGGCGAATAGACCTGTGATCTGGGAGATCTCCGGGAAAAAGAAGACCTATACAGACGAAGAGATCGTGGAAGCGATCAAAAGCGGTGAAGTCCTCGCTGAGGATCTGATCACCACCCGCGGCCTGGGCGCCTGGGTCAAGGTCGCTTCCAGTATTTACCGTTTTTATCTTCCTGAAGATGATGATATAATACATTAAACCGACAGCGGAGAAGAGCCGGCTGAAACTGGTGCAGAGAGGGTCTGCTTGCTGAAAAGACCTGCAGTTATCCGGAGAGTGCTTCCGCCCGGGGTGATCCTGAAAATAGTAGGGACCGACGTTTACCGCGTTAAGGCAATAAGACAAAGAGCAGAGTGGAACCGTGCCGCAAGGCACTTCTGGGGCTGCTTTTTCTATGGGAGGAAATCTTATGCGCATTTACAATACCAAGACGTTAAAGATCGAGGAATTCGTTCCGAACGAGCCGGGCAAGGTCAAAATGTATGTCTGCGGCCCGACGGTCTATAACGATGTTCATATCGGCAATGTCCGTCCGGTCGTTGTCTTCGATACGCTCCGCCGTCTGTTCGAAGCGGAGGGATACGAAGTTTACTACGTCAGCAACTACACCGATGTCGATGACAAGATCATCCGCGAAGCCGCGAAACGCAACATCAGCGAGAAGGATCTGACCGACGAGATGATCAAGGCGTATAACGATATCCGCCATGCTTTGGATGCGGAAGACCTCTACCGCACTCCGCGGGTCACCGAAACGATGGATGATATCATCGCCTTCATCGAGAAACTCGTTGATAACGGCTCTGCCTATGTCGTCGACGGCGACGTCTATTTCCGCACGGCTTCCGTCAGCAGTTACGGTGCTCTGTCCAACCAGAATACCGAAGACCTGCAGGTCGGCGCCCGTATTGAGGAAAACGACAAGAAGGAGTCCCCGCTTGATTTCGCGTTATGGAAAAAGACCGAGACCGGCATCCGCTGGGAGACCCGTTTCTCTGTCGGCCGTCCGGGCTGGCATACCGAATGCGTCGTCATGATCAACAAGGAGCTCGGACCGCTGATCGATATCCACGGCGGCGGAAAAGACCTGCGCTTCCCGCATCACGAGAACGAGCGTGCGCAGTCGCTTGCCTGCCATGGTTCCGAACTGGCGAATTACTGGATGCACTCCGGTATGATCGACGTTAACGGCGTCAAGATGTCCAAATCGCTCGGCAACTTCATTACCGCCAAGGAGATCCTGCGTCATCTGGATCCGAAGGTCCTGCGCTGGTTCCTGCTTGAGACGCATTACCGTGCGGACGTCAACGTCTCCGATGAGATCCTGGAAGGTTCCAAGAAGGAATTCCAGAAAGTTGCAGATGCATACCGCAAGGCATCCCTGACTTTCGCGCTGATCGGCAAGGATACCGGCGATGCGCTCGATCAGGAAAGCTATGAACAGTTCCTGAAAGAAATGGATAACGACCTCAATACCCCGAATGCCTATGCTGTGATCTTTGAACTCGTAAAGAAGATCAACCAGGCGCTGCGTGTCCGTGAGAAGGATTATGACCAGCTGGCTGCCCTGACCAACACGCTCGGCAAGTGCCTTGGCATCCTCGGCATCCATCTTCCGAAAGTCGAACTCACCGAGGAAGACCGTGAAGTCTACCGTAAGTGGGAAGCTGCAAAGTCGGAAAAGGATTTCGCGACAGCAGACCAGCTGCGTGCCGTTCTGATCGAAAAGGGACTGCTGTAATGGATCCTAAGGATCTGAACCCCATATCCCTGAGCTTTCTCGGGGATGCGATCTACAGTCTGAAGATCCGGGAATACTATATCCGCTGCGGCTACCGCCAGGGCAATGTCCTGCAGCAGCTCAGCAAGCGCTATGTTTCCGCGGAAGGCCAGAAAAGAGTCTATGAGCGTCTGCAGAAGAACGGATTCCTGACAGAAAAGGAAAACGAAGTCTTCAAAAGCGGACGCAACCATATTACCCATATCCCGAAAAATGTCTCCCGTCTGAGTTACGAGATCGCGACCGGACTGGAGGCGCTGTGCGGGTATCTCTATCTGTTTGACAAGGACCGGTGTGAGGAACTCTTCACCGAGATCTTAAAAGGAGGCGAAGAAAATGAGTGAAATGGTCTACGGACGCAATTCCTTCGATGAAGCTCTGCGCAGCGGAAGAGTGCGCAAGGTCTACCTGCTGAAGGATTCTTCCTATATCGCACTCTGCCGTAAAAAGCACATTTCCTATGAGATCTGCGAACGGAAGACCCTCGACCGCATGTCCGACAATAAGAACCACCAGGGCGTAATCGCCGAGACAGAGGATTACAAACTCTCTCCTCTGGAGGCGCTTCTGAAAGAGGAGAACGGTCTGATCGTCGCACTGGACTCCCTGAAAGATCCTCAGAATCTGGGAACGATCGTCCGAACGGTCGATGTTGCCGGCGCGGACGGGATCATCTATAAAAAACACAACAGTGTCAAGGTGAATGCGACAGTCGCGAAAGTCGCTTCCGGCGCGCTTGAATATGTCAAGATCGCCGAAGTCGTGAACCTGACCGCAGCACTGAAAAAACTGAAGGAAAAGGGTTACTGGATCGTCGGCGCTGCCGGCGAGGCGACCCAGTCCTATGATTCTGTCGACTATAAACGCAACATCGTGCTCGTGATCGGTGCAGAAGGGGAAGGGATCTCCCGTCTGGTCAAGGAAGAGTGCGACTATCTCGTTTCGATCCCGAACTACGGACACATCGACTCTTTGAATGCTTCGGTCGCCGCCGGCATCATGCTGTTCCAGGTGCTCAAAGACCGTCAGCAGGGATGACAGTCCGGATCCTGACCGTCTGTCCGGAATTCTTCGACGGCTTCCGGCTGAAAGATACCGAGATCTATGATCTGCGCAGCTTCGTGAAGGGCTCTTTCCGCCATGTGGATGAGAGTCCCTACGGAGGCGGAGCGGGCATGGTCATCCGGATCGAACCGCTGCTCAATGCGCTTGACGCGCTTCGCCGTCCGGAGAGTTTTGTTGTGCTGACCGATCCCCGGGGCATGCGCTACAGCAACGAACTTCGTGACCTGCTGCTTGAAAAGAAGGATCTTATCTTGATCTGCGGACACTTTGAAGGTGTCGACGAACGGATCATGCCGGAGGTCGATCTGCGTGTTTCGATGGGCGATTTTATCGTTTCCAAAGGGGAGCTGGCTGCTCTTGCGATCCTCTCTTCGATGGATAAAATTCTCCTTGACTAGTACTTGATTTTTCCCTAATATATAAGTGCAGTTATTAGACAAAGAGCTAATAACTTTTTTAAAAGGAGGAGTAGCATGCCGGAGAAAAACAGAGTAATCCTAACCTGCACCGAGTGTTTGTCCAGAAACTATTCCACTTATAAAAACAAAAAGGTCAGTACCGAGCGTCTGGAATTGCGCAAGTACTGTAAGCACTGCAATAAAATGACATTGCATAAAGAAACGAAATAAGAGGAGATACTGTATATGAAATGGTTTAGTTTGAGCGGCATCGCCAAAGAGATCAAAAAGATCCGCTGGCCGAAAGGTGAAGACCTTCTGACAAATTCTGTCCAGGTCGTTATCTTCACTGCTTTCTTTGCGCTGTTCTTCCTGCTTTGCCAGGTCGTCGTCTCAATGCTGCTGAGACTGCTTGGAGCGATCGCATAATGAGCGAGCAGAAGAAGGAATGGTACGTTGTCAATACCTACGCCGGTCATGAGAACCGCGTAAAGGACAACCTCGAAAAAAGACTGGAGACCATGAACCTGAAGGACAACCTGTTCCGTATCGTGGTCGCTGAAGAGACACAGATCGAAGTCAAGAACGAAAAGAGCAAGGAAGTCGTACGCAATATCTTCCCGGGTTACCTTTTTGTTGAAATGATCATGACAGACGAAGCCTGGTACGTCGTCCGTAATACACCGGGCGTCACCGGATTCATCGGTTCTTCCGGCGGCGGCGCCAAGCCGTTCCCGGTCGCACAGAATGAGATCGATTCCATCCTGCGCCGTATCGGCCAGTCCGATAAGAAGATCGAAGTCGACTTCAAGGTCGGTGACCATGTCAAGATCCTGTCCGGTCCGTTTGCCGGTATGGAAGGCACAGTCGATGCGATGAACGATCAGTCCCAGGTCGCGACCGTCCTGATCATCCTGTTCGGCCGCGAGACTCCGACCGATATCAACTACATCGATCTGGCACAGACGCTTTAAGGTGCAGAAAGCGCAGAAAATGCGCAAAAACAGCCGAAAAACACAGACAGAGATCCTTGCCAAAGGATCTCTGTTGTTGTATAATTGTACAGCACGTGGAAGGAGGGCAACTGCTCCGATAAAACCACTGCCAAGGAGGAAAACATGGCTAAGAAGAAAGTTGCAAAGATCTGTAAGTTACAGTTCCAGGCCGGCGGCGCTCGTCCGGGTCCGGCTCTCGCTTCTGCCGGCATCAACATGCCGCAGTTCTGCCAGCAGTTCAACGATCAGACAAGAGATCGTGCTGGCGACATCGTTCCGGTCGTTATCACCGCTTACGAAGACAAGTCCTTTGATTTCGTCTTAAAGACAACACCGGCTGCCGTATTACTGAAGAAGGCAGCAGGCATCCAGAAAGCATCCGGCAATCCGCGCACTGTCAAGGCAGGCAAGATCACATCTGCTCAGCTGAGAGAGATCGCGGAATACAAGATGCCCGACCTGAATGCAGACGATGTTGACGCTGCTATGAAGATCATTGAAGGTACCGCACGCAATATGGGTATCGTAGTAGAGGGGTAATCAATAATGAAACACGGTAAGAGTTATAGAGCAGCCCTCGAACTGGTCGAAAAGGGCAGAGAATATTCCATTGAGGAAGCAGTCGCATTATTAAAGAAGATGAACACCGCTAAGTTCGACGAGACTGTCGAAGCTTGCTTCAACCTGAACGTTGACCCGCGTCACGCTGATCAGCTGATCCGTGGTGCGATCGTTCTGCCGAACGGTACAGGCCGTTCCCAGAAAGTCCTGGTCGTTACCCAGGGCGCCAAGGAAGAAGAAGCCAAGAACGCAGGCGCTGATTACGTCGGCGGCAAGGAGATCCTTGAACAGATCAAGGGCGGTTGGTTCGACTTCGACGTTATCGTCGCTACACCGGATATGATGGGCGAACTCGGTAAGTTAGGTAAGATCTTAGGCCCGAAGGGCTTAATGCCGAACCCGAAGACCGGCACCGTCACACCGAACGTTGCAGCTGCGATCAACGAGATCAAGAAAGGTAAAGTTACCTACCGTGTCGATAAGGATGGTAACCTGAACGTTCTGATCGGTAAGAAATCCTTCACAAACGAAGCTCTGGTCGAGAACTACACTGCAATGTACAATGCAGTCATGAAGGCTCGTCCGGCTACTGTCAAGGGTGCTTACGTACAGAGCATCACCCTGGCATCCACGATGTCCCCGGGTGTATCTCTCGCACTTAACTAACAGAAAAAAACCAGCAGGCACCTCCCTGCTGGATCTGGGGTTTTAGCTCAGTTGGCAGAGCGCATGGTTCGCAATCATGAGGTCACGGGTTCGACCCCCGTAAGCTCCACCATTAGAAACCAACAGGATCGGAATGGTCCTGTTTTTTTGTTTTCATAACAAAATGTAAAAATATCTTTACATTCGGAAACTCGTGACGCATAATGAAAATGTAAAAAGTATTTAACATCATAGAGGTGCGTTCATGAAAAAGATCCTTACTAAAGCCGACGAAATGGAAATGGCTGTCAATTACAAAGCCGCCCGCAATGCCTTTGTATTCCTGGAGATCTCGCTTGCCATATACTGCCTGATATACCGGTTGAAAACAGGCGAACTGCCCCGGGTATGGCTGGTCTTCATCGGCTCAGGCGTAGTATTCTGGGGAACGAAATGGATGGAAACAAAACGTCTTACTGTTCCGGGAGATCCCGATGAAGAATAATATAAAGGAACTTCGAAAACACAGAAGCCTGCGACAGGAAGACCTGGCTGAGATCCTCGGCGTAACGAGGCAGACTGTGATCGCGATCGAAAACAATAAATACGATCCGACCCTGGAACTGGCAATGAAGATCTCAGAATACTTCGGGATGAGCGTAAATGAGATCTTTCAGCTGAAATAGGAGCTTCAGGTTCCGGTTTGCTGTCAGCTCTGCCGCTGAAAACCAACAGGACTGAAACGGTCCTGTTTTTATATAATTAGAACTGAGAACAGCAGATAACGAGGTGGTGCATATGATCTTTAAAACAGGATCCGGCTGGAAAGCCTGCTATGACACAGACGCTGAACGATATTTCGGCGAATACGGCGGAATACAGTCCTATCATCTTTTTGAACTGACAAAGGATCTTTACGATCAGCTGAACGAGGAGATGAGCGAATATGATGCAGCCGTCATCATGCATGAAGGAAGGCATCTCTATATGTCTGTCGACGACCGCTGCGGTCCGCCTTATACCGTCGTTTTCGATGATGACTACGAAAAGCTTTGTCCGTGGGCAAAAGTGATGAAAAGCGGAAGAGTCTGGCCGGACGAACTGACGGACGCTGCCGTGGAAATATTCGAATCCGAGAAGAACAACCGCGAGCAGAGGAGAAAAAAGAGGGAACAGAGGACCAAAGACAAGAGTAAAGAATAAACCGGCGTTTATTCTTTCGATGCCTGTTCTGCGACCGGAGAAAGACCACAGGGTCTTTTTTTTCTATAAAAAAGCCGGGATCTGTAACCGGCCTTAACACTTTCAGTTTAGTTCTTCAGTTGAAGAATGAGATCATTTCAGGGATATTGTCGTTGCCCTTGATCTGCGAAAAGACAATGATCGTTATGTAACCGCCGACTTTCCTGACGGCCATCGTCTGTTCGATCTGGATGTTGTTGGATGAGTACTTTATATCATAAGCGCGGTAGGGCTGTCCCGAAAGCGTCAGATCATAGACATCGCTGGCATCGAGATCTTCGAACTGACCCTTGAGATTATTCAGCACGATCGCAAGATAGGTGTCTTCGCCGATCGCAGTCGCGCCTTCAGCTGCCAGGTTTTCATATGTGACAGCGGTATTGCTACCGTTGGCGCTGTAGAACTGGCAGTCCGGGATGCTTATTTCTGTCTTGTAGTCTTCTTCGGTCCAGGAAGAGAGATCAACGTTTTCCCCTAAATAGAGCGATGCGAGATCGGCGTCCGAACTGGCAGAGTAGCCTTCACCTAACTGAATGCGGACCCCGGTGCTTTCGTTAACGAACACTTTTCCTTCCGCATCCCATGTGCCTCTACTGAAGCTGAAAGCAGGTTCCTCCGGTTTTGTCTCGGTCGTGCTTTCCGGTGTCGGTTCCGGAGTGGTCTCAACAGTGCTTTCCGGTTTATTAGATTCCTTCTGCGAACAGCCTGAGAAGCCGAGAAGGCACAGAAGGACAAGACTGATCAGTAATAATTTCTTCATTTTTTCTCCTTTTTGTGTTCCCTGCAGGAGCGGGCACACATTAATATTCATTATAGTATAAAAAACAGCATATCATGCTGTTTTTGTTTTCTTGTCATGCAGATCTTTATAGATCGATGCAAGCGCGACCACGATGGCGAAGCTGTTAGTGGCTATGCCGACGAAGTTGTAAGTCACGAAGGCATAGACCAGAAAGCCGAAGTTGGAGATCGTCAGCGCGACCTTCAGCAGAAGAGGATCGCAGTCTTTGCGGATCGCCGCGACCGCGAAGGGAACGCTGCAGACGACCGGGAACAGACCAAGCAGCCCGCGGTTATTGAAGTAGACGCCGAAGACGATGCCCAGGATCACCAGCAGCCAGCCGATGAACCGGTCTTTCGGAAGATAGACGGCGACCACATTTCGGATCATGCCGACAACGTTCTGCACGACCCCGCTGTAGCCCTTCAGAAAGATGCCGCTGGCAACGAAACAGGCCATTGCCGCTTCCTGAACGAGCAGGATCGCCTTGCGGGACGGACGCGTCGAGCTGAAGGCATTGAAAGCGGAACCAAGAAGATTCATCACATTTCCCAGGATAATATCTGTCATCGCGTCCTCCTTTTGGAGACAATCATATCACGCGGCGCTTCAAGAAAGAAGGATGATGCATCTTCTTTATGAAGAAACCGTCAGATGGTCAGTCTCCCTCCTCCAGCAGCATCTTCAGCATGCGTTCCGGATCGTCGAGGAAACGTTTTGTCAGCCGGTAATGATCGGTATCCCTGTACTCGAGCATTTCCACGCCGTTCTCGTTGAATTCCAGGATCTCGGCGTCAGGGTAAGCCATCAGGATAGGGGAATGGGTCGCGATGATCAGCTGGCTGTTCTTTTTTACCAGTTCGTCCATGATGCACAGAAGACTCAGCAGGCGCTGCGGCGACAGTGCCGATTCCGGTTCGTCGAGCAGATACAGGCCATTGCCGAAGAAACGGTATTTCATCAGCGACAGAAAGGATTCCCCGTGTGACTGTGTCATCAGCGACTGACCGCCATAGGCTTTAAAGCCGTTGTCATCGATACTGTCGAGGTAAGCGGCGGCATTGTAGAAGGATTCGGCGCGCAGAAAGAATCCGTCACGCGGTCGGACTGTGCGGGAAAGCGTGATCAGTTCGTGCAGCTGTGAATGACTGTCGGCAGTCGAGAACTGGAAATTGCGTGAGCCGCCTTCGGGGTTGAAGCCCAGAGCCACCGCGACCGCTTCGAGCAGGGTGGATTTGCCGCTGCCGTTCTCTCCGATCAGAAAAGTCACCGGTTTGCGGAATTCAAGGGCATTGCCTTCGCTCAGCCAGCGGATCAGCGGCAGTTCGTTCAGATAGGATCCTTCCTGCGGCTTTCCGTCAAGGGTTAGCCGGGTGATGTAATTCGTGTTCATCCTATCTCGATTATACCAATTCCGCCTGTTTCTCTGTTACAATCTTATCGTATGATCCGGCAGCTTGAGTCGACTGATAAATACAGTGATTTCCTGCGTGATCTGATGGAAGATCCGTCTTTTCGCAGTCCGCACTTTGCGGATCCGGAAACGGCAGAGGACAGCGTTCGCCGCGCTTTTACAAAAGAAGACA
Source organism: Erysipelotrichaceae bacterium (assembly GCA_017533785.1). GTDB lineage: Bacteria > Bacillota_I > Bacilli_A > Erysipelotrichales > Erysipelotrichaceae > RGIG5669. Next base: position 45,342 of record JAFWII010000010.1, on the reverse strand, counting down.
GACGGGTCCTCGGTACATTTAGGGACGGAAAACTGACCGGGATCTTTATCCCGCTGCTGCTGGATGACGAGCAGTACTGCGAAATGCTTGACTGCTATTCGAGAGATCCGGATGCCTATGCGGAACTGATGACATATCTCGAGAAACGCTGTTCCGGCTATCTGATCGATTTCGTCTTCAATCCGGGCAATCATCTGCTGAAGAAAGATCTGGTGAAAAGAAATGCGGAATTTGAGCAGGAGCAGCAGAAGATGCTGCTGCGTGACTGTCCGGAATTCGGTCCGTATGACGATATCCGTCTGCTTCAGAAGGAGGATATCCCCGGCTATCTCGCGATCCACAATCAGGATCTGTATTGGACCGGGGAGAAGGTCATCGCCGCTCCGGAACGTTTCCGCAGTTTTGTGGCGCTGGCGGACGGCGAAGTCATCGGCTATATCGACGTCACCATTTGTTTTGAGGAAAATGAACCGTACGATCTGTTCGTGACGGAAGGATACCGCGACCGCGGTTACGGACGAAAACTGCTGGAGACAGCGGTCTCTGCCAACCGGCCAAAGGCGATGATGCTGCTGGTCGAAACAGACAATCTCCCGGCGCTGAGACTTTATCAGCGTACCGGTTTTCAAAAAGTCGAAGGACAGAACAGTCTGACCGCGCATCTCAGACTGAAGGAAGGAGTTTCTCATGAGTGATCCGCTAAGACCCGAAGAGTATGTAGAACCGAACTGCGTTCTCTGCGATCCGGCCCTGGGACGCAAGGCGCCGGCGGAAAGGATCCCGCAGCAGCGGATCTCCGCCCGTCTGGATGAACTGATGGGAAAGAAGGAATTCGCCGAAGCCGAAGTGATGCTGAAGAACTGGGTCAACGAGGCGGAAGCCTATAACGACCGCCAGGGGCTCTTTTTCGTACTCAATGAGATGATGGGCTATTACCGCAAGACCGGAAAGAAAGCCGAGGGCTATGCCGCTGTCGAGCGTGCGTTAGGCATGCTGACGGAGCTTGGGTATACGGATACAGTCAGCGGGGCGACCGCGCTGACGAATGCCGCGACCGTTTACACATCTTTTGAAGACTATGAGAGCGCACTGCCGCTGTTCCGCCGGGCAAGGGAGATCTATGAGACGAATGCGCAGGACAACGAATACAAGCTGGCCGGTCTCTACAACAATATGGCTACTTCGCTGACAGCCCGGGGCGAATACGAAGAAGCGGACGCGCTTTATGAAAAGGCGCTCGCGCTTCTGGAGAAGGTAGAGAACAGCGAACTGGAAATGGCGATGATCTGGCTCAACCGGCTGGACATCCTGCTCAGCAGGGAAGGCGACAGCCTGGATGAAAAGAAGGCCGATCCCTGTCTGGAGATGGCGAAGAAATATCTCGACAGCGAAAAGGTCGAACGCAACAGCTATTATTCCTTTATGGCGGACAAATGCGTCGGCGTCTACGACTATTTCGGCTGGTTTTTATACGCGCAGGAACTGCGTGAAAGGATCCGTGAGATCGATGAAAGGGCTTGAGCTCGCACGCGCTTATTACGAACAGTGCGGGAAGCCGATGCTGGAGGAGCAGTTTCCCGAACTAACAGACAGGATCGCTGTCGGTCTTTTCGGCAGCGGCTCGGAATGCTACGGCTTCGACGATGCCGTTTCCCGGGATCACGATTTCGAGCCCGGATTCTGCATCTTTCTGCCGGGCGAGGACGTCATCGACGAGAACACTTCTTTCCGTCTGGAAAGAGCCTATGCGCGTCTTCCAAAGGAGTTTGAAGGCTGTTACCGCAGCCTCCTGACGCCTGTAGGCGGAAGACGGCACGGTGTCTTCCGGGCTGCGGATTATTTCAAGGAGCGATGCGGTTCGGCGGACGGCAGACTCGACCTGGGACAGTGGCTGACCACACCGCAGTATGTGCTTTCCGAACTGACGAACGGCGAGATCTTCAGCGATCCCTTAGGACTGGTCACGACTGTCCGCGAACGTCTGAATGCGATGCCGGAAGCCGTACTGCTCAAGCGGCTTGCCGGGAATCTGCTGCTGATGAACCAGGCAGGACAGTATAACTATGCGCGCTGTCTGAAAAGGGGAGAGAAGGCGGCAGCTCAGCTGGCGGCGAACGAATTCGTCAACGCTACCCTGCAGACGGTCTTTCTGCTCAACCGTGTATACCTTCCTTACTATAAATGGGCGTTCCGCGCTCTGCGCTCGCTGCCACTTCTGAGCGAAACGGCGGAAGCGCTGGAGCTGCTGCTGGAAAAGGGGAACGATGAAACGGATTCCGCGCTGAAAAACACTGCTGTCGAGGATGTCTGCAGACGTGTCGTAAAGGAACTTCTGGCACAGGGATTCAGCGGATCCGACGACCCGGATCTCGAAAAACAGGCCTCTCTGGTGAACCGGAAGATCACCGATCCGGAGGTCCGGAATCTGGACATTTTGAGCGCCGTTTGAAATTTTGTGAATTTTAAAAAAAGAGACTGCATTTCGATTGACAGTCTTTTTATTACTTCCTAAAATGATAAAGGAATTAGTTGGAAATCCAACAAACCGGAAAAATCTATGAGCAACAGGAACGATTTTCTGATGAACATTTCTTCTCTGTATCGCTATACACAGAAGTACTTCGACAAGCATCTGGCTGACTACAACTTCGGGTCCGGCCAGTTGATTTTTTTGTTGCTGGTGTATGAGAACGAAGGGATCTCGATGCAGAAGTTGACAGATCTGGTCGATGTTGACAAGGGCACCACGACCAAGGGCATCAAGAAACTGCTCGACGAGGATTACCTGCGGATCGAGAGCGATGAGAGCGACAAACGGGTCAAACGTCTGTATACGACCGCGAAGACCGGCGCGATCATCAACGATCTGTACGCCCTGCGCAACGAATACGTATCCCAGCTGATGAAGGACTTCAGCGAGGAAAAAGCGGAAGAGAAGATCGATGATTTCGGAAAGATCACCCGCAATGCCCATGAGACCGTGCCGGAAGAGAACTACAACGAGCTCAAATTCGGCGGGATCCAGAAGCTGACACTGCTCGATTATCCCGGTCAGGTCGCGTGCACGCTGTTCACGGTCGGCTGCAACATGAAATGTCCGTTCTGCCACAACCGCGATCTCGTGTTCGTACCGGAGAATTTCAACTATCTCGATCCGGACGATGTGCTTGCCTTTTTGGAGAAACGCAGGGGCATCATCGACGCAGTCTGCATCACCGGCGGTGAGCCGCTGCTGCAGCCCGGTCTGCTCGATTTCCTGAAAGAAGTCAAGGAACTCGGCTATCAGATCAAGGTCGACACCAACGGTCTGTATCCCGAGAAGCTGAAGGAGATCGTCGAATCCGGCTATGTCGACTATATCGCGATGGACGTGAAGAACAGTTTCGGAAAGTACTGTGAAACGATCGGACTTCCGGAATCGGAACAGATCGTCCAGACGGTGAAAAAGTCGATGAAATATCTGCTGAGCGATCCGGTCGAATATGAATTCCGGACAACGGTCGTCCGCGAGCTACATACCAAGGAAGACCTGAAAGAGATCGCAAAAGCGATCCGCAACTGTAAAAACTACTATCTCCAGCAATTCGTAGACAGCGGCAAATGCATCAAACCGGGATATCATTCCTACGATGCCGCCGAAATGCGGGAGATGGCGGAAGAAGTGCAGAAGATCATACCTAACGTGCAATTAAGAGGAGTTTAAAAGGGGAGGAAAGTTTATGTACAAGGTAGTTAAAAGAGACGGCGAACTGGTCGAATTCAATATCCAGAAGATCGCTAACGCCCTGACCAAGGCGTTTGAGTCCACAGGCAGACAGTATCACCCGTCGGTGATCGATATGCTGGCGCTGAAAGTCACCAGCGATTTTGAACCGAAAGTAAAAGACGGCAAGATCGGCGTCGAAGACATTCAGGACAGCGCTGAAACGATTCTGATCCAGGCCGGTTACGACGATGTAGCCAAGAACTACATCCTTTACCGTAAGCAGCGTGAAAAGATCCGTAACATGAACGCCACGATCCTTGACTATAAGGATCTCGTCAACAGTTATGTTGATGCTATCGACTGGCGTGTCAAAGAGAACTCCACCGTTACCTATTCGGTCGGCGGTCTTATCCTTTCCAACTCCGGCGCGATCACAGCCAACTACTGGCTGAGCGAGATCTACGATCCGGAGATCGCCAACGCGCACCGCAACGGCGATGTCCATATCCATGACCTCAGCATGCTGACAGGCTACTGCGCAGGCTGGTCTTTAAAACAGCTGATCCAGGAAGGTCTGGGCGGCGTTCCGGGCAAGATCACCTCTTCCCCGGCAAAGCACCTCTCCACACTCTGCAACCAGATGGTCAACTTCCTCGGCATCATGCAGAACGAATGGGCCGGCGCCCAGGCGTTCTCCAGCTTCGATACCTATCTGGCTCCGTTCGTTAAAGTCGACAACCTCTCCTATGAAGATGTCAAGCAGTGCATCCAGAGCTTCGTCTACGGCGTCAACACACCGTCCAGATGGGGCACCCAGGCACCGTTCACCAACGTCACCCTGGACTGGACCGTTCCGAACGACCTCGCTGAGCTGAACTGCATCATCGGCGGCAAGGAACTGGATTTCAAATACAAAGACTGCAAGAAGGAAATGGACATGGTCAACAAAGCCTTCATCGAGATCATGATCGAAGGCGATGCCAACGGCCGCGGCTTCCAGTACCCGATCCCGACTTACTCCATCACCAGAGACTTCGACTGGAGCGAGACGGAAAACAACAAGCTGCTCTTTGAAATGACCGCGAAATACGGCACTCCGTACTTCTCCAACTACGTCAACAGCGATATGGAGCCGAGTGACGTCCGCAGTATGTGCTGCCGTCTGCGTCTTGACCTCCGTGAACTGCGCAAGAAATCCGGCGGCTTCTTCGGCTCCGGCGAATCCACCGGTTCCGTTGGTGTCGTTACCATCAACGTTCCGCGTATCGCATACCTCGCTTCCGACAAGGAAGACTTCTTCAAGCGTCTGACGAAGATCATGGACCTCTCCGCGAGAAGCCTGAAGATCAAGCGTGACGTCATCACCAAACTGCTGAACAACGGTCTGTATCCGTATACAAAGCGTTACCTCGGCACCTTCAACAACCACTTCTCTACGATCGGCCTCGTCGGTATGAACGAAGCCGGCCTGAACGCCAAGTGGCTGCGCAAGGATATGACCCATCCGGAGACACAGGAATTCACCAAGGAAGTTCTGAACTTCATGCGTACGAAACTGTCCGACTACCAGGAGCTCTACGGGGATCTCTACAACCTCGAAGCAACTCCGGCAGAAAGCACATCCTACCGTCTGGCCAAGATCGACAAGGCCAAATATCCGGATATCATCACTGCCAACATGTCCGGCGATCCGTACTACACCAACAGTTCCCATCTGCCGGTCGGCTTCACTGACGATGTATTCTCCGCCCTGGATATCCAGGACGAACTGCAGACCCTGTACACCTCCGGCACAGTCTTCCATGCCTTCCTGGGCGAAAGACTGCCGAGCTGGAAGTCCGCTGCGAACCTGGTACGCAAGATCGCGGAGAACTACCGTCTGCCGTACTACACGATGTCCCCGACTTACTCCGTCTGTTCCGAACACGGCTATCTGACCGGTGAGGTCACCGTCTGCCCGCACTGCGGCAAGACGACTGAGGTCTACAGCCGTATCACCGGCTACTACCGTCCGGTCCAGAACTGGAATAAGGGCAAGGCGCAGGAATACAAAGACCGCAAGACCTACAGCTTCCAGGGCTTAGGCCAGAAACTGGAAAAGCTGCACCGTCTCGACGGTGAAGCCAAAGCGGCTGAAGAAGTTCCGGCAGACACAGAAGTCAAAGTCGAAGCTGCTCCGGTCAAGGATGTCAAGAACGCCAAGACCCTGCTCTTCACAACAGCTACCTGCCCGAACTGCAAGGCTGCCAAGGCGATCCTTGACAAGGCCGGTGTGAACTACGAGACCTACAATGCCTATGAAGCGCGTGATCTCGTTCAGGAATACGATGTCCGCCAGGCACCGACTCTGGTCGTCGTCAATGATGACGGCTTTGAGAAATTCCGCGGCGTTTCCGATATCAAGGGCTGGCTGAACAAGTAAAAGGCGCAGGCATGGTTTACGATGTGATTGTTGTCGGCGGCGGTGCCGCCGGCATGACCGCAGCGCTGTATGCCCTGCGCAACGGCAAGACCGTAATGATCCTGGAGAAGGAAGGTTTCGGCGGACAGATCACTCATTCCCCGAAAGTCGAGAACTTCCCGGGCACGCTCTCCATGAGCGGCAACGAATTCGCTGACAAGCTGTTCGATCAGATCCTCGCTCAGGGAGCGGAATTCGAGATCGATGATGTCGTCTCGGTCGAAGACGGCGAAGTCAAGACCGTCCGCACTGCTGACGGCAACGTCTACGAGGGACTGACCGTTATCCTCGCTACCGGTGTCAAGCACCGTGTGCTCGGCGTCGAAGGGGAGGAAGAACTGATCGGAGAAGGGATCTCCTTCTGTGCAGTCTGTGACGGTGATTTCTACGCAGACAAGACCGTATGCGTGATCGGCGGCGGTAACTCCGCACTGCAGGAAGCGATCCTGCTCGCCGAGAAATGCAGGAAGGTCATCATGCTGCAGGACCTGTCGATGTTCACCGGCGAGGAGCGCCTTCAGCAGACGCTTTTCCGCAGAGAGAACGTGGAAGCGTATACTGACCAGAAGGTCACCGGTTTCCAGACAGCCGACGGCCGTCTGACCGGAGTCCGGACGATGGATAAAAAGACCGGAAGCGAGACTGTCTACTTCTGCGACGGCGTCTTCGAAGCGATCGGTCTGATCCCGAAGAACGATGCCTTCAAGGAACTCGCGGACCTCAACGACTGGGGTTACTTCGATACAGATGAGCGCTGTATGACCAAGACGCCCGGAATCTTCGTTGCCGGTGACTGCCGCCAGAAGACGATCCGCCAGCTGACGACGGCTGTCGCGGACGGATCGAGTGCTGCGCTGGCAGCCTGCCGTTATATCAACGAACGCAAATAAGTTCCGTTTCGTAACTGAAAAACCGACGTCCCCGGCTCTGCGGCTGCGGGACGTCTTTCTTTCCGTTTCTCTTAAGTGAGACAAAGGAGCACTATGAACAAAGAACGCTATGAAAAATGGATGTATTACTGGAAAACACATCCCGAGAAGACCCGGGCAGTCCTTTTTCTGGACACCCAGCTGTCACTCAGTTTCGTATTTGCTTATATGATCCTGCTTTTCCTGACCCGCGGCACCGGGAAGTTCATCCCGCTGCTGGCGGTCCCGGCTGTCGCTTTCCTGCTTCTGAGTCTTCTGCGGACTCTGATCAACAGCCCGCGTCCGTCGGAAGTCTACGGTATCCATGCTTCGGCACCATACGTTAAGACTAGCCACTCCTTTCCAAGCCGCCATGCGTTCTCCGCTTTCATGATCGCCTTCAGCGCTTTCTATGCCGGCTTCTTCTATCTGGGAGTGATCCTGCTGGTGTTTGCCGCGCTGGTCGCCTCTCTGCGGGTCATCATCGGCCTGCATTTTGTGGCGGATGTCAGCGCCGGTGCACTGGCTGCCCTGGCAGCCGCTCTGATCGGCTATCTGCTGATCTTTTAGGCAGGTCTTTCGCGATCCGCGGAATGCTATAATGATACTGATCTGAAAAAAACACAGGAGGTGTTTTCTATGAATGCTGAATTACTGAACGGAACGGTCGCTCTGCCCGATCCGCTGGTCAAGCTCGGACACCGTCCGGGCGATCCGCCGCACTGCTCCTTTTACGGCATGGAAACGGAGGGATCGAAAGATATCATCCAGTACATGCCGATCTCCAAGGAATACGCAATGGAATACGGTGATCTGAAAGGTCTGATCGACGGGATCCACGGCGCGCTCGGAGACAGTCAGGGACTGATCGAAGTCGGGACCGGAAAGACCGCGAAGGGAAAGGACTATATCTACAGCATCATCAAGACCCTGCTTCCGCCGGAGAAGGGCGGAGGCGTGACCTATACGCTCTGCCTTGACGCGGATTATCCGGAATTCTGTTTCCGCATGATGGGCTACTTCAACGAGAACGGGATCACCGGCTTGCGTGACAGCATGGTCCTCGAACTCGAGCGCAGAAAGAATGAAAACGAACCGTTCGAGGAGCTGATGAAGCGCTGGATGAAGGATCCCTACGACGAAAACTATACGAAAGGCATCCGGATGAATCTTTCCGAACAGAAGGAATACGATGCGCAGTTCCCGGGACATCCGCTTTCCGTCGGAAGAATGATCGTCGATTACTACGTCAACAACAACTGACATCTGTCAGCCGCATAATAAAAGCCCGTTTCACATCTGGAACGGGCTTTTTGTCTGGTCAGGAGCGCTTACTGCGCTTTTTCCTTTTTGAACAGGAAATGCGCCGGCAGATAGATCAGCAGCACACCGGCCGCAGCCGCGAAGAAGACCTGCGCGACCGGCAGATTGACCATTTCGCCATAGTCGTTGACATACGTGCCGGAAGACAGGGCGTTGATGATCGCGTTGCCGATATTGGGACCGATGACCATCGGGATCAGTACGTAGGCTAAAAGCCGGATCCCCTGGAACATGCCGACATGGGCAGCCGGAGTATAGTCACGGATCGTCGACATCAGAATAACAGAGACCGCAACGAAGCCGGTCATCATCAGGGAACCGATGATGGTGAACAGGACCGGACTACGGACAAGTCCCGCTAGCAGCAGACCGGCGGCATAGATCAGGATCGAAACATTCATCGCCTTTTTACGACCGAAGCTGTCGATCTTTCCGCCGAAGAGGATCGCGATGATGCTGGCGAAGAGCACGACGACCGCCATGACCGCGGAATAGGTCAGCGTATCGAAGCCGAGCGTTTTATTGAGATAGATGAAAAGGTAGGGCATGAAGATCTGGGTCGCGCTGTTGTAGACGCAGAGCGCCGCCAGCGCGATATAGAAGAACCGGTTTTCACGGATGACATCCGGCCGGAAACCGTAGAACAACGTTTTGAAAAAGGGCTCGCTTTTATCGCCTGCCGTTATGACGGTGTCTTCCACAAAGAAGAGACCGGCGATGCCGCACAAGATGACGATCAGGCCGATGGCGATGAAGTAAGCCGGCCAGCCGGTCATCTCGATCAGGATATTGGAAGCGCCGACGACAATCAGCATCGCAAGCAGCGGGAAGGCATTGAGCACACCTTCGACTTTGGTGCGGTTGGTCTCGTCCGTGCTCTCAGTGACCCAGGAATTGAACGCCGCGTCATTGGCAGTCGATCCGAAGAAGGTCATGACGCAGTCCATGATCACCACCAGCAGCGCCGCGGTGGAAACGACTTTGGCCGGTTCGGTGAATTTCGCGACATTGTCTCTGGAGATCAGGGCAAAGGCCATCACAGAGATGCCCCATAGGATATAGCCGCCGCAAAGGAAAAGCTTGCGGTGTCTGGCGCGGTCGGAGACCGTTCCCATGACGAGCGTCGTCACAGTCGCGATGACCGCTGACCAGGCGACCATGTTGGCGATGTCGCCGGTGGTGCCGCCGATGTGGTTGAAGAGGAAAAGATTGAATTCGTTGTTTTCGATCGCCCAGGCGATCTGCCCGATCAGGCCGAACAGAATGACGGTCAGCCAGGTCCTTTTGGATAGTTTGTTCATAAGGATACCTCAATTTCAGTATAGTCCAATCCGTTTCAAGTTGTGATACACTGTTAAGGCGAAATATGGAAAGAAATGAATTAAAGGAAAAGACGAAAGCGCTGAGAGCGAAGTATCTTCCGGTCCGGGAAGAGGCGCTTCTGGCACTGAAAAAAGACACCGAGGCACTGCTGCTGAAGATCGACAGCCTGAGCGAGGAAGAGATTGCGGGAAAGCTGTCCGCGATGCAGCTGACAAAGGAACAGAAGAAGGGCCTTGAAAAGGCGTATCAGCTGAAGAACTATTCCTTTCATTCTGTTGTTACCGCTTTCGGTTTTGATCTGGAAAGCGTCTGCGGCGATATGCGGGAGTTTGAATACGAGGAGATCCGCTTTCTTGCGTTCGATAAGAACTTCAGCTATCTCGGACTCGTCCGCGGAACCGGGGAGAAGTCCGGAGGGATCCACAGTCAGGTCGTCCGCAAGGCTCTCGGCGAACTGCTGCAGAACTATCCTGAATGCCGTTATGTGATCTCGGTGCATAACCACGACAAGTGCGCTGCTGCGATCCCCAGCGTCAACGACGGTGTCGCCGCATTCCGGCTGAAGGGCGCCTTGCGGATGTGCGGGATCCGTCTGTATGATGACTGCATCTTTTCCGTTCTCGATTTCTATTCCCGCCGGCAGGAAGAGGAAGCCGGCAAAAAGAAAAACGGGATCCTGCTGACAGGGCCCGGTCTCAGCGAGGAAACGATGGAAACGGTCGAAAAAGAAAACAGCTTTATCGCGAAAGCCGTCCGCGGATAAGCGTCCGCTGATCGTGATCACCCATTCCTGTGTGAAAGGATATATAATTACTGTTGTGAAAATGTTTCTCTATTATCTGGTCCAGTGCACCTGGGGCGCGCTGCAGACCCTGGCAGGCTTCATCGTCTTCCTGGCCAATTTCAACAGACCGCATTTCTTTTATCATAACGCGATGGTCACGGTATGGAAGGTCCGTTCCGGCCTGTCGCTGGGCGCTTTCATATTCGTTCCGTCTTTCAAGGATACTTCGAGGACCGGCATCCAGCGGCGGATCATCGTGCATGAGTATGGCCATACGATCCAGTCGCTGATCCTCGGTCCGCTCTATCTGCTGGTGATCGGGCTGCCTTCGCTGCTCTGGAACAAGATCCCGGTATTTGAAAGACGCAGAATGCGCCGCAATTACTCCTATTACAGTTTTTATACTGAACGCTGGGCCAACCATCTCGGTGAGCTGGTCACCAGGGAAAAGAGCCTGCGTCCGGAAAACGTTATTTAGAAGAATGATAAAAAGAACAGAGCGCTGGGCTCTGTTTTTGTTTTAACTGTGACCGGATGATCAGTAATTCATCAGGTATTTTTCGATCTCCCACTGGGAAACACGGGTGCGGTATTCGTCGACTTCCTTCTTCTTGCCCTTGACGTACTGAGTGTAGACGTGGTCGCCGAGCACTTCCAGCAGAAGCTTGTCTTTCGCGAGCAGTTCCAGTGCGTCTTCAAGCGATCCCGGAAGGGACTGGATACCTTTCTGATCGCGTACGCTCTGCTCCATCAGATAAAGGTTCTCGGTGTTTTCCTTCATCGGTTTCATTTCCTTCTCGATGCCGTCGAGGCCTGCTGCCAGGCAGACCGCCAGGGCGAGGTAGGGGTTGCAGCTCGGATCCGGGGAACGCAGCTCGATCCGTGTGCTGTTGCCTCTGGAAGCCGGGATACGGATCAGGGTCGAGCGGTTGGAAGCGCTCCAGGAAACATAGCAGGGAGCTTCATAACCGGGAACGAGACGCTTATAGGAATTGACCAGCGGGTTGGTGATCGCGGTCATGTTTTTGATATGGCTGAGGATACCGGCGATATACTGGTAAGTCTTCGCGGAAAGACCATTGACGCCCTTGGGATCGTCAAAGATGTTCTTTCCTTTTTTGAAGAGCGACATGTTGACATGCATACCGGAACCGTTGATTCCGTAGACCGGCTTGGGCATAAAGGTCGCGTGCAGACCGTGTTTCTGCGCCAGTGTCTTGACGACGAGCTTGAAGGTCAGGATGTTGTCGGCGGCTTTCAGGGCATCGGCGTATTTGAAGTCGATCTCCTGCTGACCGGCTGCGGATTCATGATGGCTGGCCTCGATCTCGAAGCCCATCTTTTCAAGGTGAACACAGATATCTTCACGGATATCATTGCCGTGATCCAGCGGTGCCTGATCGAAGTAGTAAGCTTCATCATCAGCAGCGGTCGTGGGTTTTCCCTTCTCGTCAACAGTAAACAGGAAGAACTCGCATTCCGGTCCGACATTGAAGGTATAGCCGAGGTCGGCTGCTTTCTTCAGCTGTTTTTTCAGGATGTAGCGCGGATCACCGGCAAACGGTGTTCCGTCGGTATTATAGACATCGCAGATCAGTCTGGCTGCCTTCTTGCCGGGCTCGTTGCGCCAGGGCAGTACGACCCAGGTATCGAGATCGGGACGCAGATACTGGTCGGACTCATTGATGCGGGAATATCCCTCGATCGAGGAGCCGTCAAACATGATCTGATCATTCAGGGCTTTTGCGAGCTGGGAACGGGTGATCGTGACGTTCTTCAGCTGGCCGAAAATATCAACAAACTGCAGATAGATGAATTCGATCTGCGCTTCATCTGCTCTCCGTAAAATGTCTTCCTTTGTGTATGCCATAGTATACCTCCTGGATCATATAAAAATAATATCGGTTTTCAGGGAAAGCAGTCAAGATAAACGGTGTGTACCGGATAATGCATTATGTCTTCTGAAACAAAGAAAGAGCCGGAAGTTTTTCCGGCTCTATCGATAGCTCAGTATTTTTCGATGCGGACGATCTTTCCCAGAGCCGTCAGCCGTTCGCCGATCTCGTTGATGAGTTCGATCTTGGCGCTGAGGGAGATCGGGGAATAGTTGATCGCATCATGGGCAGGATTGTCGCTGAGTCCGACCATAAAGGTAACAGCACTGGATTCCAGCAGGAATCTGGTCAGTTCAAAGGCGGCATCCCGGTCCTTTCCGCCGAGCAGTTTCTCGACGTAGCCGTTATCCAGTGTGGCTTTGCGCAGGATGCGTCCGACTTTCTGCAGCGTCAGCACGCCTTCGGTAACGAGGTCGATACCGCGGATGAATCCTTTCGGCGGGACGTCGGAACTTGCGAGGATCTGGGAGATATCCGTGGTCAGTTCTCTCCCCAGAACACCGGAGACGATCTGGCTGGTCGTGCCTCCGCAGCAGACTTTGTAGCCGCTGGCGGACACGAGTTTCGAGACGACTTCCCGGTCCATGGACGGTTCGGAAGGCGGACCGACCATGACCCTTGTTTCCCTGGCTTCCTTGACGCGTATACAGGCAACGGTGGAGTCATCTCCCGGCATTCCGTCATAGAGGTGGTTGACGTTGGCCAGCAGGATGCGGGCGACTTCTCTGGCAGGATCTGCCGGTTCGATGAATTCCTCGAGGAAATTCTCGACTTCTTTCTGCCCCCAGCCGAAATTCATATACATGCCGACTCCAGCCCACAGGATGCCATCCGAGAAAGTGACGAAGAGGTCGCCGGGTTCGGCATTGAAGCTCAGGCTCGTGACCTTTTTTCCGCTGAGCTCGTGTTCCTCCATCGGCAGATGCAGGACTTTGTTGTCGCGCATGATGACGATCTGCGGGCTGTCGTACTGGGCGATCTTGACCAGTCCGTCATAATAGGCCTGGATGATCGTGAAAGTCGAATAGGCGATGCCCCGTTCCTGATCGACAGGGAGGGTATCGACGATCGTTTCGACCGCCTCTTTCAGAGACATGCCGGAACTGATCATTTCGGAAATGATCGTGCTCGTCAGAGTAGAGAGGATGTTCGCTTTGACGCCGCTTCCCAGTCCGTCCGCCAGGACCATGACCGTGCAGTCATTGCCGCGGCGGATCTGGACACGGTCACCGCAGAGCTCCTCTTCCTTTTTGTTCAGTGAACGCCAGGCGGCGTCGATATGGATCTTTTCACTCATCTTCTTCTTTTGCCGCAGAACGTTTCAGCGAGGTAAGGGCGACTTTGGTCTTGGCGGTCGTTTCGCCCAGCAGCGAAGCGATCTCCTGGACAGCGCGCATCTGTTCGTTGATGACCTGCTGGGTCACCTCAAGCGTGCGGTCACGCATCTCCAGCATCTGTTTTTCCTTGCGTGCTTCTTCCGTGCGATCCATCAGGATCAGAACGATATAGTCGGAGTTCTGAACGTTGACGATCGCGTGATCGATGAGTTTGTCATAGTCTTCATAGTAGATACGCAGGCTTTCGGTCTTGTCGCCGGAACTGCGGATCTTTTCCTCCAGCTCTTCTTTCGGCAGGATCGCGACCAGCGGCAGGCCGACCGGATCGGTCTCGAGACCGAGGATGCTGAAGGTTGCCGGGTTGACCTCCCGGATAAAGAGATCCTCATCAAGGATGATGATGCCGTTGGGGGTATTGCTGATGACGACGTTCGAGAGAGACTGCGCTCTTTCCAGCGCCATCGGCAGACATACCTGCGGATCGGCTTTGCCGTCGAGTACGGCGATCGCCTTCAGGCGGCAGGTCTCATAGCCGCAGGCGCCGCAGTCGTGGATCTTGGCAGGGGAGGTCTTGCCTTCCCGGATCATCTCGGCACTGATATCTTCCTCGCTGTGATGCGGACGCTTGATCTCTTCCTGATGCCATTCCGCGGTCAGATCGACCGGTAAAGGAGCCGCTTTGATAGGGTCGGCGACATCGATGCTTTCGCGGATGACGCTCTGGCCGAGCCACTCGTTGTGATGGAAATGGGAGAGCAGCGGTCCGCCGAGGCAGGAGCCCTGGCAGGCATTCACTTCAAAGAAATAGCCTTTCATGTGTCCGCGGCGCAGGGATTCGAGAGCTTCCTTGACTCTGTGGATCCCGTCGATCGCGACATATTTGTAGCGCGGATCTTTTTCCAGTGTGGAGATGATCCCGCCGGAAGTCGGATATAATCTGGCGATCGAACCTTCGAAGTCCTCCCAGTCGGCAGTTTCCTCTTCGGTAAGATCGTTTTCGATCCAGTGATAGAGTTCTTCCATCGAGATGACCGCGTCGACCGCGCCGGTGAAGCGGGCATCCTCGATCTCCTTGATCTTGGCGATACAGGGAGAAAGGAAGACGACTTTTGCGTCCGGTCTATCTTTTTTCAGCAGCCGGCCGTGGGCGATCAGCGGCGAAACGACCGGCGCCATATAGCCGACGAGATCGCCGTATTCCTTTTCGATCAGACTGTTGACAGCCGGGCAGCAGGTCGTGATGATGTTGTCCATCCTGCCTTCTTTGATCAGGTTGGCGAAAGCGGTGGAGACGAGTTTCGCGCCTTTGGCGGTCTCGTCGATACAGCTGAATCCGCGTCCCTTGAGGATCTTCGCAAGAGAAGAAAACTGCGGCCAGACCGCAGTAAAACTCGGAGCGACGCTCAGGATGACTTCCTTTCCTTCTTTCAGCCATTCCAGCACCCGGTCCATCTCCGAAAGGACCGATTTCGCGTCGTGCGGGCAGGCTTTGTAGCAGTTGCCGCACAGGATGCATTCCTCAGCGAGGATCTGCGGGGCACTGTTGGTATAGGTCATCGCGTTGGTCGGGCAGGCCCGGACACAGCGCATACAGTTGTGACAGGAGAATTCGACGAGACGGATATACGGGGAAATCATGCAAGACGCTCCGTGATCGCCGCTTTCAGGGCTTCCTTGGCATTCTGCATGGTGATCCCGGGGATGAGCTCGCCGTTGATGCGGATCCCGAGGCCGGTCTTGTTCTGGCAGGCCTTCATGCAGAAGCTACCGGTCAGGCTGATCTTGTCTTCCCAGCCTTCGTCCCTGATCATCTGGCTCAGATCCGCGACGACCTGATTGGAACCTTTAACGTAACATGCGCTGCCGATACAGACTTCAATCTTCAGCATGATTTGTTTCCTCCTTCTTAACGACGTGCATCATGACTCCGTCGAAACTATTCTTGTCAAGAGAACCGCCGATGGTCTCCGCCTTGTTGGCGAGGTTCTCCTTGAACATTCTTCCTTTTGCGATCTGGGCGTTGACGATCGCAGCCGGCCCGCCGACACAGCCGCCCACGCAGCACATGCCTTCCAGGATGTCAGCCGGGAATTTGCCGGCTTTGATCAGCTGCAGCTGCTGCTTGCATTCAAAGGCGCCGTTGGCGAAGACCGCGTTCACCGGATCCTCCGCATTCTCCTTACGCGCCTGCTGGACTGCCGCGGCAACGCCGCCGCTGGCCGCGAAGCCGCGTCCGTAGTTCGATGCGTGTCCGGCTTCCCCGGTCTCGATCTTGCTGAAGTCGATGTCCTTGGCAGCGACCATCGCCGCCAGTTCCTCGAACGTCAGAACGTAGTCGACCGCGGAAACGTATTCCATCGCTTCCTGTTTCTTGGCGACACACGGTCCGATGAAGACGATACCGTGATCGGGATATTCCTTTTTCAGTTTATTCGCAAGCGCCATCATCGGGGAAACGGTGGTGGACTTGTTTTTCTCATAGATCTCCGGGAAATGCATTTTCTGCATATTGACGAAGCCCGGACAGCAGGAGGTCGTCAGCGGAACGCCGGCTTCCATATGTTCACGCAGTTCCTCCGCTTCGTATTTGGCAACGGCATCCGCTCCCAGGGCGACTTCGTAGCATTTTTCGAAGCCGAGCATCTCGATGCCCTTGCGGATCTGGGCAAGATTCGCACTGCCGAACTGTCCCTGGATGGAGGGAGCAATGATCGCGAAGGAGGGGATATCCATCTTCAGCGCGGTGATGACCGGTACGACCCAGCTGATATCCTCGCAGGCGCCGAAGGGGCAGGAGAGCTCGCACTGGCCGCAGTTGATGCATTTCTTCTCATCGATGACGGCGATGCCGTTTTCGTCCCAGCTGATCGCCTGAACAGGGCAGTGGGCATAGCACGGACGCTCGGTGACGACGATCGCGTTATACGGACAGGCCTTGGCGCACATGCCGCATTCCTTACACTTGTCGTAGTCGATCTGGGAACGGTCGGTCCCCATCGAGATCGCGCCGAAGCGGCAGGCTTCAAGACAGGCTTTGGCCATGCACTTGCGGCAGTTGTCGGTGACCCGGATCTTGCGGATCGAACAGCCGTCACAGGCGGCGTCGATGACCTGAACGATCTGACGCGGGTTATACGGCGCGGAATCATTGGCCATCTGTCCTAAAGACAGACGCACTCTCTGACGCAGGACTTCTCTTTCCTTGTACACACAACAGCGTACGCGCGGCGAGCTCAGCGATACCAGTTCCCTGGCGCGCGCATGGACTTCCGCTTCGTCGAGATCGCCTGCAAACGCCTGTTTGCAGATCTCGAGCAGGACGCTGAATTTAAACTGGCGTGAATCATTCGCGAACATTCGCATATCCGGTTCCCTCTCTTTCTATTATCGGACGCGGTCAGAATCTGAAAGACCATTCCCGGCAGTGGATATTTGTTCCTGATTTTACGTGAAAATTATAACATTTATACTCAACTTTTCATAGCGTGACAAGGAAGAAAACCGGCCGTTTTTCCGTCTCTTCCCGGTCTGAAAAGCGGTGTGCGGCGGGCTGCCGGCGGGGAAGGGAAAACACCGCAGAAATGCAGAAAAAATGCGCATTTTTTTAACATAAAACCCTTGCCTTTGCTTGATCGGGTAGTGTATAATACTTAAGCATCTATATACCAAAGACAGCAACGGCCCAAAAGCTTAATAAGGTTGCCGAGGGAAAAGATCAGTTGATTTTTTAGCCCGCGCTGTCTTGTGCGGGTTTTTATTCCTTTTGGATCTAGATGCTAGAAAGAAGGAACATATGAATCAAGCTGTATTGAACGCAAAACAGGAGATGGTTGCCGAGATCTCTAACAAGATCAAAGAGTCCGGTGCGACTGTTGTTGTGGAATACCGTGGATTGACTGTAGCTGAGGTTACAGAACTGCGCCGTGCATTAAAGGCGGAGAACGTTGACTTAAAGGTTTACAAAAACACAATGTTCGAAAGAGCCGCTGATGATCTCGGGTATTCTGATATCAAGCCCTCACTCAAAGGCCCGAATGCATATGCATTCTCCGCTGATGCTACAGCAGGTGCCCGCATTCTTGCGAAGTTCGCCAAGAAGCACAAAGCACTGATCCTGAAAGAAGGTATCGTCGAAGGCAGAGTCTGCGACGATAAGATGATCAAGGAACTGTCCACCCTGCCCAACAAAGAAGGCATGCTGTCCATGTTACTTGGTTGCTTACAGCAGCCGCTGTCCGGATTTGCCCGTGCTGTCCAGGCAGTTGCTGATGCAAGAGCCGAAGGCGGTGCTGCTCCGGCTGCACCGGCAGCAGAAGAGGCTAAGGAAGAAGCCGCTGCTGCATAAGTCTGAGCAGATCGTCTGCAGAAGACAACAAAAGCCAATAATTGAAAAGTAAAGGAGAAAACAAATGGCAAAGTTAAACAAGGAAGATATCCTCGCATATCTTGAAGAAGCTATAATTATTGAACTGAATGATTTAGTCAAGGCTATCGAAGAAAAATTCGGCGTTACCGCTGCTGCTCCGGTCGCAGTTGCTGCTGCTCCGGCTGAAGAAGCTGAACAGACTGGTCCGTCCACTGTTACTGTCAGCTTAACATCCGCTGGTCAGTCCAAGGTCGCTGTTATCAAGTTAGTCCGTGAAATCACAGGCTTAGGCTTACTCGAAGCTAAGCAGGCTGTTGATAAGGTTCCGGCAGTTATCAAGGAAAACATCTCACCGGATGAAGCTGCTGAACTGAAGAAGAAATTCGAAGATGCCGGTGCGACCGTAGAAATTAAATAAGAAGGCGAATGTCTCATTATTTCCTGAATGACGCTTCTCTGAAAGAGGAGAGGCAGTCATTTACCTACCAGTTCAATAATGAGTCATTCAACTTTACTACCGATAACGGCGTGTTCTCCAAGGAACGCGTAGACTTCGGTTCTTATCTTTTAATTAAGCAGGCTGCGTCCTTCCCTCCGGGGAAACATCTGCTTGACCTCGGCTGCGGTTTCGGCGCTATCGGGATCGTGATGAAACGGCTCTTTCCGGAAACGGAAGTCGATGCCGTCGATATCAACGAACGGGCTGTCGAACTGACGAGACTCAACGCGGAAAACAACGCTGTGAAGATCTGCACCACGCTGACTTCGGACATCACCGAACTGGACCGCCTCTACGAGACGATCCTGCTCAATCCGCCGATCCATTCCGGAAAGCAGGCGGTATTCGGTCTCTATGAAAAGGCTCACAGGTGTTTAGCGCCTGAAGGCTGCCTCTACATCGTGATCAAGAAGAAACATGGCGCGGAATCCACGCTGAAGAAATTAAAAGACTTATTTAATGACACAGAGATACTGCACAAAGAAGCCGGGTACTGGGTTATCCGGGCTGTCCGGTAGTATCTCAGAAGAAAGGACGGCGCATTAATGGCAGACAAAAAGACTTATAACATTGTCAAATCAGGAAGACATTCTACTCGCCGTGATTATTCCAAAGTAAGCGGTTCGCTTGCTTTGCCGAACCTGGTAGAAATTCAGACTGATTCCTTCCGCTGGTTTGCCGAAGAAGGCATCCGGGAAGTTTTCGAAGATATCTATCCAATTCAGAACTACAACGGAAACATTCGTCTGCGCTTTATCGATTACGAATTCGGTAAGCCGAAATACGATGTTAACGAAAGCAAGTTCAGAGAAGTCAATTATGCCGCTCCGTTAAAAGCGAAAATGGAACTCGAGATGATCAACGAGGAGACCGGTGAAGTATTCACCAAGAAAGAAGACGTCTTCCTCGGCGACTTCCCGATGATGACATCCTCCGGCACCTTTATCATCAACGGTGCTGAACGTGTAATCGTATCTCAGATCGTTCGTTCCCCGGGCGCCTATTTCGATACTGCGACCGATGACAAGACAGGCAAGGAGATCTTTACCTGCGAGCTCATCCCGGGCAGAGGCACCTGGCTCGAATACATGAGCGACGACAAGAAGAGCACGCTCGGCCGTATCCTGAACATGAGCGTAGACCGCAAACGTAAGATCCTGTCTACGATCCTGCTGAAGGCGATCGGTTTCTCGCTGGACTACGAGAAGGGCGAAGACAGCTTCTCGACTGATGGTATTAAAAAATTCTTAGAATCTTTTGGTCGCCCTTATTATGAAGATCTGGTCGCTCAGAACTCCGAACGCGAATTCCTGAGCATTTATGAAGCACTTTTCACTTCATATTTCGGACCTTACGAAGAAATTGTTAATACTCTTGAATACGACAAGCCGCGCACCCGCAACGAAGCGCTGATCGCGATCTACGAAAACCAGAAGTCGGATGAAGTTCCGACCATGGAAGGTGCGGTATCGTTAATGAACGCAAAATTCTTCGATCAGAAGAAATACGACTTAACGAAGGCTGGCCGTTACAAACTGAAAAAGAAGCTCAGTGTTGTAGACCGTATGGAGAACCAGAAGCTCCATACCGACCTCTACAAGGCTGACGGCACTCTTCTGATGAAGAAGGGTACCTATGTCGGCAGAGAAGAGCGCAACCTGCTGAAGGAAGAACTGGCAAAGGGCTCCCATGTGGAAGCGTTCCCGTTCTCCTATCAGTTCTCCCACCCGGCCAAGGCCGTCGTGGAGACGACTGACAAGCTGGCGCTGCGCGGACGTGTTCTGGCAAACGACGTGGACCTCAAGGACCGCATCGTTCCGGCCGGCACAGTCCTGACCGATGCCGACATCAAAGATCTTGCCAAGGAAGTAGAGAAGGTCACGGTCTATTCCGGGATCATCGCTAACGCAGTCAGACTGACCGAAGACAACCTCAACGCCGTACTCAACTACGGTCAGAGATTCTTCGTTCTCGGACGTCTGACAGACAAGAAGGGCAAAGACATCCTTGGTGAAGACGCTACACCTTTAATGCCGTACTATTTACCGGATACAGATTGCTTCATGCTGAGCAGCGACAACGAAACTGTTCTGCGCGAACGCATCACCAACGGTGAAGAAGTTACCGGCTGGTTCGTCGGAAACGCGAACCAGGTAGCGGAGATCGAACGCAAGGACGGTCATGTCGTGAAGCTCGTCGGTGTCGACCCGATCGACTCCAAGAAGTGCATCACCATGTCCGATATGATCGCATTCTATTCCTACGCCCTGACCATGTTCGACGGCATCGGCACCACCGATGACATTGATATGCTGGGCAACCGCCGTATCCGTACAGTCGGCGAACTGATCCAGAACCAGTTCCGGATCGGTCTGAGCCGTATGGAAAAGGCCGTCAAGGAAAAGATGTCGATCGTCGACCTCGAAACCGCAACTCCGAAAGCTCTGACGAATATCCGTCCGCTGACAGGCGCGATCAAGGAATTCTTCTCCAGCTCCCAGCTGTCCCAGTTCATGGACCAGCAGAACCCGCTGGCGGAGATCACCAACAAGCGCCGTGTCTCGGCTTTAGGTCCGGGCGGTCTGACCAGAGAAAGAGCCGGCTTCGAAGTCCGTGACGTTCACAACTCCCATTACGGACGTATCTGTCCGATCGAAACGCCGGAAGGTCAGAACATCGGTCTGATCTCCTACCTGACGACTTATGCGAAGGTCAATGAATACGGCTTCATCGAAACGCCTTACCGTAAGGTAAACAACGGCAAAGTCACGGATGACTACATCTATCTGGCTGCCGACGAAGAAGCGGATTACTACATTGCCCAGGCGAACGAAGTCATCGACGGCGAACTGGTCAACGATCAGGTCGTTGCCCGTAAAGCCGGTGAAACTGTCCTCGTTTCCAAGGACAAGGTCGAACTGGCCGACGTTTCCCCGAAACAGATCGTTTCCGTTGCGGCTGCCTGTATCCCGTTCCTAGAGAACGACGACGCGAGCCGTGCCCTGATGGGCGCCAACATGCAGCGTCAGGCAGTTCCGCTTTTAAAACCGCATTCCCCGTATGTCGGAACCGGCATTGAACAGGTCATTGCCAAAGACTCCGGCGCAGCTCTGCTGGCGGAAGAAGACGGTACCGTAACCTATGCCGATGCGCAGACCATCGTCATCTCCAATGAAGACGGCGAGCATGAATACAAGCTCGACAAGTTCTCCCGTTCCAACGCCGGCACCTGCATCAACCACAGACCGATCGTCAACAACGGTGAGAATGTCAAGAAGGGCGATATCATCGCGGACGGTCCTTCCATGGAAGACGGCGAACTCGCGCTCGGTCAGAACGTGACCATCGCGTTCATGACCTGGCACGGTTACAACTACGAAGATGCGATCATTCTCTCCGAGAGACTGGTCAAGGATGATATCTACACATCCATCCACATCGATGAATACTCTCTTGAGTGCCGCAACACCAAGCTCGGCGCTGAAGAGATCACCAGAGATATCCCGAACGTATCCGATACAGCCTGCCGCAACCTCGACGGACGCGGTATCGTCATGGTCGGTGCGGAAGTCAAGGAAGGCGATATCCTGGTCGGTAAAGTAACGCCGAAAGGTCAGAGCGACGCTTCTCCGGAAGAAAAACTGCTGCTTGCGATCTTCGGTGAGAAATCCCATGAAGTACGTGACAACTCCCTGCGCGTTCCGCACGGCGGTGCCGGTATCGTTCAGGCTGTCCGGATCTTCCGCCGCAGCGAAGGCTACGAGCTCGATCCGGGCGTTACGGAAGTCGTAAAGGTCTACATCGTCCAGAAACGTAAGATCTCTGAAGGCGATAAGATGGCCGGCCGTCACGGCAACAAGGGCGTTATCTCCAAGATCCTTCCGGAAGAAGATATGCCGTTCATGCCGGATGGCACCCCGGTCGATATCATGCTGAACCCGTTCGGCGTTCCGTCCCGTATGAATATCGGTCAGGTCCTGGAGATCCACCTTGGTATGGCCGCCAAGAAGCTCGGTGTCAAGTTCTCGACCCCGGTCTTCGACGGTATCACCAACGAGGAACTCCGTGACATCATGGCCGAAGCCGGAACCCCGGCAGACGGCAAGCTCGTCCTGCGCGACGGCAAGACCGGTGAGGAATACGACGAACGTATCTCCGTCGGTGTCATGTACTACATCAAACTGGCTCACATGGTCGATGACAAACTGCATGCCCGTGCGACCGGTCCGTACTCCCTGGTCACCCAGCAGCCGCTCGGCGGTAAAGCCCAGAACGGCGGTCAGCGTTTCGGTGAGATGGAAGTCTGGGCTCTGGAAGCTTACGGCGCAGCGCATACCCTGGAAGAGATCCTTACCGTTAAGTCCGACGACGTCAACGGACGTACGAGAACTTACGAAGCGATCATCAAGGGCAACGACATTCCTGAACCGGGTATCCCGGAATCCTTCAAGGTCCTGAAGAACGAACTCCAGGCACTGGCGATCGATGTCCGGATGCTGGATGAAAACGGCGAAGAGATCGACTTCGATGAACTCGACGCGGAAGAAGAACGCGAGAGCGAATTCAAGCCGGAAATGGTCGCCGATACCACCGGCCTCGCGATCACCGACAGTGAAGGAAACGAGACAGATGAACCCGTTCAAGCCGTTATGGGCTTTGACGATGAGGACTAAGGAGGTAAAGCAATGGCAAGAAAAACATTTTCCGCCTTACAGGTAGGACTGGCTTCTCCGGAGCGTATCCTCGAATGGTCCCATGGCGAAGTAACCAAACCGGAGACGATCAACTACCGTTCCCAGAAACCGGAACGTGACGGTCTCTTCTGCGAACGCATCTTCGGTCCGGTCAAGGACTGGGAATGTGCCTGCGGCAAGTACAAGAAAGTACGCTATAAAGGCGTTATCTGCGACCGCTGCGGTGTTGAGATCACCAAGGCTTCTGTCCGCAGAGAAAGAATGGGTCATATCTCCCTGGCTGCTCCGGTCGCCCACATCTGGTATCTGAAGGGCATCCCGAGCCGTATGGGCCTCGTCCTCGATGTTCCGCCGAAGGCACTTGAGGAAGTCGTATACTTCGTATCCTGGATCGTCACCAATCCGGGAAGCAGCGATCTTACTTACAAGCAGATCCTCTCCGAGAGAGAATACCGCGAAAAGAAGATCACATATGGTGAAAACAGCTTTGAGGCAAAGACCGGTGCCGAAGCGATCAAAACGCTGCTGGAACAGGTCGATGTCCTGAAAGAAAAAGAGCAGATCGAAAAGGATCTGGAAAAAGCTCAGGGCGACAAGCGCAAGAAACTGATCAAGCGTCTCGAGACGATCGATGCGTTCGTCAGTTCCAACAACAAGCCTGAGTGGATGGTCATGACCGAACTGCCGGTCATTCCGCCGGATCTCCGCCCGATGCTGCAGCTCGACGGCGGTCGTTTCGCTACCAGCGACCTGAACGATCTCTACCGTCGTGTCATTACCCGTAACAACCGTCTGAAAAAACTGCTCGAGATCGGTACTCCTACCATCATCGTCCAGAACGAAAAGCGTATGTTGCAGGAAGCGGTCGATGCCCTCATCGATAACGGACGCCGTTCGGCTCCGATCAAGGGCGCCGGCAACCGCGTCTTAAAATCCTTATCCCATTCTCTGAAGGGTAAGCAGGGACGTTTCCGTCAGAACCTGCTGGGCAAGCGTGTTGACTTCTCCGGCCGAAGCGTTATCGCCGTCGGACCGGACCTCAAGATGTACCAGTGCGGTATCCCGCGTGAAATGGCGATCCAGCTTTACAAGCCCTTCGTCATGAATGAGATCGTAAACCAGGAGATGGCTCCCAACCCGAAGAACGCCGAGAAGATGATCGACCGCGGTGATCCGCAGATCTGGGATGTTCTCGAGCAGGTCATGGACCAGCATCCTGTATTCCTGAACCGTGCACCGACACTGCACCGTCTGGGAATCCAGTCTTTCAAACCGAAACTTGTTGAAGGCAGAGCGATCCGTCTGCATCCGCTCGTATGTCCGGGCTTCAACGCGGACTTCGACGGTGACCAGATGGCTGTCCACCTCCCGCTGAGCGAGAAGGCCAGAGCAGAATCTGAGATCCTGATGATGGCTTCCAACAACATCCTCGGTCCGAAAGACGGCAAACCGATCGTCACGCCTTCTCAGGACATGGTCCTCGGCAACTTCTATCTGAATATGGAAGAAACTGCCCAGGAATTCTATGACAAGGCGGACAAGATCGAAAAACTGGGTGATGCCCAGGCTGCCGAAATGTGGCGTACCTTCGGCGACAACGAGGGTCATGTCTTCAAGGATTTCAACGAAGTGCTGATGGCTTACGAAGACAAGCAGGTCCACCTGCATACCCGTATCGCTGTCTACGCGAAGAACCTTCATAAGGAGGACTTCACCGAAGAACAGAACGGCATGTATCTGATCACCACAGTCGGTAAACTGATCTTCAACTCCAAGTTCCCGTCCGACTTCCCGTACATCAACAAAGTCAGCGAGCAGAACCTGAAGAAAACGCCGGATTCCGATTTCGTACCGCTTGGAACCGATATCAAGGAATATATCGCGAACCAGCCGGTCCGTCCGGAATTCATCAAAAAAGACCTTTCCAAGGTCATCGCGGAAGTCTTCAAGCGTTACCGTACCGAAGGTTCCTCCGACATTCTTGACTCGATCAAGGACCTGGGCTTCAAGTATTCCACTGTTGCCGGAATGACGGTCTCCTTATCCGATATCAACGTCGCTCCGAACAAACAGGTCTACGTCGAAGAAGCGAGAAAGAAAGCGGATGTCCTGCAGAAGCTCCTCAAGAGAGGCCAGCTGACACCGCCGGAATGGGAAAAACTGTTCAAGAACCTGTGGGATACCACGACCGGTCTGATCGGTGACGAGGTCATGCGCTCCATGCCGCGTAAATCCCCGATCAACATGATGGCTGTCTCCGGTGCCCGAGGCAACAAGGGTAACTTTACACAGCTGGCCGGCATGCGTGGTCTGATGGCCCGTCCTGTCCAGTCCAAATCCAAGAAGGAATACCAGCCTTCGATCATCGAAGTCCCGATCTATTCCTCCTTCCGTGAAGGTCTGAACGTATCCGAGTTCTTCATTTCCACCCATGGTGTCCGTAAAGGTCTGACCGATACAGCTCTGAAGACAGCTGAATCCGGTTACCTGACCAGAAGACTTGTCGACGTCGCCCAGGATGTCATCATCTCTGAGGACGACTGTCATACCGACCGCCGTTACTATGTCTCGGCGATCGTCGATGAGGAACAGAACAACTCCGTCATCGAGAACCTGTACGACCGTATCATCGGCCGTTACGCCAAGGAAGACGTGATCGACCCCGCTACCGGCGAACTGATCGTCGCCAGCGATGAATTCATCGACGAAGACATCGCGGAACGTATCGTGAAGTCCGGCATCCAGGGCGTCTACATCCGCAATACCTTTACCTGTCATGCCAAGAACGGTGTCTGCCGCAAGTGCTACGGCCGCCATATGGCTACCGGCAAGCTCGCTGAAAACGGCGAAGCGATCGGTATCATGGCCGCCCAGTCCATCGGTGAACCTGGCACACAGCTGACCATGCGTACATTCCATACCGGCGGTGTCGCGAACGCGAACGCGGATGCGGATATCACACAGGGTCTGCCGCGTGTTGAAGAACTGTTCGAAGCACGCCGTCCGAAACGTTCGGCGGTCCTGGCAAAGATCAGCGGTGAGATCACAGCTCTCGATGAACTTGAGAACCACAGCGGCATGAAGATCGTCATCACCAATGCCCAGGAAAGCATTGAGCACAAGACGAGCGCTGCCCAGGTACTGCGTCCGACTATCAAGTTAGGCGCGACCGTCCAGACCGGTGAAAAGCTCACCGAAGGCAACATCGATCCGAAGGAACTGATCGAAGTCGCCGGCGTCCAGGCTGTGGAAAACTACATCCTCAAGGAAGTCAAGAAGGTCTACGCGGTTGCCGGTATTGATATCTCCGACAAACACGTTGAGATCATCATCCACCAGATGCTCAAGAAAGTCATGGTCGTTGAGCCTGGTGACAGCAGCTACTCTGCCGGACAGACACTGTCCCTGAAGAAGATCACCGAACTGAACAACGCCCTGCTCCTGGAAGGTAAGGTCCCGGCGAAGTTCACTCCGGTCCTCCAGGGTATCTCCAAGGCATCTGTCGAAACAGAATCCTTCCTCTCCGCCGCATCCTTCCAGGAAACGACCCGTGTCCTCACCGACGCTGTCGTCAATTCCAAGATCGATCATCTGCGCGGTCTGAAGGAGAACGTCATCATCGGTAAACTGATCCCGGCAGGTACCGGTTCATCCTTTACCCGTGAGACAACGGAACTGGTCGAACAGAGAGCAGCTGAAATGGCGGAAGAACGTCATATCCGCACCGAAGCACGCCACAAGAAAACTCTTGAAGAAGGCGAGCTTCCGCAGGAAGTCGTTTCCACCGAAGCATAACGATAAACGGGAAGCCGAAAGGTTTCCCGTTTTTAATGGTTATGTTCATTAACCTGTGGGTAAATCCTTTCCCAGGGTTCAATAACCTGTGGGTACAGGGGTTTCATTATCCTGTGGGTTTCATGAGTTAGTGAAAGAAAAAAGAGATCCGATCCTGCATATTGAAGTGCGGAGCCGGATCTCTTTTCATTTGTTTCAGTAATCCTTGTTTTGATCTTAATCAGGTCTGAATGAATGGGTTGCGAACTTGTTCAGAGAATAGATTATGCGGTTGCGGAATCTGTCAAAGTTAGAGTAGCCATTGGCGATCTTTAAGATCTTCTTGATCAATGAGTTCCTTCCTTCAATGGGACCGTTGGATACCCGCTGTCCCTTCAGTTTGCAGAAAGAGTTGATGATCTCTGTTTTCCAGTTGCTTAAGGTATTGGAAAGATCGATAAACTCTTTTATGCCTGAGACCTTACAGCTGTTGATATATTCCTCAAGGTCATTGAGCGCCTTTAAGCTGTCCATATAGTCTGTGTTATTAAAGGAAAGATATGCCTGGTATAAGTCATAGGCATCCGCCAGTTCCTTATCAAGCTCCTTCATTTTGCGCATCAGCTCAAATTCACTTAAAGGGAGATGGAAGTGTCTGTTATAGACAGGCTTATCGGAAAGAGAGTCGCCGAAAAGGATCTCCTCCCTGTACTTTAAAAGATAATAGCCGTCACTTTTCTTATCACTTTCGTAGCGGCGCATCACTTTCTTACGGACTTCATCCAGTGCTTTTCCGACTCTTTTTACGACATGAAAGGAATCCGCAACGATTGTGGCGTTATGAAGATAGCGGGGAAGCACCTCCCTGTAGGAATCGTTCATATCGATGCAGGCGTACTCGACCCTGTTTCTTTCTTTAAGATCGATGCCTTTCAGGTAGGAGGCGATCGTTCTTTTATCCCTGTCTTTCAGGACATCTATGATCGCCCGGTTGAAGAAATTAATGATCACCAGAACATATTTCTTTTTCCTTTTCCTTGAGAAATAGACTTCATCGAAACACATCACTTTCGTAAAGGGATTCCTGTCCATCTGACAGTACCTGTCAAAGATACGGATCACTTCCGAAACAGCGACCCGGAAATATTCCGCGGCAGCCCGGAAAGGATTATTGTATCTTTTCAGGAATGAAAGGATGTTCAGGATCGTCTGATCGGAAATGCGGCAGCTCTCGCTGCAGAAGGGATTCCTGTCCATTGCCGTCTTTCCGCATTTGGGACAGAGAAAGCGCCGGTGTTTGAAAAGGATGGTGCAGGGCTTTCCGTAATAGATCGAGTGAACGATCTTCTTATGGATATACTCTTTTACATTGGTATGATATGTCCCGCATCCTTTACAGATGATTCCGCGGTTGATGAGCTTTACCTCATAATACAGAACGCCTTTCTTTTCAAACTGGGAAGATATTTCCAGCTCTTCTTCCTTTGCACTGGAAAACAACATAGAATAAGAATGGTTTAAACCTCCTTTCGTGATTGGATTACTGACACTTCCATGATACGAAAGGATCTTTTTTGTTTCATACCGTTTTCAGGGAATCCACGCAAATGAACCCCGGGAATGAAAACACCCACACGGTATTGAACCCTGTGGGTGCTAATCCACGATAATGAACATAACCTTTTTAATTTCAAATTAAAAGAGCAGTGTGATCACTGCTCTCTGTTTTGTTTATAAAGTGACAGCCGCGCAGGCGGTGCCGGCTTTTTCCTGAGATGCCTTAACGATGATCTCCGTGCCCTTGGGAGCGCGGACGACCCAGGATACTTTCTTTTTGGCGGCAGCGCTGAAGACAGTGCTGATGTTG
Source organism: Erysipelotrichaceae bacterium (assembly GCA_017533785.1). GTDB lineage: Bacteria > Bacillota_I > Bacilli_A > Erysipelotrichales > Erysipelotrichaceae > RGIG5669. The sequence continues at coordinate 16,405 of JAFWII010000010.1, read as the reverse complement.
CCGTAGAAGTGGGTCCCGGTCACGGTGCGGCTGAATCCGGACAGATCGCCGAGTTCCTCGGTCTTCTTTCCGCTGATGATCTCTTCTGCCGAGATCTCCGCTTTGACCGGCTTGTTGACGCCGAGCTTTACCGCCTCATCCGACAGGTTGGTCGGCAGATAGCCGGTATTGCCGATCACAGCCGTGATCTTGTAGATGTCCTTGGCGACCTTTTCCTTTTCGACTGAAGCGATCTCCAGGCGCGGCATCGCGAAGGCGAAACGCAGATTGAATCTGGCGTCGTCCTCACAGGTCTTCACCAGCAGGTGCTCCGGCGGGTTCTGATGGGTGAACTTGTAGTTGAAGCCGCCGATCTCGACTTCGCCGAAAGAAGGATGCTGCATCTTCTGCCACGGGGAGAAGTACTGCGGCGCGTTTTCCTTGACCCACTGCATGCAGGCATTGAAACGCTCGAGCTTCTTTGACATCGGTTCTTCGGAACGGCTGCCCCAGTCAAAGGGCACGCCGACCAGTCCGTTCAGATCCCAGAATTCCATCGTATAGGCGGGTATGCCCTGGGTCTGGAAGCACCAGTCGTCGAAGGCGCCGCTGTCGTAGTTTTCCTGATCGTCCATAAAGGAATCGAAGATGTTCATCGGTGTGTAGCCGAGCTCCTGCTTGCCCATCTCGGCGATCTCCTTCAGGACTTTGATATCATTTGCGAACGCGGCTTTAGCCGGTCTTGTTCCCGGTGGGTAGAGGATGATGCCGCCGCTCGTGTGACCGATGGCTGCGCCGCCGACATTCGGATGGCTGAGGACAAAATCACACAGCGCTTTCGTCTCCGGATTGGAGAGGGGATACTTGCCGGCGCCGGGCTGTCTGGATTCCGGGAACCAGCCGTAGGGGAAGTTCCGGTTGAAATCCAGGCCCCAGCTGGCTTTCTTGGACTTGAGGTTGACGTCATCGTTCTCTTCCAGATAGCCTTCCGGATAGATATCGTAGAATTCGCCGTCATGGTCGCTCGGTTCGCGCAGGACCATGCTGTCGGGATTCTGGGGATCCTTTTTCCAGGCGCCGTATTTCGTCGGGATCCGCATCATACGGATCACGCCGTCGCCGTCGAGATCCTCCTCCTTGATGCCGCCTTTTTCCGGAAGATACTCCCGGTTGACGGAACGGAGCGTGTAGGGGGTGGTGAGATAGGTCTCGGCGCCGTCCGGGGTAACGCGCGGAATGACATAGACTGTCGTCGTATCGAGGAGTTTTTTGATCTCTTCATCTTTCTTGTAATTGGTCAGCAGCCAGTCGACCGTGTACATCGCGGTCATGCTGGCGGTGACTTCCCCGGCATGGATGTTTCCGTCAAGATACCAGCCCGGTTTGGAAAGCGGATCACCGGTCGCTGTGTTGGTCAGCGTCACGGCATACTGGTTTCTGCCTTCCTCGGTCACACAGTTGACTTCGAGCTTGCAGAGCCTGGGATATTTCTTCGCGAAGAACTCAAGGTTGCTCTTCAGTTCTTCGTACTTGTAATAATGATCGTACTTGAAGGTTGTCTTCATTCTGCCTCCTTTACAGGACCTGGGAAAGGAATTCCCTGGTACGGGCATTCTGCGGATGATCGAACAGTTCCTGCGGCGTTCCCTTTTCGGCGATGACGCCGCCGTCGATGAACAGGACGCGGTCGCTGATCTCTCTTGCGAAACCCATCTCGTGAGTGACGATGACGCAGGTCATTCCGGACTGCGCCAGATCGCGGATGACTTCCAGAACGCCTTTGACCATTTCCGGGTCGAGCGCGCTGGTCGGTTCATCGAACAGCATGACATCCGGATGCATGGCCATGGCGCGGACGATCGCCAGACGCTGTTTCTGACCGCCGGAGAGCTTGCGCGGGTATTCCTGCGCCTTATCCTCCATTCCGACCTTCTTCAGCAGCTCCATCGCCTCTTTCTCGGCTTCCGCCTTCGGAACGCCTTTTTCAAGCGTCGGCGCCAGGGTGATGTTTTCCATGACGGTGAGGTGGGGGAAGACATTGAACTGCTGGAACACCATGCCGATCTTCTGACGGTGCTTGTTGAGGTCGGTGCTCTTGGCATCGAGGACGTTGCCTTCGAAGATGACCTTGCCGCCGGTGGGTTCTTCCAGCATATTCAGACAGCGTAAGAAGGTGCTCTTGCCGCCGCCAGAAGGACCGATGACGGAAATGACTTCGCCTTTATAGATCTTTTCGCTGATCCCCTTGAGGACCTGGAGGTCGCCGAAGCTCTTCTGCAGATCGACGGTCTCGATCAGAACGTTATTTTCGTTAGTCACTTACAGCAAACCTCTTTTCCATGATTTTGACGATCCAGGACAGCAGCAGCGTCAGGACCAGGTAGATGCCGGCGATGATGAACAGCGGCTGCCAGACGAGGAACTTGTTCGCCAGCAGGGTCCGGGTGTACATCAGTTCGTACAGCATGAAGGTGCCGGCCAGGGATGTTTCCTTGATCATGGCGATATATTCGTTCGCCAGGGCCGGGAGGATATTCTTGACCGCCTGCGGAAGGACGATCTTCGTCATCGTGTGGGAAGCGGTCAGACCGAGAGATCTGGCGGCTTCCGTCTGTCCTTTATCGACAGAGTTGATGCCGCCGCGGATGATCTCCGAGACATAGGCGCTGGAGTTCAGGATCAGTGCGATCAGAACATAGACTTCCTTGGTGACGCCGTTCAGAACGGGAATCGCGATCGGGAGAAAGAAGTACGCGATGTACATCTGTACCAGCAGCGGGGTGCCGCGCAGGACATTGACGTAGACCGATCCGATGGTATTGGCGATCTTGTTTTTTGATAAGTTGATAAGCGCGATGAATGCACCCAGGACGCTGCCCAGGGAGACAGCGATAGCCGCGTATTTCAGAGTGCCGATCGTACCTTTGAGGAAGATCGGCCAGTACTCCTGGAGTACGTCAAACAGACCCGGTCCGAGACCCATGTGCGGTTCTCCTTACTGCTGCTCGTCCAGAGCAACGATCTGGTCTTCAACGTACATCTGCTGGAGGGAACCTGCCTGGGCGATGATGTGCTTGCCCTGGAAGTCTGCCAGCGAGTTGTAATTGACTGCCTGGTCAGCCGGAACGATCAGGGTATGGAAGGTAACGTTGTCGTCGCCGCTGTAGCCCATGGAGAGCTCGAAGGATTCCGCTCTGTCTGCTTTCCAGCCGAAACCGGAGAAGGCGATGTCGACTTTGCCTGTATCGACTGCGGTCAGAACGGCACTGAAGTCCATCGTTTCGATCTGCAGGCTGACACCGAGGCAGTCAGCAACGTATTTCGCCAGCATCATTTCACAGCCCCAGACAACACCGTCGTCATCGATCCATTCGTTGGCCGGGTAGTCCGGAGAAGTCGCAACGACCATGACGCCCTTGTTGAGGATGTTCTTGAGAACGCCGTCGGCGTTGGAGAGATCAAGCTCCGGCTTGACGAGATCGGTCGTATCGACGAGATAGTTGTAGGTCTCATCCGGTTCGACACCGTTGTAGATCGGGTATTCACCGACGATCGCGATCGCAGACTCGTCTTCTGTGCCGGACTGCAGTTTGGCAAGGGCGGTCCACCAGGTGTAGTAGTTGTCGGTGTAGCCTTCCGGAACATGGCCGCTCGGGGTCGAAGTCGCGGTATTGATGCACTGATTGACAACTTCCATCAGGGATGTTTCACCCTTCTTGGCAGCAACGACATTGCCTTCGTAGTCACCGTAGATGGTGAGGTCGAAGTTGACGCCGCTCATGGCGAACTGACCGTTGGACTGGTCAACATAGTTCTGGGCAGTCGTGCCGTCCAGTGCGACAGCGTCGCATTTTCCGGAAGCCAGGGAGAGGATCGCCTGGTCAAGCGTGGAGACCAGTTCGAGCTCGGTCTTGGCCGGACCTTCTTCTTTCTTTCCGGAACACCCGGCAGCGGCGAATAACATAGCGGTAAGGCATAATACAGTGATGATCTTTTTCATTTTATTTCTCCTTTATTTCAACAGGTCATTTTTCATTTCGGGAACAGGAAAGGGCAGTGTATCTTGGAATGATCGTATTTCGTCGTCGTCGTGCTTTCATTTTTTGCTGCCTCCTAAATAAAAAAGCCGTCTCTGTTTCCAGAGACGACATAATCGCGGTACCACACTGGTTGTCCGTCTGAAAAGACCGGACCACTCTTCTCTAACGCGGATTCACGTTTCTTCCTACTGTCGGTTCAGAAGAACATCTCCCGAATGCGTTTCACTGCAGTTCCGTCTGCCGGACTTCCACTCTGTTCCGGCTCGCTGGAGACCTTCCTGCGGCTACTTTTTCGTTCATCGAAGTTGAACACAGTATATAGGAAGAATTTCAAAGTGTCAATATTGATTTTCAAATAATTTACATTATTATGAAAATTCTTTCATACATTTCCGGTTGTTTCAGATTTTATTTATTCCCCGGCCGCAGCATGACCGGCAGAGTATTCATTATAAATCTTCCGGGCGATCAGGACTGCGGAGGCAACGCAGAGCGCAATGAAGACTTCGACCAGAAGCGCAGGCAGGACAGATGACAGCAGCACTGCGCCGGCATCCATAACGAAATGGAACAGCAGAGCCAGGAAGAACAGCGGCAGGCGTTTTTCCCGTACGGCATAGAAGACAAATACCGATAAGCTGATATGCAGGGCAATCGCCAGGATACGCTCGACGATGCCAAGCAGGAAGATATAGGACGGTGAAGCGATCAGCGCGGAGATCGTCGGCAGCAACTGCTGCTGCTGTGCGGGGTCAAGCGTCACGAGCATATCGTTGATCGTGCCCTGGTTGATCATGGAGGAATAGATCAGGTTGTTGATCATCGCGCCCCCGAGAACAATGACCGCCTCGATCCCGCCGTGACCGGCGCCGTACATCAGAGCGTTGCGGTCATTTCCGCTGTGTTTGCGCAGCAGGAAGCGGAATGCGAAAGCACGTCCGCATTCCTCAAACAGCGCTGCCATAGCTCCTCCGTACAGGGCATAAAGCCAGATGTTGTTCTGGATCGTCTGTCCGACAGAAGAGCGCAGCAGGACCGCCTGGTGAACGAGTGCTTCGAGAACCAGCGCGAAGAATACAAAAATGAGGCAGCCGATGAAGAAGGGCAGACGGTCCGCTCCCTTTTTCCAATAATAGATAAACAGGATGACCGGGACCGCGATGCTGACCAGACAGGAGAAGCCCATAAAGATCATTGATAAGACTGGAACAGTATTCATAATTTGTTTTCTGATCCGCGAAAATGAAGCGCTGCGGAAGGGCAGCTGCGGATCGTTTACTCCTTGCATTAATTATAGTAATGCAAATAATGCATATAGTCAACACGCAAACAAAAACCGTCTTTTCAGACGGTATTGCTGCAGATGGATAAGACCTGAAAAAGGGAAGTGATCAGCCGTTGACCGACAGCCAGTTGTTGATCTCGGCGAGCAGGGCGTCTCCTTCCTGCGGGTCGATACTGAAACCGGTCGTCTCATCGCCGTAAAGTGAGAAGTACGTGTTGATCAGAGCGGTGTTCAGTCTCTTCAGCTGTTCTTCGAGATCATCACGGATCAGAGCATACTTGCCTTCGCACATAACGTATTTTTCGGCTACAACGATCTGATAACTGACATTCAGATACTGTTTTCCGTTCTCATCAGTCCAGACCTCGAGCGGCTGGATGTTGCAGAATCTGGCACCGTTGATCTTGACGCTGAAGACATCGGTCGTCTCCATGTTGACGATGGAATTCGGGAACATTCTTTCGATCTGTACTTTATTCATTGTAGTTTTCCTCTATGTTTATATCTGTATTATAGCATAGAAAAGCGTATCCACTGTTCTGTGCTGTGTGCAATAATGGAATTAGCATAGATCAATAGAAAGAGGTAATACTATGTTTGTGTTTTGGGGAGACGGTTCCCAGGAAGCGAAGGATCTGGTCGATGCGATCCTGGTCCGCAGCACCGAGAACTTCAACTGGACTTTTATCTTTATTCTGTCCGTTGTCTTTTACGTCTACTGGAGCGAATACAAAAAGAAGGATTTCAAGGCGATCGTCGCCGGATTCTCGCTTTACGGAGTCCACTGGCTCTATGAGATCGGCAACGCGGTCATCGCGCATTTTGCAGGTTATCCGCTCTGGTCCGTCAGCAATGCTTCAACGACCTTTATCCTTTTGATCGGCGTCTGCTGGGAGCTCTCGATGATGTTCTCACTGGCCGGGATCATCTCCTACAAGATGCTGCCGAACAAGCCGACAAACAGGCAGAAACTGATGGGCGCGCTCAGCATGGCGCTCCTGTTCGCGCTGTTTGAGTCCTTCCTCGCCGGCACTTCCAATCATTCCTTCATCTGGGTCTATAAATGGTGGGGCGTGCTTCCGGTATTCGTTACGACCTATATCCCGTTTTTCCTTGCCTGCAACTACGTTCCCTTCATGAAACAGAAAGATCAGAAGGCTTTTCTGTTCACCATCTGGGGACTGGTCGCAGTCTGTCTCGTGACCCTTATCCCGCTGGGGATCATCTGACCGGTCAAATCACTCAGAAGAGAAGAACAAACAGCTTTACCGCAAGCGCCGCAAGCAGGCAGACCGGCAGGCCGATCAGCATCCCGATCGCTGAGCTTTTCAGGTGGAATGCATAATCATGATATGCCTTGGTCATATCTTCTGTGCCCGGCAGGATGCAGGTCGGAGAATGGCAGAACCACAGGCAGTCCATTACCAGCGCATCATACCAGTCGACGATTAGCCACAGACCATACCCCGTCAAAAAAGCGGAAAGAAAGCCCGTGCAGCCGTTGATCTTCCACAGGAGCAGTCCCAGCAAAAGTCCGAGCAGGATCGCGGCCGGGATCTTCTTGGTAAGGCGGACCCGCAGGGAAGGAGTTTCTTTTGCCCGGACTTTCCCAAGGTCGATCCAGCGCTGCGTGATCGCCGGCGGATAACTGTATATCTCAAGTTCCGGTTTGAAGCGGATCACGAGATATATGCAAAAATGAAAAGTCAGACAAAGAACGATCGCTTCGATCACAAATATTCTCATAACAGAACCTCTGTGTATTTTTGTTAGATCTTTCTAACATGATTATATATCATATTCGTTTATGCAGTCATGCATGCAGTTTTAAGGCTGTTCTCTGTTAACTTAAAGTGTATGCAGGCTGAAAACCGCGAAGGAGGAATCTATGGTCATTGGTTTTTACAGGGAAACGGATGAATACGGCTGTTTCAGCAACTGGTATCCGGCAGCGTTTATTGTTGACGGCGTCCGCTTCATTTCTTCCGAACAGTATATGATGTTCAGCAAAGCCAGGCTTTTTGGCGATACGGTCACGGCCGCAAAGATCCTTCAGGAGGATGACCAGCTGAAGATCAAGAATCTGGGAAGAGAAGTCGCTTCCTTCGACAGCCATGTATGGGGTGCCAACAACATGGAGATCATGAAAAGAGGACTTCTGGCAAAGTTCTCGCAGAACGAGGACATCAAAGCGGTCCTCCTCGGCACCGGCGACAACATACTGGCGGAATGCGCTCCGAGAGATCTGGTCTGGGGGATCGGTTATTCCACAGGCAGCCCCAACGTTCAGGATCCTGCGAAATGGAGAGGGCAGAACCGGCTTGGACAGGTCCTGATGCAGGTCCGCGAGGAGCTCCGGAAAGACAAATAACAATCCACAAAATAAGCAATACTGTATTCTAGCACTCTTCTTGACAGAGTGCTATTTGTGTTTATAATAGGTAGAGGTAGGAGGAATTATAAAGATATGATCAGACCATTATATGACAATGTCTTATTGAAGAAAGAAAAAGCCAGCAGGGAAACTGCCAGCGGTATCATCATCACACAGAAGGAAACGAACGAAGAATTCGCACGCGTAGCCGCGATCTCCGACTGCAAAGAGATCAAGGTCCGCGACAAGGTATATGAAATGCCGCTGAAAGTCGGCGATAAGGTTATGTACAAGAAATACTCCGGCACGGAAGTCAAAGACAAGGATGAGGAATACATCCTGATCAATGCCGAGAATATCCTCGCGATCGTAGAATAGGAGAAACAACATGGCAAAAGAATTAAAATACGGAAAAGATGCCCGCGATCTGATGCTGGAAGGTGTCGACGCGCTGGCAAATGCAGTTAAAGTCACTTTAGGTCCGAAGGGACGCAACGTCGTTCTGGACAAGACTTACGGTTCACCGCTGATCACCAATGACGGTGTCACCATCGCCAAGGAAGTTGAACTGGAAGATCCGTTCATGAACATGGGCGCGAAGCTCGTTTACGAAGTCGCCAACAACACCAACGATACAGCGGGTGACGGCACGACGACCGCAACGCTGCTTGCCCAGACGATGATCCATCACGGTATCGATGCTGTCAATAAGGGATCCAACCCGGTCCTGCTGAAGGAAGGCATCGAATACGCTTCCAAGGAAGTTGCCGCAGGTCTGCTGAAGCGCGCGCATAAGATCGACTCCAACAGCGATATCGCTTCTGTCGCCTCTATTTCCAGCGGTTCCCAGGAGATCGGCAAGATCATCTCCGAAGCTATGGAGAAGGTCGGCAAGAACGGCGTCATCAACGTTGATGAATCCAAGGGTTTCGATACTTCCCTCGAAGTTACCGAAGGTCTGCGCTATGACAAGGGCTACATCTCCCCGTACATGGTCACCGACCGTGAAAAGATGTCTGTTGAATTAGAGAATCCGCTGATCATGGTCACCGACCAGAAGATCTCCACGATCCAGGACGTCCTGTCCATGCTGGAACAGATCGTCCAGATGAACAAGCCGCTGCTGATCATTGCGGATGACATCGATAACGAAGTCACATCCACCCTGATCGTCAACAAGCTCAGAGGCACATTCAATGTCGTTGCCACCAAGGCTCCGGGTTTCGGCGACAACCAGAAGGATAACCTCAACGATATCGCTGTCCTGACCGGCGCGAAATTCTTCTCCAAGGATCTCGGCATGAACCTGCAGGATATGACAGTCCAGGATCTCGGTACCTGTAAGAAGGTACTGGTCGAAAAAGACCACACCACGATCATTGAAGGCGCCGGAGACAAGGCTGCGTTCGATGAGCGCGTCAAGGAGATCGAAAGCCTGATCGAGGCTGCGGAATCCGATTACAATAAGAAACGTCTCCAGGAACGTCTGGCAAAACTGACCAACGGCGTCGCTGTCATCAAGGTCGGTGCTACTACCGAGACGGAACTGAAGGAAAAGAAACTGCGTATCGAAGATGCCCTGAATGCGACCAAAGCCGCGATCGAAGAGGGTATCGTCATCGGCGGCGGCGCCTGCCTGATCGACATCTACAAGGAACTCAAGAACAAGCTCCACAGCGCAAACCCGGATGTCTCCAAGGGTATCCGTATCGTTCTTGATTCCCTGAGCGAACCGCTTTACCAGATCGCCGAGAATGCCGGCTACAACGGCAAGGATATTGTCGAGCAGCAGCTCGCCAAGAAGGCGAATGTCGGCTTCGATGCCAAGGAAGGCAAATGGGTCGATATGTTCAAATCCGGTATCGTCGATCCGTGTAAAGTCACCCGTTCCGCAGTCCTGAACGCTGCCAGCATCTCCGGTCTGTTCCTGACGACCGAAGCAGCTGTCGGCACGATCAAGGAAAAAGAACCGGCAGCTCCGGCTGGCGGCATGGGCGGAATGTATTAAGGATCCGCTGATCAAACCAAATGAAAACGGTCTGGAAATGACCGTTTTTTTGTGTGCCGGACACAAAAAAGAAAGAATGAAAATGTGCAGATTATTTTCATTTTTCTTTCACAGAATCCTCACATTACTATGGTTTACTATAGATGTAAGCAATTTTTCATTTATTTCTTCTCATAAGGTAAGGGACCAGCTGAGGTCCTTTTCCTTTTGTTCGGATCATCATCTATAATAGGAGAAGAATCATCAAGAATATACGGAAGGGAGAATCCGATGAGAAAATACGAGACCTGGAATGACGTTCCCGAAACATCCTTCAGCAAGACCGAACTGACGGTCGATAATCATGGCAGAAAGATCTGGGGAAAGATCTGGCTGCCGGAAGACGGAAAAGAAAAACATCCGCTGATCATCGTTTCCCACGGTCTCGGCGCGAATTATCTTTCCCTGAGCCGGTACGCAAAAGTCCTGGCCGGACACGGGTTCGCGTGTTATCTTTTCGATTTCCGCGGCGGGGGAGGCAGTCACAGTGACGGGACCATGCTGGAAATGTCAGTATTAACGGAGATCTCGGATCTGGAAGCGATCCTCGATGCGGCGAAAGCCTGGGATTTTGTTGATCCGGAGCATGTGATCCTGATGGGCGAAAGCCAGGGCGGCGTCGTTTCGGCTATGACGGCTGTCCGCAGAAAGGAAGAGATCAGCGGTCTGATCCTGCTGTATCCGGCACTGGCGCTTGCCGAGACCAACAGAGAGATGTTTCCGGACAGGGATGCCATACCTGAACGTTTTCCGCTGTTTTTTGTCGAAGTCGGAAGAAAGTATGCGGAGGACATCTATGATCTGGATCTTTACGGTGAGATCACAAAATATGACAACCACGTCCTGCTGATGCACGGTGATAAGGATCCGGTCATCCCGCTTCGCTATGCGGTAAAGCTTTCCGGAATGCTGAAGGATGTCGAGTTCCATATCATCCGCGGCGGAATGCACGGATTTGAATTGCAGCGCGAAGAAGCGCTTGGATACATACTCGGTTATCTGCAGGATACGTGCAACCTTTGATCTGAAATGCCTGTTTTCATAAAAAATGACCTCTTTTGAGGTCATTTTGTCTTTTCAGCGTTCTTTTCCCAGGAAGAACAGTCCCAGCATGCCCGGTCCGACATGGGCGCCGGAGAAGGGTTCGTGCGGGCAGATCGTGATCTTTGCCTTCGGTGTCTCTTCCAGGATCAGTTCCTTCAGCATCTCCGCGTCTTCCTCGCAGTCGCCGTTGGAGATGTAGACATCCGGTTCTTCGAGATCCAGACGCTTCTCATGGTATTTGCCTGCCAGCATCTTGATCGATCTCTTTCGCCCATGCGCGATCGCACAGGAAACGATATGGCCGGTCTTGTCGCCGTAGAGGATCGGCTTGATATTCAGCGTCGTCGCGATCGCCGCCGTAGCGCCGCTGACTCTGCCGGTCTTCTTCAGGAAGTTCAGATCGTCGACTGTGAAGTACTGACAGCAGTGGGGGACCATCTCGTCGAGGATCCGCGCTGCTTCATGGACTTCGGTGCCTTCTTTACTGAGCTGTGCCGCTTTGATCGCCAGCATGCCGTTTCCGAATCCGCAGCCCTGGGAGTCTACGATATGAACGAAACGATCGGGATACTCCTGATTCAGCTGTTCCGCGGCAAGACGGGCGGCGTTGTAGGTGCCGCTGATGCCGGAACTCATTGCGATATAGATAACATCCCCGCCGTTTTGTATAAGCGGAGTGAAATGGGTCAGAAACAGACCTGTATTCAGCAGACTCGTTTTGACGATGACGCCGCTGCGCAGTCCGTCGTAATAGGTCTTCACGTCAAAATGATCGATGTCGCCGGTGTAGACGCGCGGTTCACCGTCCATGAGATACTCGCTCGGCAGCAGGGTGATGCCGTCAAGCAGACTTCCGGGAAGATTCGCGGTCCCGTCCGCAAATACATAGAATGCCATAGTGTTCCTCTTACCATGATTTTAGCACCCTTATGGGCATTTCTCTACCTTGGCACTTCGGTTTCCGATCAGGATCATGAAAACGAAGAATATATGAAAATGTTTTCATTTTGTGAAAAAGTGTTGACAGTGTTACATTTTATGTTACAATCAACTCATAACGTATCGATCCGAAAGAGTACCTGATCTCTGTTCTGAAAGAGAAGTCCGTTAGGTGGGAAGGACCCAGCACACATCAGGGAATACAACGGTGAACGGAAGGCAGGCAATGGCCTTACGGGGGATTCCCGTTACAGAGTCAAGCCATGTTGGTGGCTGAAGAGGTCTGTGTCGCGAGGCACGGGCGAAAAAAGGTGGTATCACGATGAAGCCGGTCGTCCTTTGGTAGCCGGCTTTTTATGTTAAAGGAGAAGAAAGATGAAAAAGTTAGTTTCCCTTATCCTGAGCGTGCTGATGATCCTCGCGCTCGCTGCCTGCAACTCCGGAAATACCCCGGATCCGACTTCCGAACCGTCCCCGGAACCGACAGAAGAGACGACCGTCCTTCATATCGGTGTCCTTCAGCTTCTGACTCATGACGCGCTAGACGCTGCTTTCGAAGGCTTCAAAGCCGGACTGGAAGAAGCGGGCTTCGTAGAGGGAAAGAACGTTGTCTTCGACTTCCAGAATCCGGAAGGCGACCAGTCCAATATGGCGACAATGGCGGACCATCTGATCGCGGAAGATCTTGACCTGATCCTGGCGATCGCCACGCCGGCTGCCCAGCAGCTCGTCAACGTCAACGATCATACCCCGATCCTGGCGACTGCGATCACGGACTTCGTCGGTGCCGGCCTCGCCGAAACCAATGAAGTGCCCGGCGGCCTGCTCTCCGGTATGAGCGACAACTGCCCGATGGATGCCCAGCTGAACCTGCTGCTTTCCGTTAAGCCGGATGTCAAGACAGTCGGCATCATCTACACTTCCAGCGAAGTCAACTCCGAGATCCAGGCGGAACAGATGAAGGAAGTCTGCGCTGCCAACAATATCGAAACAAAGGTCGTTACGATCTCCGACAAGACGATGATCGACGACGCTATGCATTCCTTCGTCGGTGAAGTTGATGCGATCTACATCCCGACCGACAATAATATCGCTTCTGCCATGGGTTCCGTCGACGTCGTTGCCAGAGAGAACGGCATCGTCACACTGTGCGGCGAATCCAATATGGTCTCCCAGGGCGGCGCGCTGTCCCTCGGCGTCAACTACTTCACCTTAGGCAAGAAGACTGCGGAACAGGCTGTTCAGATCTTCAACGGCGCAGACGTCGGCCAGATCCCGATCGGTTTCGATACGACCGGTACTGTCTACTTCAACTCCAAGACGCTGGAAGAACTCGGACTTGCGCTCCCGGACGGAATGCAGGGCGAAGACATGGCGCAGTAACAGTCTGCTATTGAAAATATTTTCAGAAATACAGGATTGACATTTTCATAGACGGGGATTAGGATAATTTTATAAACGCACTGATCCGAAATAGTATACGGAGAGCTTGCTGACAGAGACGCCTTCATAAGCTGAGAGAAGGTCCGGCAAAAGACCGTAGAATTCCCCGGTTAGCGGACAGTCTGAACGGAGTAGGGCTGTACGGAAGATGAACGTTATTTCATCGGACCATGATAGTGGTCGCAGAGGCCTGTACCGAGAGGTGCGGGTGAATAAAGGTGGTAACACGATAGCCGGTCGTCCTTTGTAAGACCGGCTTTCTTTTTGGAGGTTACACGATGAAGACTTGGAACAAACTGGCAATGATCCTGATCCTGCTGCTGCTCGCCGGCTGCACGTCCGCAGTCGTACCGGAACCGGCGGATGACAATACGGTCCGTATCGGCATCCTGCAGATGATGACCCACGGGTCTCTTGACGAAGCACGTCAGGGCTTCCTGGACGGTCTTGATGAAGCGGGATACGTCAAAGGCAAGAACCTGATCATCGATTTCCAGAACCCGGAAGGGGACCAGTCCAATATGGCGACGATGGCGGACCATCTGATCGCGGAAGATCTTGACCTGATCCTGGCGATCGCCACACCTCCTGCCCAGCAGCTGTTCACCGTGAACCAGAACACACCGATCCTCGGCACGGCGATCACCGACTATGCCGATGCCGGTCTCGTCGACAGCAACGAGCACCCCGGCGGACTGATCTCCGGCACCAGCGACAACTGCCCGATGGATGCCCAGCTCGATCTTCTGCTTTCCGTCAAACCGGATATCAAAACACTCGGTATCCTCTATACCTCGAGCGAAGTGAACTCCGAGATCCAGGCGAACCAGATGGAAGCGGAATGTCAAAAACGCGGCATCGAAGTCCGCACCGTCACGATCCCGGACAAGACCGTGATCAACGACGCGATGGCTGCGCTGGCAGCGGACTGCGACGCTGTATATATCCCGACCGACAACAACATCGCTTCGGCAATGGGATCGGTCGACGTGATCTCCAGGGAACGCAATCTTATCACCCTGGTCGGTGTCTCCGACATGGTCAAGAACGGCGGTTGCCTGTCTCTTGGCGTAAACTACTATGACCTCGGGAAACAGACCGCGGAAATGGCGGTCAGAGTCCTGAACGGTGAAGATATCGGTACCATGCCGATCGGCTACGATAAAAGCGGTACCGTCTACTACAACTCCGATACGCTCGAAGCGATCGGGATCCAGCTGACAGATGAATTCAAGGCATCTGCGATCGATATGAGGAATTAGCGCTATGACTCTAGTCTTAACTTCAGCCCTGGCCCAGGGTCTGCTGTGGTCGATCCTGGCGATCGGGATCTACATCTCCTACCGTATCCTGAACATTTCGGACCTGACTTCCGAGAGTTCCTTTACGCTCGGCGCGGCAGTCACGGCGGCGGCGCTGATCCGCAATGTGCCGCCCATTCTGGCGATCTGCCTGTCCGTTCTGGCTGGCTGCTGCGCCGGCTATATCACCGGTTTCCTGCATACCAAGATGCGGATCCCTTCGCTGCTGGCAGGCATCCTGACGATGACCGGCTTATATTCGATCAATCTCCGGGTCATGGGCAAGGCAAACATCCCGCTGAACCAGGCGACGACGATCCTGACGAATCTCAAGAACCTGCTCAGTTTCCGCAAAGACCGTGACGCCGCCATCATCCTCGGGGTCATCGTGATCCTGCTGGTGATCGCTTTCCTGGTCTGGTTCCTGAACACGGAATTCGGCTTCATGATCGTTGCGACCGGTATCAATGACCGTATGGTCACCGCCAACGGCGTTAACAGTGACCGCGTCAAGACAGCCGGCCTGATGCTGGCGAACGCGCTGATCGCGCTAAGCGGATCGCTGGTCAGCCAGTATAACGCTTTCGCGGATGTGCAGATGGGTATCGGCGCGATCGTCATCGGTCTGGCATCCGTCATCATCGGCGAAGTATTCCTGCGCGACAAACCGTTCATCGTCCGTCTGTTCGGCGTCGTCGCGGGCTCGATCATCTACCGTCTGATCGTCGCGTTCGCGATCAATTCCTCGCTCGTCAACGCCAACGATATGAAACTGTTCACCGCGATCCTGGTCGCGCTCGCGATCTACCTGACCGACTTCACCAGAAAGAGAGGGACGAAACGTGCTGAAAGTAAGTAATGTATACAAGGCTTTCAATGCCGGCACACCGAATGAAAAAGTCGTTTTCGAAGATCTCTCCCTGCATATCCGGCCGCATGATTTCGTCACTGTCATCGGCGGCAACGGATCGGGAAAGTCGACTCTGCTGAACCTGATCGCCGGCACCTATGCCGTCGATAAGGGAAAGATCGAGCTGAACGGAAAAGATGTAACGAATCTGAAAGAATTTGAACGTGCCGGCTCGATCGGCCGTGTCTTCCAGGACCCATTGATGGGAACCTGCAGCGATCTGACGATCCAGGAAAACCTTTCGATCGCCAAGCGCAAAGGCGCAAAGAGAACGCTGCGCAGAGGCCTGACGGAAGCTGAACGCGCGGAATACGCGAAACTGCTCGAACCTCTCGGACTTGGTCTTGAAGAACGTCTTACCGCAAAAGTCGGTCTGCTGTCCGGCGGCCAGCGCCAGGCGCTGACGCTTCTGATGGCGACGCTCGTCAGACCGGAACTGCTGCTTCTGGATGAGCACACCGCCGCGCTCGATCCCAAGACCGCGCGCAAGGTCCTGGATCTTACCCAGCAGCTGGTCAGCGAGAATCAGCTGACGACTCTGATGATCACCCACAACATGCGTGACGCGCTCGCTTTCGGCAACCGTCTGATCATGATGAGCGAGGGGAAGATCGTTCTCGACATCAGCGGCGAGGAAAAGAGGAACGCGACGGTCAAGGATCTGCTCGATCTCTTCGAGAAATCGAACGGCGAGATCAACGACCAGATGTTCCTGTCATAGATCAAAACAGAAGGGCGGTAAATCACCGCCCTTCATTGAAAGAATCCGTGGTATTTGTTAAGATAAGTCTTGTCCCGAAAGGGACGATGACACTGTCTTCGTAGCTCAGCAGGATAGAGCATCCGCCTCCTAAGCGGAAGGTCGTTGGTTCGAATCCAATCGAGGACGCCAGAAAAAACGGAAAGGGGCTGTTAAGAAACCCTCCGGTACAATGAGTACCCGAAGGACTTAACAGTCCTTTTTTCTATTCAGTATTTATATTCCTTCGCCTTTTCATTTACAGACTTCTTCCTGATCTTTAAAGCTTTATTTGATAAACGTT
>JAFWII010000009.1 GCA_017533785.1 Erysipelotrichaceae bacterium | reverse complement strand
CGACCGAAGAGGAACAGGCCAAGCTTGATGAAGTCCTCGGCAAGCTCGGAAGCGAGGATTTCGCGGAACTGGCGAAACAGTATTCCGAAGATACTTCCGCTTCCAACGGCGGCAGCCTCGGCTACTATGACAAGTCTGTCGGCGCCGGCTACGTTCCGGAATTCGCGGCAGCAACTGACGCACTGACGGAAGGTCAGGTCACTGAACCGGTCCTGTCCCAGTACGGCTGGCATATCATCCGCTGCGACGCATCCACCAAGGAAGCGCTGCTTGAAAACGAATCCTTCGTCAACGCTCTGCAGGGCGCCAATCCGACGATCTACCAGAAGGCGATCCGTGAGAAAGGCGAAGAACTCGGCATCGTGATCGCGGATCCGGCTGTCGACCAGCAGATCCTCGATATGATCGCTTCTTATGAAGAAGGAGGTAACTAAGATGAAGAAAGTATTGCTCGTACTCCTTACCGTCCTCTTCTTATTCGGCTGCAGCGGTAACGGCGGAACTGCCAAAGTCAGTGACGGCGAGACCGCCATCATCACTTCCCCGGACGGAAACTACACGAAACAGGATCTGTTCGACGCCTTCATGAACACCGACATCTCCTATACCCTGCTGCAGAACATCTGCAGACAGATCGCAGTCAAGGAAGGTTTTGAAGTTGAAGAAAGCGTCAACGAGACTCTTGAACTCTACAAGTCGATCTACGGCGAACAGTTTGATACTCTCGCCGAATCCTACGGCGGCCTTGAGGCGTTCACTGAATATCTGCGCGGTTCCGCATCCATCACCCGTCTCTACGATGAGTACATAAAGATCAATCTGGATCAGTACATCGAGGAATACAAGCCGTTCAAAGGCCAGATCGTGTACTTCGACAGCGCCGAGGACGTCGCGTCTTTCCTGGAAAAAGTCAAAGGCGGCGCGGACTTCGCTGAAACAGCGACCGCGATGGGCTATCTGCTTGATGCGTCCGGTCAGGTCTATACTGATAAGGATTCCCTGCCCTTCGAAGTCAAGGAGTATATCAACGCCGCTTCGGGTACCGGACTCTCCGATCCGATCGAGACCGTTCTCTCCACTTCCGACGCGAACGGCACGACGACCGAAACAACGAGATACTATGTCGTGAACATCCTCGACAAGGATGCCGGCAATTTCCAGGAAGAATTCATCAACAGCCTGCGCAGCCACGTTGACAGCGTTCCAGCGATGAACTACTACTTCGGAAAGTACAACCTGACAGTCCATGACCAGAGAGTCTACGACCTTCTCAGCAAAACTTATTTAGGAGTAAAATAATGTGCGTATTCTGTGAGATCATCAAGGGAAACATCCCGTCTGCCAAAGTCTACGAAGATGACAAGACCTTAGCCATCCTCGACATTTCCCAGACGACCAAGGGCCACACCCTGGTCCTGCCGAAGCAGCATTACGAGAATCTGCTGGAGATCCCGGCGGAGGAACTGGCGGAACTGATCGTCAAAGTTCAGAAGATCGCTGCCAACAACGTCGCAAAGCTCGGTGCCAAGGGTTTCAACCTGCTGGTCAACACCGGTGCCGTTGCCGGACAGAGCGTCCCCCATCTGCACTTCCACATCATCCCGCGTTATGACGAGAACGACTCCATTGAGATCAGTTTCAAGGAGAACTCGTTCGATCTCCAGGAGATCTGTGATCTTCTGAAATAAGCACAGAAATCCATCGAATAAAAAAGTATGGCTCAGACCATACTTTTTCTTTGCCCTTAGCTTTACACAGACAGAATAAAACGGCCTCTTGGCCGTTGTTCTATTTTCGGTTCGATCAGTCTTCGTCTTTATATGCCAGTACATATCCGGCAGACATACAGAAGACGATCAACATAATACCCAGCATTTCTACCTCCTGTTGCGATCAAACGCAAACTAGTACATCATACCACGTTGTCCGGGAATTGCAAGCCTTTTCGGCGTGCTGGAAGACAAACCGCGCGCTCTGCGGCACCGGAGCGCAAAAGACGGCTGAATACCCATTCATGAAGAATGCTCCGTATTTCGCTTCTTTTGCCGTCTGAAGCCGCATTCAGCCAGGATGCTCTGTTTCGTGCAGAATAAAACCCGGACAGATGCTCCGATCCGTACGGGTCATGAAGTTTTTGATCGGCTGAAAGTCTGAACAGCTTGCTGGCCAAGTAGCCGGACCGCAATACTGGACTACTGTCCGGCAGCTTTCGCTGTTGCCTTCTCGATCGCTGTCCGGTCCGTTTCTTCCCAGACATCCGTATGTTCCGCTTTTCTGCGGTTTATGAGGAAGATGGCCACACCGACGAGGATCAGGACCACGACTGCTCCGGCGCTTCCTTCCACACCGAAATTGACATTATAGAACAGTCCGTTCGTCGCCAGGGCGGCGTCCAGCCGGAATACGGAGTAAGCGGATACGATACCGCTGTTCGGCAGTCCGAAAAATACGCTCTGGGTGAAATTCCATCCCGCGTGAAAAGCCGCGGCGATCCACAGACCGTTGTAGTAGTGGATGAGCAGCGAGAAAACGAAACCGACGGCGAATATCTGAATAAAGCTCAGCACCGTGATCCCCGGATTGAATGCATGCATCAGCATGAACACGAGCGAGTTGATAAAGATCGCGATCCAGGGTGCTTTATACCTTCTGCGCAGTTTCTGATACAGATACCAGCGGTTCATCAGTTCCTCGGCTGCCGACTGGATGAATACGGAGACGAAAAACAGAATGAACGGCAGGAATTCAAGTCCGCTGTACGAAAGATGGATATCCCCCATCAGAACAGACATCAGAACGCAGAAGCCGTTGCATCCGAATCCCAGCGCAAGCCCGATCAGCAGCCCTATGAGATTGTTTCCGGCACGGTTCCTCACGCGTCCGGCAGCATCTTCTGTCCCTTCCTGTCTGCGCGGGCTTTCGTATCTCACCGCCTGCAGCATCGGCCGGTTGCTTCTGAAGAGGATCACTACCAGGAAAAGGATCACCCAGATCCCGATAAAGCCAAGGTAATTAAGAAGGAAAACGGCGGCGTCATGGTCTCCTCCGAGGATGTTTTCGAACAAACCACCGAACAGCCTTCTGACGGGCACCAGAATAGAGCCAAGAAACGTAAGCACAAACGAAAGCACCGATGCAAGAACGAACTGGTCTGTGATCTTCCTGCCGGGACGAAGGTATTTTTCGATGAGATCGGACATCTGCAGTTTCCTCCCGATTCTATCATTGAATACGGCAATGCCGTCCTGTTCGCGGCGGCATCCTGTATTTAATGTCTCATTATGTATAGTATAGCATTGGATCTGCGGGGTCTGACATCCCCTGTTTTTTCTTTCCTTCCCCAGCGTTCCGGCATAGAAAAAGCCCGGATCCCGGCATTGCTGCCGGCTCCGGGCATTGAAGCCTCTGGTCAGGATGAAGGGATTTGAACCCTTGACCTCTTGAACCCCATTCAAGCATTCTACCAAGCTGAACTACATCCTGAAAGACTTCTAATAGTATAGCACAAAAAGCTAGTTGTGTTTATAGAAACTGCGATTGTCCAAAGCAAACAGTTTTTGTGTGAATTCACCGGTCTCGATCTGCTTGAATGCCTTGTCCAGGATGTTCATCCGGGCATCGATATTGTCGATATAGTTCAGCAGTTCCGCCTCGATCGTTTCCGGACGGACCGGAGAACCGTATTCGAGCTGACCGTGATGGCTCAGCACCATATGGCGCAGAAGCAGCAGTTCTTCGCTGTCGCCGTAGCCCAGGCTGTCGCCGATCTCGAGCAGTCTGCCGGCAAGGATGGAGATATGGCCGAGCAGCTTTCCTTCCACGGTGTATTCCGGAACGACCGGGGAAGACAGTTCCTCGATCTTACCCAGGTCGTGCAGGATCACGCCTGCGTAGAGATAGTCTCTGGAGCATTCCGGATAGATCTCGCAGATCGCTCTGGCGAGCTTCAGCATGCCGGCGACATGGGTCGCCAGACCGCCCATGAATTCATGGTGGATCTTGCTGGCAGCGGGATAGGAATAGAAGTCTTTCTCGTAATAGTTCATGACTGCCGTTACGATCTTGGCGATCTTTTCATTTTCGATCGAGGAGATCGCCTCTTCGATCACGTTGCGCAGTTCGACCTTGCTGACGGGCGATTTCGAAAGGAAGTCCTCCAGCTTGAGGTCGCCCTCATCTGCCGGAAAAACACTGACGACTTTCGCCTGCAGGGCGTTGCGGTAGCGGATGATCTCCAGGGTAAAGGTATAGATCTTTCCGCTCTTCAGAAGCTTTTCCATTTCCGGACGGATGTCCCAGTATTTCGCTTCGATCGCCTTGGTGTCATCCTGCAGAGTCAGCGTCATATACGGCGCGCCGCTGTTCGTCGTTCCCTTAACGGCGGATGTCAGCAGTAAAGGCGTCGTTACGTGTTCGCCTTCTTTAAAATCAATTACCTTAGTCATCTTCCCACTCCATTCCATTGATCAGTGCATATACGGCATCGTTCGCAAATCCTTTCGCCAGCAGCGACTGGTATAAGCGGTTGCGCAGCTGTGTGCCGCTGTATTTCCGTTCCAGCCGGCGGCGGATCTTTGAACACTCGCTCTTTAAGACAGTTTCTTCCGCGAATGCGTCTTCCGCGAAGTCCAGCATCGACATCGCTTCCTGGATGTCCTCGCTGCTGAATCCCTCTTCGTAAAGTTTCCGCTTGATCGTCTGCTTCTTGACGAGCAGCGATTTGTTGCGGATCGATTTCTGATGTTTCTGGGCCCGACGCAGCGCTTTGTCCGCTTCGCTGTCTTCGCTGTCCAGGCATTCTTCGATGATCTCCGGCGCGATCCCGGCTTTGCGCAGGCGGGCTGTCATCTGCTTCCGTGAAAGCAGGATGGCCTCGAAATGGTCGCGCTTTTCGATCACGTAGCGGCGGTCGTCCAGCATGCCCTTCTCTTCGAGCTTTTCG
Organism: Erysipelotrichaceae bacterium; assembly: GCA_017533785.1. Lineage (GTDB taxonomy): Bacteria > Bacillota_I > Bacilli_A > Erysipelotrichales > Erysipelotrichaceae > RGIG5669. Next base: position 81,232 of record JAFWII010000009.1, on the reverse strand, counting down.
ACGATCTCGTCGATCTCTTCTTCCGGAAGCTCCTGTTTGTCACGCAGATATTCACGCATCTGCTTCACGGTATAGTCTCTGGCGGAGATACGCTTCAGCGCAGCCCGGTAGGCCTTGACGAAGTTCTCCTCGTTCTTCAGCCGCTCATACTGGGCAGCCGTCAGTTTGTCATCCTTGCGGATGCCGAGCTGGTAATAGGTCTCCAGCGAGACCATCACCTTTTCTTCGTTCTTGCCGTTGTTCAGAGTCAGATGCACGACATCGTTCTTCAGAGAGATGCTTTTGACGACATAGGAGGATTCGTATTCCCTGATCGTCTCCTCATAAAGCTTCAGCATATTCTCGACATAGACGTCGGCATCGTAGATCTTCGATTCCTGAAGCGCGTTCTGCTGCATTGCCTTCAGCTCCTCTCCGCTCAGGGAAAGGAACTGTTTCAGCTTCTCAACAAATTCTTCCTTATCGTCAAAGAAGTAGCCGTTTCTTCCTTCGCCGATCAGCTCCTCGAGGACTTCGTCATGGCGCGCCAGGACCGGCGTACCGCTGGCCAGGGCTTCCACATAGGTCATGCCCTGCGTCTCGGTCTGGGAGGCGCTGGTGAACAGATCCGCAGCATGGTAATATGCCGGGACTTCCACAAAGGGCTTTTTGTCCGTAAATATAACGATATCATCGATCGATAATGTTTTGGCGAGGCTTCTGAGCTCTTCCAGCTGCGGTCCTCCGCCGATCACGACGAACTTGGCCTTAATCCCTTCCTCCTTGATCAGCTTAAATGCTTCCAGAAGCAGCACCAGGCTTTTCTCCTGGGCGATCCGGCCGACATAGAGCACCATCTTCTCGTCATCACCGATCCCGAGTTCCGTACGGATCCTGCGGGTATCCTCTTCGGTAAAGAGGTCCGGGGAGAAACGCTTGAGTTCGACACCGGTAGGAAGGATGCTGATGGGCGTGCTGACGCCGTACCCCTTCAGCATATTCGCGGTCTTTTTGCTGGGCGCGATCAGACGCAGACAGTCGTCCCCGTACTGACGGGAAAGGACACCGACGAGTTTTTTCGCGACCTTGTCGAAGGATTCGACGTGCAGGACATTGACGTAATGCGTATAGTCCTCATACGTCGTGTGATAAGTGCGCACCAGCGGGACGTGCAGCTGTTTCGCCGCGATGCTGGCGAAGATGCCGACGCCGAATTCGGTGTGCACGTGAAAAAGATCGAAGTTCATCTCCTCAAGCTCGTCCAGCACCAGCATATGCGCCGGACTGGCGAGTTTATAGCCGTAGAGACTCTTCAATTCGATGCCGGGAAGACGGATGATCCTGCCCTCTTTTTTGACCTTGAAAAGGCCGGGCCGGGTCGAGACAACATAGGCTTCATGTCCCTTTTCCTCCAGCTTCTTGCGCAGGAGCTCGATCGAAGAGACAACACCGTTGATATCCGGAAGATATGTATCTGTAAATAATGCGACTCTCATAGTAATACCTAAACTATAGTATAACGAAAAGCATCCGCTGCCGCCAGTCCCGCCCTTCCGGCATAAGAAAAGGCTGCCGGTCAGCCGGCAGCCTGTAACTTCTTTAGATTAACCGAGGGAGTTCTTGAATTCGACCAGTCTCTTATAACGTTTTTCAGCGTCTTTTCTGGTCTTTTCGAACATTTCGTCCGCAACTTCTTCGCCCTTCAGCTGGATCAGCTGAGCGTAGCGGTTCTCATTCTTCAGGAAGTCCTTGAAGAGTTCGAACTTCGGTTCCTTGGAATCGATCGTTAACGGATGTTCCTTACGCGGGTCGTAACGGTACAGGGTCGTGTAGCCGCATTCGACAGCCTTGGCCTGGACCAGCTGATGGTTCTCCAGACCGCCCTTGATACCGTGTGCCTGACACGGAGAGTAAGCGATGATGATCGACGGACCATCGTAGCTTTCTGCTTCGATCATGGCGTTGATCGTCTGCTGACGGTTTGCGCCCATCGCAACGGATGCGACGTAGACTGTGCCGTACTGCATGAAGATCATGCCCATATCCTTCTTGGCCGTTGCCTTACCGCCGGCTGCGAATTTCGCGATCGCCGCGGACTGGGTAGCCTTGGAGGACTGACCGCCGGTGTTGGAGTAGACTTCAGTATCGAGGACCATGACGTTGACGTTCAGGTTGTTGGCCATGACGTGGTCAAGTCCGCCGTAACCGATATCGTATGCCCAGCCGTCGCCGCCGATGATCCATACGGATTTACCGACGAGATCCTTTTCATAGCGGAGGAGTTCCTTGACAGCTTCGTTATCGGAAGCTCTGACTGCTTCGAGCAGTTCGTCCTTGAGGGCGCGCTGCGCATCACGGTCATCCTTCGCATCGAGATAGCGCTGGAAGACATCTCTGCAGTCGCCTTCGAGGTTCTTTTCCATGATCTCGTAGATGCGTGCCTGCTTGTAGTTCTGTGCGATCGCCATACCGAAACCGTATTCGGCGTTGTCTTCGAACAGAGAGTTCGCCCATGCCGGACCGTTGCCGTCTTTGTCCTTAACGAACGGAGAGGACGGAGTGGAACCGGAATAGATACTGGAGCAGCCTGTCGCGTTCGCGATCAGCATGTCTTTTCCGAAGAACTGGGAAGCCAGTTTTGTATACGGTGTTTCACCGCAGCCCGGGCATGCGCCGGAAACTTCGAAGTAAGGTTTCAGGAACTGGGAACCCTTGACGTTGGTCTTCGGGAAGATATCCTTCTTCGGTTCGATCTCCTTGAACAGGTAATCGGCCAGAGGTTCCTGATCGAGTTTTGTCTTGATGTCAGCGAGGCTGAGGGCCTTCTGGCCTGCCTTGCCAGGACATTCATGGACACACAGACCGCAGCCTGTACAGTTCGCCGGGGATACCTGGATACGGAACTTCAGGTTTTCAGCGCCCTTGCCGATCGCCTTGGCGGTCTTGAATTCCATCGGTGCAGCCGCGATCTCTTCGTCTGTCAGAAGGACCGGACGGATGACAGCGTGCGGACATACAAAGGCACAGAAGTTACACTGGATACACTTGTCCGGATCCCAGGTCGGGACCTGCGCAGCGATCGTTCTCTTCTCGCGGAAGGAAACGTTCGGCTGGAGGGAACCGTCTTCCAGACCGTTCTTCAGGAAGTTGCTGACCGGGAGGTCATAGCTGGTGAGCTTGTTGATGGCCTGGACATGAACATCGAAGTACTCATCGCCGCTTTCGGTCATGAAGCTCTTGACCGGCAGCTGTGCCCATTCCGGCTTGACTTCGACCTTGACCAGTCCGTCTTTGCCCATGTCGATCGCCTTGTAGTTCAGGTCAACGATCTCCTGACCTTTCTTCAGGTAGGATTTCTTGGCCATTTCCTTCATGAGCTTGAGGGAAGTCTCATACGGCATGATCTGCTCGTTCAGAGCGAAGAAGGCAGACTGCAGGATCGTGTTGGTACGACGGCCCATGCCGATCTCCTGTGCGATCTCGGTAGCGTCGATGATATAGAACTTCGCGTTCTTCTTAGCGAGTCCGGCAAGCAGAGCGCCCGGCAGTTTCTCTTCGAGCTCTTCCGCTTTGTAGGAAGTGTTCAGGAGGAAGGTGCCGCCCTTCTTCAGCTGGCGGACCATATCATACTTGTAGCAGTATTCATCGAGCGAGCAGGAGATGAAGTCCGCATCTTCGATGTAGTATGTGGAACGGATCGGTGTCGGACCAAAACGCAGGTGGGATCTGGTGACACCGCCGGCCTTCTTCGAGTCGTACTGGAAGTAAGCCTGGGCATACTGATCGGTATTGTCGCCGATGATCTTGATGGAAGACTTGTTGGCGGAAACAGTACCGTCGGAACCAAGACCGAAGAACAGACAGGAAGTGTAGTCATGCTTGTTCTGGAATTCCTCATCGAGATCAAGAGACAGATGGTAGACATCGTCGTTGATACCGACTGTGAAAGGATCCTTCATGACGCCCTTGTCGAGTTCGTCGTAGACAGCCTTGATCTGGTTCGGAGCTGTATTTCTGGAGGACAGACCGTAGCGGCCGCCGATGATCTGCAGATCCTTGCGGTCTTTCAGAGCGCTGACGACATCCAGATATAACGGTTCTCTTGCACCGGCTTCGATCGTTCTGTCGAGGACAGCGATCTTCTTGACGGTTGCCGGGAGGACCTTCTCCAGGTACTTCGTGGAGAACGGACGGTAGAGGTGGACCTTGACGAGACCGACGTTTCTGCCTTCAGCGTTGAGGGTGTCGATCGTCTCTTTGATCGTCTCGGTAACGGAACCCATCGCGATGATGATGTTTTCAGCGGTCGGGGAACCATAGTATGTGAACGGAGCGTATTCTCTGCCTGTATGCTTGGAGATCTCCGCCATGTAGCCGGCTACGATATCCGGGATCGCTTCATAGTAGCAGTTCTGCGCTTCACGAGCCGGGAAGTAGATATCGTCGTTCTCGGCGCCACCGCGTGCGACCGGATTGTTATGCGGATTTAATGCTTTTGCCTTGAAATGCGCAACAGCGTCCCAGTCAACGAGGCTCTTCAGATAGTCATAGTCCATGACTTCGACTTTCTGGATCTCATGGCTGGTGCGGAAGCCGTCAAAGAAGTGGATGAACGGCAGTGAGCCTTTGATCGCGGACAGATGAGCGACACCGGCAAGATCCATCGCTTCCTGAACGGAATGGGATGCGATCATGCAGACGCCTGTCTGACGGCATGCATAGATATCCTGGTGGTCACCGAAGATGGACAGAGAACGGCCAGCGAGCGAACGTGCGGAAACGTGCAGAACACCCGGGAGAAGTTCACCGGCCCACTTGTAGAGGTTCGGGATCATCAGTAAGAGGCCTTGCGAAGCTGTGAATGTGGAAGCCAGAGCACCGCCCTGCAGAGCGCCGTGAACGGCACCGGCAGCACCACCTTCAGCCTGCATTTCAACAACTTTTACTTCGCTGTTGAAAATGTTCTTTCTTCCCTGCGTCGCCCAGGCATCGATCGATTCTGCCATAGGAGACGAAGGTGTGATCGGATAGATACATGCAACCTCAGTAAACGCATACGCTACATGAGCGGTCGCTGTATTACCATCCATCGACATGAATGATTTTGGCATATTTTCCCTCCTGCTTGTTAGCATATTAACATTATAATTATACCGCTTTCGCCCTGCTATTTCTATAGTCTGAGGAGTGTAAAGAAAGATTTTTTCATAGTTCGTTCCCGTCGCAAATCTTTACCGGCTGGCTTTTCATTAAAAACCCGGATCCTGAGGACCCGGGTCTTTTCTTTGACTGGTTGTCTGGCTTTAGTTCGCGTAGCCGCTCGAGATCGTGATGACGATCGGCACGTCGACCGGATAGTCTCCGGCATCATAGCTCGTGCTGCCGTAGACCGAGACCGAGATGATCGTTCCGGCACTGTAGTCGCGCGATGTCGTCGAGACATAGGAGACGTTGGTGAACGGACTTAAGAACGAGCTGTTCTGCAGATTCGTCTTCTTCTCCTGGTAGGAGTTTCCGCCTACGCCGTCCAGGATCTCCAGAGGCGGCAGATAGGAAGTCGAACTGCCACCCTTGTTCTTCCACTGGGCGATCATCCGGCGGTTGCTGTTGATCGTGACCGTATCTCCGGCGTAGCCTTCGTCCCACTTCTCAAATTCCTTGCCGGCTGGTGCCGTGAAGGTGCAGTTCGGCAGTTTGTAGTTCGATCCCGCAGTGACGGTGACTCTGGACATCGTTCCCGAACCTCCGTTCGGATCGAAGTCGATCCAGTAAGTGGTCGCCGGGGTCGTAGTGGGCGTCGGCGTCGGAGTCGATGATTTATCCTTCCACTGGGCGATCATGCGGCTGTTTCGGTTGATGGTAATGGTCTCACCTGCTCTGCCCTCATCCCACTTGTCGAACTCTTTGCCTGCCGGTGGAGTGAAGGTGCAGTTCGGAAGTTTGTAACTGGAGCCGGCGGTCACGGTCACCCGCGCCATCGTTCCTGAACCTCCGTTCGGATCAAAGTCGATCCAGTAGGTCTGGGTCGTGGATTTATCCTTCCACTGGGCGATCATGCGGCTGTTTCGGTTGACGGTAATGGTCTCACCTGCTCTGCCCTCATCCCACTTGTCGAACTCTTTGCCTGCCGGTGGAGTGAATGTACAGTTCGGAAGCTTATAGCTCGATCCTGCCGTAACGGTGACTCTCGCCATGTTTCCAGAGCCTCCGTTCGGGTCGAAATCGATCCAGTAGGTCTGGGTGGAGCCCTTATCCTTCCATTGAGCGATCATCCGGCGGTTGCTGTTGACAGTAACGGATTCGCCTGCGCGTCCCTCATCCCACTTGTCGAACTCTTTTCCGGCCGGCGGGGTGAAGGTGCATTCAGGAAGTTTGTAGCTGGAACCAGCAGTCACAGTAACGGTAGCCATCGTGCCGCTGCCGCCGTTAGGATCAAAGGCGACCCAGTAAGTCTGTGTGCTGCTCTTATCCTTCCACTGCGCGATCATGCGGCGGTTGCTGTATACGGCAACGGTATCACCGGCTTTGCCTTCGTCCCACTTGTCGAATTCTTTTCCGGCCGGCGGAGTGAAGGTGCATTCCGGGAGTTTGTAATTGGAACCCGCTTCAACGGTGACTCTCGCCATGTTTCCAGAGCCTCCGTTCGGATCGAAGTCGATCCAGAAGGTCTGCCCGGCGGTCTTGTCTTTCCACTGGGCGATCATGCGGCGGTTGCTGTTGACGGTAACGGTATCCCCTGCCTTGCCTTCATCCCACTTGTCGAAGGTCTTGCCCGCAGGTGCGGTAAAGGTGCAGTCAGGAAGCTTGTATTTGGAACCGGCCGGAACAGTGACTCTGTTCATCGTGCCGCTGCCACCGTTGGGATCGAAATCGATCCAGTATGTTTCGCCGGTCGAAGAACCGTTTTCGTTGACAGCGACCTTACATGCGACTTCATAGAACGGAGCGCCGGTCGTCGTCTTGCAGTCATAAACGGTCCCGTCGACCCGGTTGGTGCTTTCTTCTTCAGTGAAGGTGATCGCGAGATGTCCGTTCAGGTTATTGATCTCGTACATGTAGCTGTTCACTTCGCTTCTCGTCTTGCCTTCGATCTTCGTCAGATCGAGTTCGAACGGACCGGCGGACAGTGCGTAGGAGATCGTTGAACCTTTCTTGAATTCCCCGTCGTCGTAATAGAAGATATGGTCTTTGTCGATCTGCGAGGAATAGTAGGCATAGGACTGCTTCTGAACTTTCAGACCGAGTGAACTGATGTAGTCCAGGAAAGCGGATTCGCTGACACCGACATGCTGGTCATCGACCTTGACCATATCGTCTGCCGGATCCTTGCCGATCGAGATGTAGACACGGACGGTCGAACCGCTCGAGATCAGCGTATGAGCCTTCGGGCTCGTCGAGATGATCTTTCCTTCAGCGACTTCGCTGGAATAGTAGTTGATGAAGTTCAGGGTGATGTTGTTCTTGTCAGCCCAGGCTTTCGCCTCAGAGGCGGTCATGTTGTAGAGATCTGCCAGTTCGACTGCCTTGCCGCTGGAGATCGTGACCGTGATCGTGGAACCCGGAGTGACTTCAGCGCCGGCGCGCGTTCCCTGATCGATGACGCTGCCTTCAGCGACGGTATCGCTGAAGACATTGACGAATTTAACATTGACCTGATTGCTTTCGCCCCAGGCGGTGATATTCGCTTTTGAATAGGTGGAGAAATCCGGGACCGTGATCTTCACGTTCTCGGCTTCCTCGCCCGCGGACAGAGTGACCAGGATCGGCGTCTCGCGTTTGACACTGCCGGTCGCGTTCAGCGCCAGAACGGTGTCTTTCGGATGCGTCGGATCGAGGACATACTCATATGTCACATCGGTGAAATGGTTTTTCTGGAACCAGGAAGCGATCGTTTCCTTGGTCATGCTGTCGAGCGGCGGCAGTTCGACGGCTCTTGTCGGGTCAGGACCCTGGGAAATGACGATGCTCAGGATATCCTTGATCTCTTCGCCTTCCTTCGGTTTCTGCGAGACCGGGCGTCCCTTTTCGACGGTTTCGTCGTACTGGTAGCTGATCTGCAGGTTTTCCCCGGTGATCCCCTCTTTTTCCGCCCAGGCGGTGATCTCCTGCTCGGTGAGCTTGGAGTAGTCGATCGCGTAGATCTTCGGCTTCTCGAAGAAGGAAGCGATCAGAAAGATGATGCCTGTCAGGATCGCTATGAGGAGAATCGACAAAAGGATATTCGTTTTATTTGAGAAGAATTTCTTCATCTGCAGCCTCCTTAACCGACGATCAGGAACAGCCTGGCTGTTGCCTCTTCGGTTTCAAAATGATAACGGACGCCGTTGACGGTAACGTCCGGGGTTTTTCTGAAGGAACGGTTCGTAAAGGGAACGATATCATAGTATTCGCCGTTACGGATCCCGATGACGAGCTCATAGCGGCCGCTGCTCAGCGTCGTCAGGTCGCCCTGGCTCAGGAAGCAGATGCCGGAGCAGTCGTTGCTCAGGTTGTAGGCAGTCTGAAAATTCAGCTTGCAGGCAGTGGTCCCGATATCGAGTTTTTTGTACTGGCCGGCAGGACTGACGAGATAGACCTCATAGGCGGAGCTCGTTCCGCTGGGATTGTCGATGTAGTACATCATCGCCTGGGCATCGATGCTGACCTTGCCCGAGGAATCGATCTTGAGTGAATCGTAGGAGATCAGCGAGGGACGTCCGCTCGGCTTTTTGATCTTTGTATAGTCCAGCGGGGAACTGCCGACTTTCAGATCAAAGCGGTAGTTGTAGATATCCTGTGCCCGTAAAGAGTAATATTTGGCGCCGTCTTTCGCCGCCAGATTCCGGTAATCCATCTTGGAAGAAGCCAAAACGGTCGTCTGTGCGACGCCGTTGCTTTCGATCCTGAGTTCCAGGCCGTAATCGCCCGCTGACAGGGAACCGAGATCGATGGTTCCCTGATAGGCGCTGTAAGTGTAATCAAACCCGTCGCCGAGGCTGAATCCTCTGTTTTCGACGGCCGAAGCGTTGCTGTAGGTCTTCTCTCCGGTATTGTAATCGGTCAGGACGAACTGGTAGCGGACCTGATCCGCGTTCGCGAAGGAGACGCCTTTCAGAACGCCGATGCCGCTGATGGTCAGCTGGCTGCCGCTGAGCCGGACGGAACTGACGGACTTGATCACTTCGTGGTCTGCGGTATCCGCTTTCGTGACTTTCAGAACGAGCTTGCCGTCTTTCTGGACGAATTCATACTGGAGACCGTTGAATACGCGTTTCGCCGGTGCGGCTGCATTCACATCGAAAGAGCTGTCATACTGGCTCAAAGCCGAATAGGACGTGCGGATCTGAATGCTGTATTCCCCTTCTCCGAGTTCGGAGAGGTCAGCCTTTCCGTCAAAAGAGGTGACTCCGTCTGTTGTCGTGCAGGTGAGCGGATAGGCTTTTTCTTCCTCGCCCTTCCGGAAGACCAGGGTATTGCTGATGGTGTTCTTATCATTGAGCTCAACGCCGGCGACATACGCCTGACCGCTGACCTGCAGGAGGTCGCCGTCATAGGCGAAGGTGCTGACGGAATGCGTGTAGTTCTGGTTGCCGAGTGAAGTGTAGTTCAACGGCTGCAGGTCTTTTGTTTCGACATATGCGACACTGAGATTGAAATCGTAAGTCGATATCGGGTTGACCGTGCCCGTCGTGATCGGAGTGCGGTGCGTGATGATCTCCTGGTTGCTTGTGATCGCGTTGGTCGACTGGATCTTCGTGTAGTTGCGTACCTCGCCCAGACGGATAACGATGAAGTCCTTCTGGTACTGTCCGCCATAGCCGGTCGTGTAGAGAGTCTTGGAGGAGGAGTTCGCCTCCGCCTTGACCGGGATATCGAAACCGGTGATCAGAGCGAGATCATAGACGCCCCAGTCGGTAAGTTTGCCGTTGAAACTATTGGCGGTCTTGTCGATCTTATACGCGTGTGCCGCGATCTTCATTCCCCAGTACGGATCGGAGGCGTACTTGACGTTGAAGCCGGCGCCTTTGTTGCCCAGCGAGGAATTGAAGAAACGGCCGTCGGTGATATCCATATAGCCGCGCAGATTGATGCCCATCTGCTCGTTGATCGACTGTTCCACAGACGGGAAGGTCGAAGCGCTGTTCGGATTGGCATCGAACGCGTTCCAGCCGAAAAGGTTGTTCCGGTTGCGGGCATAGTTCGAAGTGCCGTAGGCGGATTCATGGACCGCCATCGCATAGACCAGAAGCGCATTGACGCCATACGTGTTCTGCGCGTCGATAAACGCCTGGGCTTTGCCTGCCAGGACAGAGTTCGATCGTTTTCCGGATTCTGTCAGGAAGGTCTCGAAGTTCGCCGCGTAGAGCTTCGTCTTGGAGCGCAGCGGCAGGAACTGATAGTAGTTGTATTCGGTGCCGGCACCCTGCGTCATCGCCGGGTCGGTATAGAAATGGATCCCGTCTTTGGAATAGTAGTTCGTATTGGTCTTCATGAAAGCCGGAGCCGGACCGATGTAAAGCGTGTATTCCAGAGCCTGGATGCTGCCGGACTGCGGATAGGACATGTGATAGGTAAACGCCAGATCGAGATAGTTGCCGTTCTGGGTCGCCTTGTAGCTGTCCCGTTTCATCAGAACCTTGTACGGACCTTCACCGTAATAGCTGTTCTGACCGCCGAGCCAGAGAGCGATGCCCTTATCAATGTATTTGGAAGGAACGAGATCGCAGTACTCGAGGTCGGTATAGCCGTCGAAGCCGTTCAGGTTGACGCGGATCATACCGCGCTTGCCGTCTTTCAGGACTCTCGAGGTCTCGTAGTAATACATCTGGTAGTAATGGGCGACATAGGTCCGCTTCGTCCAGATGCTGCGGTCGTCGATATCTTCATAGACATTCAGAGTCGCGTCTCCGCCTCTGCCCGGATAGGAATAGGCGTAGCCGCTGTTCATGGAAATGATGTGGGTCGGGGAATAGGCCGTCGGATAACGGACGACATGGTCCCCGCCAAGTTCCTTCATCTTCTGATTCGCGGATGCGAAATCGTCGTAGCAGGCGACTTTCTTGAAGGATCCGTCATCGTTGATGTAGGAAACTTCGTAGGCATTGCAGGACATTGGATAGTATTCCGCCGCTCCGACCGCGTTGCTTGGCAAAAGGCTCGATGCTGCCATCAAGCCAAGTATCATCAGAAAGCTGAAAACGACTTTCAATCTTCTCATCCTCTTACCTCAGAACCGTGTGGCGATCTCGATCTGCTCCGCTCTGTCGGAGAGCTGGAGATAGATCTTTCCCTCATACGTGATCCCTTCCTCTTCCGGATTGTAGATCTCGAAGAACAGCACGCCGGAGGTTCCGGGCGAAAGCGGTTTTCCGATCAGGCTGGTCTCCCCTGCCTTGATCGAGGAATAGCTGCCGTCAAGCGCTTCAAAACGCTCATCCGAACCATTCGGGGCGAAGACCGCCGAAACGATCGAGACATTGCCGCCTTCGATGCTGTTGACATTCAGTTTGAATGTGTAGACCTTGATGGTGGAAGGATAGGTATATTCTTCCCCGCCGCTGCTCAGGATATCCGTGATGAAAGCGTCGGAGATGTAGATATCGAATTTATCGCCCTTGATATCGCCGCCGGTCTGGTATTTCAGGTCGGAGGCGTTGTGGATGTTCTGTTTCAGATCGAGGGTGAATTCCTGCTTGCTGACCGTATCGGTGACCTTGATCGTGTCACTGCCCTTCTTATACGGGATCAGCAGCGCGAACATGCCGGTTCGTTCCTTGGAAACGACTTCATAGACGACGTTGTTCTTTCCGAGGTAAAGAGACCTGTCTTCCAGCGCTTTGACGTAGGAGCTGACTTCCGACAGCCGGAGGCCCTGATCGGTCTCAAAACGGCTGAGATCGAATTCCAGCGGCTTTTCGTCTTCGAAACGCACGCGGGCGATCGCAAAATCAAAATCCAGGTCGTCATCCTGGTAGACTTCGTAATCCATCAGTGTCATTTTAAAAGTACCCGGGACGGTCTCGGAAGTGGCACTCGGTGTCGGACCCGTATTCCCGCCGGGCTTTGGCTTATCCGGAAGGAAAGCCTTGATTCCCATATACAACGCAATGATCAGGCCGACTCCGAGCAGAACTACCAGAGCTAGACGGTCAAGACGCACTTTTCTGTTCATAGGAAAAATACCTCGGTAAAATCCATAGATTAATTATACCTTATTTGTTAATGAAAATACATTCTTCGCTTTCATGGAAATCTGAAAACTATGTGAATTTTTCATGACAAAGAAACAGAGCCCGGCGGGCTCTGCTGTCATTCCGTTTCCGCTCCGTTCTCTACCTGATAGATACGGTGGAGGTAACTGTTTTTAAAACCGAGCGAGGCATAAAGATGGCTGCTGACCGGATTGGCGGTATCGACGTTCAGGGCAGCGGTCTTTCCTCTTGCGAGGATCTCGTTTTTCAGGGTATTGACGACCTTCCTGGCGATCCCCCTGCCCCGGTATTCCGGACGCGTATAGACGCAGGTGATGCGGTCGATCTTTTCACTCATATACGACCAGGAAGCCATGGAGACGATCTTTCCGTCCAGCCGGATCAGGCGGTAATTTCCGAGCCTGTTCGCGACGCTCTCTCGGGTCACTCTGTCCGGCAGACCGCAGTCCGCGAAGAACAGATTCATATCTTCTGTTAATTCATCGATATCTTCCGCTGCCGCACCGGCGACTTCCGGGGAAGACGGTTCACAGACTTCCGTACATTCCATGAACATCATCGATATGTTGACGCGGCATTCCCGGGAATGTTTTTTTAACATTTCCGCGAATATGTCGCCGAGATCCGCTTCACACATGAAGGCGGTGATATCATAGCTGTTTTCGCACAGAAAGCCGGCAAGCTCCTCTGCCAGGGTGCTGTCGCCGTAAAGCAGCAGCGAGTACGGCTGCAGGCGCAGAGCCAGCAGAACATGCCCGTCCTCTTCACAGCGCAGCGCATAATTATTCAGGTCGGTCTTTTTCAGCAGCGCGGCATTCCCGCGGAAGAATCCGGTCTTTTCGGGTTCGCGCAGCAGCATTTCGCCGTTCTCGTTCCAGATGTCTTCGCCATTTCCGTAGACTTTGATCATGTTCCGGCCCTCCTTTTTGATTGCCTCTATTCTAGCCGATTCCGGCAGATGAAAAAAGACTCCGTTTCGGAGTCTTGAAGCTTATTTGATGCCGTCAGGATTCTGGCTGGAGAAACGGTAACCGTCCTCGCACATCTCCTCGATGTCGTATTCGGTCTCGAAGCCCAGCAGTTCCTTTGCCTTGGAAGGATCCGCGTAGCAGGTCGCGATGTCGCCGGGACGGCGGGCAACGATCTTGTACGGGATCTCTTTGCCGCAGGCTTTCTCATACGCGTGCAGCACCTGCAGGACGGAATAGCCCTTGCCGGTGCCGATATTGATCACTTCCGCGCCGGTATGCTTCATCGCGTAATCCAGCGCCTTGACGTGGGCCCTCGCCAGATCGACGACGTGGATATAATCGCGCACGCCGGTGCCGTCTACGGTGTCATAGTCATCTCCGAAAACAGAGAGATACGGCAGCTGGCCGTTGGCGACTTTGGCGATATAGGGAAGCAGGTTGTTCGGGATGCCGTTCGGGACTTCGCCGATCAGACCGCTCTTATGGGCGCCGATCGGATTGAAATAGCGAAGCAGCACCGCGGAAAGTTCCTTGTCCGCGAAAGCCAGGTCAGTCAGGATGCGTTCGTTGAAGAGTTTGGTCGTGCCGTACGGATTGGTCGTCGTACCGTAGCCGTACTCTTCCTTGAATGGCGCTTCGAAATCGTCGCCGTAGACGGTCGCGCTTGAGGAGAAGACGATCCGCTTGACGTTATACTTTGCGGCCAGATGATAGAGATTCAGCGAGCCGCTGATATTGTTTTCGTAATATACGAGCGGTTTGGCGACGGATTCACCGACCGCTTTATAGCCTGCAAAATGAATGATCGCATCGTATTGATGCGCCTGGAAGACTTTTTCCAGACCGTTGAAATCGAGGATGTCCGTTTCGAAGAATTCCGGACGGACGCCGGTGATCGTTTTGATCCGGTCCAGGACATGGATGTCAGAATTGTAAAGATTATCCACGATCACTGCCTCATGTCCGGCATTGATCAGTTCCACGACTGTATGGCTGCCGATAAACCCGGTTCCGCCTGTAACTAGTACTCTCATAATTGCTCCTTTATAATCCGATGATCTTCAATACGCCGGTCGACGCCGCCAGCATAATGATGCCGGCCAGCAGAACTCCCAGCATGACCGCGATACTACTCTTCTTTAATCCGAGCCCGAGCATGGATGCGCCGAGCGTTCCGGTCCAGGCGCCGGTCCCGGGAAGCGGGATGCCGACAAACAGCAGCAGCGCCAGAAAGACGCCTCTGCCGGCCTTTTCCGTCAGCTTGGCACCGGCTTTCTCCCCTTTTGTCAGACAGAAGCGGAAGAAAGGACCGATGTACGGTTTATCCTTGCCCCACTCGAGGACCTTGCGGGCAAAGAGATAGATGAACGGTACCGGGATCATATTGCCGATCACGGCGATGATATAGGAATTGATCAGCGGCAGTCCCAGATAGGCGGCATACGGGATCGCTCCGCGCAGCTCGACCAGCGGGACCATCGAGATCAGAAACACAAGCAGGTATTTATACAGCATGAAGCCTCCTTTAGCGGAACAGCCGCATCAGATCCTGGGATGTGACGAACAGGAACAGTGCCAGTACCAGGATCGTAGAAGCCGTCATCAGAGCGTTCTCGAGACGTTTGGACAGAGGCCGGCGGAGGACCGCCTCGACCAGCGTCAGCAGCACGCGTCCGCCGTCCAGGATCGGCAGCGGCAGCGCGTTGATCAGGCCGATGTTCATGGAGATCACGGCCATCATCAAAAGATAAGAGGATGCGCCCATGGAGGCCGCCTGGCCCGTCGCCTGGTAGATCCCGACCGGACCGGACAGCTGGTTCAGTCCGATACCGCGGAACAGCTGGCTCAGGGTCATCAGCATCGTCGACATCATGAAACGGCAGTAATCGAAGGAATAATACCAGCAATTGGCAAGATTCACCTTGACCACTTCCGACTGCGGAGCATAGATCCCGATCAGATAGCGTCCTTCCTCGTTGCTGTAGGAAGGATAGACTTTCAGATCGAGCAGCTGGTCTCCTCTTTTTACTTTATAAGTCAGGGCATACTCCCCTTCGTAAGTCATCATATAGGCGGTGATATCGTCGAACTGTTTCGGCTTGACGGAAGTTCCGTTCTCGGAGCTGATCTCAACGATCAGGTCTCCTGCCTGCAGTCCGGCTTTTTCCGCTGCAGAACCTTCTACGACCGATGCGATCTCCGCTTTCGGAGACAGGGCATAGCCGCCGGCGCTGTTCAGCACCAGGGCAACGATCACCCAGGCCAGCAGGAAATTCATCATGATCCCCGCCAGCATGATAATGATCTTCTTCCATTTTGCGATTCCGGTCAGCGTTCTTTCCGGCGGGATCTCTGTTTCGTCGACTTTTGTCTCCAGCTGGTTGTCGGTATCCCCGGCCATGGCGACGAAACCGCCGATCGGCAGCGCACGGACGGAGTATTTGGTCTCCTTCCCTTTCTTCTGCCAGATGACCGGACCCATACCGATCGCGTATTCCTCGCAGTATACTCCGAAGATCTTGGCCGCGATCAAATGGCCACCCTCATGCAGGATGACGATCACGGATAAAAGGAGCAGAAATAAGATAAGTGTCATAGATTCAATATACCATTCCCTGTTTACTTTGCAAAATGCTCAGTCACGTAGCGCTGGCCGTAGGCATGCGCTTCGATGATGTCTTCGACGGTCGGATCGGAAACGAAGGACATTTCCTTCAGAGCGCCGAAGATCGCCTTTTCGATCTCCAGGAAAGTGATCTTCTGTTTCAGGAACAGATCGACCGCCGCGTCATTCGCACCGTTGAAAACAGCGCCGAAATTGCCGCCGTAGGCAGCCAGCAGACGGACGACCTTCATGACCGGATAACGTTCTTCATCAACTTCACGGAAATGCAGAGCGCCGATCTTTGCGAGATCGAGACGTTCCTCGCCGACTTCGCCGGCATGGGAAGGATAGCGCATCGCATACTGGATCGGAATGCGCATGTCCGCCTGTCCCAGCTGGGCAAGGACGGCATGGTCATTGAATTCGACCATGGAGTGGACGATGCTTTCGGGATGCAGCAGGACCGCGATCTTATCATAGGGCATGTCAAACAGATAATGCGCTTCGATCACTTCGAAGGCTTTGTTGACCATCGTTGCCGAATCGATGGTGATCTTGGCACCCATCGACCAGTTGGGATGACGCAGCGCCTGTTCGACAGTTACACCCTCCAGTTCTGCACGGCTGCGGTCGCGGAAGGATCCGCCGCTGGCCGTGATGATCAGCCGGCTGACTTCCTTTGTTTCGTTTCCGTGCAGACACTGCCAGATGGCGGAGTGTTCGGAATCGATCGGGTAAAGACGGGATGAAGACTTCTTCAGCGCCTTCTTGATGACCTCGCCGCCGGCGACCAGGGTCTCCTTGTTGGCCAGAGCCAGATCAATCCCGTTCTCGATGATGCGCAGCGACGGGATAAAGCCGGTAAAACCGACCAGGGCATTGACGAAGAGATCTGCTTCTTTGACGGAAGCGAGCTCTTCCAGTCCCTTTTCCCCGTTATAGAACCGGGTCTGTGGATACTTCAGTACCAGTCCCGGAACGCTTTCGATCGAATAGGCGTAACGTATCGTCGGGTATGCCATCAGGATCTCGACGAGACGGCTGGTGTTGTGCCCGACAGAAATACCGATGAGCTCAAACTCATCGGGATACTTCTCTATGATCTCAAGGGTCTGGGTGCCGATCGAACCGCTGGCACCCAGCAGGATGACTTTTCTTTTCATAATAACAGCATCCCCGTGGAGGAGAAGAAGATCAGACAGAACAGCAGCGAGTCGACACGGTCGAGGATGCCGCCGTGACCGGGGATCAGGGAACCGTAATCCTTGACGCCGTAGTTCCGTTTGATCAGGCTGAACGACAGGTCGCCGAGCTGGGCGATGAGCGGCAGCGTCAGCGAGTAGAACAGCAGCATGGTCTTATTCGGATCGAAGATGTGGAAGAAATAGCCGAACAGGTAGGCGGCGAGCGCACCGATCAGCCAGCCTCCGACCGCACCTTCCACGGTCTTTTTCGGAGAGACACGAGGGATCAGCGGATGCTTGCCGAACAGCATGCCGCAGAAAAGCGCGGCTACGTCGCAGCCGAAGGAAGCGACTGCGATATAGGCGAGCACGAGGTAGTTGCGGCTCGTTGCGATCTTGGTGTAATCGTAATCGCCGTAGATCTTCAGGATGCTCTGGATCGCGAAACCGATGATGATGCCCATCATCAGGGTCGAGGAGATGTCATCCATCGTGACATCCGCAAACAGGATGCCCGCAGCGAAAAGCGCGATGACGAAGGTCAGGATGAGCCCGGTGCTGCGCTGCGGGAAAATATTGACCACAAAGATGAAAGCCGCCAGCATGATGAAAAGCAGCACGTTGAAGCTTTTATGACGGATGCTGGTGAACTCGTAGGATGCGATCAGGGCAACGGCTGCCAGGAGGGCCTTCATTACGACCCCACCGAGGATCAGCGCCGGCACGCAGACAGCCAGGACCAGCGCGGCTCCAATCAGTCTATTCTTCATTGAGACCTCCGAAACGACGGTTGCGTTTATAGAATTCATCCAGACAGCGGTCAAATTCCGCCTCATCGAATTCCGGCCAGTTCAGCGGCGAGAATACGAGTTCCGCGTACGCGATCTGGTAAAGCAGAAAATTCGAGATGCGCTGCTCGCCGCTGGTGCGGATCAGAAGATCGACATCCGGCAGTTCCGCTGTCATCAGGTATTTGGAAAAGAGCGATTCGTCCAGTTCCCCGGCGACGCCGTCGCGGTAGTCCTCGGCATAGCGCCGGGCGGCTTCCACGATCTCGTCACGGGAACCGTAGTTCATCGCAAAATTCAGGATCATGCCGGTGTTTCCGGCAGTCTCTGCGATCGCCCGCTCAAAATAGTAACGGGCTTCTTCGGGAATATGGTCCATCCGGCCGATCATGGTCACCCGGATGTTTTTCTCCATAAGCTGTTTCAGATAGGACGAGAAGAAGATCCTCGGCAAAGACATGAGATAAGAGACCTCTTTAACAGGTCTCTTCCAGTTCTCGGTTGAAAAAGCATAGACGGTCAGGCATTCAACGCCCTTCTCGCTGGCGTGGATCGCGATATTGCGCACGTTCTTGACGCCTTCGTAATGACCGAAGGTGCGTTCTTTGCCCAGTTTCTGTGCGTAACGTCCGTTGCCATCCATGATGATGGCAACATGTTTTACAGCAGCCATCAGAGCGTCATGATTTCCTTCTGTTTTGCCTCTGCGATCTCATCGACCTTCTTGACGTATTTCTTTGTCAGGTCATCGATCTCGTCATACAGCGATTCTTCGTAGTCCTCATCGGTGATATCGTCGGATTTCTTAACAAAGTCATTGGCGTCACGGCGGATATTGCGGATGTTGACTTTCGTTTCCTCGCCTCTCTTGGAGACGTCCTTGCAGTAGCTCTTACGTGTCTCTTCCGTCAGTTTCGGAACGGACAGACGGATGACTGTGCCGTCATTCTGCGGCGGAAGATGCAGCGAAGACATGTTGATGGCAACTTCAATGTCCTTCAGGGAGTTGTGGTCATACGGTTTGATGATCAGAATGGTGCCTTCCTGAACGGAGATCGAGGCGATCTGGTTGATCGGCGTCGGTGTTCCGTAGTAGTCGACATTGATGCCGTCCAGCATATTCGGGTTCGCTCTGCCGGTGCGGACCTTGTGCAGCTCGGTCTCAAAATTGGCGATCGCGCCGTCCATTTTATCCTTCCACTGATTTAAAATTGCATCCATATGTTATTTTCCTCCATGGATCACGGTACCATAAACTGTACCCTGCGCAGCTTTGACGATGTTGCCTTCTTCGTTCATATTGAAAATCAGGGCATCGATCTTGTTTTCGCGGCAAAGACCGGCTGCGGTAGCGTCAATGATACCTAAATTCAAGTCAAGTATATCATCAAATGATAGTTCGGAATAGCGTTTCGCATCCGGATTGACGGCCGGATCGGAGTCGTAGACACCGTCTACGCCGTTCTTGGCGATCAGGATAACATCTGCATGCAGCTGGCAGGCGCGCAGTGCCGCACCGGAATCCGTCGAGAAATACGGGTTGGCGATACCGCCGCCGAAGACCAGCACATAGCCGTTCTCCAGACGGTCGAGCGCGATATCTCTTTCAAAACGGGTCACACCGTCAACGCCGATCGCGGACATCGCCAGCGCCTTGACGCCTTCGTTGCGCAGTACCGACTGCAGCGCGAGCGCGTTCATGACGGTTCCCAGCATGCCCATGAAATCGGAGGAGTTGCGGTCCATTCCGAGCTGTACCAGCTGGCGGCCGCGGACAAAGTTGCCGCCGCCGGTAACGACGCCGACCTGGACGCCCATCTCGTGGATCTGCTTGATCTGTTTGGCCAGGCTCGTCAGTTTTTCCTGATCCAGGCTGCCGCCTTTACCGCTGAGCGCTTCGCCGCTCAGCTTGAGAATGATTCTTTTATACATATAGAGCCTCCATAAAAAAGGACAATAAAATTGTCCTTTTACTTACCCATCTGCTTTGCGACTTCTTCAGCAAAGTCTTCGTGTCTCTTTTCGATGCCTTCACCGACAAAGTAACGAACGAACTTTGTGACTTCCGCATTGCTTTCCTGCAGGAATTTACCGACCTTCTTGCTCTGATCTCTGAAGTAGATCTGATCGACCAGGGAGATCTCCTGTAAGGACTTGGAAACACGTCCGGCGATGATGCCTTCGAGAACCTTCTCCGGCTTTCCGGCTAACTTCTCGTCGTTCTTGGCGATCTCAGTCTGAACAGTCTTTTCGTGTTCGACGACATCCTTCGGCATATCGTTCATGGAGATGTAGGAAGGGTTCATGGAAGCGACCTGCATCGCAACATCGTTGGCTACTTCCTCATTGCCGCCCTTGATGACAGCCAGCGCGGAGATCTTGCCACCCATATGCATGTAGGAACCGAATGTTTCTTCGTCTTCCTTCTTGACGATCTCGAAACGACGGAGAACGATCTTTTCGCCGATCGTTGCGGTCGCGTTGATGAAGAGGTCATTCAGAGTGCCTTCACCGACCGGTAAAGCCAGTGCTTCTTCGTTTGTCTGCGCATCGCTGTTCAGGATGGTCTGAACAGTCTGGCTGAGCAGGTCGAGGAACTGTTCGTTCTTCGCGACGAAGTCGGTCTCGGAGTTGATCTCGACGAGGCATGCCTTGTTGCCGGCAGTGATGACGCGGCTGAGACCTTCAGCAGCGATACGGCCAGCTTTCTTAGCGGACTTCGCGATACCCTTCTGGCGGAGCCAGTCAACTGCTTTTTCTTTATCGCCGTCACATTCGACTAACGCGTTCTTGCAGTCCATCATGCCGGCGCCGGTCATTTCACGTAATTCTTTTACGAGACTAGCTGTGATCTGCATTATTCCTTAACCTCCTCTTTTACTTCAGCGGGAGCTTCTGTCTTCTGCTCAGCCGGCAGATCCTTGCGGATCGTCTGGTTCGGAGAAACAGCGTTGTTGTCTCTTCTGCCGAAGTTACGTCTTTCGCCATTGAAGCGGCCTCTCTGAGCCTGCTGTGCAGCGCGGCGTTCTTCTAAACGCTGTCTGCGGCGTTTTTCCTGTTCTTCTGCGTGTTTTTCAACGTTGATGATGACATCGTCCATGGTGATGTCTTCAACATCTTCGCCTTCCTGGTAAGCATCCTGGAGGATACCGCCCTTTGTCTCGACGATCGCATCAGCGAGCAGGGAGACGATCAGCTTGATGGATTTGACTGCATCATCGTTGCTCGGGATCGCGTAGTCAACGAGACCCGGATCGCAGTTGGTGTCTGTCAGACCGAAGACCGGGATACCGAGCTTCTTGGCTTCTGCGACAGCGTTGTGATCTTCCTTCGGATCGACGACGACCAGCGCATCCGGAAGCTTCTTCATCTCTTTGATGCCGCCTAAGAAGTTGTTCAGACGAGCTGCTTCCTTACGGATCAGAGCGATCTCTTTCTTCGGATAAACGTTGATGGTCTCATTTGCTTCCATCTCTTCGATCTCGATGAGGCGCTTGATACGCTTCTGGATCGTGCGGAAGTTTGTGAGCGTGCCGCCTAACCATCTCTGGTTGATATAGAAGCTGCCGGAACGCAGAGCTTCATCAAGGATGATCTGCTGAGCCTGTTTCTTGGTGCCGACAAATAAGACTTTACCGCCCTTTTCAGCGATCTCTTTCATCTTGCCGTAGGCAACATCCAGAGCATCCTGGGTCTTGTTCAGATCGATGATGTAGATACCGTTTTTAGCGGTATAGATGAATGGTTTGCACTTCGGATCCCAGCGTCTTGTCTGATGACCGAAATGGACGCCGTTTTCCAGAAGTTTACGCATGGAAACTAACTGCATTTTTAATTCCTCTCTTTCCGTTTCCCCTCCACTGCTTCAAACCCCATTAACCTATCAAAGGCACGGAATGAGGAATCCACAGTGTGTGTATGCACATAAGTGCCTTTGTATTATAGCAGAATACACAGCAGAATAAAAGAACAATCGCATTGAAATCTACGATCTTTGCGATTGTTCTTTTAGCTTGTTATTTTAGCGCGGAAATCCCCATCAGCAGCTGTTCAATACCTCTTCTCGATCTTCTGCTGCTGTTTTTTAGTCGGGAATTCGCTTTCACTGCATATCGAAAAGATCATTCGCAGTCTGCAAACAGTTCTCTTGCTGAACGATAGGTTTTTGTTTCTATTCTTCCTGCGGCAATATCTTCTGCTTCTTTCATGGCTACTTCTGTTTCCCGGTTGAATCTCGGGATTCGGACATCAAAAGGGATTCCTCCGACCAAAAGAGACTGAGCAATGAATATATTTATAGCCTGTGGTAGTGTCATTCCAAGGGTGCGATACAAAGCTTCTGCATCTGCTTTTTTCTGTTCTTCCATACGCATATTAAAATTCGCTGTTTTAACTGACATCAGAATCACCTTCTTTCAATCACATTGTACAGTATTTGTTTTACTTTTGCTAGTATTTCAATTAAGATTGCATACATACTCGTTAACAATCTCTCAGCCACGTCAAAGTATTAAGCAAATATGTCGGCACGCTTGTTTACTTGAAAACGGCGATGATCAGCATGATCACCGCAACGATCATGCCGGCATATCCGCCCCAGACCGCGCCAAAGGACCACATTCTCTCAAATCCATGCGCATACAGCAAACATTCCCAGACTGATCACAAGTCTGTTTGACCCGGCTGCATAGTAACGGGTAAAGAGATAGATCATCAGAAAAAGCGGACTGAAGATGATCCACAGAAGCGCGATTACGATCATGACGGATTCCTTTCTTCTTTTCTCCGTATATCATTCCCTGACCCAGCCATAAGAAAAGCAGCGCTCAAGCTGCCTTCTCTTCAGATTGTTTCACTTTATCAAGACCGACCTTGAACTGGGTCTCATAGAGCTCGGTATAAACACCGCCGGCACTGACCAGTTCCTCATGCGTACCTCTCTCAACGATCTTGCCGTCCGCGACGACGATGATCTCGTCAGCAGCGAGGATCGTGGAAAGACGGTGGGCGATCAGGATGGAAGTACGCGAATCGATCAGTGGGTCGATCGCTTCCTGGATCTTGCTTTCGGAGATCGAATCAAGCGCCGAAGTCGCTTCATCAAAGATCAGCAAGGACGGATCTTTCAGCAGGACACGGGCGATCGAGATACGCTGTTTTTCACCGCCTGAAAGCTTCAGACCACGGTTGCCGACTTCGGTATCATAGCCCTTCTCCTGGGCGATGATGAAGTCATGGATATTGGCCTTCTTGCAGGCTTCTTCGATCTCTTCCTGAGTCGCGTCCGGTTTGGCATAGAGCAGATTTTCTCGGATCGTACCGTTGAAAAGATAGGTTTCCTGAGAGACCATGCCAATGTTGTCGCGCAGGTATTTCAGATCGATCTTACGGACATCGTAGCCTTCAAAAGTGACTGTACCGGAATCGACATCATACAGACGCGGGATCAGATTGACGATCGTGGATTTGCCCGAACCGGACGGTCCGACGATCGCGACGCTGTTCCCTTCGTCCAGTTTAAAGCTGATGCCTTTCAGGATCTCGCGGCTCTCGTCATAGGAGAAATGGACATCCTTGAATTCGACCGCTCCGGTATAGGTCGTCGGGGTGACGGCGTCGGGCGCGTTCTCGATCTCGACCGGCATATCGAAGTATTCGAAGATGCGGGTGAACATCGCCATGGAACGGAGCCAGTCGACCTGGATATTCAGCAGCGAGTTGACCGGACCGTACATTCTGCCTAACAGGGAGACCAGGACAGTGATGTCACCGACGGTGATATCATGGTCATATTTCATCATCAGGATGCCGCCGACCAGATACAGTAGCATCGGTCCGACCGAGGAGATCGTGGAAATGACGACCCGGAACCAGCGGCCTGCCATCGATTCTTTAACGTTGAGGTCGACCATGCGCTTGTTGGCGGATTCGTATTTGTTGTATTCATCGTCTTCCCTGCCGAAGAGCTTGACGAGCAGCTGACCGCTGACGGACAGCGTTTCGTTCAGAATGCCGTTGACTTCATCGTTTACAGCCTGGGCTTCTCTGGTCAATGACCATCTGGTCTTGCCGGCAGCGCGGGTCGGAAGCGTGAACAGCGGCACGATCACAAGTCCGAGACATGCCAGCACCCAGTTCTTCTGGAACATCGCGATGACCGCTACGATCAGGGTGATCGTATTGGAGAGGATGCTGGTGAAGGTACCGGTAATGACCGACTGAACACCGGAGATATCCGAAGTCATACGGGTGATGATGTCGCCCTGGTTGTTCGTGGTGAAGAAACGCTGCGACATCTTCTGCAGATGACGGTACATCTGGTTGCGCATATCGAAAGTGATATGCTGGGCGATCCAGGTATTCAGATAGCTTTCCAGAACGCCGATCAGATTGGCACCGAGCGTGACCGCCAGCGACAGGATGATGAAACGGACAAGTGCGTCCATATTGCGGCCGATCAGGCCTTCATCGATGATCTTACCGGTCAGGATCGATGGCAGAAGATTGAAGGAAGAAGACACGATGATCGCGATGAGCACGAGCACCATCTGCTTCCAGTACGGTTTCAGATACGATAAAACACGGAGGACCAGCTCTTTTGTTACCTTCGGAGCACTGGCTTTCTCCTCCTCTGACATAAATCCGCGGCCGAAGCCGCCGGGTCCGCCTCGCATAGACATAAGAAAACCCCCTGTATCAAACTACTGTTAGAGTATCACAAAAAATCGATAATTGTTTTACGCAACTAAATTTTCAGAGAAAAACCGCAAAGAAACATGTGTTTACCTTGCGGCTCTGCTTTTATTTGTCTTTATAAGAAATCAATCATCCCTTTTTGTTCTGGTATCGTTTTCGTTTTCAAGGAACCAGATATCCAGAACGTTCTTCCACGTTTTCCACTCGGGACTGTATCCCATGATCTCCTCATTTTCCAAGGTGGATTCATCAATTTCCAGGAGTGTTTCAGCATAAGGATAGATCAGATATAGGTCTCCATGGATGTCTCTCTTTGCGGAGGTAACGATGAAATACACCTTCCCTTCTTCGATCTCTGTGGCGCTGATCTTGGTCGTGACATACGAAGGAACGCCGGAACCTTTTTCTTTCAACAGGCTCATCTGCCTCGCAAGAGCCTGGGGATCCTGGCTTTTTGCGTACTGTTCAAAAGAAACCGTTCCGCCGCCGATAGCAAAACCGATGATATCCCCTTCGCTGATTTCTCCTTTCAGGGGTTTTATGACTTCGATCTTCCCATATGTATAGATTCCGCCATAACCATAATCAGCCCAATAATTATCACAGCCGTCGACCGAAACAACACGACCGATCAGTTTCAGTTCGATCTCGGTTTCATAGACTGGAAGATACTCAACAGTTGCTTCGATCACTAGTTCATTATCCGGATCAGCATTCTCACTCGTATATTGAGTGATTCCGCCAATAGGATCAACGTGATCAAGACCGCTTGATCCCGGGATTGTGTTTGTTTCGCCAACAGAGGAAGAGCAAGAGACAAGAATGAAGACGAACGATATAAACAGGATTGTCTTCTTCATAAATAACACCTCCTCCTGATTACTGCATCGATATAAGTCGTTGATCGGGATTCTATCGGCATGCCGGATCGTATAAACGGTTCTGCAGCCTTGAAATCTTTCATAATGTCCGTGTAGATCCTGATCATCTTCTGATCTGCCTTCTCGCTTCCGTCATAATCCGGAAAAAGACCGCAATAGTGTTCACAGGGGATACCGTCTTTAACAGCGAACAGGAAAGGAACCATGATGCTTCTCTTCCCGTCTTTCTCCGGAAGGATATCATAGAGAAGCTCTTCTACTTCCTCGACATAAGGAGAAAGGGGATGAGACTCATGATAGGCGTCAAGATAATAGACAGTGATATCCTTCTTCTCTGCTGCTTTCTCGATCATCTTGACTGCTTCCTGACAATTGGGGCAGGAAGAATAACCGAGATAGATCACAGCGGATCCTTTTTCTTCGAAGAGAGTTAATAGTTCCTCCGGATAGATCCCTTTGAAATGATGCTCGGTTGAACTCATTCCCTTTTAGGCACTCATATCAACGGGATAGCTGTTCAGTTCTGTGACCGGATAAGACCTGGAGGAACAGGAAACAGAAAAGATCACAGCCAAAGATATCAGGCAGATCCGTTTTGCGTTTTTGCAGGACAAACTAATGGGAAAACACATGATCAGTCGTCCTAAAAGAGTTTGCTCGATCCAATTGTCTTCATTTTCTTCATTATACTGATATATATATATATATTCAATCAATCATTCAAAACGTATCATGCTCTGTTTCGAATCATATAAAAAGCCGCCACAGGTTTTTATTCTGCGGCGGCTTATCTGTTTATTTCTTTTTCGGGTTGATCGCGAGATAGAGATCGTCCAGCTGTTCCTGGTCGACTCCCGACGGCGCGTCCGCCATCAGGTCCATCGCGCTCTGGGTCTTCGGGAAGGCGACGACATCCTTGATGTTGTCAGTTCCGCAGAGGATCATGATCAGTCGTTCAAGGCCGATGCCGACACCGCAATGCGGCGGTGTGCCGTACTGGAAGGCTTCAAGGAAGAATCCGAATCTTTCTTTCGCTTTCTCCGGGCTGAGGCCGAGAGCCTCAAAGACTTTCGCCTGCATTTCCTGGTCATGGATACGGACAGAACCGGACAAGAGTTCATAGCCGTTCAGTACGAGGTCGTAGGCGCGGGAGTAGCAGTTGCCCTTATCCGTCAGCATCTTATCGACATCCTCCGCTTTCGGAGCGGTAAACGGATGGTGCGCGGATTCATAGCGCTGTCTTTCCTTGGACCATTCATACATCGGGAATTCGGTGATCCAGGCGAAGCAGAACTTGTTTTCATCGATCAGACCGAGATCGTGGCCGACCTTGACACGCAGTGCGCCAAGCGCTGTTTCCGCAACGCTCTGCTCATCCGCGATGAATAAGATCGTTTCTCCGCCCTTCAGTTCGAATCGTTCCTTCAGGGCAGCTTCTTCCGCCGGAGTCAGGAACTTGGCGATCGATCCGCTGAAGGCACCGTCATTGAACTTCAGGTTTGCGAGACCCTTGGCACCGTAGATCTTGATGAACTCGCCGTATTTGTCGAGTTCTTTTCGGGAAAGGTTCTGATCGAGTTTTAAGGCCTTGATCTTGCCGTTATTGTCCAGGGTGCCGCGGAAGACGGAGAACCCGGTGTCCGCAAACAGATTGTTGCAGTCGACAAGTTTATAGCCGAAACGCAGATCCGGTTTATCGGAGCCGTAGGAAGCCATCGCCTCACGGTACGGGATACGCGGGAAGCTCAGGTCTTCGATGCCCTTTACCTGCCTGAAGATATTGCGCATACACTGTTCGACGACCGCGAAGATATCCTCTTCCTCAGCGAAACTCATTTCGATATCGATCTGGGTGAATTCCGGCTGACGGTCTGCACGCAGGTCCTCATCACGGAAGCAGCGGGCGATCTGGAAGTAACGGTCCATGCCGCCGATCATCAGAAGCTGCTTATAGATCTGCGGGGACTGCGGTAAAGCATAGAATTTTCCTTCATACAGACGGGAAGGAACGAGATAGTCACGGGCGCCTTCCGGTGTGGACTTGGAAAGGATCGGAGTCTCGACTTCGGTGAATCCGAGACCGTGCAGTGTTTCCCGGAAAGAGACCATGACCTTGTCTCTTAATAACAGGTTCTTGTAGATCGGCGCGCGGCGGATATCGAGATAGCGGTAACGCAGACGGGTATCTTCAAGCGCGTCCGTCTCATCGGCGATGATCATCGGGGTGGTCTTCGCCTTGCTTAAGACATTCAGATCCGAGACCAGGATCTCGATCTCACCGGTCGGGATACGGGTATTGGCCTCGCTTTTGACATTGACCTTGCCTTTGACCTGCAGAACGTATTCGTTGCGCAGATCCTTGGTCAGCGGGGAATGCTCCTCGTCGAACGTCAGCTGGGTGACGCCGTAGCGGTCACGCAGATCGATAAAGCAGATGCTGCCGAGATTTCTCTTTTTCCCGACCCATCCGCACAGAGTAACTTCTTTTCCGGCGTCGCTCTTGCGGAGCTCGCCGCAGGTATGTGTTCTAAGCATAATCCTCCTCCTTACGGTCAAGGTTTTCGATCAGCTCCTCGATCGTCATGCTTTTCTGTTCTTTTGTCTGGTTGTTCTTGACCTGAACGACCTTGTTCGCGATCTCATCCTCGCCCACGATCACGGTCACAGCCGCGTTCTTGCGGTCGACCGATTTGAACTGGGATTTCAACGAGCGTGGGATCAGGTTCAGTTCCGTGACATAGCCCGCCTTGCGCAGCGCTTCTGCGGTCTGCAGGGCATACGGGTCACCGCCGGTCAGATCGATGACGTAGACGTCGCAGACCTTCTCGATCGACGGCATCGCGTTCTCCGCCTCCAGGGCGATCATCAGACGTTCCTCACCCAGGGCAAAGCCGATACCGGAAAGTTCCGGACCGCCCATTTCCTTCACCAGGTTGTCGTAGCGGCCGCCGGCGAAGATCGTTGCCTGGGAGCCGCTCTCCGGATTGGTGGAGACGACTTCGAAGACGGTGTCTGTATAGTAATCGAGCCCGCGCACCAGACGCTGGTCGATCTCATATTCGATATTCAGGGCATCGAGATAGGCCAGTACCTTCTCGAAATACACCTTTGCCTCTTCAGAAAGATAGTCCTTCAGCAGCGGCGCGTTCTTCACGAATTCCTGCTCGTGGTCGATCTTGCAGTCGAGGATGCGCAGCGCATTCTTCTCATAGCGCTTTTTGCAGTCGGCGCAGAGCTCTTCGTAATACGGCGCGAAGTGTTTCTTCAGCGCTTCCTGATACGCCAGACGAGAAGCGGAATCCCCGAGCGTGTTGATCAGGACCTTGGTGTTGCGGATGCCGAGCTCCTGCACGAAATTGACGCCCAGGGCGATGACTTCCGCATCGATCAGCGGGTTTTTGGCGCCGATATTCTCGATCCCGAACTGGGTGAACTGGCGCTGTCTGCCCTTCTGCGGATTCTCGTGACGGAACATCTCCCCGATATACGCAAGTTTCAGCGGAAGCTCATAGCTGCCGTAAAGCTTGTGTTCGATGACCGCGCGGACGACGCCCGCGGTCCCTTCCGGGCGCAGGGTCAGGGTATCCTTTTCGTTCAGGGAAAAGGAAAACATCTCCTTGGTGACCATGTCGCTGGTATCGTTCTCCTTGCGGAAAACGCCGGCGTATTCGATCACCGGGGTGCGGATCAGATCATATCCGTAGCGCTCGAGCAGCGCCTTGAATGCTTCCTCAAGATATTCGTAAGAGGTATATTTCTCCGGCAGAATATCGTAGGTTCCTTTAACAGTTTTATAAGACATAATACAAACTCCTACTTGATGGCACGCGCGACGTCCATGACGGAATCGACCTTGCGCAGGTTCGCCATGATGGTCTCCAGATGGTCTTTGTTGTCGACGACGAGCCCGATCAGGGCGGTCGCCGTCAGGTCGTCACGGTTGGCGACGATATTTACCGACAACATCGTGGCACGATACTGGGCGATGACGGTAACGATATCTGAGACCAGGAAGGCCCTGTCCTTGGAATAGATCGTGATCTCCGTATCGTATTTGATGTTGTTGTCATGGTCTTCGTTCCAGTAAACGTCGATCAGACGCGCCTTTTCCGAACGCACGTTCGGACAGTCGCGGCGGTGGACCTTGATGCCGCTGCCGCGGGTGACGTAGCCGACGATCTCATCGCCGTATACCGGCTTGCAGCAGGAAGACATCTGGATCTTCATCGTATCGATGCCCTTGACGTAGACGTCGGTCTTGGTGTTGGTATGACGGCGCTTCGCCTGGTTCTTTTCGAGAACGCTCTGCAGCGAGGAGGAATCGAGTTCCTTCTTCTCCTGCTTGACGAGTTTTTCGATGAGTGCCTGGACGGTCAGCGACTTGACGCCGATCGAATAGAACAGATCGTTGACGCTCTGCACCTGGAACTGTGGCGCGACGGTCTCCAGTTTCTTGTGGTCCAGGATCTCCGGATCGAGGTTGCGGCGCTTGATCTCGTCTTTGAGGATCTGCTCGCCGGCCTTGGCAAATTCCGCCCGTTCCTGCTCTTCCTTCTTCTGCAGGAAGGCGCGGATCTTGTTTTTGGCGTTATTGGTCTTGACGAACTTCAGCCAGTCCTCGGACGGTCCGCTGTTCTTGTTGGTGCGGATCGAAACGACGTCACCGGTCTTCAGCGGGGTATTGAGCGGCATCAGCACATCGTTGATCAAAGCACCGATCGTCTGGTGACCGACCTCGGTATGGATACGGTACGCGAAGTCGATCGGGGTCGAGCCGTTTGGCAGGTCGATGACCCGGCCTTTCGGCGTCATGACGTAGATGTTCGCGTTGAAGATATCGTTCATGATGTCGTTCATGTAATGACTGGCATCACGGTCTTCATCCTCAAAGGCTTTCAGCCATTCCAGTTCCTTGACGATATCCTTCTGCTGGCGGGACTTCGACTGTCCCTCCTTATATGCCCAGTGGGCGGCGATACCGCGTTCGGCGATCTGGTCCATCTCCTCGGTACGGATCTGGACTTCGAAGATCTTGCCGTCGATACCGATGATCGTCGTATGCAGCGACTGGTACAGGTTGACCTTCGGCATCGCGATATAGTCTTTGAAACGGCCCTGGATCGGCTTGTAGGTCGCGTGGATATAGCCGAGGATCTCATAACAGTTGAGCTCTGTCTTGGTGATGATACGGATGGCAAGCAGGTCCAGGATCTCGTCGAAACGCTTGTTTTTGACGGTCATCTTGTTGTAGATGCTGTAAAGATGCTTAGAGCGCCCGAAGATACGGAACGGGATATGATGCTCTTCGAGGATCGCGGAGATCTCCTCGATCATCGTTTTGACCTGTTTGTCGCGTTCGGATTTCTTGTTTTCAACGAGATGCGCGATCTCGTGGTATTTATCGTTGTCCAGATAGAAGAAGGAAAGGTCTTCCAGCTCGTTCTTGATCTCCGCGAGACCTAAGCGGTGAGCGATCGGAGCATAGACTTCCAGTGTTTCCCTGGCGATCCGCTTCTGTTTTTCCGGGCTCTGGAACTTCAGCGTACGCATGTTGTGCAGACGGTCGACCAGCTTGATCAGGATGACGCGGACGTCTTTCGCCATGGCGATGAAGATCTTGCGGTGGTTGGCCGCCTGATATTCCGCCTGGTCCTTGATCTTCAGGTTGCCGATCTTGGTGACCGCGTCGACCAGCCCGTGGATCTCTTCGCCGAAGATGGCGGTGAATTCCTCGTCGCTGACATCGCAGTCTTCGATGACGTCATGAAGAAGACCGCCGCTGACGGTCTGCGGGTCTGCCTTCAGGGTGGCGAGGATATAGGCGACCGAAAGGACATGCGTAAAATAGGGATCTCCGCTGCGGCGGAACTGTCCCTCATGTTTCTCATGCGCATAGTCGTAAGCTTTTCTGATCAGCGCGAGGGATTCCTCGCTTTTGATATAGGACTTTACCTGATCAAAAAACTGCTGTTCGGTTACTATCTCCCCTTTTTTCATTCCTTTCCCCTATAAGAGAAAATCGAAGTTTCCTTCGATTTAGTAGGTCATCAGCGTAAAGACGTCGTAGTCTTTCAGGCGTTCACGACCTTTTAAGTCTTCGAGTTCGATCAGGAAGGCGCAGCCGGCTACTTCCCCTCCGAGTTTCTCGATCAGTTTGACCGTCGCTTCCACGGTACCGCCGGTAGCGAGCAGATCATCGATGATCAGGACTTTCTGACCGGGCTTGATCGAGTCTTCATGCATGTGAAGCTCGTTGGAACCGTATTCCAGATCGTATTTGACAGAAACGGTCTTGCGCGGAAGTTTGTTCGGCTTACGCACCGGAACGAATCCGATGTTGAGTTCATATGCGACCGGGCATCCGAAAATGAAGCCTCTGGATTCCGGACCGACGATCACTTCGGCGCCGATCTTCTTGGCATATTCGATCAGCTGTCTGCAGGCTTCATGGAAAGCGGCTCCGTCCTGCATCAACGGTGTGATGTCTCTGAAGAGGATCCCCTCGACCGGAAAATCTTGGATAGATGCGACATAATCATTTAAGTTCATATGCTTGGTCTCCTTTTACGGCAATATTATAACGCAATCACTATTGAATAAAAAGTGAATTAGCGGGCTAGATCACATCCTGGACAAGGAAGGATGCGCGGTTTTTGTGATAGCGGTCAATTTCAATATGACCGATCAGATATTCAAAGCTGCTGACGTCTTTCTCGCCGAAATAGACGGCTTCCGCTCCACCCGGAAGCAGCCATTTGGGATAACGGTTCTTGATCCGGTATTCCCGAAGTACAGCCGGTCTTTTCAGCGCAAACAGCGGACGTGTCAGACCGGTGCCATAGGGCTCAAGTCCGGCAATGAACAGCGCGTTCTC
Source organism: Erysipelotrichaceae bacterium (assembly GCA_017533785.1). Lineage (GTDB taxonomy): Bacteria > Bacillota_I > Bacilli_A > Erysipelotrichales > Erysipelotrichaceae > RGIG5669. Next base: position 49,063 of record JAFWII010000009.1, on the reverse strand, counting down.
GTAGGTCAGCTCCTCCGGAGCGACAGTCAAACAGGTCTTGACCGGCTCGTAATCGAGTTCCAGCGAATCGAGATAGCGCAGGACCGTGTCCCGGTGTTCCTCATCGAATGAGAGACCGAACGCCGCTTCGTGACCGCCTAAGGTCAGGAAGCTCTCTCTGATCGGCAGCATTTTGGAGAAGAACGGGTATTCGCCCAGCGATCTGGCGCTGCCCTTGTAGATGCCGTCCTTTTCGCTCAGGATCAGACAGGGCTTCTGGTAAAGCGAGACCATCCGCCCGGCGATAATGCCGCACAAGCCCTCCTCAAAACGGCTGTCAGACGCATACAGGATATCGTTTCCGGTCAGTTCCGTATCCGCGTATCCCAGCATCTTTTTAGTCAGTTCCTTGCGCTGCTCGTTGATCTCCTCGAGCTGCTTTGCGAAACCGTAGAGCTCGCTTCCGGAGGAAGAGAGATACTTCACCAGCATATTGACGTTGGCGCCGTTTTCAAGACGCGCCACCGCGTTGATCTTGGGGATGATCTGGTAGGACAGATCGTAACAGGTATATTCACTGCTCGGGGCAAGCGCCTGGAGCGGTTCGACAGACATCGTATTGAGGTTGTGCAACGCCTCCTTGATCAGCCGGCGGTTATAGCCGAAGACCGTTACCGCATCGGCCAGCGTGGCCAGACCGGCATAGGTGTGCACGACCGGATCCTGATCATAAAGGTCATATAAAAGACAGCTGAGGCCTGCCGTGCAGCAGTCGTTATAGCCTTCCTCCAGCAAAGCCGGGTGCAGGAAAGCGTAGAGCGGCGGCAATTCATCGTATTCGTGATGGTCGATGATCAGGACTTTGATCCCGTGGGCAGCAGCTTTCTCTACGGCTTCGTTAGCCTTGACGCCGTTGTCGAGACAGATCAGCGCCGTAAAACCGTATTTGATCGCGTTATCGACGATCGAGAGATTCAGTCCGTACCCTTCCTTATGGCGGGAAGGAATGTAATAGTTCGCTTTATATCCGCGCTTTTCGCACAGACGCACCAGGATGTTCGTCGCGCAGATGCCGTCGCAGTCGTAGTCGCCGACCAGCAGGATGCGGTCGTTCTGCAGCGTGTCGAAAGCTTCCCCGAATCTCCTCAGGGCAGAGAGAGCCGCGTTCCGGTCGTATTCATCCGGATCGCGGTCTGCGATCTTTAAAAAAGAAAGGACCCGGTCCTGGAACTGGGTCGCTGTATCATTTAGAAATTCGTACTTCATCCGAAGAACCCCACGAGCAGGCCGACAGCCGCGGACAGGAGCGCCAGTACATAGAAGCTGCTGACGATCCTGGTCTCCGGGATCCCCTTGAGCCGGAACGCGTAATGGATCGGCGTATAGGAGAAGATCCGGCGGTGGAACACGATGACGCAGAACAGCTGCAGGGAAACGCAGAACATCTCCCAGACAAAGACGAAACCGGCAAAGAACAATGCGACTTCCTTATGCAGGATGAAGCCCAGCGACGCGAATAAGGCGCCCAAAGCGAGCGAGCCGCTGTCGCCCATGAAGATCTTCGCCGGGAAACGGTTGTAGTAAAGATATCCCAGCAGGGCGCCGAGGATACCGAAGAGCAGAAGAACGAGATCGCTCTCCCCTGCCTTGAGGGCAAAGAGGACGAACGGGAGCAGGCTGATAAAGGAAACGCCGGCGCAGAGACCGTCCATGCCGTCGGTAAAGTTGACGGCGTTGGCTTCGGCCGCATAGACCAGGATCAGGAACGGGGCAAACAGAATGCCGAGATCGATGCTGGTGTGCAGGAACGGCAGATAGACGGATGAGCCGATGTACTTATGGAAAAGCAGATAGAGCACGCCCGCGAAGACGAGCTGGGCGAGCAGTTTCTTTTTCGGACTCAGACCTTCGTTATTATGGCGGAGCAGGATCAGAAAATCGTCCAGGAAGCCGATCAGGCAGAAGGACGCATAGGACAGGATCACGAACAGCGCTTTCGGATTCAGCAGGGCAGCCGGTCTCAGGACCAGCAGCAGCAGAAGCGGCGCGACAACGAATAAAAGGCCGCCCATGATCGGGGTCTTGGCCTTTTCCTGATATTCTTTTAATGCGTATTCGCTGACTTCCTGGTTATAGCCGGCTTTTTTCAGATAGGAAATGTACTTCGGCATTACGACGAAGACCAAAGCCAGGGATCCGAGAAAGCTCAAAATGTACAGTATTGCGGTTTTCATACCAATCTATATTACTCCAAATCTTACTCTTCGTCATCCCAATATTCTTCGTCTTCCGAATAGTCATATTCCTCAGCGTACTCCTCATCCTCTGCAGGAGCCGGTTTTTCGGTATGGATGTCCTGGAGAACGACCGTGATCGGCTGCTTGCTGTTCACGACAGTGCCCGGTTCGACACTCTGGGAAACGACGACACCATAGCCGTCGATCGTGATCGGCAGTCCGCTGAGCTGCCAGTAGTTGACGATCTCTTTTCTGGTCCAGCCGGTAAAGTCCTCAACGGTGAATTCATTCGTGCGGGTCAGCAGGAAGACCTTCTCGCCGCCGTAAAGATCGTCACCGGGTTTCGGCCACTGATCGATGATCTTGGTGCCGGTGCCGATGAGATACGGAACGGCGCCGCTGTCTTCGACGATCGCCTGGGCGTTGTCCGGAGTCATGCCGGTAAGATCCTGCATTTCGGTCTTTTCGGCGGTGTAGTACCCTTCTTTATGCTCGCGGCGCTGGTTCGTCGTTAAGATATAGACTTTCTTTGTCAGTTCCTGGATCGGCGCGGAACGGGTATGGATCTGGTAGTCGTACGGCGCGATATAGGCGAAATAGATCATGATCTGCGGGTCTTCCGCCGGGAATGCCTGCATGACGGAGATGATCGCGTATTCGCTGCCGTAACTGCCTTCCCAGGCGATCTCACCGGAACCGGTCTTGGCCATGATGTTGACCTCGTCGATGCCATACCACTTGGCGGTGCCGCCTTCATCGGTTACGACTCTCGCGAGCAGTTCCTGCATCTGTTTGGCGGTCGATTCCTTGATCGGTCTGCCGACAACAGTGCGCTCGCCGCGGTAGATGACTTCCCCGTTCTCGTCGACGACACGGTCGATGAAATACGGTTTGACCATCTCACCGTTGCCGAAGATCGCGGAATAGGCCTGCAGCAGCTGCAGCATATTGACACTGGAGCCCTGACCGTATGTCAGCGCCAGTTTTTCACTCGGATAGTAGAAATTCTTTTTGCCGGGATTTTCCGGAATACCGTCAGTGTCGACGGGTTTGAAGAAACCGAACGCATTCAGGTATTCCTCGAAGGTCCGGGAGCCGACATAATCCGTCAGCAGCGTCGAAGTCGCGACGTTGGCGGAATAGATCAGACCGTAGTCCAGTTCGATCGAACCCCATGACTTGTGGTTCGCGTTGTAGATACAGCCGTAGCTGCTGCCATAGGAACGGTACGGTTCGGTTCCGTTGGCGTAGTAGCAGAATGGTGAGGAATCGAAATAGGCGTGGCCGTCATATACACCGGTATCGATCGCAGCGGAATAAATGATGGATTTCAGAACGGAACCGGGCTCGTAAGTCCACTGGCTGCCGTAGTTGTTGTAGTCTTCGATATCGCCGAGGTTGGGATCGAAGGACGGATACTGTCCATAGCCGAGCAGTTTGCCGGTATGGATATCCATGACTGCGCCCCACGCTTCTACGGCGCCGTTGATCTCTGCCATGCCGTTGAAGGCGGTCTGCAGCGCTTCGTTGACGGAACTGTTCAGGGTCAGATAGACGGATGCGCCGTTCTTGGCTGGGATCGTCTCTTCGTACATGCCCGGCAGGATGTAGCCGTTCTTGTCCGCCTGGTAGATGTGCATACCGTTCTCGCCGGCGAGTTCTTCATCCAGATAGATCTCAAGTCCCATTTTGCCGACGAGCTTGCCGTTCTCATCCGATCTCGCAAAGCCGATCAGATACGGGGAGAAATTCTGGCCAAGCGGATAGACACGCTTGGTCGATTCTTTAAAACCGATGCCGTGCAGATTCTTATCCGCCAGGATGCGGTCGACGGTCTCCTGGGAAAGGTTGCGGCCGATCGTTCCCAACTCGGTCTGGTACAGGTTCGGGTTGCTGGTGAGAAGCGAAAAGATCTCCGTCTGGTCGCCGTTCAGGATCTGAGCGAGGACCTGGGAGGTATAGAGCGGATCGTCGACATAGGCCGGCTCGTTCTTGGAACTGATACGGTCTTTCGACAGGTAACAGATGATATCGTACGTCTTGACGTTCTGGGCAACGACCTGGCCGTCGCTGTCGTAAACGTATCCGCGTTCACCATAAAGCGTCTCGCGGATCATCGAGACGGAATTGACATAGGGATCTAAGCGCGTCATGGAACGGATATGGATCTTTCCGACCGCTACCAAAAAAACGTTGATGACCACCGCTATGGTGAGTATCAACGCGAAAAGATAGACAAAACGCAGCATTCCGTTGCGTTTTCTCATATTAGTCTCCGTTTACGCTGATGATGTTGTCGTTGATCTGGGTCAGACCGGCATTTTCAGCGATAGTAAAAATACGGTCGCGATTCTGCAGAGACTGGATCTCGATCGTCAGACGCTGGTTGTCCGTGCGCAGGATATCACATTGGCGGTTCATATCCTGGATCTGGATCATCAGCGATGCATTGGAACTGCGCAGGAAAAGATTGGAAAAGATCGTCAGGATCACCGCGGTCGCGAACATGATAAATGCGAAACCTTCGAAATGGATTCTTCTTTTCTGTGTTTTAACGATTCTTGCCATAACTTTTACCCCACTCTTTTGATTACTCGGAGAATCGCGCTGTGCGAACGGTGATTCTCGTCTAATTCTTTGGCACTCGGCCGAACTTTGTGTTCGGGGAGGATGTAATTCGGTTGCGGTATTTCTTCGGGTCGTAAAGCGATGCGCTTGTCGACTCGGACGGTAGAGAGTTCTTTAAAACGGTTTTTAACGAGTCTGTCTTCCAGGGAATGGAAGGTGATCACTACAGCGACGCCGTTGATCTTCAGCAGATCCGGAAGATCGTTCAGGAAGGTCTCCAGCGAGGTTAGCTCATCATTGACGGCGATCCGCAGCGCCTGAAAGCACTGCTTGGCCGGATGCCCCTTCTTTGCGAGTTCCTTCGGCGGAAGCGACATCTTGATGACGTCGACCAGTTCGAAGGTCGTTTCGATCGGTTTCTCTGCCCGGCGTTTGAGGATATTGCTGACGATCCTGGATGCGAATGGGACTTCACCGTAGTTGCGGAAGATCCGCAGCAGTTCGGCTTCATCCGCCTCATTGACGAGCTTGGCGGCTGTCTTTTCGGCGGTCTGATCCATCCTCATATCAAGGGAGGCATCATATCTGTAAGAGAATCCGCGTTCCGCATTATCGAATTGTGGCGAGGAAACGCCCAGATCGAGCAGGATTCCATCCGCCTGCGGGACGAAGTTCTTCATTTCAGCATAATTTGCGTGAATGAATGTGCATTTTTCACTGTCCATCGTCTGTCTGCAGATCTCGATCGCTTCCGCGTCGAGATCGAAGGCGTACAGATGGCCGCGGTCCAGCCGCTTTATGATCTCGCTGCTGTGGCCGCCTCTTCCCAGTGTCCCGTCCACATAGATGCCGTCCTTGTTGATTTCCAGAAGATCGATCGCTTCTTCCTTCATGACACTGTAATGGCTATTCATTTTTCAAAAGATCGCTGAGGTTTTCGGCTACTTCCTCAAAGCTGTCACTGGCTTCCTCGAAGTATCTCGTCCAGGTATCCTTATCCCAGATCTCGATATGATCGTTGACGCCGATGATCGCACATTCCTTGGTGATGTGCACCGGTTCTGCAAGATAGTTCGGAATGATGATGCGCCCCATTTTGTCCGGCGTGCATTCGCAGGCCTTCGCCGTCAGCATGTGGATATACTGTCTGGCGGCTCTTTTGGTGCTGGGGAGCTTCTCCAGTTCCGTGAGCAGTTTCTGCCATTGCTCAAGCGAGTAGATCGTGAGGCAGCCGTCCAGACCGCGCGTGAGAATAAAAGAAGCATGCAGCTCTTCCCGGAACTTGCTGGGAATGATGATGCGCCCTTTTGCGTCCAGCGTATGTGAGTATTCACCGATGAACATCCCACTTTCCCCCACTTTCAACCACTTGTTAACACCATTATGCATTTTTTTACGTCTGAAGTAAATAAAAAACGTGCAATTTCTGCACGTTTTTTTGTATTTTTTGTGATCGTTCCCCCGGATGGGGAAAAGAAAAGAAATCTTTCGATTTCTACATTCTTTTCAGCTTACTTATGACCGCAGTTCGGGCAAGCGCGATGAGCCAGTTTGAGTTCTCCGCAGCCAGGGCATTTGACCAATGTCGGAGCCATCAGCTTATAATGGGTTCTACGCTTTGCGGTACGGGTCTTTGAGTTTCTTCTCTGTTGTACTGCCATTTCTATTCCTCCTCTTCGCCTACTAGATCCAACAATTTACTGAGTCTGGGATCTATTCGTTGTTTGCGGGATTCTTCGAATTCCGCTTCTGTCATGACTCTCCAGCCATCCCCTCTAGGATACTCTATTTCTTCATTTTTGACAACCTTTATCGGAACGATCGGGAAGATGAAACTCATCACGAAATCCTCGAGATCGAGTTCGTCTTCGACATAGTAGACGTCATCCTCATCCTTAAAGGAAAGGTGGATCTGCTCGTCGATCGAGAAAGGCACATCGGTATCCTCCAGGGTCAAAGCGCAGGGGCAGACAAGCGTTCCGTCGATCGCGACGTCCGCAGTCAGCTTGTCCGTCAGGTCGTAGTAGATGTGGATATCGGACTTCACATCCTTGACCGCACGCAGGAACGGGTTATTCTCAAAAGCCTTATAATCGATGTCATAAGGGATGTCCATTCCGTTGGTTTGAACCAGCTCTGCAGCACTTATCGTCTTTTCCATGCCCAACTATTGTAGTTTACAGTTTTGTCGTTTGTCAATTACAATATTTAATATGAAAACCTGCGGTATCGTCGTCGAGTACAATCCCTTCCATAACGGGCATATGATCCATATCAGTGAGAGCCGGAAACAGAGCGGCTGCGACTGTCTGATCGCGGTCATGTCAGGCAATTACGTCCAGCGCGGCGAATTCGCGATCACCGACAAATGGCAGCGTACGGAATGCGCGCTTGCCCATGGCGTCGACCTCGTGATCGAGCTTCCGCTGATCGTCACGCTGCAGAGCGCGACCGTCTTCGGTGAGAACAGCGTGCACCTTTTAAAACTGCTCGGCGTCGACAATATCGCCTTCGGCTCGGAGACAGCCAACCTCGAGGAACTGCAGAAGATCGCCTCCCTTCCGGTCAATGTCAACTACCTGAAAGAGCGGATGCGCAAAGGCGAAAGCTATCCCAAAGCTTACGGCCTGTTATCCGACAGTGTCTATCCCAACGACCGGCTGGGGATCTGTTACCTGCGTGCCCTGATCGGCAGCGACGTGCAGCCGATTACAATCAAGCGGAATGACAACGCCAACGACGAGATGATCGATGAGATCTGCAGCGCCAGAGCGATCCGTAAAGCTGTTTTGAGCGGTCAGGAATATCAGAACGCCACCCCGATGGAGATCAGCTCGCCTGTTTCAAATGAAGATCTGTGGCCCTATCTGCGCCGCTTCCTGATCATGAGCGAACGTAGCGATCTCGAGCGGATCTTCCTGGTCCGGGAAGGCATCGAGAAGATGCTGAAGGACAACGCCGAGAAATATGAGCACTATGAGGATTTCCTGCGTGCCTCGGTCTCCAAGCGCTATACCCGCGGACGGATCCAGCGGACGCTGATGCAGATCGCCCTCGGAAACAAAAAGGAGGAAGTCGATGCACTCTCCCCGCCGGGATATCTGCGGGTGCTGGGTTTCAACGGCAAAGGCCGCAGTTTCCTGAAGGACTACGAAGGTCCGGGAAAGGTCATCACCACCTTCAAGGAGATCCCGCCGAGCTACAAGCTTTTCGAGGAGCGCGGCGCGCGTCTCTACGCTTCCCTGTTCCCGGAAGAGAAACGGAAAGAGCTCCTCAAACGGGAGCTGCAGGGTCCGATAATCACAGAATAAGCAAAAGACAGTGACTGCTCACTGTCTTTTTTCTTCAATACTTTTTAAAGATCTCCCGCATGATGTCAATGACCTTTTCACGGTCGATCTCCAGCATGACGGTGGAATTCGTAGCGCTGCTCTTGGTGTCAAACAGCGAATAGAGATCGGTCACGGTCTTGCCGTTGGAACTGAAGCCTCTGGTCTCGACGTGAACGTTGGCTCTTTTTCCGGAGAAGAGTTCCGGATGCGCCAGATAGAGGACCGGACAGGAATCGTGCATGTGGACGATCCGTCCGCGGCCGATGCTCTCGTTGAAGTCCAGGCCGATCCGGTTAGCTATTTCGATCAGGCGGACCGCCTCGTTGCCGTAAGAAGCCAGTTCCGCGATCTCCTCCCCTGTCAGATACGCCTTCATGGTGACGTCCAGGCCGAACATCACGACATGGATGCCGGATTTGAAGACCGCCTGCGCCGCATGCGGATCGCATTCGATGTTGAATTCTGACCAGGGCGTGGTGTTGCCGCCGATGACGGCACCGCCCATGATGCAGATCTCGGAGACGTATTCCGGAAGATCCGGATACTTGGCGACGGCAGTCGCGATGTTGGTCAGCGGACCGACCGCAACGACCTTCATTTCGCCGTTATATTCTTTCGCAGCGCGGTAGAGCGCGTCCCAGGCATGTTCCGTTTCGATCGGAGCTTCGGATTCCTTCAGGATGACACCGCCGAGACCGTCCTTACCATGGAAGAAGGACGCGTCGACATAGGGCTTGATCCAGGGGCGGTCTGCGCCCGGATAGACTTTTACATCGCTTCCCGCCAGGGCAACGACGTTGCGCGTATTTCTGAAGGTGTTTTCCAGACTGACATTTCCGGCGACCGCGGAGATGCCGACGACTTCGAGCTCTTCCAGACGAAGCGCGCTCATCAGCGCCATCGAATCATCGACGCCGGTGTCGCAGTCGATCCATACAGGTATCTTTTTCATTACCGTTCACCTCCGAATCTGCCGATCATTTCTACCAGCAGCTCCACGAATTTCTCTCTGTCGATATCGACGACGGCTTTGCAGTTTGGTTCGTGACCGGAACGGTGATTCCAGTCCGCGATCGTCGCACCGCGGGTGTATTCGCCGCCCAGCTCGATCTCGACATAGACATCGATGATCTTAAAGATCTCGGGATGCGTGATCGCCAGCACCGAACAGGGATCGTGGAGCGTAGCCCCCTCCCAGCCCAGCTGTTTCAGATGGATAAAGAAGAAGTCGAGCCATTCGGCAACGGTTTTGGCGACCGGGTTGCCTAGCGCGCGGATCTTTTCCCATTCCTCCGGGAAGATCATCGCCTTCTCGGTGACATCCAGTCCGCACATCATCAGCGGCACGCCGGCATGGTATTCGATATAGGCAGCCTCCGGATCGACGAGGATGTTGAATTCCGCGGAACTCGTCCAGTTGCCGTTGCGCAGTCCCCCGCCCATCGTGGAGATCAGGGCGATCTTTTCCTTCAGTTCCGGATGCGCCAGCAGCAGGGTCGCGACATTGGTCTGCGGACCGGTCGCGATGATGATGACTTTTTCTTCAGATTCACGCAGCACCTTCGCCATCATTTCGACAGCGGAAAGCGGGCTGAGTTCACGGTCAGGCTCCGGCAGTCCGGGACCGTCGAGACCGCTCTCGCCATGGTACTGCGGAGCGACCATCAGTTCGCTGATCAGCGGGACTTCCCTGCCGGCAGCGACGTCGACATCCAGCTTCAGCAAAGACGCGATGCGCTGGGCGTTATAGGTGACTTTCGCCATCGTCTGGTTGCCTGCCACAGTCGTGATCGCTTTGATATCAAGACGCGGATCGGCGGCCGCCAGGACCCAGGCGATCGCGTCGTCATGACCCGGATCACCGTCCAGGATCACCGGGATCTTTTTGATCTCGCTCATTGTTTCTCTCCTTTCAAGTCAGATCGTTCCGAAAAAAGACTCTGCTTTTTCAGCGGCAGAGTCTTTTATGATTCGGGATTTGCCGCCGCGCTATTTTGCGGGCTGGCCATGCTCCAGATTCTCTTCGCTTTCCAGACCCTGCAGTCTCTTGAGTTCCTTCTTGCGCATGTAGACGGAGTAGATGACAACACCGACCAGAACGACTGCGTACGGCAGCGCGTTCAGCGCGTAGATGGACAGATTGGACAGAGTGGAGAAGTTCGAGAAGGCATAGAAGATACCGAACGCCAGGCAGCATAAGCAGATGATGCCCGGGTTGCCGGAACCCATGTTGCAGGCAGCCAGACCGACGAAACCACGTCCGGCGATCAGACCGCTGGAGAAGTAAGCCAGGTAGCATTCGGACATGAAGGCACCGGCGATTCCGCCTAGAACACCGGAGATGATCAGAGCGATCGTCTTGATCCTCAGAGAGGAGATACCGACGGATTCCGCCGCTTCTTCGTTTTCACCGACCGCACGGATACGCAGACCGAGCTTGGTCTTGAAGAGGAAGAAAGACATGACGAATACCAGGATATAGGCGAGGTAAGTCAGGACATAGTGTCCGGAAAGAACTTCGCCCAGGAACGGGATATCCTTGAGCAGCGGGATCGCGAGCTGCGGCAGCGTGCCGGAAGACAGGGATGTCGTGGTGGTACGGTCACCGGTCAGGACATACATCAGCAAGACCGATGCGCCGGTACCGATCAGGTTCATCGCGATACCGACAAGGATGATATCGATCTTCAGCCGGAAAGCGAATACTGATACGGCAAAGCCAAGAAGACCGCCGACGATGATCGCAACGACAAGACCGAGCCAGGGACCGCCGGCAGGCTGGCCGCCGACTGCACTGGAGACAAGAACACAGACGAGCGAAGTGACGGTCATGATGCCTTCGATACCCATGTTGATGGCGTTGGCCTTGATCGCGACCGCGACAGCCAGCGCCGCCAGAAGGATCGGAGCAGCTGACTGGAAGATCATGTAGTAGAAAGACGGAAGAACGACGACTCTGGAAATCGTATTGAAGATCTCAGTGATTACGCCCATTATTTCGCGACCTCCTCTCCTGTGACTGCCTTAAGTGCCTGCTTTCTCTTAGCCTCCTCGACGATCATCTTACGATGTGTCTTGGCGAGGAACTTCTCAGCCAGCAGGAACAGAACGATGACGCCTTCAACGATCTTGGTCAGTTCGTTGATCGGGCCGCCCGGCTGCGTCGCCATGATGGAAGCGCCGGCACGGATATAGGCGATGAACAGAGCTGCCGGAAGGACCCTCTTTGGGTTGTTGCCGGCAAAGATCGCCATGGTAACGCCGTCCCAGCCGTAACCGGTGAGATCGACTCCGTAATAGTAGTTGTAGTTGCCGAGGATAACGGTCGCGCCGCAGAGGCCGCCGATCGCGCCGCCGATGACCTGGACCAGAATGCCTGCGGAGACGATGCCGACACCGACATACTTCGCGAAGCTCGGGTTCTGACCAAGCTGACGGATCTTGAAGCCCCACTTTGTCTTGAACAGGAAGGCCCAGCCGATGATAACGACCGCGATACCAATAAAGAGGCCCAGACGCAGGGTGAAGCGTGTGCCCATGAACTTACGGAAGGTCAGGACGACATCTTCTGTCCACTGCCAGGAATACTTGGAAGTTCTGGTATCTCTTAAGGTTGTGGAGAACAGGCAGTATCTGGAGATATACAGGGAGATGTAGTTCAGCATCAGGGATGTGACCATGATGGAAGCTCCCCACTTCTTCTCCAGCAATGCCGGGATCAGGGTAACGAGCGCGCCGGCTGCCATCGCGACCAAAAGGCCGATGACAGCACAGAGGAACGGATTGGCATTCGGTGCCTGGATATCACCGTCGAGAAGACAGCATACCCAGCCGCAGGCCAGACCGCCGCACATGATGGCGCCTTCAAGACCGAGGTTGAACTTGTTCGCCGAGAACATGATGGCGACCGCGGTACCGGTGAACAGCAGCGGGATCATGCTCTGGATCCACTGGTCAAAGTAGTTCCAGCCGATGCCCTTCGGGACATTCGGGTTGAAGATCTGCAGCGGACCAAGGAAGAAGAACTTCAGTGATTCCGCCGGGTTCTTGGCGCAGACGAGGATCAGGATGACCGCCGTACCGAGACCGATGGCGATGGCAACAGCCATACGCATCAGACCGAAACGGGATTCAACATCCATTCCGCCGAACAGTTTCGCGATTGCGCCCTGTGTTTGCTTTTTCTCACTCATGTAAAGCACCTCTGATTTCTTCTTCGCTCATATGCTTGACGCCAAGCATGTAGAAGCCCAGGTCTTCCTCTGTCAGTGTCTTGACATCCGGGAAGAAGGCGTTGATCTTGCCGCCGTGCATGACGATCAGGGAGTCGGACAGGCTCATGATCTCAGCCAGGTCGGCGGAGATCAGCAGGATCGCCTTGCCCTGGTCACGCATATGGACCATTCTTTCACGGACGAATTCGGCAGCGCCGACGTCGATACCGCGGGTCGGCTGGTCACAGACGACCAGTTCGGAATAGCTGGTGAATTCTCTGGCTACGACGACTTTCTGAACGTTGCCGCCCGACAGCATGCCGACCAGCTGGTCACCGTCGTCACAGAGGACACCGAATTCATCGACCCATTTGTCCGTGTCATCCTTAATGGCTTTTTCATTGATGAAGATGCCGTTATTGTATTTCGGATCGGTGATCTTGTCCGCGATCATGTTGTCGCGGATGCTCATCGATCTGGCACAGCCGTACAGGTTGCGGTCTTCCGGAATATGGACGAGTCCGTTGGTGCGCAGACCCCTGATATCCATGTCCTTGACTTCCTTGCCCATCAGCGTGATGCTGCCGTAGCTGTACTTGGAAAGACCGGTGATCGCATCGATCATTTCCCGCTGGCCGTTGCCTTCAACACCGGCGATACCGACGATCTCGCCCTTCCGTACGGAGAAGGAGACGCCGTCGACTTTCTTCTTGCCGGCTTCGTTGTAGACGGTCAGGTCTTTAACGACCAGGACGTTTTCTTTCGGTTCCGCAGGTTTCTTCGGGATGTCGAGATCTACGTCGACACCGACCATGTATCTGGAGATATCCGCTTCGGTAACGTCCTTAATATTCCATACTCCGATCGTCTTACCCTTTTTGATGACGGTAACACGGTCGCACAGTTCTTTTACCTCATTCAGTTTGTGGGAAATGAAGATGATCGTGCAGCCGGAGTCTCTGAGGTTCTTCAGCTGAACGAAAAGTTCCTTCGTTTCCTGCGGTGTCAGGACGGCAGTCGGTTCGTCGAGGATCAGGATCTCACAGCCCTTGACCAGAGCTTTGACGATCTCGACCTTCTGCTTGACACCGACGGAAAGGTCCTGGATGTGCGCTTTCGGGTTGATCTCAAAACCGTACTTTTCACAGCATTCGGAAGTCATCTTGATGGCTTTTTCCATATCAAAGACAACGCCGTTTGTCGGTTCGATTCCCAGCGTCACGTTTTCGGCAACAGTCAGGGTCGGCACCTGCATGAAATGCTGATGGACCATACCGATACCGGCTTTGATCGCATCAGTCGGAGAATTAAGACGCATCTCCTTCCCCTTGATGATGATTTTTCCCTCATCGGGCTGTTCGATGCCGAAGAGCATCTTCATCAGCGTCGTTTTACCGGCGCCGTTCTCGCCGCAGATGGCGTGAATCTCACCCTTTCTCGCGGAAAAATTTACTTTATCATTGGCGATGATACCGTTGTTGTAGATCTTGGTAACATCTTCCATTACAAGATAATTTTCCATAATGATTATCCCCTTTAAGGAAAGTTGCCTTTGGCGCCTGGCCAAAGGCAACTTTAGTACCTTTTAATCTAGATTGTATCTGATTGATTAGAAAGCTGTGTCAACAACGATGGAACCATCAGCGATTCCAGCCTGGACATCCTTAACAGCCTGCAGCTGTTCAGGTGTGAAGACGTTTTCAGTTGTGGATGTGATAGCAGCGCCAACGTAGCCGCCGTTAACACCCAGTCTGTAGTTCTGACCGTATTCAAGAGTACCGTCGAGTTCCTTCTTGAATGTGTCATAGAAGCCCTGGTTAACGTTCTTTGTCATGGAAGTGATGGTCTTTTCAGCCTTAGCTGTTTCGCCAGCAGCTTCCCACATAGCGCCCTGGTCACCATCGACACCGATTACGTATACATCCGGGTATTCAAGAGCAGCTTCGAATACGCCTAAGCCTGCGGAACCGCCGCATGCGAAGACAACGTCAACGCCCTGGCCGTAGGAAGCGGAAGCAACGTCTTTACCCTTGGAAGGATCAGAGAAGGAGTCCATCCATGTTTCGTCAACGATGATGTCCGGATTGTAAGCCTTAGCACCCTGCTGGTAACCAGCGAAGAAGTCTAACAGGACAGTGTTGGACATACCGCCGCAGAATGAGATGTGGTTTGTCTTGGAAGCCATAGCTGCCATGTAACCAACAACGTAGGAACCTTCGTTCTGCTTGAACAGTAAGGAGATAACGTTTTCACGCGGATTAGCTTCGAAGTCCCACTGTTCATCATAGAACCAGACCTTCTGATCCGGATACTGTTCTGTGAGTTCAACAGTCATGCCGAGCATATCGTATGTACCAACGATGATGATATCATACTGTTCGGACATGAAGACGTTCTCTAATTTGGATCTCCAGGTCGTGTCATCATAGGTGAATTCGATTACTTCTGCCTGAGCCTTGTCACCGAAGTCACGGTTGATCCATTCCATACCTTCGTTACCGGAATCGAAGAAAGACTTGTCGCCTCTTGTACCGTTGATGCAGTAAGCGATCGTGATCTTGTCATCGGCCGGTGCCGGTTCAGCTGTTTCCTGGTTGTCCGGCTGAGCTGTCGGAGCCGGTGCAGCGCCGTCGCCACATGCGACTAAGCCGAAAACCATGAAACAGGCTAACAGAATGCAAATAAGTTTTTTCATTGTATTCCTCCTGTGAGAGCATTCGCTCTACAGAGTAATTCTAATATAATCTGCAAACGTTTACAACTTTTTCTTGTGATAGAAATGGCATATAGTGCTCTCGGACGGTCCGGCTGATATAATGGATAAGAACGGGAGGAATACCCTATGAATGATAAGATCTACGGTTCGCTGCTCGGCGCTGCCGTCGGCGACGCCATGGGCGCCGCTACTGAAACGCGCAGCCTGGAGCAGATCAAGGAGAAGTTCGGCGGCCTGGTGAAGAATTTCGTCGAGATCCCGGAGGACGTCTTTGCCCGCGGTATGCCGAAAGGCTCGGTCACCGACGACTTCTCGCTTGCCTATGTCACTGCCCAAACGATCATCGAACACGACGGAAAAGTCGACCGCAGCTGTGCCGAAGACGCGCTGCTGAACTGGTCGAAAACGAAATTCTACAAGATGGCCGGACCGACGACGGTCGCGGCGGTCGAGCGCCTCAAAGGCAATATCCTGCCGAATCCCTATGATTTCCTGACTGTCGACAACGCCAAAGGCTCCAATGGTTCGGCGATGAAGATCTCCCCTGCCGCCCTTGTCAGCGGCGGAGATCCCGACACCGCCATCCGCAACGCCGTTACCATCTGCATGCCGACCCACGGTAACTCCACGTCCCTTTCCGCTGCCTGTGCCGTCTCCGCGGCGATCGCGGCTGCGCTGCACGAGGACGCGGATCTGGATAAAGTCTTTGAAGTCGCGCTTTACGGCGCGAAGACCGGAGAAGAGATCGGCATCGGATTAAACAAACGCCTCGCCTGCCCGAGCGTTTATAAACGCATGCTGCTGGCCAGAGAGATCGCCCTCAAATACAAAGATGATTTCGAGAAATGCCTGAAAGAGCTCAGCGACATCATCGGCAGCGGCCTGGCTGCCGCCGAAGCGGTCCCCTGCGCTTTCGGCATCCTCTACTTAACGGACGCGGACCCGCTGCAGACAGCGATCGCCGGCGTCAACATCGGCAATGATACGGATACTGTCGCCACGATCGCGGCTTCGATCGCGGGTGCTTTAAAGGGAAGTTCCGCCTTCCCGAAAGAGTATTGCGAACTGATCGACAGCGTGAACGGATTCGACCTGAAGGCGACTGCCGAAGGTCTTGAAAGGGTCTCCCGTGTCCACTAAGATCCTGACGGTCATCGCCGGCAGCGATATCGATACCTTTTACGATGTGGAGAGCTTCCCCAAAGCCGGGGATGCCTGTGTTGCCAGAGAAGCCGGCAGCAAAGTCGGCGGCTGTATCCTCAACGTCGGCACGATCGCGTCCTATCTCGGAATGAAGGTCCGGGTACTGGAAACGCTGAAGACCGGAGACAAGGGTACGGAGCTGCTGCTGAAGTCGATGACCGACGCCGGAATGGATATCTCCCATATCCGCTACGGAAAAGACGTCGTCAACGGGCGCTGTCTGATCATGCGCTGCGGCAGCGAGAAATGCATCTTCGTCATCCCGCCGGAACGGCCGCTGTTTTTGCCGGAAGACAAGGAGATCCGCGGCGTGCTCGAGACTTCGGATTATCTTTATTCCCTGGCCCATACCCTGACTGCTTCCTTCACCGATCTTTCTCCTGTCTATGAGGCGCAGAAAAAAGGCGTAAAACTGATCCTCGACGGTTCGAGCCAGTACCTTGATCCTTCCGAAGCGGAGATCACCCGCCACTGCGACGCTTTGTTCATCAACACCCAGTCCTACGCCCGTCTCAGCGGCTGCTACGGAAAAGACGCGGCGGAGGAACTGCTGGAAAAGGGAACGGAATTCCTCTGCGTGACTGACGGTTCCAAAGGATCCTACCTCTATACCCGTGAGGGGAAACGCTTCGAGCCGCCTGTCCGTCTTGAAAAAGTCATCGATTCGACCGGAGCCGGCGATACCTTCGCCGCCTCCTTCCTGACCTCGCTCGCCAGCGGCAGCAGTCTGACGGAAGCCCATAAGCGCGCTTCGGCAGCCGGCGCTCTCGCCTGCCTGCACGAAGGCGCGATCAGTCCGTCGCTCAACGCGGCTGCGCTGGAAGCATTCATCCGCGATATCGGATAACGACAATAAGAAAAGACACTGCTCTTCGGCAGATCCTGCGGTCTGAGCGGTGTCTTTTTTTGTTTATTTCAGTTTTGCGGCTGTGTCCGCAGTCAGCTGCGTCAGCTGGCTGATCTTCATCTTCTTCAGTCCACGGACATAGGTGTCAAGATCGTCGCCGAACGGACGGGACCAGTATTCCGGGATGCATTCCCTGCCATGGATCGTGCCGATGACCGTCATGATCTGGGCCGCGTTGCAGTCGACGTCCTGGCCGCAGCCGCCGCAGAAGGTGATCGTCCTGTTGAAGTCGCCTTCGCCGAACCAGAGCGCCACGATCTCGGCGCAGGCGTTCGGATAGGCATGGATCCAGTTGTATTTGATGTATTTCTGCTCGCACGGTTTCCAGGCGCTGTAGTAATCCGTATGGGTCTTGCACTGTTCGAGGGCGAAACGGACGACCGTGCCGTATTCGCTGTCCGCCGGGATCAGCTCCACGCAGGTCTCCACGATCCTGCGGATATCTGTTTCATAGTAGGCCATCGAGACCATCAGCGCGTTGAAGACCTCGCCCAGGATGCCGTTCCAGTCGTGGGAGATCGAAGCGTCTGTCCAGGCGCATTCCGCCGCTTTCTTCAGATCGCCAGGGAAGAGCTGGCCGCAGATCGCGCCGCGCATCTGGGCGCCGATCCATTCGTTGAACGGGTTGTGGAAACGTCCGGATTCCGGCGGCAGGATGCCGAGCTTCAGGTTGTTTAAAGCCCATTCCTCGGCGCTCCAGCCCATCGGGATGCGGGCGACCCATTCGTCCGCGATGTTCTTGGCGGTCGTTTCCCTGCCGAACTCGTTATAGGCCAAAAGAAGCGCGATCTCATAGGTGATATCGTCGTTATAGGTATTCGGTTTGCGGATATAGCGGTCGACTTCGCCGTAGCGTTCCTTGATGGCGTCGCCGGTATAACCTTCGATGCAGGTGCCGTAGGCGCCGCCGATGATCTGTGACAGCCAGCCGGCATAGGTGCGGTCATAATACTTCTCGTCGATCGGCACATCGACTTTTTCCGGGAACGTGACGGCTTCCTCGTATTCCTGGAAGCAGTCGTAGAAATGCTGGTTCCAGTACGGGCTCGTCTTGTCCTTCTTGGCCCGGTAGCAGGCGTTGAAGACCTCATAGGCCAGCTTGTGGAGACGGACCATATCCCCTTCCTCATAAACACGGAAGCCCTCTTCGATCAGCTGCATGCCGTTCTCGACGGTGAAACCCTTGTTTTCGGTCGCCTGGACCGCAGCCAGGCAGATCGATTCGTGGGCGCGGCTGCCCGGCACCTGGGAATGCCAGTGCATCTTCGTCAGTGCGTCCTGCGCCATCTCCGGCCCGTTGGCTTCCTCTTCCCAGATCGTCTCGTTGTCGTTCTCCTCATAGCAGGGGCTGCCGCTCTGAAGGATCTCTAATGATTTTTCCCAAGCTTTCATCTGCGCTTACCTCTTCTTTCCCTTTTACTCTATCATTGATCGCGGCTTCCGCGATACTCTTCTGCGGCTCTTTTTTGGTATGATGGTACTGAAAAGAGGAAGAACAAAATATGAAATACGATTTTCCGAAACTCGACCTTCATCTGCATCTGGACGGCTCCTTCCGTACGGAGACCGTCTGGGAGCTCGCCCGGAAACAGGGCGTGCAGATGCCTTCCGCTACGCTGGAAGAGTATAAACAGTTTCTTTACGACTGCAGCAACGCTGATTCGGTCAACGACTATCTGAAGATGTTCGACGCGCCGCTGCAGGTCATGCAGGACAGAGAGTCGCTCAGCCGGGTCACCTACGAACTGATCGAAGACCTTGCCGGACAGGGTCTTGCCTACGCCGAGATCCGCTTTGCCCCGCAGCTCCACACGAAAAAGGAGATGAGCCAGAGCGATGCCGTCGAGGCGGTCCTCGACGGACGCGAAAAAGCGCTGGCCGACTATCCGCAGATCGGCATCGGAATCATTACCTGCATGATGTCGGTCGGTACCCCGGACGTGAACTGGAAGGAAAACGAGGAGACGATCGAAGTCTGCAAGAAATATCTCGGCAAAGGCGTCGTCGGCATCGACTTCGCCGGCGCCGAAGGCATCGTTCCCTTAAAGGAATACAAAGCCCTTTTTGACAAGATCAACGAATACGGCATTCCGGCGACCTGCCATGCCGGCGATTCCCAGGACTGGCGCACCGTCGCGGACGCGCTGACTTTCGGCGTTACCCGCATCGGCCACGGCCACCATATCTACGAGAATCCGGAAGTCTGCCGCGAGGCGATCGCGAAAGGCATCACCCTCGAGATCTGCCCGACTTCCAATATCCAGTGCAAGACCCGCGAGACCTATCCGCGCCATCCGGCGGAGAACCTTTATGCCAGCGGCATGCTGGTGACGATCAACACGGATAATATGACGCTCGCCAGAGTCACCCTGGACGACGAATACGACCACTGCCTGCAGGAGATGGGCTTTGAATACAACGACCTGATCATCATGAACATGAACTCGGTCCGCGCTTCCTTCATGAAGGAAGAGGAAAAGAAGATCCTGCTTGAAAAGCTCAATGCCTGCCTGAAGGAGGAAGCATGAAACAGCCGCATATCCAGCTGGATGAGAGCGTAAACGCGAAGTGCGCGCTGATGCCCGGCGACCCGAAGCGGGTCGACGTGATCGCTTCATTTCTCGAAGATCCGCAGGAGCTGACCTTCAACCGGGAATACCGTTCGATCGTGGGCACCTATAAGGGCATGCGGGTGATCGGCATCTCGACCGGCATGGGCGGATCCTCCGTTTCGATCGCAGTCGAAGAGTTAAAGAAGATCGGCGTCGATACGATGATGCGCATCGGCTCCGCCGGCGCCATGCAGACCGGCATCGGACTGGGAGATCTGATCTTATGCGAAGGCGCGGTCCGTGACGACGGCGCTTCCCGCGCCTATGTCAAAGGCATCTACCCGGCCGTTCCGGATTACCGGCTGATGAACCACTGCGCGCAAGCCGCCAAGGAGATGGGTTTCCCCTTCCACACCGGCATCGTGCTGTCGCACGAATCCTTCTATATCGATGATGACCAGGAGCAGTGCGAAGCCTGGTCGAAGAAAGGCGTGCTGGCCAGCGACTTCGAGACCGCATCCCTGTTCACCGTCGGCAGACTGCGCGGCGTGCATACCGCTTCGATCCTGAACAACGTCGTTCTCTGGGGCGAGGATTCCGCGGAGAGCGTCGGCGATTACCAGAGCGGCGCCTCGCTCACGGCAGAGGGCGAAAAACACGAAGTGCAGGTGGCGCTCGAAGCGATGTACCGGCTGCAGCAGGAACTCTAGAAAACAGACAAAGGGCACGGACGTGCCCTTTTCTTATGTTTGAACAAAAGAAAAGCCGTGTTGCCACAGCTGTTTTCTTTGTTTACGCTTCTTCCTCGTCTTCCTCAACGTTGTGGTAGACTTCCTGAACATCGTCGACTTCGTCGAGCAGGTTCAGCAGACGGTTCCACAGCATCTTGTCGTCGTCGTTGGTCAGCTTGACCATCTCGCGCGGGACCATCTTCAGTCCGCAGGTCTCGAATTCGACGTTCGGGATCAGTTCTTCGATCGCTTCCTGCGCGTTGTGCAGATCGGTCGGATCGGTATAGACGCGGACATAGCCCTCTTCGCTGCTGACGTCAGCAACGTTGACGTCCTTTTCCAGCAGGGTATCGAGGATCTTTTCCTCGTCGTCAAACGGGAATTCCAGGACACCGTAGTTGTCGTAGTTGAAGGAGACGCTTCCCTTGACGCCCAGTTTGCATCTGGACTTGTTGAAGCACTGGTTCATCGCGGCGACGGTACGGTTGGTGTTGTCCGTCAGACAGTCGATGATGATCGTGGCAGCGCCCGGGCCGAAGCCTTCGTAGCGCAGGGAGTCGTAGCTCTCGGAACCGCCGCCCTTGGCTTTTTCGATGGCGCGGTTGATAACGTCGGTCGGGACCTGGTTCGCCTTTGCTTCTTTGATCTTCTGCTTCAGGGTCAGGTTCATTTCCGGATCCGGAACACCGTTCTTGGCGGCGATATATAATTCCTTTCCGTATCTGGAATACAGTTTTGATTTGATCGCGGCGGTCTTTGCCATTGCCGCAGCTCTTACTTCATGTGCTCTTCCCATAAAAAATTCACCTCGTTACGTATTTTAACACAAGCCTTTAGCTGATAAAAGACTTACTTGTCTGCTTCCGGCACAGCCGGGATCTCGATGCCGCCGGCGCGGCGCACCTGCAGGATCTTCACGCTGTCTTCGCCGAAGAGAGCGCGCATGCCCTGCGCGTATTCCTCCAGCATCGCCTTCGGAACGAAAGCCTGGATCGTACCGCCCAGACCGCCGCCGTGGACGCGGGTCACGCCTTTGTCACCAAGCAGCTGCTCGCTGCGCATGATCGCCAGCGCGTAATCCTCGGACACACCGGCAGAAGGCACGAAGACATTCTGCAGATAGCGGTAGGAAGACAGACCGGACTCGCGGATGCAGGACAAGAGTCCTGCGCAGTCTTTCGTTTCGACGCACTTCTTTGCCCGGACAACGCGGTCGTTCTCGGTAAAGAAGTGGTAGGCACGCAGAAGCGCACGGTCGTTTTTCAGCTGCTTTTTGAGCTCCGGCAGCTTCCTTGCGAATTCCTCCTCGCTCGTGCGGGACAGGACTTCGCAGCCCAGGGCTCCGGCGACCATCTTCATCTCGCCCGGCATCTTGCCGTACTCGTCGGAGAGCTTTGAATGGTCGGCTTTGGAATCGGTAAGCACCAGTTCGTAGCCGTATTCACCGAAATCGAAGTCGAGCTTCTCGACTTCCGGTCTTTCCGGATCGTAGAAATCGATATAGACGAGGCCGCCGCAGGCGATGGCGCACTGGTCCATCAGGCCGCAGGGTTTCCCGAAAAAGCGGTTCTCCGCCTTCTGGGCGATCTGCGCGACCGTTACCGGGTCGACTTTGCCGTCGTTGTAGAGATGGTTGATGATCTCGCCGACCAGGATCTCAAAGGATGCGGAGGAGGAGATCCCGGAACCCGGGAGCACTTCCGAAGTCACGGCTGCGTCGAAGCCGCCGCTTTTGTATCCCTCTTCCTCGAAGATCACCGCCATACCGCGGATCAGGCTCTCAGTCGTGTTCTTTTCGTCTGCTTTGACCGCGGTCTCCTTCAGGTCGACCGGCGCGATGGCGAAGCCTTCCGAATCGATGCGGATCAGCGGTTCGTCCGTCTTCTTGGCCCAGGCCAGGGAATCGATATTGACCGCCGCGGCCATGACCCGGCCGAGCTGGTGGTCCGTATGGTTGCCGATCAGTTCACTTCTGCCCGGCGCCGAAAAGAGACGGTATTCGCCATCGCCGTAAAGGGCGCGGGCGCGTTCATAGAGCTTTTCGTAGCGCGGGATCTCGGTGACGCTGTCGCGGGAGAGTTCTTTGCGAATGAACTGTTTTAATGATTCATCATTTCTGATCTTCATGATCTGTCCTTCTTGTGAGCGTATAGCGTATCAGATGCGCGGTCCTCTCGTCTTTGCGGATGACCGGACTGCGGCAGAAATCGTAGTTGACCGCGTTGGGGTAGAACTGCCCTTCGAAGCAGATCCCGGTGCGGGGTTCGTAGACAAAGCCATCCTTGCCCGGATCGGGCAGAGAGAGGAAGTTGGCGGTATAGACCTGTAAGCCGGGCAGATCGCTTCCGACCGCGAGCTCGAGCTCATCGCTGCGGAGAACGGCCATTTCCTGATACCCTTCTTTGTCTTCAAAGAGGTAGTTGTGGTCGATCCCTCCGGTGATCTCCATGTTGGGATGGGGATGTTCGATCGCATCGCCGACCCGGCGGAATTCCCGGTAGTCGAAGGCGGTGCCGGCGACCTCGAGGATCTCCGGGGAGGCCATGCCGTTCGGATCGGCCAGTGCGACTTTGCCGGAGCAGATCTTCATTTCCTGATCGAGGACCGTTTTCTGTTCGCGGGTCTCGAGATTGAAATAGCTGTGGTTGGTGACGTTCAGGACCGAGTCCTGGTCGCACTCCGCCTCGATCTTATAGAGCAGTGACGGGCCGTCCAGCTCGTAGGTGATCCACAGATCGAGATTTCCGGGGAAGCCCTCCTCCCCGTCCGGGGAGCGGTAGCGGTAGATGACTTTCTGCGGGCTGTCCTCGACGACCTTGAAGACCCGCTGGGAGTAATTGATGAGACCGCCGTGCAGGCAGTTGGGTCCGTTGTTGACGGGCAGAAGGTATTCCTTCCCGTTCAGGACGAAGCGGGCATTGCCGATGCGGTTGGCATAACGGCCGACCGTTGCCCCGAGGCAGGAACCCAAAAGACGGGTATAGGGCTCGAAGCTGTCGAAACCGAGGACGACGTCCCGTCCGCTCTGCTTCTCGGTAAAACTGCGCAAAGACGCGCCATAGTTGAAGACTTCCGCTTTGATATATTCGTTTTCCAGACGGCTCAGGAAGATCTCCCTGCCTTCGTATTCACCGAATCGTTTCATATCACTCCACAAAGAAGGCGGCGCCTAAGACACCCGGTTCCGCCAGTTCGGCTTTGGCGATCTCCACGTCGCGCATCGCCGGGTGAACGAGTTCATCGAAGTATTTCCGTACAGATCCGAAATAGAGATCGGAGGCATTGCTGCAGCCGCCGCCGATGACAAAGATATCGGGGTCGACGACATGGGCGATCGAGGACATCAGCTGAGCGAAGTCGTAGCTCATGCGGTCGAGGATCGCCAGCGCATCCGCGTTTCCTTTCCGCGCCTGACCAAAGACTTCGATCGCGTTTTTCGCGCCGAACTTCTCGCGGCCGTAACGGCCGATCGCCGTACCGGAGGCTTCATTCTCGGCAGCGCCGGCATTGAGTCCGTTGATCTTCGGACGGCTGCGGTCGATAACGATGTTGCCGATCTCTCCCGCGTAGCCGTGTTTTCCGGAGACGACTTTGCCGTTGATGATCAGAGCTCCGCCGATCCCGGTGGACTGGGTGATATAGTAGACGATCTTTCTGCCTTTTCCGGCGCCGACCAGCGCTTCCGCAAGACCGGCGGCGTTGGCGTCGTTGCCGACGCAGACCGGCATCCTGAAGCGTTCTTCCAGCATCCTGGTGATCGGATAGCCGGTGAATCCGGGCAGATTCGTCGATAAGGTCATGACCTTGCGTTCCTCGTCGACCGGTCCGGGCACACCGATGCCGATGCCTTCGCAGTCGGAGATGTCGCCCAGTCGTTCGATCATGTCCGCGATATGGGGCAGGACGACGGAGGGTCCCTCCTTGGCGTAGCTGCTTTCCTTGAGATCCTTCAGGATCTTTCCTTCACTGTCGACGATGGCGGTGCGTACGCTGGTACCGCCGAGGTCGACACCGATCGACTTTTTCATGATTCTTCCTCCTGTACTGTTCCGTAGAATTCATAGGCATCCGCCTTTTCGATCTTCACATTGACGAATTCCCCGACCGGAAGCTTTCCGGCATGACGGATGATCATCGCCGGATCCACCCCTTCCGGTGCGGAAAAGACCGCCCGGCCGTAGGAAAGACGGCGCAGCGGGTCGTTCTGCTCGATGAGGACCGAATAGACACGGCCGACGCGCTGCCGGTTCTTTTCGCAGACGACCTCCTGCTGGAGAGCCATCAGTTTTTCATAGCGTTCCTGTTTGAGCTCCTCATCCACCTGTTCCGGGAAATCGTAGCTCGGCGTCCCTTCTTCCCTTGAATAGGCGAAGGCGCCAAGGGAGTCGAAGCGGCAGTCTTTGATGAACTGCAGGGTCTCCTCGTAATCCTCTTCCTTTTCGCCCGGGAATCCGACCATCATCGTCGTGCGCATGGTCTCTTCGCCGTTGAAATAGGAATGGATCAGGGCGAACTTCTCCTTCAGCATCTTCACGTTGGTGGGACGGCGCATGCTGCGGAGGATCCTGTCGGAACCGTACTGCACCGGCATGTCGAAATACGGCAGCACGTGCTTCGACTCTTTGATCGTCTGCAGCAGTTCCTCGTCGATCTCCTCCGGATAGAGATACAGCATCCGGATCCAGGTGAAATCCATTTTATCGAGTTCTTTCAGAAGCTCGCTCAGTGCGCAGTGTTTATACAGATCGCGTCCGTAATAGGCGCAGTCCTGGGCGATCAGATCGAGTTCCTTCACCCCGGCGTCGGAAAGCTTCTTCGCTTCCGCGATCAGTTTTTCCAGCGGTTCGGAGACATAGTTGCCGCGGATCCCGGGGATCGCGCAGTAGGCGCAGCGGTGGTTGCAGCCGTCGGCGATGCGCAGATAGGCAAAATGGGGCGGCGTCAGCAGGGTCCGTTCCGTTCTGTCACAGCCGGAGAAATCGTGTCCGAGCACTTCGCCCAGGATCTCGGTGATGCGGTCATAGTCGTCGATGCGGATGAAGGCGTCCACTTCCGGGAACTCCTCTTTGCATTCGTCAAAATAGCGTTGGACGAAGCAGCCGCAGACGATCAGCTTCTTCAGCCGCTTTTCCTTATAGGCAGCCATCTCGAGGATCGTATCGATCGCCTCTTCCTTGGCGGAGAGGATGAAGCCGCAGGTATTGATCAGGATGACATCGCATTTGGCGGGATCGTTCTCGATCCGGAAACCGTCTTTGAAAAGCGCGATGATATGCTCGGAATCGACCAGATTCTTCGAGCAGCCCAATGATATGAATCCGATATTTAACATGTCTTTATTGTAGCACTTTGTCTATTCACAGAGACAGACGCTTTCCGTAAAATATAAGGGTATGAAAAAGACGGTGCTGGGCATCTACGCGGACGTGGATGCCGGAAAAACGACATTCTGCGAAGCGCTTCTGCATGCGACCGGCATGCTGGAGAAAGCCGGGCGCGTGGACAACCGCGATTCCCTGCTCGACTTCGGGACAGAGGAGCGTAAGCGCGGGATCACGATCACGGTCAAAAGCGCGAGGATCCGCTTCCCCGAACAGGAACTGATCCTTTTGGATACCCCCGGACACCGGGATTTCGCGCCGGAACGCCGGCGCGCCGTCAAGGCGATCGATCTGGCGCTGCTGATCCTGCCGGCATCCGAGGAGATCAGCCGGGCGACCAGACAGATCTTCACCGAACTGCTGCAGGAAAAGATCCCGCTGCTGGTCTTCGTCAACAAGATGGACCGCTTCCGCGGCGACTTTGCGGAACTGCAGAAACGGATAAAGGAAGTGCTCTCCCCGCTGATCGTGACCGACGAGGAGCTGACCGATCTGGCTGCCCTGAAAGACGAGACCGCGCTGGAGCGCTATCTGAGCGAGGGAACAGTGGATTTTTCACTGAAGCAGGCGCTGTTCGAGAAGCGCAGCTATATCCCCTGCTTCTTCGGCTCCGCTTTGAAGGAGGAAGGCGTCGAACAGCTTCTGCCGTATCTGACCTCTTTCAGCGCGGAACGCGGAGACAGCGAAAAACTCTCCTTCTATGTCTACAAATACGCAAAGATCGGCCGGGAGAAGATGCATTTCCTGAAAATGCTCAGCGGAAAACTGAAAGTCAAGGATACCGTCGACGGCGCCAAGATCGAAGAGATCCGGCTGTACAACGGGTATAAATACGAAAACGTCGCCGAGGCGGAAGCCGGCGAGCTGTGCGCCGTCAAGGGGCTGAAATGCGAAGCTCCCTGCTACTTCCCGCCGCGGGAGACCGAAAAGGAAAAACGCAAAGGCACGCTGCGCTTCCTGCTCTCTTCGCAAAGAGAGGACGCCAGCGCCCTCTATCTGAAACTGCAGGAGCTGGAAAAGGAGAGACCGGAGATCGAGGGGAACTACGATCCCCGCAGGAACGAGCTGACCGTATCGCTGCCGGGGCTGCTCGCCTCCGAGATCTTTCTGCAGGATTTCGAGGAACGTTACGGCTACCGGCCGGAGCTTTCCGGGATACGCTATCCCTGCTTTGAAACGATCACCGCGGAAGAGACCGGTATCGGTCATTACGAGACCCTGACCCGCAGCGGCGAAGTCACGGTCCGGCTGACACCCCTTGAATACGATCTGGGGGTCGAGACCTATGACGGAGCGCACCAGCCGCTGAGCCACCGCCTGCGCGAGGAGCTGCGCTATGTGCCGCCGCTGGGATTCCGCAGCGGTCTGCCGCTGAAAGCTGTCCGGATCGAGATCCTGTCCGTGTCTTCGAGCCGTCAGGACGCGTATGAAGAATGCCGCGAGGCGCTTTACCGCGCGGTCAACCAGGCGCAGGAGAAAGCCGGCACGATGCTGATCGAGGATCATACCCGCTATTCCTTAGAAACGGAAGACCGGGAAGAAATGCATATGTATTTCGCCAGAAAGAATATCCCCTACGAGGAAACGGAAAACGGTTTCCTGTTCCTCTGTCCGGCAAGAGACAGTTTCGCCCTGATCGAAGAGCTGAGCCGCAGCGGACTCGAGGCGGAACTTGTCGAGGAAGGATATCAGCCTTCTCCCCTGCCGCTGCCCGAGATGCGTTCCGAACTGTCCGGAAGCTCCTCCTCGGTCTTTGTGAAAGGCGGAAAAATACTGGAGGTGCGCGGCAGCGAGATCGAAGAATACCTTGGTATCAATCAGCCGCATACCCCTTTATACAACCCCCAGAAGATCTCTGACAGCGAACTGCGGCGGGTCTGGGCAATGACCCACAAGGATAAGGAACGCTTCGTTGAAAAAGAAAAGAAAAAACCGGTCCAGGAAGAACCGGCGCATGTCGATATCAAAGAATCCGAAGCAAGAGAGAACGCCTATCTGATCGACGGCTACAATCTGCTGCATGCCGATCCCGAATGCGACCGGATCGCTGCCTCCGATCTCTACAACGCCCGTGAAAAACTGATCGATAAACTGGCGGACGCCCAGGGCTACCTGCATGCCCGCGTCTTCGTCGTATTTGACGCCTATAAACAGGACAGAGGCGTGCCCACGACTTCCCGGAGCGACCAGCCGACCGTCATTTTTACCGGCAAGGATCAGTCCGCGGACCGCTATATCCAGGAGAACACCGAACTGCTGGCGCGGCATTACCGCCTGCATGTCGTTACCTCCGACCGCCTGGTCCAGCTCGGCGTCTTCAGCCGGCCGGTGCGCAGGCTCTCCTCGGCGGAATTCTGGAAACTGACCGAACAGAAAAAGAAAAAGACGGATGCGCCGGTGATCCCGGGCAACCGTCCTCTTGAAAATCTGAAGGAACTGCTGGAGAAGGATTAATCCTTCTCCTCTTTTTTTGCGCGCGCAGCGGCGCGGTAGCGCTGCTTCTTCTCCTCGTTGATCTTGGAACGGATGAAGTCGCGGCGTTCCTTCCGCTTGGTCTCCTCGACCAGCTGGCGTCTCTTCTTTTTATAATTCGGCTTGACCTTCTGCTTCTTCGGGGTGAAGCGCTTGGCGATCTCGATCTCGCGCTGGTCATCCTTGCTGATGCGTCCGGCAAAGGGATCTTTCAGGTCTTTCCATTCCCCGTTCTTGAAAGAGCGGTAACGGAATTCGATGCCCTGCTTGCGCAGCGTGCGGATCGCGTTCTCGTCGGTCTTGTTGAAGATCGCGAAACAGGTGCCTTCCCTGCCGTTGCGTCCGGTACGGCCGGCGCGGTGGGTATAGAAAGCGAGCTCTTTCGGAAAACCGAGAGATACGACATGGGTGATGCCTTCGATATCAATGCCGCGGGAGGCGACATCGGAAGCGACGACATAGCGGATCTCGTCGTTTTTGAGAGCGCGCATGACTTTGGAGCGCTCGCGCGGATTGAGTCCGCCGTGAAGCTCCAGACAGCGGATGCCGTTCTGGCGCAGCAGCTCATAGGCAGAATCGCATTCCTCGCGGGTATTCGCGAAGATCAGACAGACATAGGGATCGAAGCCAGGCAGGATCGTCAGCAGTGCTTCGGCGTAGCTGCGATGCTTGGCGTCGATCAGGATATGGTCGATCTGCGGAGCGGTCTTCTCTCCCTGGACTTGGATGATCTCGGGATTGCTCAGGTATTTGGCGATAAAGGGCTTGAGTCCTTCGGGAAGGGTCGCACTGAAGCAGAGGATCTCCGCTTCCCGGGGAACACGTCCGAGAACGACGTCGATATCGTCCAGGAAACCGTATTCCAGCGTCATATCCGCTTCGTCGATGATGAACATGCGGACGGTATCCGTACGGAAAAGCTGTTCCTCGAAGAAAGAGCGGATCCGGCCGGGCGTGCCGATGATGATATGCGGCGCGTTCTTAAAGCCCTGACGGGCGCGGGTGCTGTCGGTACCGCCGCTGAGCAGTTTGATGCGCAGTTTTGGATAGACTTCCTTCAGCATCGCGGCGGCCGCGTTGATCTGGAAAGCCAGTTCTCTGGTCGGAGCCGAAATGATGACCTGGGTCTCGTCCTTCGCAGGGTCGATCATCTCCGAGACCGCAAACAAAAAGGCATGGGTCTTGCCGGTTCCGGTCGCCCCGACAGCGATCAGATCCTTTTTGCGGCGGCGGGACGCGAGGACCGAGCTCTGGATATTCGTAAATTCGCGGAAACCGTTGAGTTCAAAGAACTTTCTGGTCTCTTCTCTTAATTCTGTTTTTGCCATGGCTATATTATACAGAAAAAAACCGGAACCGCAGAGAAAAGTCTGCAGCCGTCTATGTAACAGACCTCACTGGTTCAAAAACAGCGGATATCTACTTTATCCGTTTCTCGAAACGGAACATTCCGTCTGCGAGATCCCCGTCTGTTTCTTCAGACAGATCCGGATCGTTGGGATCGGGATGATGGGAGTTGAAGAATTCCACGATGTGAAACCCGCAGCGGTTGACATAGAAATGGATGTTCCGGGTCTCAAAGTACGGGGTCATCGTTTCCCAGACCTTCACTTCCGGATGCAGCTTCTCGACTTCGCACCAGGCCGCATAGCCTATGCCCCTGCTGTGCGCAGCCGGATCGACGAACAGGATCTCAAGGTCGCCGCGGTCTTTTTCGGTACGGATGATCACGCCTCCGGCCTTGACGCCGTCACAGACGATCCGGTAGGCTTCGCCCTGATCGATGGACTCTTCAATGGTGCTTCTGGAAATGATCTCGCTTTCCTCCTCGAAATGATCATCTCTTCTGCCGAATTCTTCGGTAGCTCCGTACTTGAAAGCCCACTGATTGTCTTTGATGAACTGTTCTCTGTCGTCTTCCGCCAGAGGAACAAGTCTGACTTCTGTTTTCTTCTTCATGCACGCCTCCTGTCTGCCAGTAAACAAAAAACCCGGCAAGAAAGAATCTTCCGGGCTCACCCGACACCTTATCCGACAGGCGGCCTGCAGACAACGGTCTGCGATCCCCTGTGCTACGGCACACTGTCCTCCGATGCGCTATCATTTTACCATTTCGATGCGGAAAACCAAACCTGTTTTTCCGCGTTTTTCGTTTGTGAATGCTCCACGCTCCGGTCGTCAAAAAACATACGGCGAAAGGTGCCTGCGGTACCATTCAGCAAAAAAGCTCATCTGCCAATGCGGCGGATGAGCTTTTGTTTTATATGGTTTGTTTGAATGGATGATTAATCAGCCAGTGTTCCCATCGGATCCCAGGGTTCGAGTTCGATGAGTTTGGTATTCATCGCCTTCATCGCTTTGTTGCTGAGGTACTTCTTGTTGACGACAGCCTGGTAGACATAGCGGTCGAACCATTCGTCGCTGGCAACGAAGTAGCCTTTGTGCGCGATCTCGTCGCCCCAGCTGTTTTCGATCTTCCACTTCGTCGGTTTGCCATCGTCGAGGTTAACGCCGGTGATGACCATCGCGTGGTTCATGGCGCTCTCTCTGGAGTTCAGGGCATCTTCCTTGGTGATCGAGAAATCGATGTTGAAGAGAGAATCGAAATCGAAGGATTCCGGTGCCCAGAAGCCTCCCTGGCGGTCGCCGAACGGCGAGCAGTCAGAACCGAACCAGACAACTTTGCCGTCTTTCAGCTGATCGATGACAGCCTTCTTGAATTCATCGAGCGGCAGGTTGAGGTGCTTGACCTTCTTGCCGACGACGTTTCCGAGGTATTTGACGGTATAGCGCTTGTAGTACGGCTTATCCTCCGTCGGGGAATGGATCAGGGACGCGTAGTCCGTGAAATCCCAGTCGACGTATTTCTTGAAGAACGCCTTCGGAGTCAGATCCTTGACGCAGTGATACTTGTTGTCCTTATCAACATACTCGAAGTCGAACTTCTTCGGCGGAACACCGAAGCAGCTGCACTGCATACGGTAGAGCTCGTTCAGGCAGTCTTCCTTCAGAGCTTCGATATCATCCTTGTCGCCGGCGGCAGCCTTGACGTCTGCGCAGAAACGGCGCAGGCGGCGGTTCGTCAGCGTATTGATGGTTCTGGTTGCGTTGGAGGAAGCGGTCTCCGGCATCGCGTCTTTCGGGACCAGACCGTATTTTTCGACTAAAGCAGTGAACATATCCCACTGGCCGCCGTCGCTGACGCCCCAGCGGTTGATCCAGTCCAGAGTACGGTCATCCCAGCCCTTGTCCGCAAGCTCGATGACGGATTCCATATAGAAATTGATCTTTTCGAGCTTGTCCCAGAAAGCGACATAGTTCTGGGAGAATTCGAATTTTTCGAGTTTCAGCTTCTTGGCCGTATCTTCACGCAGGGTATTCAGGGCGGAGAAGATCCAGCAGCGTCCGGACTGTCTCTGGTTGGTGACCGGAAGTGTCTTGATATCAATGGAGAAACGGTCGGCGACTTTGCCTTCGTTTTCCTGGACGAGAGCAGCATCGTTCAGCTTCGTGCGGTAAAGCGCGCGGCGGACAGCCTTCTGCACCGGGTCGTTTTCATACTCGCCGGCGAATTTCTTCAATAATGCATCCGTGATCTCTTTGCTCATAATTCAGTCTCCTTCACATACTTAGAATTTAGCATAAATCAAACGCAAAACAAACTAATATACTTTCCCTATTTTCTGGAGAACGGATCGTTCTCTTTGCTGCGGGAATGGTCCAGGGTATCCTTCAGATCCGCCAGGCTGCCGATCTGCTGGCTGCCCTGCGCGGGCCGGATCGATACCGAGGTATCGGAACCGTAAGTGATATCCTCGTCCTGTGCGGCGGAACGGCGGATATGGTTCAGGGCCATGATATCAAGGATGATGACATAGGCGAAAAACGCATAGAAAGCGAAATCGCTGTTGATCGTCAGCGAATAGTCATAGATGCCGTGCAGAAGAGTCGGCACCGCCAGCGCCTTGAACAGTTCGAAATTGCGGCGGTCGGTAAGCCCTCTTTTGTCATACATCTTGGCCCAGCCGTAGTAGGTACCCATGTAAATGCCGAAGATGCAGTGGCCGGGGATCGCCGTGACAGCGCGGACGACGGCGTTGCTGAAGCCGTTGCTGGTGACGTACAGAACATTTTCCGCGGCAGCAAAGCCGAGCGAAACGACGGCCGCGTAGACGATGCCGTCAAAACGGTAGTTGAAGTCTTTGTTCCTCCAGGTGCCGAGCCGTATGAACAGGAACTTCAGTCCCTCTTCGACGAGCGCGACACAGATCAGGTTATCGATAATGTAGTAAAGATTTACCGTGAAATCCGTCAGTCTTATGTTATCGAAGATACGGATCAGAAGATTGCCTAGACCCATCTCGATAAAGATCGCCGGGATCGTCGAAACGACGCCGAAGAAAAAGAGCAGAACCAGGAGTCCGAGCGGCTCCTTTTCGATCCTGTCGAGCCGGTAGACCCGGTAAAGTAAATAAAACGGCGGAATAAGCGCTGCCGCGATCAGGATGATCATTGATTCGTCAAATGCAAATCTGCTAAACATGTGTTCATCCTCCTTCTGTCACTTATTGTACACGAATTCGGAGTCATACGATAAAATAAGGTCATGGAAATCAAACGAGTCATTCCCAGCGGATACTGCAAAGGCGTCGTCCGCGCCGTCATGATGGCGAAGCAGGCAAGAAAGGATCATCCCGGCGAGAAGATCTACGTGCTCGGCCGGATCGTGCACAACCGCTATGTCGCGGAAGCGCTGAAACTCTATGATATCGAGACCCTGGAAGGTCCCTTCAGCAAGGAGGAACTGCTCGATCAGGTCGACGAGGGGATCATCATTTTCAGCGCGCACGGGATCTCATCCGCGATCAAACAGAAGGCGCTTGAGAAAGGCCTGAAGGTGATCGATGCCAGCTGCGAAGACGTGATCGCCACCCAGGAACTCATCCGGAAAAAACTCGGTGAGGGCTTCAAGGTCCTCTATATCGGCAAGAAGAATCATCCCGAGGCTGAAGCAGTGCTCTCGATCAGTAAGGACATCCATCCGGTCTACAATTCCGCGGATATCGAAAAGATCGCGCCGGAGGGAAAGGTCTTCGTCACCAACCAGACGACGATGTCCCTCTTCGAAGTCCGGGATCTGTTCGCCGCGATCGCGGAACGCTTCCCGGAAGCGGAGTTTGAGAAAGAGATCTGCAGCGCCACCACCCGCCGCCAGCAGGCCGTGATCGACCTGAAAGACGCCGACCTGCTGATCGTCGTCGGCGACCCGGGATCGAACAACTCCAACAAGCTGCGTGAGATCGGGCTGAAGAACGGCGTAAAGGAAGCCTTCATGATCGAAGATGCCTCCCAGCTCGAGGAAGCCTGGCTGAAAGGAAAAGAAAAGATCTACGTTACAGCCGGGGCTTCCACCCCGCCCTACCTTACCGACCAGGTGATACAGACCATAAAAAAATATGCCGAGACCGGCATACTTGAAAAAACGACAGTTGAAATAGGAAAGATCCTCTAATGACGGAAACGTCCGAGGATCTTTTTGATTGAAAAGTCCTTCATATGGAAGACTTCCTGCGGAACTCTCAGCACCGCGGAAACGCCGACGTAGATCAGGACCATCACAACGCCCTCAAAGCCGAAATGGACCAGGCACAGAAGCCGCTTCGTATAATCCAGCGGCAGGAAATGGTTCAGGAGCAGGACCGGCAGGATCGCACACATCGCGGAGATCACCGAACGCAGCGCGACCTTCATCAGCGAACGGACATTGAAACTGAAGTTGCGCTTCAGCAGGATCAGCCCCAGCGCGATGACAACGAAACTGCATAAAGACGTCGAGAAGATCATGCCGAGATCGCCGAAGAGATATACGAAGACAAAGAAGCTCAGCAGCTTGACGACCGCCGCGATGATCAGGAAGATGATCGCATTGCGGCGGAAGCGGAGCGTGATCAGCACCGAGGAGAAGATCGGCGCGACCGTATCCGACAAAGCGACGAGCGAATAGATCGAAAGCAGATGCGCGCCCTGTTCCAGACTGCGGCCGCCGTACATGATGTAGTAGATCGCCGGCGCGAAGAACGCGATGATCAGGACGATCGGACTGAGGATATACAGGACGGTCTTGAAGATGTCCGCCAGCTGCTGGCGGATCCGGTGCTGGTCCTGTTTTTCCAGGGATTCGGTCAGATACGGAACGAGACCGGCGCTGAAGCCGAGGGTCAGGACCTGCGGGATCGAGGCGATCTTGCTGCAGTTGACCTGCACGATGCCCAGCGCTTTCATGGCTGTGTCGTAATCGATGCCGACCCGGGTCGCATACGGAACGAAGAAGTTCGCGTCGACCAGCGGTCCGGCGGTGCCGATAAAGGAGACCGCGACGTAAGGAAGACCGATCGAGATCAGCTCCTTCAGGATACGTTTCGGCGGCAGCGCTTCCCCGTTCTGGGCACTGACCAGCTCGTTGAAGTGCTCACCCTCTTTTCTTGCTGCTACAAGGAAATAGACGATCGTCAGGACGGCGGCGAGACCGGCGGCAAGGATCGCCATATAGATCGCGTAGACAGAATCGAAATGCAGCACCCGGACGAGCACGAAGCCGAAGGCTACGATGCAGAAGACCCGGATGAACTGTTCCAGTACCTGGGAGACAGCATAGATATCCATGCGTTTAAGACCCTGGTAGAAACCGCGCAGCGAGCTCAGGAACGGAACGAAGATGATCGCCAGCAGCAGGATCCGGAACAGATTCAGCAGCGAGGCGATATCCTCCGGCGTTGCCGAAGCACCGAGAGCAGATCTGGCGAGCGGAGCGGAGCCGAGGAAGAAGACACAGGCGACAACAAAAGAAAGCCCCATGATCAGGGAGGTGCCGAGCCTCCGGACCAGGGCGGCTGTCTTGTAGTCTTCACGGCTGACATATTTCGCGACCATGGCCGCGATCGCAAAAGGAATGCCTGCGGAGCAGACCTTCAGCAAAAGATCGTAATAAGTATAGGTGATGCTGTAGAACGCCATGTTGCGCTCTCCGGCGAAGGAGTTCAGCGGCACGACGTAGAACAGGCCTAATGCTTTGGAAAGAAAAACGCCGAAGGAACCGGTAAGCGCACCGGCCAGCAGCGTCTGTTTTTTGTTATTCTCCGTCATACGCGATATCCAGACGGTAACACTCCCTGTAATAGTCGGTGCCGCCATCGTTCTCCCAGCGGATGAACACCCTCAGACTGACGTTTCGGGTCGCGCAGGTGCCGCTGATGGCGATGCCGCCGACATAGCCCCTGTCGATATTCCGCTGGTTCGGGATCATGTTGTATTCCTTCTCCTCGAAAATACCGACGCTGGCGGCCATGGTCTTGCGGTGATCGACACCCTCGACGACGGCGATCGCTTCCACGTCATACATCGCGATCCGCGGATTGTCGATGAAAACATAGTAGCGGTAGCCACCTTCGATCTTGCTGACTTCCCCGCTCAGGTCGTAGTACTCCGGTTTTGTTTCGGAGACTTCGTAGGTGCTGGCGAGGTCGACCATATCAAAGTAGCGTTCTGTCGGATCCAGCTTGGTCTCCTGCTTGCGGACGGTACAGCCGCAACAGAACAGCAACACTAAAAGTACAGTTATGAGGCGTTTCATAAAAGTATTATACCAAAAACCCGGGATTTATACTCTCTTCATGACGAAGTAGTTCTTCTTGCCTTTGCGGATGATGAAAAGATTGCCGGCGAGAGCACGGTCGATCGTGAGCACAGCCTCGACGTCCGTTTCCTTTTCGCCGTTCAGGGTGATGGAGGAGCCCTTGATCAGTTCTCTGGCGTCACGCTTGGAGGAAGCGGCGCCGACACGGATCAGAGCGTCGACCAGCGGGATGTCCTCATTGACTTCAAAGCTCGGCATATCGGCGATCGCGGAAGTCAGCTGTTCCGGGGTCAGTTCACGGATCTTTCCGGAGAACAGGGTCTCGGAGATCTTAACGGCGCTCTGGTAAGCTTCTTCGCCGCGCAGGAAAGTGATGACCTCGTGGGCCAGCGTCTTGTGCGCTTTGCGCAGATGCGGTTCTTCCTTGTTGGAAAGGGTCAGTGCTTCGATCTCCTCTTTGCTGAGGAAAGTCAGGAACTTCAGGTAGTCGATGACCTTGTCGTCTTCAGAGTTGAGGAAGAACTGGTACATCTCGTAGTCGGAGGTCTTCTTCGGATCGAGCCAGATGGCCTTGCCGTTGCTCTTGCCGAACTTGGTGCCGTCGCTCTTGGTCAGAAGCGGCATCGTGAAGCAGTAGGCTTCGTCGCCTGTTTTCTTGCGGATCAGTTCCATACCGGCGGTGATGTTGCCCCACTGGTCCTGACCGGCGACCTGCATGTTGACGCCTCTGGTCTCGTGCAGGTAGTAGAAGTCCAGGGCCTGCAGCAGCATATAGGAAAACTCGGTGTAGGTGATGCCTTCATCCAGTCTTCTCTTGACGATATCCTTGTCAAGCATGTAGTTGATATTGAAGAACTTGCCATAATCGCGCAGGAAATCGATCGTCTTGATGTCCTTCAGCCATTCGTAGTTGTTGACGACTTCGAAACCGAAGATCGATTCCGCCTGGTTTTTCAGGCATTCGACATTGTGTTCGACTTCCTCGTAGGTGATCATCGGCCGTTCGGCATCCGGTTTCGGGTCGCCGATCAGACCTGTGCCTCCGCCGACCAGCAGGATCGGATGGTGTCCGGCCGCCTGCAGACGGCGGCTGATCAGGAACGAAGAAAAATGACCGATATGCAGGCTGTCGCCTGTCGGGTCGGTACCGATATAGAATTTCAAGCCTCCGGCATTGAGCTTTTCACGCAGATCCGGCGAGGAGACATCCTTGATCAGTCCGCGCCATTCCAGTTCTTCATAGATTCCCATACTTGCTTTCCTCCATAAAAAAGGCAGAACCAAGGTCGCTTCAGCGAGGTCCCACCTTTATTTCTTACTTATCCCTTAACGCGGGAAACGTCTTACCTTTTCTGATAAGAGACTCAAAGCTGTATTCACTTCCCTTGATGGCTTCTTCGCACCGGCCAGAAGCTCTCTTTACATCGCCGCGAAGCTACTCTGTCTTTTCTCAGTCCTTCAGTGTTGTCTGTCTGTCGACGAAGAGATACGTTAAACTCTTCTCCTTGTCGTCGACATTCCCGTTCTCCAGCATCTTGGTCATCAGGCGCATGCCGACGGCACCGAGGTCATAGGACGGGATGGTATAGGCCGAGATCATCGGTCTTACCATAGAATTATACTTGGTATCGATCACACAGACAAGTTCCATTTCTTCCGGAACGGCGATCCCGTTCTCTCTGGCGGCATTCAGTACAGCCAGCGCCTGGGAATCACGGTTCACGATGAGCAGCTGGTGCTTGTGATCCTTCAGATAGCGCGACAGGAAACGGTAGCTTGAGCGCTCTTCCTTCGGGATCGGCACGAAACCGTTGAATTCGAGGCCGTTGTCGGCGAACGCTTTTTTCGCGCCGGCAACGAGCTGCTCGGAGGTCGAACGGTTCTTGCGGTCCTCGAGGATCGCGATATCCTTCTTCCCTTTCTTCAGGTAGCTGTCAGTCAGTTCGTAGATCGCTCTTTCAAAATCCACATAGACGGAACAGATCCGGGATGCGGAGATCTTGTTTCCGATGACGACGATCGGGATGTTATAGTCGCTTAAAAGATTGATCTCTTCATTGCTGATCTTGTCGGAGTAGATGATCACGCCGTCGACACGCGATTTGATGATGACGTCAATGATCTTGTCTACATCCGAGATCCCTTCCGTGATCGTATGCAGTACGACACTGTAGTTGTAGATCTTGGAAACGTCCAGCAGACCGTTGATGATCTGCCCAGTATAAATGAAACTTGTATCCGGCACGATCAACCCGATCATGGTCGTTTTCTGAAGAGCCAGTCCCTGCGCGATCGCGTTCGGTTTGTAACCGAGGCGCATGATCGCATCCTCAACTTTCTGTTTCGTGGCCGACTTAACAACCGTGGAATCATTGATCACCCGTGATACCGTTGCCAGGGAAACGCCTGCTTCCTTGGCGACATCATAGATGGTCACTCTTTTCATTCTTTATCCTCTTTATTTCTGCCGTACAGTTCCGGTTTCAGCCAGCGTTTCAGCGCGCTGACGCCCTTCTCCGCAAGTTCGATCGCCGTATCCTTGGCTCGGTCGAGCTTGATATCCAGATCATTCTTTTCCGCGAAGTTCGTGAATGCCTCCCGGGCGGAACCGGTAACATCCGTTACCTTGTCGGCGACGCGCTTGTAAGGATCGGAATTCTTCAGCGTATCGAACCCTTCGTTTACGCGCCGGTAGGCTTCGGTCCGCTTCAGCTGATCGAGGCCTTCGTTGATCTTTTCGCCGACTTTCAGCGCTGTCTCCTTTACGGTCTCGACAGTGCCGTTTTCCGGTTTCTGTTCAAAGGTGTTCTCAACGTGAACGGTATCACTCTTTTTCAGTTCTTCCAGTTTCCCGGAAGCGTAGCCGCCGATCTCATCTGTCTTGGCGCGGACATACTCGATCGTCTTTCTGACCTGTTCGGGATCGGCTGCGGCATGCAGACTTTCCATGAGCTTCACGGAAGTCTTCTCAAAACTCTCGCTGACTTTGGCGGCGAGCTCTCTGGCCATGGCGCCGACTTCGAAGTCGTTGATGCTTTCCGCAGTCTTCAAAAGATCCGCGGCTTTCTGCTTCATTTCGCCGATGGTCTTTTCAACTTCCTGTTCCAGCGTTTTCTTTTCTTCTTCTGTCATGGTTACTCTCCGATGATGTCTTCCGGACCCGGCTGCTTGACAGGTGTTTCTTTCTTTACGTTTTTGACTTTTTCGATCGCCGCTTCCGTCTTCTCGATCACAGCTCCCGCCTTCTCTTTGATCGCATCCTTGTTCTTGACGACGTAGTCCTTCATATCGCCCATGGCTTTGACGCCAGCGTCGTAAGTGCGGTCGACGCCGCCGGAGACTTTAACGACTGTATCCAGCGGAGACTGAAGCTTGGTAATGCTCTGATCGACGAGGTCGATCGTTGTGTGTGTTTTTCCGAGGGTGTCTCCGATCTGTTTCAGAAGCTTCGTCAGGCGAATCAAAAAAACGATCAGACAGATCAGTGCCACCAGACCGGCAATCGGCAATAATAAACTGGCCAAATCACCGCTTGCAATTAAAAATGCGTCCATATTTGACCTCTCTTTCTTGGTTATATTGTAGTAAAACTGAAAAAAATTTTCAATGTAAAGGGTTACATATGCAACTTATTTCATAAGATCTTTGACTTTTTGGGCCAGATGGTAGATGTCTTTGCTGGACATGAACACGAAACAGGCGTCTTTATGGGACGCGAGCAGCTCTGCCCCCTTCTCGTCCTCGCTGAGGACGACGGCCTTGTCGAAGCCGTTTGCCAGGTAATGGATATCGATATCCGTACCGTCCTGTTTATCGTCGATGCTCGTGAAATCGAGCAGATAGACCTTGTCCGCCTGGTTCAGCGCATCGCGGAAATCCTGAGCGAAATACAGCACCCGGCTGGCGCGGTGCGGTTTGAAGACCGCCACGATCTCCTTGTCGGGATAGCGGTGTCTGGCGGTTTCCAGAGTGACCTTGACTTCGGTCGGGTGATGAGCGTAGTCATCGATGAAAACGGTGTTCCCTACCTTCTCGACCTTGAAGCGGCGCTTCGGGCTGCTGTAGGCGCTGAAGGCATTCTCTACGACGAGCGGATCAAAACCAAGCATGTAGGAAAGCGAAAGGACTGCCATTGCGTCGTAAAGCAGATGCTTCTCGGAGAACGGCAGCGTATAGTCAGCGATCTTTTTATCGCGGAAATAGAATGCGAAAGTCGCGGATTCGATCTCGTCTTTAAGACCGACCGGATGGAAATCGTTTTCCGGCGCAAAGCCGAAAGAATAGTTCTCGCACGGAATGACGAGCTTGCGGCACCAGGGATCGTCTCCGTTCCAGAAGACGATATCCTTGACCTGCTTGACATATTCCTGATAGGCGTTGAAATAATCATCCTCATCCTTGAAGTAGTCGACATGGTCGATCTCGATATTGGTGATCAGCGCATAGTTCGGATAATACTTCAGGAAATGATGACGGAATTCGTCCGCTTCAACGCAAAGATACTTGGTGTCTTTCGAAAGGCGGCCTTCGCCGTCGCCGATCAGATAACCGGTCGGCAGGAAACGGGAAACGACCTCCTTGGCCATCGTGGTCGTGGTGGTCTTGCCGTGGGAACCGCTGATCGCCACGGTCGTGTAATTCTCCATCAGCAGACCGAGGTATTCGTGATAGCGGTAGCATTTGCAGGTCGGGTTGGAACGGGCGGCGATGACTTCCGGAAAATCCTCCAGGAAGGCATTGCCGATGATGACCGTCATATCGTCGCGGATATTCTTCGGGTCAAAATCATAGATCGGGATGTTGCGCGCGATCAGTTCTTCTTCAGTGAAGAAATGCTCGCTGAGATCACTGCCGGCGACTTCCTCGCCGATATCGTGCAGCATCGCGGCCAGAGCCGCCATGCCGGTTCCCTTGATGCCGATGAAGAAGATCATTTCTGCTCCTTATCGAACTTGAAAAGTTCGTCGAACAGGCTGATCTCTTCCTCTTTTTCCTCCGGGCGGTTATCGAGGATCTCCTCGATCGGATGGTTGATGAATTCTCTGGTCACGGGTTCGGCTGCAGGTTTCGGTTCTTCCGGTTTCTCCAGCAGGTCGGAGAACAGCTGGTCACCGAGGTCCCCAAGTTCCAGTTCGAGACGGTCGAAGGTGCTGTCGAGATCATCCGGTTCCAGTTCCTCGATCTCCTTGAGGGAAAGCGGGGCTTCGGAAATGGAGATCTGTTCGATCTCTTCGCGGTCGTTCTTCACTTCCGGAACGGCGACGGTCTCTTCAACGACCGGCTCCGGTTCTTCCGGTGCCTCATAGCCGTTGAGATGCATCGGGCTCAGCGGAACTTCCTCCCAGACAGTCTCCGGGACGACTTTTTCCGTTGCAGTCGGTGCCGGGCGTTCCTCGACCGGTCTTACCGGCTTTTCAACGACCGGTTCCGGTTCGATAACGACTTCTTTCGGCGGCGCGCTGTGCTTGCCGCTCGTGCGGTAGTCCTGCTTCATGACGCCGTAGTACGGGGAATAGATCGTTCCTAAGAGTGATCCGGTATCCGTCTTGATCTGCGGGGTATGAAGGACGAAATCCTTTGGTTTTTCGCCGTCCAGATAGCCGAAGATCGGGCTGATTGTCGGATGGCTCTCATATGGTTTGGGATCAGCTTCGACTTTTTTCGGCCGGTCCTCCTTGTTTTCCGGTTTTTTGACCTGCAGTTCTTCCAGGTTGATAAAGGATCCGGAATGCTTGCGGGCAGGCTGTGCCGCTTCCGCCGTTTTCGTCTCTTCCGGTTTTGTTTCAGGCTGTTCGGCCTTCGGTTCCGGTTTCTCCGGAACGGCGGCCGGTTTTGGTTCTTCCGGCTGTTCTTCGGGCTTTTCCGGTTTTACCGGTTCCGGTTCAAACAGATAATCAATCCACTTCTTCATAACCTATATCCTCCCCTTTGTTCTCCTGTTCGGAATCACTGCTCTGAGTTTCCTCTGTTGTATTCTTTCCTGAATCATCAATAATCATATCACTTAGGTGACCGTTCTTCGGAATAATAATGTCGAAGAGGTCGACCTGCTTCTTCTGGTAGTCGATGCTGATCGTATCGCTGAAATCCTCGCGGATCAGTTCATGGCTGTAAACGGCGTTCTTGCCCAGCAGCAGCATATGGCGGAGCACGTCGCTCTGTTCCTGTTCGTTCGTAAAGCTGTAGATCTTGAAGCCCTGCGTGCGCAGAACGATCAGATCGCGTCCGTCAAAACGGTAGATCGAGCAAAGATAAGGTTCACGCTGGCCGCTGCGGTTGATGAAACCTCCTTCCCGGTTGAAGACGAGATTGGCTTCCGGATAAAAACCGGATTCCAGGGACAGAGGCATCTCCGCTCCTTCCCGGCTCAGCAGTCCGGCGATATTGAGACTGATCAGGATCGAGCTGTCGTTGTATTCGATCACAGCGCCGGTATGTTCGCTCTGGAAACGGTACATGTCTGACGGCAGATAATACGAAAAGTATTTGCCGGTGACATTGGTGCCGCGGAAGACATAGCCGTTCTCAAAATCATCCAGCAGGCTGTCAGGATCATGTATCGTCGCACTGCAGCTGCATAAGAGTATGACAGCTAACAGAAAAAAGAACTTTTTCATATTTAAACTAATTTTAGCATAAAAACCGCAGCGCACCGTCAGAATTATGGAAGCGCTTTTGTGACAGCTAAAGAGCGGTCACAGTTTGCTGTACTGCCCATAGCACCATACGGCGATCTTCCTGATCAGCTGCTCCGGCAGCGGCTGTTCATAGGGGATGCGGATGGTGCCCTTGCTGACATCATACTGCCGGAGATCTTCCGCGAAGACGGTCGTCGCTTCGCCTCCGGGATAGATCCCGAGATGTTTTTTCGAAGCCGCAAAATGGATCAGGTTGCGCCCTTTCCAGTACGTCGGCATCGACCAGGACATTCTTTCTTCGGCATCCGGCAGAGCATTGCGCAAGATCTCCCGGACCTCTTTCAGACGCGGCTGCAGCTTCTCATCCTGGGAAGCGATATACTCATCGATCGTCTGCGGTTTGCCGCAGTAGTGAGGCTGTTCGGCCCGGCTGAATTCCCGGCCGCATTTGGGACATATCC
Source organism: Erysipelotrichaceae bacterium (assembly GCA_017533785.1). Classification (GTDB taxonomy): domain Bacteria; phylum Bacillota_I; class Bacilli_A; order Erysipelotrichales; family Erysipelotrichaceae; genus RGIG5669. The sequence goes on along the minus strand of JAFWII010000009.1, from coordinate 6,039 downwards.
ATTTCATGACGCTTTCTCCTCAGCGTGACGCTGCTTTCGGAAATAAAGAAAAAGACGGCGCAAAAGCCAGAACAGCAAAACGCCGGTCATATCGATCAGCACGTCCGTGAATCTGGCGGCGCGTCCGCCTACGAAAAGCTGGTGCAGCTCATCGCTGCAGGCATACAGGAAACAGAAGACAAAAGCCGGCAGATCGCCCTTTTTAAAGGTGTCGAAAAAGAGAAAGGCAAAAAAGGCCAGCACAAAGAATTCCGCGCTGTGTGCGAACTTCCGGATCAGGACGCCTGCCCAGGGAAACAGCGAAAACGGAAAGAAACGCAGCAGTCCGTCCGACAGGTCCTGAGATTCAGCTCCGCCCTGCGCGGAAAACCAAAAGATCACTGCACACCACAGCAAGAGCAGGATCCCGCGGATGAGTTTCTGTCTAGACATCGGACTGGCTTCTCCTTATCATATAAACAAATGAAGATCGCGGTCATCGGTTACACAGGTTCCGGAAAGAGCTCGCTGGCGATCCGCCTGGCGGAGCTGTACAACTGCCCCCTCATGCATCTCGACAAGGTGCATTTTAATGCGGACTGGCAGCGCCGGGACCGGCAGGAAGCCTATGCGGAGATCGACCGTTTCTGCGATCTCCCGGACTGGGTCATCGAGGGAAACTACTTCTCTCTGGGAATGGACCGCCGTTTCGAAGAAGCGGACCGGATCTTGTTTCTAAATTGTAATCGCTTCCGCTGTCTTGTTCAAGCGCTGGCCCGGGCATACCGTTACCGCGGAAAGCAACGGGACGATCTGGCGGACGGCTGTCACGACCGCATCACCCCTTCTTTTCTCGCCTGGATCCTCTTCAACGGCAGATCCGGCAAATGGCTGGAGAAATACCACTCGATCCAGCGGCAGTACCCGGAAAAGTTCGTGTCTCTGCACACCCGTGCGGAGATCGACGCCTATGTCGAAACTCTCCGCAAAGAGAAGCAGCAAAACGACCAGTAACGCGCCGGCAGGTGCGTTTTTTTTATGAAAACACCGGGGGTCATCACGGATATCGTGTATCGTTATCCGCAATCGGGGAAAGAAAAAACCTTTTCACGGCTGAAAAGGCTCCAAGAGTTCGCGATAGATCGCTTTGAGCTCCTCGATACTTTCCTTGGAGGGATTGACCGAGGACATAGAGGATACCAGACCGATGTGGTGATCACCGAACTCTCCGTCGATGACCTGAAAGACATCCGGGGTGAAGATCCCCTTCTTGCCGTCCTTGTCGGTACCCAGGATCGGATTGAGTTTCTCGACGACTTCATCGTAGACTTTGCGGTCCGACGAAACGTGGTAATCCTCACGGTCGATATTGATGTAATAGACCGTTACGCCAAGCTCTTTGGCGACTTCGTTGAGATAGCGGACGCCGTCCTGACAGTTATGGCAGTTCGTGTAGCCGAGATAGAAGATCCCGGAACCGCCCTTCTCGATGAATTCATAGACGTCGTAGAGATCGACTTCCAGGAACTGATGGTCGGTGGAGGACATTCCCTGGTAGCCGGACATGTCGACTTTTTTGGTAGCGATATCGATCTTGCTGACGATCTTCCGCCGCTTACTGCCGCAGCTGCAGAGCAGAAGGACGATCAGAAGACAGAGAAACAGTTTTTTCATAATTTCTCGATCACCAGCTTATCCGCGAAATCCTCAAGATCCTGCGGATCGTGTTCGTCCAGATAGTTGATCTGGGAAGCCGCGACCGCGTAAGTCAGCGCTTCCTTGCCGGTGGCGCCGCGCTGTTTGGCGAGCAGGAAACCGGCGATCAGGGAGTCGTCGCGTCCGATCTGGTCCTGGGTCTCGTCGGCGCGGGTGAAGTAAACGCCTTCCTCACAGACGAGATAAACTTCATCGTCGTTGTTGTAGAGAACATGGGACGGACCCTTTTCATAGATATCTTTCAGCGCTTCCACGATATCCTTCTTTTTGCTCAGGAACGGCAGGTCATATTCGTTGAGACGGACCATATACGGGTGCATCTTCAAAACCGCCTTCATGATCTCGGGATTGGTGTCCAGGACGACTTTGACACGGTCGGTGATCAGCGTTTCCACAGCGCCCGTCATCCGCTCCTCGAGCCCGTTCTGCACATTGCCGCTCAGAACGAAGTAGTCATTCGCGTAGATGCGCTCCAGATAGGTCTTGAAACGGGTAAATTCCTCTTCCGTGACCTGCGGACCGCGGGCATTGATGGCTGTATTGGAACCCGTGACTTTGACGTTGATACGGGTGTTGTCCTTGATCTTGGTGAAGATCGGCTGCAGCGCTCGGAAGCTGCTCAGGAACGAAAGGTAGTATTCGCGGGGGAAACCGCCCAAGAAGCCAAGAGCGACACTGGGGATGAACATATGGCTCAGAGCGATCGAAACATTTACTCCTTTCCCTCCGGCTTCATAGTGTTCAGCGGTCGTTCTGTTCACCTTTCCGTCCGCTAAAGGTTCACTAAGCTCGATATAATAGTCGAGCGATGGATTTGTTGTACAGGTATAGATCATACCCTTATTATATGGGGTTTCGACCTTGAAAGGAAGTGTTTCGGTTACTTATAATAGAGGATATGAACAGCCTGATCACGATGCTCGATACGCTTTCTTTCAGGGGAAGCCTGCTGTTTTTTGCCCTGTTCGCAGTGCTGACCGCGCTGCCGGCACTGCTGTTCTCCCGTTCCCGGCTGCCGCTCAGACGCTACGCGTTTCTGATATGGCTGACCGTCAACTACGCGTTTCTGACCTTCTTCCAGCTCGGCTCCCTGAAATGCCCCGAAAGCACCTACCAGAGCAGCCGCAGCAACGAGGAAGTCGTTCTGCAGATCGATGACGGCAGCTCCTTCGACAGGATCTACACTACCTCGCTCGAGGGCGATATCCCCGCCGGAACGAACCGCTGCCGGGTCTACTATCACAACATCCGGATCGCCGGTTCCTCCGACCTTCAGAACTGGGAGGAATTCGCGGTCCTGGATCAGAACAGCTACCTGAAATGGGATATCAGCGAATGCGGGGAAAAGGATTACCGCTATCTTCGTCTGACGTTCAGCGAAGCCAGCATCCTGACGGAGATCGGTCTTTACGATTCGCAGAAAGAACGTTTCCTTCCGCTCAGCGTATATTCCGCGCCTTCCGCAGAAGAAGCGACCAAGCTGATCGACGAACAGGATATCCTGACCGCCGATCCGGACTACCGGCACGAGACCTTTTTCGACGAGATCTACCACGCCCGCAACGCGTATGAGATCGCGCATGATCTGCCTCTTTATACCGCCGTCCATCCGCTGCTGGGCACCCGTTTCATCGCCCTGGGCATCAAGCTGTTCGGCATGAATCCCTTCGGCTACCGTTTCTTCGGGGCGCTGACTTCGGTCCTGCTGGTCCCGGTGATGTACGCCCTGGCCTATGTGCTCTTCCGCAGAGAACGCGCCGCAAACCTGGCCGCGCTGCTGTTTGCCTGCGATTTCATGCACTATACGACGGGACGGATCGCGACTCTTGAACCGTTCTCGGTGCTCTTTATCCTGCTGATGTACCTGTTCATGGCGCTGTTCCGCCGGACGGAGATCTATAAACGTCCTTTCCGGGCGCTGCTCTGGCTCTTTCTGTCCGGTCTTTCGATGGCGCTTGCCTGGTCGGTCAAATGGACTGCGATCTACGCTTCCGTCGGACTGGCCTTCATCTTCTTCGAACATCTGTTCCGCTGCTGGCGGAAAGAGAACGGCGAAGAGAAGACGGCGGTCACGCTGATGATCATCATCTGCTGTTTCTTCTTCTTCGTGCTGCTGCCAATGGCAGTCTACTTCCTCTGCTATGTCGGGATCCGCATCTACGACGAGCAGCCCCGCAGTCTGCTGGAGCATCTCTGGCAGGTCTGCGACTACATCCGCTATGATTTCACCTACCATGCCGGTCTGGAAGACACCCACCCCTATTCCTCCACCTGGTATATGTGGCTGATCGACCTCAGGCCGATCTGGTATTATGTCAAATACTACGGCGACAACATCCGCAGCATCTCCTGCTTCAACAATCCGCTGATCTCTTTCAGCGGACTGGCTGCGGTCATCCTGCTGCCGTACACGGCGAAAAAGAACGGACGCTTCTTCCTGCTTCCCTTCGCCGCCTGGCTCTCGCTGCTGCTGCCCTGGGTCTTCGTCCCGCGAACGGCGTTCGCGTACCATTACTATCCCTGCATCCCCTTCCTGATCCTGCTGATCGTCGACATGTTCGCGGCGATCGGGGAGGAATCTTCCAGAAAGACGGCGGTCACAGTCTTTCTGTCCCTGACGACCCTGTTGTTCATCGCGTATCTGCCGGTCACCGGCGGTCTGCTCAGCTCGCGTTTCTACGTGACGAAAGTGCTGGCGGCGGTACGCGGATGGTGGTACTTTGGAGGCTAATATGAAACTCAGTGAACTCTTTCCCCAGGCCGTGCTCACGGAAGATCCGGAGATCCTCGGTCTGAAAACGAACTCCCGCGAAGTCGAAGCGGGCGATCTCTTTCTCTGCATCAGCGGCATGAACGCTGACCGGCATGCCTATCTGCCGGATGCCATCGCGCACGGCGCGGTCGCAGCGGTCATTTCCAAAGACGTGAACTGCCCGGTCCCCTTTGTCAAAGTGGAGGATGTCAACGCGATCGAAGATGAGGTCTTTGACCGTTTCTATGATCATCCGCAGGAAAAGATCTGTCTGATCGGCGTGACCGGCACAGACGGCAAGACGAGCACCGCGACCCTGATCCAGACTTTCCTGGGTGATGAGAACTGCGGCTATATCGGCACCAACGGCGTATCCTGCCGCGACTATTACGAAGACAATGCGAACACCACACCGGACCGTGACTATCTGCTGAAGTACTTCCGCGACTTCCTCGACCACGGCTGCCGCTATGTGGCGATGGAAGCCAGCTCCGAAGGTTTCTATTATAACCGCCTGCGCGGTCTGACCTTCAACGCGGCGGCGATCTCCAACGTCACCAGCGAGCATCTGAACACCCACAAGACTCTGGAAAACTACATCGCCTGCAAGCAGCAGCTGTTCAAACAGAACGCCGGGCCTTCGATCCTCAACAAAGACGACGCCCACTATGCGGAATTCGCCGCGGTCGCGAAGAATATCCGCACCTACGGACGCGGACAGGAGAACGACCTCTGGATCAAGGACTACCGTCTGAGCGCTGTGAACACCGAAATAACTTTCGTCTATGAGGGACAGGAACATACCTTCACTTCCCCGCTGGTCGGTGAATTCAACGTCGAGAACCTTGCGGAAGCGATGCTGACGTGCTTAAGCATCGGTATTCCCTTTGAAGATCTCTTGGCGAAGATGGACAAACTGCATGTCGAAGGCCGTATGGAAGCGATCGATCTCGGTCAGGACTTCCAGATCATCGTCGACTATGCCCACACCCCCAACGGCATCCACAAACTGATGGATTTTGTAAAGAAGCTCAACGGCAAGCGCATCATCACCGTCTCCGGCCAGGCCGGCGGCCGTGACGCCGAAAAGCGGAAATTCGTCGGCGAGGCGATCGCCCGCAACAGTGACTGGTGCATCTGGACGCTGGAGGATCCGCGCTTTGAAAAAGTCAAAGACATCGCCGCCATGATGTGCGAGCGCATCCCCGACCTGCATAACTACGAGACTGTCGTCGACCGCTATCTGGCGATCGAGAAAGCCGTCTTCATGGCCCAGAAGGACGATATCATCCTGATCCTCGGAAAAGGCAGCGAAGACAGCAACGTCATCAACGGCGAGGACGTCCCCTTCCCGGGTGACATCCGCTGCGCCGAGATCGCCGTCAAGAAGCGTCTGCGCGGTTTCCCCTTCTGATCCGAAAGATAAAGACAATAAAAAACGAAGCTCAGTGATAATGCCACTAACTTAAGAAATCATATCTGAAGATCTTTAACCGCAGTTTCATCATTTTTTGATGAGAACTGCGGTTTTCTTTTCCCTTCTGATCGTCGAATAGAAGATGAATATCATCCTTGTGATAAATATGAATGAT
>JAFWII010000008.1 GCA_017533785.1 Erysipelotrichaceae bacterium | reverse complement strand
TAGTCAAAGCTACAAATTCAGTAGTTGTTTTACTGTACTCTATTCACGATTTCAAAGAACTGTTTTCTGAGATCTGCTGGATTTCGAATGAATCTCAGATTTTAGTCAAAATCACTTGACTTCCTTATAGTTAAATCCTCCAATACTTCGTATGTTTCAGCATTTCCATACATATTGAGTTCCAAAATATCACAAGTGATAATACACAAGAATAGCGCGAATTAGCAAATACCAAAAATACGAAAAAAATCGTTAAATATATAGCGCTTCTTCTGGCTTTCTTTTTGTTGCTGATTCTTTCTGCGACGGTCAAAGGATTGTATATGTGCTCTACAGGAGAGTTGAAATATAGGTAAATAAAAGAGAAAAAGTATACAAATACAGATAGTGATAGCGGAAAATGACATTCATTCAAAAGGCATATTATTATGAAAACGGATTGATAGGTTACAAAACATCCTAGTTTTGTCGATGCATGCCATCCCCCCCCGAATGACACCGCAAGCAGCTTAATGAAATAATATAAACTAATCCAATTGGTAGTTTCTTCAACAGAAAAGAAATAAAAAGTACAAAAAATAAATTTAGTCCGTCGCTAATTATGATTGAAATCCCGTGCCCAAGAAGCGCCTTTTCTTTTGGAGATAAGGTTAGAATACCATCTATATAATCGGAAAACCAGCTATCCATATACTCTCAATAGCATTTTTGATTTATTATTCAATAGTTTTGGGCTGAAACCATGATAATTCGGGATAGCCCATTATATGTGCCATAATTACACGCAATCGAATGAATCTAGAAAACAAGACTTAAATTGAAAGTAAACAATTCCTCTTCGATTCACATTGCTACGCAATTTCGCGGGGGGGGGGGGTGAAAAATATGAAGAGCATTATTCAATTACTGTCTTTTTTTCTTATTGATTTGGCACAGAAACATCTTGCATCAAGTTCAAACTTTTCGAACTATCAACCAGATTCAATGTGTAACATAATGAAAAAGTTTGTTCGCAATGTCGCTGGCTTGTTCGTTCTGATAATGATGCTCTCTTCTTGCGGGCAAGCACAGAAAGAAGAATACGATCCAACAGCTGCTCCCCGGCCAGTTCAAACCTCATATACTCACGAACATTTTGATCCAATAGCTACGTATGGCGGTAACAATGAGTCCAATCAGGATTCTTGTGAAACTATATCCATTAAACCGGAAAATGTCGATGAGAACGGTAACTATAAAGAAGCGGGACATTACAAAACGATCAAATTGATCGGGAACGAGATACTGATACATATTAAAGAAAATGAAGTTTACTATATATTGGAAAGGGATAATGAAGAATATCTGATTGAGGATATAAATGACCCAAAAGAGATAATCTGGGGAGCTTCTTTTGGCGGAGAAGATACAGTTCTGATCCTGACGAAGCACGGGCAACTATATCAACTGGATTTCGTAATAAGATCAGGTAAACTCGCTGCGAAACCGAGTGAAATGCCGGAATCAGGATGTGTCAACGACGTTATCATTGAACCTTATGAATCTGCTATTGTTCAGGGAGATGCGCAATATACCACTCAGGCTTACAAGTTTTATGCGGTCGATTGTAACGGCAACAAACAACAAATTGAATTCTAAGCCCTCTGTATTAAACTAATTCTCCTGCCTGCCGGTTTGTATGAATGACATTTCCACAATAGTGAAGGTTAATTCGTTTCAAGTTTCTTTCGGAAGAATACGTACATGCGAAGCCTTGGAAATCAATACACCCACAGGGGTTACGATGAATGAAACCCTGTGGGTGTTTTCTAAGCCAGTTAATATAAATACAATCTGATTATTATGTTTTTGCGGAGAGTCAAGACTGCGGTTTGCTCAATTCTTCAGCATATGCTTTTATGCGGTTCAGAACTGAAATCCTGTCATTTGTCCTCGTTTCAAATTGTGAACTCTCAACGAGCTTCAGGTTTTCTTTGGTTAATGTTCCGGGGAACCGTTTTTCAAATTCAATTAGCTTTCTGTGAGTTTGCTTTTCATCGTCGCGGATCCTATTGTAAGATTTCTGCAAGTCTTTTGAATTCATCAGATCATTAAGAAAACCAATAGCATGTCCAGGGACCTCATCCCAACTCCTATACAAGTTCTTTACCGCAGTGTCAATCATTTGAAACGTAATCTCTTTTCCGTTTGATTTGTGCTCGTTGAGAATTCCGGCTATATCAGATAGATCGTTTTTGTAATCTCTGGCAGACATGAGTTTCATCGCGATCAGATATTCGGCAGTCACAGTTCTTACGTTCAGAACCTGATTGATCGTTTTATATGGAACAGAATATAGGAACAGCTTTGAAGAATAGGATTTTGTTTTGACGAAATCGTCATTCAGCCATCCGTCCGGCAGCGCATACTTATCGCCTGTATGACGAATGGATTCTTTTATGATCGATGCTGTCGGGAGGATCGCATCGATATCTCTGGTCGTTTCCTGGAACCCGTAGTTCTCCATGACCGCGGCGCCGCCAACGAGTATGATTTCGATCGGGATATGTCTTCCTCCGAGTCGTTTATATTCTTTCGTAAATTCGTACAGGTAACGTTCAATATCCCGCTTCCCGAAACTGTGAACAGATTCAGATAACATCTCTGACCTCACTCTCTATGATGTTGAAGCGCTTGAATTCCGGGATCGCATTCGCATATGCTTCCGAAAGGATCAGATCCTTATCCTTGGAAAACCCTGCTCTAATGAGCAGACTCTCCGGATAAAGGATCTCCGGCAGTTTTAATGTGCGCAGATCATCATAGTCTGAACACAGGTCAATTGAATGGATCCTGCATAAATAGTCTGTCATCGCAAGTAGGTACAGACACTCAGGTATCCAGCATAGACTATAGTAATGCCGGATCTCATCGTTCTCCAGCACACGGATCAGAAAACCGATGTCACCCGATTCTTTTAACCGGTGGCATACACTGCTTTTGAAGATCTCAAAAGACGGCCGTTTCAAGAGATGCGGTTCGAGCAGAGATTCCATTGAAACATTCAGCGCATTCGCGATCTGATAAAGCGTCTCACCACTGCATTTTTCGATTCTGGTCTTGCCACTGCAGATGTCACTTAAGGTAGCGTAAGGCACTCCGCTGATCTGCGATAGTGCAAGCCTGCTAATCCTTCTTTTCTTCAAAATATCATTCAGTTCCATTTTACCCTCTGACATAATATTATCGGTATACCGATAATTTGTAAACGATACGAGAAAACGGTGTTTTTCCTATTCCGGAAAGGTTAAGGCATTGACACGAACATAAATACTCCTTAAAATGTAGCATGCTACAGAAATGAGGAGAACGATGAAAAATCAGGATATCGGATACATAATAAAGAAGATCAGCGTCTCCCAGAAAGCGGGAATGGACGCTTCTTTAGGCGCGTATAATCTGACTTCCTCCCAGCTGCATGTTCTGTTTCTGCTCGACCGCAGCGGTGGCGAGATGACGCAGAAAACGCTGGAGGAGGCGCTCGGCGTTTCCCATCCGACAGTCGTCGGACTGGTGGGCCGCCTGGAAAAACAGGGTTTTATCACAACGGAGACTGATCCGGATGACCGGCGTCATAAAAAGATCCTGCCAACAGAGAAGGCGCTGAACCTCAAAGAGGAACTCGGCCGGGCAAGAAGAGAAAACGAACGGAAAATGACGAGCGGTTTCAGCGATAAAGAACTGAAACAGCTGAATGAATATCTGCAGCGCATCTATGCGAACATCAGTGATGAAAGGAAGGAGGAATGCAAATGCTGAAGACTTTGGGAAAACAGATCAAGCAGTTTAAACTTGCCTCGATCCTGACGCCCTTCTTCATGTTTATGGAAGTGCTGACGGAAACGATCATCCCGCTTCTGATGGCTTCAATGATCGATAACGGCGTCAATAAAGGAAACATGAACCACATTCTCTATATCGCGATGCTGATGCTGGGAATGGCGCTGCTGGCGCTTTTCACCGGCTACATGGGCAACCGTCTCGGCGCCTATGCCGGTTGCGGTTTTGCCCACAACCTCAGAGAAACGATGTACGAAAGGATCCAGGAGTTCTCCTTCAGCAACATCGACAAGTTCTCGACAGCGGGCCTCGTCACCCGTCTGACGACCGACGTCTCGAACGTCCAGATGGCGTATTCGATGGGTCTGCGCATGGCGGTCCGCGCTCCCAGCAACCTGATCGTCGCCATGGTCATGGCCTTCCTGATCTCACCGAAGATCGCGCTGATCTATGTCGCCGCTACGGTGATCCTGATGATCGCGATCGTAATCCTTTTGCCGATCACCTCCAGGAATTTCCGCGCGGTCTTTACCAAATACGACGACCTGAATGAATCTGTTCAGGAGAACGTATCCGCGATCCGCGTCGTGAAAGCCTACGTCCGTGAAGACTATGAACAGGAAAAATTCAACAAGGCTGCAGGGAACATCTACCGTCTCTTCGTGAAGGCGGAGAAACTGACGGCGACGTTCATGCCGTTCATGTCCTTTATCATCTACGGTTCGATCCTGCTCGTCTCCTGGAACGGCGCTCATCTGATCGCCGAAGGGGAACTGACGACCGGAAACCTGACCACGCTTCTGACCTACTGCATGCAGATCCTGATGTCGATGATGATGCTCGGCATGATGTTCGTCATGATCACAATGTCCGCTGCAAGTGCCAAGCGTATCGCCGAAGTCATTGAAGAGGAAAGCGACCTGAAGGAGCCGGAAGATCCGCTGTATGAAGTACCGGACGGTTCGATCGTTTTCGACCATGTTGACTTCGCTTATAAAAAGGATGACAACCTGATCCTGTCGGATATTGATCTAAAGATCGCGTCCGGGGAAACGGTCGGCCTGGTCGGCGCGACCGGTTCCGGCAAATCCTCTTTTGTCTCCCTGATCCCGCGTCTTTACGATACGGTGAAAGGCAACGTCTATGTCGGCGGACACAACGTAAAGGAATACGACCTCGACACTTTGCATAACGCGGTGGCGATGGTCCTGCAGAAGAACGAGCTCTTCTCCGGCTCGATCTACGACAACCTGCGCTGGGGAAATGAGAACGCGACGGACGAGGAATGTCAGAAAGCGGCGGCGATCGCCCAGGCATCCGAATTCATCGAACGTTTCCCGGACGGGTACAACACCCACATCGAGCAGGGTGGCACCAACGTGTCGGGCGGCCAGAAACAGCGTCTGTGCATCGCCCGCGCCCTGCTGAAAAACCCGCGTATTCTGATCCTGGATGACTCGACTTCGGCAGTCGATACCGCGACTGAGGCGAAGATGCGGAAAGCTTTCCGCGAGGATATCCCGGACATCACCAAGATCATCATTGCCCAGCGTATCTCTTCTGTTCAGGATGCGGATAAGATCATCGTCCTGGATGACGGAAAGATCAGCGCTTACGGCACTCACGAAGAACTGCTGCAGAGTTCTCCGATCTATGCCTCGATCTATGAATCCCAGACCGGCGGCAACGGAGACTTCGACGAAGGAGGTGAATAAGATGCCGCCGAGAAGACAAATGCAGAGAGTCAAGGTCGAACATCCCTGGAAACTGTTTGGCAGGGTCATGCGGTTCGTCCTGAAACGCTACTGGCTCCATTACCTGCTCGTACTGATCGCGATCGTGATCAGTACCTACGCTTCCGTTCAGGGCACCATGTTCACCAAGACCCTGATCGACGTATATATCATGCCGCTGATCTCAATGCCTGTAAAAGATTACGGACCGCTGCTGGGCGGGATCAAACGGGTCGCGATGTTCTACGGCATCGGCGTCGCGGCAGCCTATCTGCGCGAACGTCTGATGATCTATATCTCCCAGGGGACCCTGCGGGATATGCGTGTCGATCTCTTCGATAAGATGGAGACACTGCCGATCCGTTTCTTCGATACCCGTACCCACGGCGAAATCATGTCTGTCTATACCAACGATATCGATACGTTGCGACAGCTGGTCTCCCAGTCGATCCCGTCGCTGTTCCAGGGCGTGATCCAGGTCACTATGGTATTTGTCAACATGATCATCCTTTCTCCGTACATGACCGGATTATCTATCTTCAGCGTCATCGTGATCTTCCTGGTCAGTTCCCGGATCGCCGGCCTCGCGGGCCGCTACTTCGCTTCGCAGCAGAAGGATGTTGCCAGCCTTGACGGCTATGTGGAAGAGATGATCAACGGTCAGAAGGTCGTCAAGACCTTCGCCCATGAAGAAAAAGCCATTGAAGGCTTTAAGAAGATCAACGATCAGCTCTTCGATTCCGCATACAACGCCAATAAGTATTCCAATATCCTGGGACCGGTCAATGCCCAGCTCGGCAACGTGTCCTATGTCTTATGCGCGACTGTCGGCGGCTATCTCGCGATCAACGGGATCGGTGGCTTCACCCTCGGTTCGCTGGCATCCTATCTGACACTGAACCGGAATTTCATGATGCCGATCAACCAGATGACTTCCCAGATCAATTCCATCCTGCTCGGTCTCGCCGGTGCCCAGCGCATCTTCGCGATCATCGACCAGGAACCGGAAGCGGACAACGGCTATGTCACACTTGTCAATGCGGAGATCGATGAAGAAGGCAACATCACCGAGAGCGAAAAGCACACCGGTCACTGGGCCTGGAAACATCCGCATAAGTCCACCGGTATTACCGAATATGTCGAATTGAAGGGAGACGTCGTCTTCGACGATGTCGACTTCGGTTACGTTCCGGATCATCAGATCCTGTACAACATCGATATGTACGCGACCCCGGGCCAGAAGATCGCCTTCGTCGGCTCCACCGGTGCCGGCAAGACGACGATCACCAACCTGATCAACCGTTTCTACGATATCGACGACGGCAAGATCCGCTACGACGGCATCAATATCAATAAGATCAAAAAGGACGATCTGCGTCATTCCCTTGGCATCGTTCTGCAGGACACCCATCTCTTCACGACGACCGTGAAGGAGAATATCCGCTACGGCAAACTCGATGCGACCGATGAGGAAGTTGTCGCCGCAGCCAAGCTCGCCAACGCGCATGAATTCATCACTCATCTCCCGCAGGGCTACGATACGATGCTGGAAGGGGACGGACAGAACCTTTCCCAGGGCCAGCGTCAGCTGATCGCCATCGCCAGAGCGGCGATCGCCGATCCGCCGGTGCTGATCCTCGATGAAGCGACTTCTTCGATCGATACCCGTACCGAAGCGCTAGTACAGGAAGGCATGGATAAACTGATGGCAGGCAGAACGACCTTCGTCATCGCCCACCGTCTTTCCACGGTCCGCAATGCCGACTGCATCATGGTCCTTGAAAAAGGCCGTATCATCGAGCGCGGCTCGCATGACGACCTGATCGCCAAGCAGGGCAGATACTATCAGCTCTATACCGGCAACCAGGCGAAAGTAGAAACTGCTGCAGTCTGACCTGGAGTTCGAAAGGCTTGCGAAAAATCCAACCAAAAATATAAACTGCCTCGCAGAAGGCAGACCGTGAAAACAAACACCTTCTGAACATTTGTTGTACAGAAGGTGTTTTTAATATTGATTATCATTATGGAGAATTAGAATTCATTTAAAAAAGTACCCCCAATATGTTTAGGGGGCACTTTTGCGTATCAGGAATCAAATGAACTACATTTTGTAAACGTAGTCGCCGGTTTTGAATTTAGGCGGAATGACTGGGATCTGTAAGTAAGACTTGTATTTCCCTCCGGTATGGATCACGTGTTTTCCTTCGCCGTTATCGACGTCGAAGGTAAGGTTGCGGTCCATGAACCAGTCAGATTTGACGAAGTTGCCATAGATCTGCAGCATCAGAGTCTCTCCTTTATGGAAAAACCGGCTGTGCGGCCACATCTCGATATCCACTTCGTAGATCTTTCCTTCTTCCATCGGTTCATCCTTGCGGTGAGCCTGGATCGGCTGGTAATCGGTCGAAAGATCTTCGTCCAGTTCTCTGCGGCTGCCGCGGAAATAGCCCCATGCTCCGCGGTAGGGGGCATCAAGGCAAAGGATAGGAACGTATTCGCCATCGCTGTTCAGTTTTTTGACCCAGGGAAAGAGATCCATGTTGTTATGACCACGGCACTCGATGAACAGGTGCAGCTTCATGTAACCGGTGATCTCGGTATCTTCCTTGAAAGTATACTTGAAGATCGCGCTGCCTTCATTGTTCGGATCGTAGACGACTTCCGATTCTGTTTCCACCTCTTCGAAAGAGGCTTTTTCATTTGCGGCATCAAGATACAGCTTCTTGTACTCGGTGCGTTCGATCGGCATTGAGGTTTCGGCACGGTCTGTTACATAGTCGTAATCATAGGAATCCATGACTTCGACACGGACACGCGGAGTCAGCTCCCAGCCGTTATTGATCTCTTTAAGATAACGGTCATAGAAACGTTTCAGATCTTCCAGGTGCTCCGGCTTGTAGGCATCCGGCCATTCGAATTCACGGTGGCAGCGGAACCATTTCTTCGGAGAGCGGATCCGGCGGTAACCTTCGAATGCACCGCGCAGATGGAAATGACACCATCCGGCACAGACATATGCCGGGATACGGATCTTGTCATAGTTCGGGATCTTCGCTTCCCAGTATTCATTCATGTAAGGATATTTCTGCAGTACAGCCGGCAGGTATTCGATATAGCCTTTGCCTGCGCAGTCGAGCGAGATCATCGCATTGAAGCCAGGAGAGGGGATACCGCCGAAACTCAGTGATTCACGGTACATGTCGCCGGTCCCTTCCCAGGGAGCGATACAGGCCAGATGTGGTGGCTGTTCTGCCGCGATCATCCACTGGGTCATCGCGACAGCAGAGTTACCGAAAGTTGCGACTTTCCCGTTACACCATTCCTGCTGGGCGATCCACTCGATGTAGTCGTAGCCATCCCGTCCGTCCTGTTCACCGAAGTTGTCGGCATCGCCTTCGGAATTGCCGATGCCGCGCGGATCGACGTTCGCTACCGCATACCCGTAACGGCACCAATAGCCCGGATCAGCGGATTCGAACTTCGCCATACGGGTGACTGTCTGCGGCGGTACGCCCATCAGTTTCCAGTTGGAAGCGGATTCTGCCTGGCGTTTGCCGTAGGGACTCCAGGAGATGATGACCGGGATCTTTTCGGTTATCACCTTTGGCAGATAGATATCGGAATAGATCGTGACACCGTCACGCAGCTTGCAGGGCACGTCGCCATGGCGCACGATGTAGGGATTCATCTCTTCCACCGTGTTGACTTTCAGCGGCGGACAGCAAAACTTGTAGCCGGTCAAACTGTCGCGGATCTTGCCTTCTTTGACTAAGCGGTCGATTTCTTCCTTCGGTTTCGGTTCGATCATTGAGACATAGGTAACATCAAATTCTTTGCCGCCGTAGACTTCCTTTTTTGTAATGATCTTCCGGTCGGCTAAACGCGGATCTTTATTTGTCATAA
This sequence comes from Erysipelotrichaceae bacterium, assembly GCA_017533785.1. GTDB lineage: Bacteria > Bacillota_I > Bacilli_A > Erysipelotrichales > Erysipelotrichaceae > RGIG5669. The sequence continues at coordinate 5,157 of JAFWII010000008.1, read as the reverse complement.
CTCACCCCATAACGGCCCGGACGACGAAATCAGCGATACTGCCGATCGTCTCGCATTTGGCCAGTTTCATAAAGTCGATGTAAACATCGTACTCGTCTTCGAGAGCGCCGATCACCACCACCAGTTCGCCGGACTTGAAGGAAAGCCCGTCCTTAAGGTTGGTCTCTTCGGTCAGTGTGGTCTTGTCTTCGATGTTTCGGAGCTCGGCAACTTTGTCGACTACGAGTCCGATCACCTCATCACGGAATTTCATAAGCGAATGTCCTCCTTTAAATGATTGATTCCGGCATTGCTATTGATGCGGAAGAAACAGAAAGATCCTCTGTTTCTTTATTCCGGTTTCGAAAAATTGATAAATATGGATCCTGCCCGGATGACATTGGAGATCTGGCAGATATACTCTATATCCGCCCGGTTTTCCGCCTGGATCCAGTATTTCAAGAGGTTCAGCTGCAGCGAGACCATCACTTCGCTGAAATACGGCCGCAGCATATCGTTCGGGATCCCTTCGGTATCCATCATCAGATTGATATCACGTTCCAGCTGCTTCTTCAGACGGATCTCGAAGTAGGGGTCACCGTTTTCGCTCAGCAGTGCTATGAGCGATTTTTTATTTCGGTCGATCGCTTGAAAGAAACGGAAGGTGGAATCCAGTGGGACACTGAAGATCGTTTCGTGTCTTTCCGGGCCGGTATAGCGCAGCGCATGTGAATTGGCAAGGTCTTCTTCCGAAATAAAATAGGCCAGCTCGTCAAGCAGGTCATTTTCCATTTCTTCTATCAGGTCATAGACGCTCTGATAGTGCGTATAAAAAGTAGAACGTACGATCTCGGCTTCTTCACATAGTTCGCGCACCGTGATTTTGTCAAATCTCTTGGTGCCAAGGAGACGGATAAAACTATCGATGATCTTTAGCTTTGTACCCGCCTTCTTTTTCAGGTTAGTACTTTCGCTCATAAAACTGCAACTTCAACTTTATTCTAACAAGTTCTCCGTTTCCCGCTAGACAGGAAGACACAAATCAAACATCTCGCATCAAAGTGTCTATTTTTGGACAGTTGACAGGGGGATTGCTCTTCTTGCAAGCGCATACATTTGGAAATATGAAGACAAGAATGATGCTTATGCGTCGTAAAAGGAGAAATCATTATATGGAATTGTACGATGAAGTGGTCGGCATCATCATCAACAAAGTTGCCGACATCAAACACCTCGACGTCAGCGAGCTCAATGAAGATTCCAACCTCCAGGAAGAGATCAACGTCCGCTCCGGTGAGATGGTCGCAGTCATTTCCGCACTTGAAGATGAATATGATGTCTACATCGACATCATGAAACTGCGCAAGTGCCCGCTTGTCAAAGACGTGGCCAATTTTGTGGTCGGTCTGATCGAAGGATAAGCTATGGACGTTCTGGAAAGAGTATTCGCGCAGGCGAAAGATTCCGGTATTACCGTTGCTTTTCCGGAAGCGACAGAAGAGAAGATCCTGCTGGCGGCCAGAGAAGTCACAGATAAGCAGTATGCCAATGTTATCTTAGCCGGTGTGCCGTCCGCGATCCAGGAAGCCGCCGGAAACTTCGGCGTCTCCCTTGACGGCATCCGCATCCTCGACACCACAGACGAGGCAGCCCTGGAAAAGGCAGCTGAAAAATTCGCGGAAGGGGGCAATACGCTGTTATCCAAAAAGGGCATCATCCGCAGAGCGAAAGCCGATCCGATGTATGCCACGCTGCTCTATCAGGCAGTCGACGAGATCGATGTCACGTTTGCTGGTCTGACCCATACGACCGGAGAAGTCATCCTCGGCGGCCAGATGGTCGTCGGACTGGCGGAAGGAGTCAGTACCGTTTCTTCCGTCGGCATCTTCAAGATCCCGGGCTATGAGGGATCGGAAGGAAATCTGCTTGCTTTCGGAGACTCGGCCGTTGTTGTAGACCCGAGCAGTGAAGAGATAGCGTCCATCGCCATCAGCTGCTGTGATACCGTATCCGCACTTTTAGGCTGGACTCCGCGCTGCGCATTGCTGTCTTTCTCCACAGACGGCAGTATGGAACACCCGAAAGTCGACAAGATCCGCGAAGCCAAGAAGATCGCGAACGAAAAGAGACCGGATCTTCTGATCGACGGTGAATTCCAGTTCGACTCCGCTGTAAGTCCGGCTATCGCCAAGAAGAAAGTCAAACGCGAAAGCGATGTTGCCGGTCAGGCAAACATCGTGATCTGGCCTGATCTGAACGTCGGCAATGTCGGCGTCAAACTGGTCCAGTATCTGGCGCATGCCGATGCCTACGGTCCGATGCTGCAGGGTTTCCGCAAGATCGTATGCGACTGCTCCCGCGGCGCGCCGGTATCCGAGCTGGTCGGAAACGTAGCGATGTCTGTTGTCAGAGCCAAAGCGCTTAAAGAAGGAAAATAATATGTCCTATAAGATTTTTACGATCAATCCGGGTTCCACTTCCACCAAGATCGCTCTTTTCGACGGTGAAAAGGAGCTCTTTTCGGCAAACGTAAGACACGAGGCCGATAAATTGAAAACCTACGCAACCGTCAGCGATCAACTGCCGTATCGCGAAGAAACGATCATGAATGAACTGGCGAAAGCCGGGATCGATCTTTCCGAAGCGGATGCTTTCTGCGGACGCGGCGGCGGCCTTTTAGCTGTCGAAGGCGGTACCTACAGTGTTAACGAGACGCTGCTCGATCATGCGACTGCAGGCGCCAACGGCGTACAGCACCCGGCTCAGCTGGGACCGCAGCTGGCAAAGAAGTTTGCCGATAAATACGGCAAGAAGGCTTATGTAGTCAATCCTCCGGATACGGATGAACTGCAGGATGTCGCGAGAGTGACCGGCATCAAGGGCGTATACCGCAACGTACATTTGCACGCTCTGAACCTCAAGGAGACCGCGATCCGTCATGCAGCTTCCCAGGGAAAGAAATACGAAGAACAGAATTATATCGTCTGTCATATCGGCGGCGGCACCTCGATCAGCGCTCACCGCCAGGGACTGATGGTCGACGGCTATGATATCGTTGGCGGCGAAGGTCCGATGACCCCGACCCGCTGCGGCGCCGTCCCGATGGCGGAAGCAGTCCGTTATATGGATAAGACCGGCAAGACCGTCAAGGAAATGCTTGGTTTCTGCATGAAGAACGGCGGTTTCGTCGATCATCTAGGGACCAGTGACGCGATCGAAGTGACCCGGATGGCTGCAAACGGCAATCAGGAAGCGGCTCTGGTCTGGGAGGCTATGATCTATCAGATCAATAAGGCGATCGGTTCGATGGCTTCAGTTCTCGAAGGAAAAGTAGACGGGATCCTTTTGGGCGGCGGTATGGTCCATAACAGGGATCTTGTAAAAGCGATCGAAAAGACGAACGGCTGGATCGCGCCGGTATACGCTTATCCGGGCGAATTCGAAATGGAAGCGATGGCTTCCGGTGTAATAAGGGTTCTTGAAGGCAAAGAGGCGCTGAAGGAGTATACGGGGATACCCCGCTGGCGCGGCTTTGGTTTCTGAATAAACCATCATAAAGGAGTTTTAAGATGTCAGAAAAAAACAAGGGTTTTAATCCCAACAGTATGAATTTCGGCGGCAAAGGCTGGCTATTCTGCTTATTTGCGGCGATCGCCTTCTTTGTCCCGACATGTCTGGGCTCTGCCTGGCAGATGGCTGTCCAGTACTGGGAAGCCGCTTATGGCTGGGACCGTACTTTCATCCTGACGATGTCGACCATCGGCGGCCTTCTGACTGTCGTCACCGCTTTCCTGGTCAGCGCGCTTGCCCTGAAGAAGTCTCCGCGTAAGATCTCGATCGTTCTGGTCATCATCTACATCGCGCTGCTCTTCATCGTCGGCGCCAGCAAATCCCTGCCGCTTACCTGCTTATGCATCATCCTGATCGCGGCTGTCGGTTCCAACTGGTGTTACAACGTCAACCCGATCATCATCGCCAACTGGTTCCCGCGCAAGAAAGGCCTTGTCATGGGTCTTGTCACGATGGGTATCCCGCTGGCAGCTGGTCTGACAACCAGAATCATCGCCGCTGCCCATGAACGTTTCGGCATGTCTTTGATGTTCATCCCGTATATCATCATGGCCGCAGTCGCGCTCCTCTTCCTGTTGTTCTTCGTTAAAGACAATCCGGAAGAAGCGAACTTCAACCCCGATAACGACCGTTCCATGACAACGGAACAGGCGCAGGAAATGAACCGTATCGCGCTTGAAGCCGATAAGAATTCTCCGTGGACAAGATCGAGAGTCCTGAAAACGAAGGAAGTCTGGATCATTGCGCTGGCGATGGGCGTTCAGCTGCTGTACGCCGGCGGCGTTATGTCCCAGATGATCCTTGCCTTCATGGGCCGTGGCTATGAAATGAGCCGTGCTGCCAACTTAATGCTGACAACAGCTCTGTTCGCTGTTTTAGGTTCCTGGCTGATGGGCTATGTCGATAACTTCTTAGGTCCGAGAAGAGCGATCCAGCTGACTTACCTGATCGGTGCCGCCGGCTGCGCATTACTGATCTGGGCTCCTGGTTCACTGCTTTATGTCGGTCTGTTCCTGATCGGTTCCACCGTTGGTGGTGCTGCAAACTTCTCCGCTTCGCTGTGTGCATCGTATTGGGGGCGCTACAACTTCAAGAGAGCTTACGGTGTCATTCAGCCGATCATCCAGATTGTAGGCGCTTTCGCTCCGGCTTTCATGGCGCAGCTTGCCAAATTCCCGGGCGGTTATAACGTTTCCTACATTGGTCTGATTGTCATGATGATCCTTGGTCTGATCGTCTTCTCGACTGTCAAGGACGGTTCCTTCGTTCAGAGAAGAGAAGCTGAATTCGCCGAGGAAGACAACAAACAATAATCTCATATCCCTCAAATGAAAATCCGGGAAGATCCCCGAATCCCTTTCCGGAGACAGAATAGAAAGGACAGGAATATGTCAGAAAAAACAAGCTATGAAGAACAGCAGAAAAAGCTGAATGAAGCAAATACCCACGCACCGAAGGGCGGAGTCGCTAAGGACCGTAAAAAGATCGTCGTCGTCGAGGAGATGTTCGGCGAGAAGATCGAAAGAGAATACATTGAATCCATGCACCCGGTCGATAAGGAAACATGGGACGCGTTGACAGATGAGGAAAGAGTCGGAAAGGCTCTTT
>JAFWII010000007.1 GCA_017533785.1 Erysipelotrichaceae bacterium | reverse complement strand
CGGAAACAGTTCGTGTTTTCGAAATGTAATGAATCTCATCCTTGTTTGTTGGGCTCCTTTCACCTTTTTAACGAAAGCGCGGAGTGAAACGGAGCGCCCGATTTTCCTGTTTTTGTCAAGTGTTTTATGTATTTTCCTTCATAAAAACAGCGAATAAAAAAACAGGATATGATTTTTCTCATATCCTGTCTGAAAGCTCAGCAGAAGGTCACATTAAGTTAGTGACATTAGTGCCATGCACGGTTTTCTTCTGCGCAAAAAAAGCACGGAATGTGAGCGATCCTGATAAAGAAGCATAAGCCAGGAAGACACACAACAGGCTGGAATTTGAAAAAACAAATATTACACGAGAAACCCGTCCAGCATCCATGATACCTCGGACGGTTTTTCTTTGCATCCGTTAATAAACCAGTAATAAAAGAGATTGAAATAAGCTCCCGATGCCACATAGCACCTGTAGGGATCGTTGTAGATACTAACACTCCTCATGAAAGCAGAATCAAACTCTTCTTTTAGCAGATAGGAAAGATCGTTTCTGATCAGAAGTGAAACCAGATCTTTGATGCTGTACATATGTTCAAACAACAAAGCAATGAACTCTTCTCTTGGCGTAGTACGGAAGTTTGCGGATGAGGAAGTTAAAAATGCATCGGTGATACCGGAAAGATGTTCTCTAATAATCTCTTCCATCGAATCGTAATTGCGGTAATAGGATAATCTGCTTAATCCTGCCTTATTGCACAGTTCACTAATCGTGATCTCATGCAGTTTCTTTTTTTTCAGCAATGATAATAACGCTTTTGTTAACTCTGTCTTTGCATATGATAATGTTTCTGCCATGTAACACTCTCCTTGTTTATGTAACATTTTCTTCAGACGCATTGAAGTCACCATTGAGTTGATGTAACATATGTAACGTAACAAATGTATCACAAAAAGAAAATAGAGTCAACAAAGCTCTAGAGAGGTTTAAGAAATGAAAAAAGTGTTGAAGGTTATTGGTATCATTATTCTGTTGCTTGGGGTGCTGATTGCAGTATTATTCCATTTTATTTCTAAAAGTCCAAGTGTGCCGGAAAACTATACGGATACGGTTAAAACCGGCGGAGAGATCGAAGCAAAATATCTTGCCATGGGCAGCTATGAAGTTGAACATTTAGAAAGTGCCACAGTTTCGTCTTTGGAAAAGTTTGAAGTGTACTATCCGAAAGATATTTACAATTTGGGCAAAGTACCTGTTGTGATATTCTTGAACGGAACAGGAACCCCGGCCTCCAAGTACCCTGCGCTTCAGGAACATTTAGCATCATGGGGATTTATCACGATCGCCAATGAAGAAAACAACTCGTTCTATGGAGAAGGAGTGGAATTGTCGATTAGATATTTGCTGTTTGCGGATACCTACAGTTCAAATGACGATGAAAGCCCACTAAAGGGACATATTGATTTTGATAATATTGGTGTAACAGGACATTCCCAGGGCGGTATTGGAGTCATTAACGGTATTACGATCCATCCGCATTCCGATATGATCAAAGCAGCAGTCATGTTAAGTTCAACAGAAACAGATATGGCAAAAGCCTTTTTATGGGATTCCGATTCTTCTCTTATCCATGCGAATACAATGATGATCGGTTCATCCGGACAGACAGACTCCGCTATTTCCCCGCTGGAAAGTATGCAGAAAACCTATGAAAATATAACAGATGATGTTATAAAGGTTCTGGCAAGAAGAAATGACTGTGACCACGGAGAAATGCTTTACTATGCAGACGGATACGTAACTGCCTGGTTCATGTATTTTCTTCAGGGAGATGAAGAAGCAGGAAAAGCTTTCTTTGGTGATAACCCGGAAATATCAGCAAATGAATTTTATCAGGATATCATGATCAATGTGACTGAATGATCAGCTATTATCGCATATATGACAGCTTTCAATTGATTAGAGCAAGATTCGCCTTGTATAACAAAAATTCATTTTCATGATTTTTGATGGCAGGCAACTTGTCGGGGATTCAGCTCCCCGAACCCTCTGCCGTTTCACTCGGCTCATTGTCATTCACAGTCCTCGCAGGCGAAGGAAAACAGAATAGTTTCATCAGATCCGTGATCGTAAAAAGATTGCGGATTTTTTTCGCTTGAAGTGCACAACTCCGTTCATTTCCGTCCCCTAAAAATAAGTGAAGGAAACTTGCCGTGTCTTTTTTTAGGAGATCTTCTTGTAGATATAGTTGCCGACCATCTGGATCGCCTGGACCAGGATGATCAGGATCACCGAGCAGATGAACAGGTAGTCGCTGTGGTAGCCCTGGTAGCCGTAGCGGATGGCGATATCGCCGACACCGCCGCCGCCGACCGTGCCCGCCATGGCGGAATAGCCGACCAGCGAGATGATCAGCAGGATGACGCCGTTCAGCATGCGCGGGATCGATTCCTTGATGTAGACCCGGAACAGGATCTGCCAGTCGGAAGCGCCGAAGGAACGGGCTGCCTCGATGACGCCCGCATCGGTCTCCCGCAGGCTGGTCTCGAAGACACGCGCGATATAGGGGATCGCCGAAACGGTCAGCGGCACGATCGCCGCAGTCGTTCCGATCGACTTGCCCACGACTGCGCGGGTAAAGGGAATGATCAGGACGAGCAGGATGATGAACGGGAAGCTGCGGAAGATGTTGACGATCAGGCTCAGGACTTCATAAACGCCCTTGTTGGGACGCAGTCCGTCCGGCGCTGTCAGCGTCAGGATGACCGCCGGGATGAAGCCCAGGATGACGGAGAACAGCGTGGAGAAGAAGACCATGTAGATCGTCTGTCTCGTCGCATTCAGAATGATCTGTAACATTACAGCACCTCCCACGGGACCTTTTTCCCGTCCAGATAGGAACAGACACGTTCCCTGTCCTCTTCGCGCACGTTGATGATCAGGCTTCCGTAGACATTCGAACGGAAGTCTTCGAGCTTGGCCCAGCAGATCGAGAAGTCTGTCTTCAGTTCCCGGGCCATCATGGTGATGATCGGCTCATCCGCGCTCTCATCACTGAAGAAGAGCTGGATATTGACGCCTTCGGAAGGAAGCAGTCCGCTTTCCTCCTGCAGGAAGCTTTTCATCTCTTTGATCGGTTTGACGAAGAGTTCTTCCGGCTTGCCTTCCGCCAGCACTTTGCCGTCTTTCAGGAAAGCGACCCGCTCGCAGATCTGCTTGACGACTTCCATCTGGTGGGTGACCACGACGATCGTGATGCCCATCTTGCGGTTGATGTCCTGCAGAAGCGACAGGATGCCCTTCGTGATCTCCGGGTCGAGCGCCGAGGTCGCTTCGTCGCAGAGCAGGATCTTCGGATCGAGCACCAGCGCCCGCGCGATGGCGACACGCTGCTGCTGGCCGCCGGAGAGCTCCCGCGGACGCGCCTTTTTCTTATCCGTCAGACCGACGAGTTCGATCAAAGAATCGATCTTCTTCTTCGCTTCCGGGGACTTCGGATCGATGCCCCAGAAACGCAGCGGCAGAGCGATGTTGTCGTAGACATCGAGCCTGGAAAGCAGGTTGAAGTTCTGGAAGATCATGCCAATATGCTTCTGTAAATGGCGCAGCCCCTCCTTGTCTGCGGTCGATACTTTCACGCCGTCGACCAGGATCTCGCCGCCATTGTACGATTCAAGACCGTTGATGCATCTCAGTAAGGTGGATTTGCCGGCACCGCTCTGACCGATGATCCCGTAGATCTCCCGGTCTTTGATGGTGATCGTGATCCCCTTCAGCACTTCGAGATCGCCAAAGTCTTTTTTTACGTTTTTTAGTTCAATCATATTGTTGCCTCCAAACACGAAACCAGCGGTACTTTTCGGTACCGCTGGGTCAGATCAGTTTTACGTCCGATCAGCCGTTGATCTCGTTGATCTTTTCCGGATCCGTCGGTGCGCCTTCCAGCAGGCCGAGCGCATTCAGCAGATCGATCGCGCGGCCGTAGTTGTCGGTATCGTTCGGGACACCGATCGAAGCGCCGTCCGGCAGTTCTGTCAGGGACTTAAAGGTAGCGGAGTAAACGCCCATCGGTTCGATATGAACGCCGACAGCGGCGACGAGGTGCAGACCTCTCTCTTCGTTCTGGTTCTTCAGGTAGCCGAGCGTCTGGAAGTAGTTGGCATCCAGTTCGCCTTCTTCAAGAGAAGTGTTCGGCAGGACGTAGTCGGCGAATTCGACGACTTCGAGGTTCCAGCCGTGTTCAGCCAGAGTGGGCTTTACGATGTTGTTGAGGATCTCGGCATGCGGAACCAGGGTAGCGCCGACGCGGATCGTGACATCTTCACCGGCAGCTTCCGGGATCTCGCCGGCAGTTACGGCATTGCCGTCTGCGTCGACGAAGGAAGTGATGACGGCACCCTTGTAGGTTCCTTCAATGTAGGAGGCGACATCCGGGGAAACGATCGCGGCGACCAGTGCCTGGATCTTTCTTGAGTCTTCATTGCCTTCCTTGACTGCGAGATAGTTCGTACGTCTTACGCTGGTCTCCGCGTCGAATTCTTCGATCGCGATCGCCGGATTGGTCTCGTTGAGCTTCGCTTCAAGAGCGTAGTTGCCGTTGATGACAGCGACACCGAGGTCCTTCAGGTTGAGCGGCAGGTTCGCGGCTTCGATCGGAACGATCTCGTAGCCGTGCGGGTTGACAGCGTTGACCGTTGCGCCGGTATCAGCCGGTGCCGGTGTGTTTCCGCCGGAATTGCATCCGAACAGGGCGACTAGAAGTAATGCAGCGATTAATGTTCTGATAGCTTTTTTCATACGTTTCTCCTCCTTCTGTTTTGGCTTGAAAAGGAATCCACGGGGTGGTCTTTATTTAAAAAACCTACACCCCTCATAAGGGCGTAGGTTATACGCGTTACCACCTTACTTCAAAATGACCTCACGATCATTTCCTCTTCAAGTACGCTGAATCGATCAGAAATACTCTATTGCGTTAACGGGCAAACCCGGCAGGATCTACGTATCGATCCTGCAGCTCCGAGACCATGTTCACCGAATATTCGTATATCCCTTTTCAGCTGCCGGGACTCTCTGCCATACCAGCCTTCGGTTACTCTTCTCTTCGTTGCTGTTGTGTAAATAGTTACATACTTTTTGAAAACTGTCAATAGTCTGTTTTCAGTTTTTTCAATTTTTTTTCTCCTGCATCGCCTGGATCTCCGGGAACGCAGAATACATCGGGGTGATGTCTTTGCCGTGCAGCACCCGGTCGGAATAGTTCCGGGTGATCGCCAGAACCGTTGCGCCGCAGCTCAGAACGCCGATCAGGTTCGGGATCGCCATCAGACCGTTGAACGTGTCTGAAAGCTCCCAGGCCAGGGAAAGATCCATCGTCGCGCCGATCAGGACGAAAGCGACGAAGACGACGCGGAAAATGATCGTGGCTTTGGTGCCGAACAGGTATTCAAAGGAACGCATGCCGTACTGGCTCCAGCCGAGAACGGTCGAGAACGCGAACAGCAGGATCGCCAGCGCAATGAAAGCCGCGCCGAAATGACCGAAGACAGTGGAGAAGCTTTCCGATACGAGCGCTGTTTTCTCTGCCGTGCTGATCATCGCGCCGGTCGCAAGATCGACGCCGCCGCTGGTCAGGATCGTCAGCGCCGTCAGGGTGCAGACGATGATCGTGTCAGCGAAGACTTCAAAGATGCCCCACATGCCCTGTACGACAGGCTCGCGGATATTGGAAGCGGAATGGACCATGACCGAGGAACCGAGACCGGCTTCGTTGGAGAATACGCCGCGCTTCATGCCCCAAGTCACTGCCTGTTTGATGCCGTAGCCAACGATGCCGCCGCCGACCGCGCGCATCGCGAAGGCGCCGCGGAAGATCGCCGCAAAGGCTGCCGGGATCTGCCCGGCATGGGCGAAGACGACGACGAAGGCGCCGATGATATAGGCGACCGCCATGAACGGAACGATCTTTTCAGTGACCGCGCCGATACGCTTGATGCCGCCGATGATGACCAATCCCGCCAGGACCATCAGCACTGCGCCGGTGACGACCGCCGGGATGCCGAAGGCGATCTTCATGCTGGAAGCGATCGTGTTGACCTGGCTCATGTTGCCGATACCGAAGGCGGCGATGGTGCAGAAGATGCTGAACAGGACGGCAAGGACCTTGCCAATCGTTTTGCAGCCCTTCTTCGCTCCGAGGCCGTCGGAAAGATAGTACATCGCGCCGCCGCACCATTCGTTGACGGAGTTCTTGCGGCGGTAGTAGATACCGAGAACGTTTTCGGAATAGTTGGTCATCATCCCGAAAAAGGAAACGATCCACATCCAGAAGATCGAGCCCGGGCCACCGGAAACGATCGCGGCGGAGACGCCGGCGATATTGCCGGTGCCGATGGTCGCCGCCAGAGCGGTGCACAGGCTCTGGAACTGGCTGATCGATTTGTCATGTTTTCCCGTATGCGCGGTGACGTCGCGGTCCGTGAAGACTGCGCCGATCGTCTTGGAGAACCAGTGCCGGAAGTGGGTGATCTGAAAGAAGCCGGTGCCGATCGTCATCAGGATGCCGGTGCCGACCAATAGGACCAGCATCGGAACGCCCCAGACAAAGTTTCCGACCGCATTGTTGATGTTCGTGATGATCTGAATGAATCCGTCCATACTATCTACTCCTGTTCGTATTTCGTTCTGACTGCCGCGGATCGCTGATTTGATCCAATGAAACTATGATATCAGTTTTACCAGTCGACTGCTATATCGATCTGCCAGGGATTTTCATATTTAAAGCTTCCGGTATCGAGACAGATGCCGGTCCCCAGTGAAGTCTGCACGATATCGAAGCGGCTGTGGGCCGTTCCGGTGTCGTCGCAGGCGCACATGATATAGGAGCCGTACATCTTGACGCCGTCCTCGCGGATCCAGTAGTCCCCTTCGATGCCGGCATTCTTCGCGATGGCGATGACCCCGGACATGTTCAGATTATAGTACGATTCCTTCCCGGAAGGCCCGTTGATGACGCCGGCGCTCTTTGTCAGCGGAGCGCCGTCCCAGGCGCTGACCGGCGGCGTATAGCTCGGCCGCACATATTTCTTCCTGACGACGATCTCCTTCTCGATCTGCGAGAAACAGCCGTCCTCGTCGACGACTGCGATGATGACGGAGAAGGTTCCCGGGTTTTCCGTGGACAGACCGTCTCCGGTCATCAGGACCGTGGCACCGATCAGGTCGCGCTCGTTATAATCGAGTAACGACATATAGTCGATCTCGTCACCGGCTGTGCAGGAAAAGGCCTCTTCTTCCGCGGCCTTGGCGATATAGTGATGTTTTTTCACGACGACCACGGCCGGAGTGACTCTTGGTTCCGGTTCCGGCGGCGGCGTCTGCGCTTCCGCACAGCCGCAGAGCAGCAGCAGAAGCGTCAATAACAGGATTTTACGCATTGTTTTTCAGTTTTTCACAGATCTCCCTGCCCTTTGAGAGACCCTGTTCATAGAGTTCCTCCGCATTTCCGGCTTCCGGTGAGCAGAGGACCGCTTTTCCTTCTTTTTCCAGCCGTTCCGCCAGACGGTAGCTGCGGAGGTAGTTGTTCGCGCGGGCGCGCAGACGGAAGGAAAGGACCGGGAAGGCATGCGCCAGCTCCCTGGCAGCCTCCCTTTCCCGTTTTGCCTCGAGCAGACTCGGCTTTCCGGCGATCACGATCGTGATATCGTGTTTCGATACGATTGGAGATACGGGCAGAGGCTCCTTGAATCCGGCGGAAAAGCATTTGCTGGTGCCGATCAGTACCGGCTTGTTGCCGATCCCGGCCAGCGCAGCTTTCATGGCAAGCTCAGGTTCTTTGCGGATCATCGTATCGGGGATGACCTTGAACGTGTCCGCAGTCAGATCGTAGATGCCGAAACCGAGCGCTGCCGGGATCTCCTTCGCTTCCGGCAGTTCCGGAACTTCGGTCTCCTTAAAGCGGTTCAGCATGAGCTCCAGAAAACCCGGTTCGCGGTATTCCCGCAGAGCCGAGAGGCGGCGCTTCCCCTCTTCGTCGAAAAAGTATTCATAAAGATTCAGACAGCCGCGGTCGATCCCGAGCGCGGTCGTGATCTGCGGACGGAGCTCCCTGAGACCGTCCTCGATCCCTGCCCCGTAAGCGGCGCAGGCGGCGGTGGATGCGTCAAGCAGTGCGATCTTCATTTCTCTCCTCCAGTCTCAGCTGAAATTCCTTCAGCAGCTGATCAAGCTCTTCATAGTCTCTGAGCGTGGTGACTTTGCCGCGGTAGTAGGAAGCTTCCGGCAGACCGCGCAGATAGTTTCCGACGATACCGCGCAGCTCCCTGAGCGCCCGGTCTTCCCCGGACAGCGCGATCAGTCTCTGCGCATGGTCGCGGCAGGCTGCGAAACGTTCTTTCGGCGTGATCGTAAGATCCGTCTCGCCGTTCTGTTTCTTTACGATCTGGCGGATCAGGAAGGGATTGCCTAACAGTCCGCGTCCGATCATGACGGCGTCGACGCCGCTCTCCTCTTTCCTGGCAAAGAAATCCTCCGCCGTGCGGACGTCCCCGTTGCCGATGACCGGGATATGCAGTTCCGCCTTGATCTCGCGGATCGCATCCCAGTCGGCGCTTCCCTGATACATCTGGGTGCGGGTGCGGCCGTGTACGGCGATCATATCGGCACCTGCCTCTTCCAGGCCTTTGGCGAAAGACAGATATTTCTTTTCGCTGTCGCTGAAGCCGAGGCGCATCTTGACGCTGACCGGCTTGCGGACAGCCTGTCTGATGCCGCTGACGATCGCGAAGGCTTTCTCCGGGTCTTTCAGAAGCGCCGAACCGGCGCCGGTCTTGACCACTTTCGGAGCAGGACAGCCCATGTTCAGATCGATCACGTCCGCGTCGGTCTTTTGATCGATATATTGCGCGGCGGCGACCAGATGGTCGACCTTGGCGCCGAAAAGCTGCAGGGCGATCGGATGGTTCCCTTTCGGGACGGAGCACATTTCCAGGGTGCGCTGATTATGGAAAAAGATCCCTTCCGCAGAGATCATTTCGGTATAGACAAGGCCGCAGCCGTAATCCAGGCACAGGCTCTGGTAGGCGGCATTGGAGATGCCGGCAAGCGGAGCGGCGATGATCGGGTTTTTCTTCAGAAGCTCACGCAGTTCCAACATCATCCAGCCAGTCGTTCAGTTCCTTTGCGCTGTAGGTATAGGTCTTTCCGCAGAAATCGCATTTGATCTCGATATCCTGCTGCGCTTTCGCGAGATCGAGCAGATCTTTGCGGGAGAGCGTCAGCAGTTTCTCCTTGAAACGCTCGCGGCTGCAGTCGCAGCGGTACTCGAGCTCCCTTTCCTCCAGGATCTCAACTTCGCCGAGGTTCTTTTCGATGATCTCTTCAAGCGAAAGCTCATCGATCTCCATGGAGATCGGACGCATCCGGGCAGCCAGGTTTTCCAGATAGACGATGTCCTCCTCGCCATAGCCCGGGAGCAGTTCGATGAAGAAGCAGCCGGCGGAGCGGATGGACTGATCGGTATCGACCAGGACACCTAAGGAAACGATCGAAGCGCGCTGCTCCGACTTCGCGAAGTAGAACGCGAAATCATCCCCGATCTCACCGGTCTGCAGATTGACCGTCGAGGAGAAATTGCCCTTCATATTCATGGATTTGGTCACGCTGAGGGTGCCGCTGCCGATGGCGCGGCCGACCGCCAGTTTGCCTGTATCTTCATAGACGTCATAGACGTTCGGGTTCGAGATGAAGCCTTTGACCGAGCCGTCCGGCCTGGCGATCGCCATGATCGTGGAGATCGCGCCGTCGGAGTGGATCGCGATGTTGTACTGCTCATTCCCGTCCTTCAGCATGGTGCCCATGACGGCAGACATCGAGAGCACGCGCCCCAGCGCGGCTGCCGAAGTCGGATACAGGGAAAACTTCTCTCTTGCCTCTTCGACAAGGGAAGTCGTATCAGCGAGATAAAAACGGATAAACGGGCCTTTCAGGCCGATCAGCAAACGATTCTTTTTCATACCGACAGAATTCTACCACAAACAAAAAGAGACGGAAAGTGACGCCGCAGTACGGAAAACACGCATAAGAAGACCCCGGTCTGACCGGGGTCGTTTTCTTATTCGTTCGGATCGTTCAGGTCGATGACTTTTTCTTCTTCTTCCTGAACCGGCTTGCGGGAACGGTGGCCGGTGCCGCGGCCGGTCTGCTTCGGTTCTGCCGGAGCAGCTTCCTTTTCGCTTTCCTCCGGTACTTCCGGAGCTGTCTCTTCGACGGTCTCCGCCGGTTTTTCCGGTTCCTTCGCCGGGACCAGGCTGCCGTCGCGGATCACGAGCTCGCCGTTGAGGACCTGATCGATCTCTTCGGCAGTCAGCGTTTCATTGGCGATCAGCGCTTCGGCGATCTTGACCAGATCATCGCGGTGCTCCTTGATGATGCGGGATGCCTCGTCGTGGCAGAAGTCGACGATCTTGCGGACTTCGATATCGATATCGTAGGCGATCTGGCTGGAAACGTTGCTCGGAGAGTTGTAGTCGCGTCCCAGGAAGACAGAGGATGAACCGTTGTCGTACTGGATCGGACCGAGCTCGCTCATGCCGTAGGCAGTGACCATATCCTTGGCGATGCGGGTCGCCTGTTTGATATCGTCGCTCGCGCCGGTGGTGATATCGTCAAAGAAGATCTCTTCAGCGCAGCGGCCACCCATATAGCCGGTGATCGTCTGCAGCAGTTCCTTCTTCGAGTTCAGGATGCGTTCCTTGCGCGGGGTCAGCAGGTTGTATCCGCCGGCCTGGCCGCGCGGGATGATGGTGACCTTCTGGACGATCACGCCGTCGGGCTGATTGAGGCCGACGATCGCGTGACCGGCTTCGTGGTAAGCCACGAGCTTCTTGGTCTTTTCATCGTATTCACGGGACTTCTTGGCAGGACCCATCATGACACGGTCGATCGCTTCGTCGATCTGGTTCGTGGTGATGACTTCCTTGTTTTCACGTACGGAAAGGATCGCGGCTTCGTTCAGCACGTTTTCAAGATCTGCGCCGGAGAAACCCGGGGTGCGCTTTGCCAGCGCCTGCAGATCGACGTCATCCGCGACTTTCTTATTGCGGGCATGGACACGCAGGATCGCCTCTCTGCCCTTGACATCCGGCAGGGAAACGGTGATCTGGCGGTCGAAACGTCCCGGACGCAGGAGCGCCGGGTCGAGAACATCCGGACGGTTGGTGGCGGCGATCACCAGGATGCCGCTGTTGTCGGACATGCCGTCGAGTTCGACGAGCAGCTGGTTCAGTGTCTGTTCGCGTTCGTCGTTGCCGCCGCCGAGACCGGCGCCGCGCTGACGGCCGACCGCATCGATCTCATCGATAAAGATCATGCACGGAGCTGTCTGCTTCGCCTGCTTGAACATGTCACGGACACGGGAAGCGCCGACACCGACAAACATTTCAACAAAGTCGGAACCGGAGATCGAGTAGAACGGAACGTTCGCCTCGCCGGCAACGGCTTTCGCCAGAAGCGTTTTACCTGTGCCCGGCGGACCGACGAGCAGTACGCCCTTCGGAATGCGCGCGCCCATCTTCGCGAACTTGCGGGGCATGCGCAGATATTCGATCAGTTCGGACATCTCCTCTTTTTCCTCGTCGCAGCCGGCGACATCGGTGAACCGGGTCTTGATCTCGGTCTCCAGACGCGCTTTGGACTTGGAGAAGTCGAAGGCTTTCTGATTTCCTCCGGCAGCGCCGCCCATCCGGTTGATCATATAGAAACCGAAGACCAGGAAGATCGCCAGCGGCAGGATCGAACCCAGGACTTCAAGGAAGATGTTGGACGTGTTGGCGTCCTTGACCTCCACCCCTTTCAGTTTCTGCAGAGACTGCATGAGCTCCTCGGACGCGGTCTCCGTATTCGGGATCACGGTCGAGAAATTGTGCGCTGCGCCGTCGCTGTCGTTGTAGATACCGGTAACGGTGATCGTGTTGTAGTCGACGGTCACCTGCGCGCTCTGGACCTGCTCGTTTTTCAGAACGGTCTGGAACTCGCTGTAGCCCAGCTTCACCGTCTGGGAAGCCAGCGGGCTGCGGAACATCATGGACAGGATAAAGACCGCCACGATGATATACGGCAGCGTATACGCGAAACGATTCTTGTTATTCTCCATCTATAAACTAATCTCCTTAATAAAGCTCTTCCTTCAGTACACCGACGTAAGGAAGGTTCCGGTACTTCTGATTGAAGTCGAGCCCGTAGCCGACGACGAAGTAATTCGGTACGTCAAAGCCGACATAGTCACCGTTGATATCGTCGATCACACGGCGGGACTGTTTGTTCAGAAGGGTAACGATCTTAACGGATGCCGCGCCTTTGGAGTAGAGGAATTCCCTGACTTTCTTCAGCGTGCGGCCGGTATCGATGATGTCCTCGACCAGGATGATATCCACTCCGCGGACGGAGGAATCCAGGTCCTTGTCGATACGGACATCGCCGGAGGATTCGGTTCCCTCGTAGGAACTGACATCCATGAAGTCGATCTCGACATCGAGCGTAATATGTTTCATCAATTCAGCCATGAAAGGCACCGATCCCTTTAAAAGACCTACCAGGAGCGGTTTCTTGCCTTCGTAGTCGGCGTCGATCTGCTTGCCGAGTTCATCGCAGCGTTTCTCAATCTGTTCCTCAGTGAGCAGAATACGATCTAAATCTTTATGCATAGGTCTCTCCTTCGTATTTTCATATTTTACCACAAAGGTATTGGGTTTAATAGCATAATGATCGACGTCGCAGCCCAGCCCGGAGACGAAGATCACCTCCCCCCGGCGGTTCTCCATGACGACGGTCCGCTGTCTTTCGCGAAGCGGCAGCTTGCGGTCGATGAAGAAGCGGCTGACCTTCTTTTCGCCGATCCGCAGGCGGATCCTGTCCCCTTCCCTGCAGCTGCGCAGTTTCACCGGAAAGTCTTCCGGCGTCAGATCGACGCCTTCGATCGTTTTCCCCTCCGGGCACAGCGAGAAAAACGGGAAAGTGCGGTATTCCGGCTTTTCAAGCATATATACGAACGGTTCCTGACCGTGTCCGCAGCGGATCCTGCCGTATTCCCGGTCAATCTGTTTCGAGCGCACCCGCAGATGGACGGCGCTGCGTTCCGAGAGCTGTTTCAGGAGCTCTTCGAGATAGCTGTCGCTGAGATCGGGATACAGGAGCTGGCGCAGGCATTCCTTGCGGTCTTCCCGCTGCAGGAACTCCTCCGCGTCGTAGTCTTCCGCTCCGAAGAGATAGGCGGCCGCGCCTTTGCGCAGTTCTGTCAGTTCCCTGTTTTTTTCCGCGATCTCGGCCAGCAGGCGGTCACGTTCCGCACGACTGAGTTTCTCCACCGTCTGGTGGCGGATCTGGTTGCGGCGGTAACGGTCCTCGCTGTTGGTCGAATCCAGGGCGTATTTCAGCTGATGCTGCTCACAGTAGCGAAGGATCTCCTTCCGGGTCATGTGAAGCAGGGGACGTCTGACCGGCACGCCTTTATAGGAGGAGCGCTCGCTCAGCCCGTAGCATACCGGCGTCAGTCTTTTTTCCTTCTGCATCAGGTAGGTCTCGAGCAGATCATCTTCCTGGTGCGCGATCAGGATATCGTCCGCATGCAGGATGCGCGCCATGCGGACAAAGAATCCGTAGCGCTCCCTTCTGGCCCATAATTCCTCGTTTCCGCACTTATATTCGGCGTCATGCCGGTAATACGGTATCTGATGCTTCCCGCACATTTCTTCGACCAGAGAGCTGTCGTATTCACTGTCCGCGCGCAGATGGTAGTTCACGTGGCAGCAGACGAAAGAAACGCCCTCTTCCTTCAGCATCGAAAAAAGGGCGATCGAATCCGGACCGCCGCTGCAGGCAAGGATATGAAGGCCTTTTTTCAGTTCATCAAACATGGAATCGGAAATGCATGATATCCCCATCCTTGGGGAGATATTCCTTCCCTTCCAGACGGAGCTTTCCGGCTTCTTTCAGCTTGGCTTCGCTCCTGAATTCCATGAAGTCGTCATAGGAATAGACTTCCGCACGGATGAAGCCTCTTTCGAAGTCGGTATGGATCACACCCGCGCATTCCGGCGCTTTCATGCCGTCGCGGAACGTCCAGCCGCGGCATTCGTCCTTACCGACGGTAAAGAACGTGCGCAGGCCGAGGGTGTCATAGGCTTTTTTGATCAGATCATCCAGACCGGAGTGCGCCAGACCGAGCTCCTCGAGGAAGACTTCCTTCTCTTCCCGGTCGAGGCTGCTGAGGTCCTCTTCGATCTTGGCGGCGATCGGCAGGATGCCGCTGTTTTCCGAAAGCGCGAATGCTTTCAGTTTCTGGTAGTAGGGATTGCTGTCGGGATCGTTCATATCGTCTTCGGCGATATTGGCGATG
Organism: Erysipelotrichaceae bacterium; assembly: GCA_017533785.1. GTDB lineage: Bacteria > Bacillota_I > Bacilli_A > Erysipelotrichales > Erysipelotrichaceae > RGIG5669. Next base: position 70,006 of record JAFWII010000007.1, on the reverse strand, counting down.
TAGATGACCGGCTTCGAGGTCAGAAACTGGAAGCCCTTGACGGTCTTCGCCTCATCCGGTTCAAAGTCCAGGGATGTGATCATATGCCCCTGTTCCAGACATTCCTTAATGCGGTTGAGCAGACGGTATTCGGTGTCCGCGCCCTTTTCCTTCGCCTTCATCCGCTTCTCGACCTTCGGCATGCGGTTCTCGCAGCTCTGCAGGTCCGCCATGATCAGTTCCATATTGATGATCGCGGCATCCTCTTCGGGATCGATGCGGTTGTAGACGTGGGAGATATCGTTATTCTCGAAACAGCGGACGACGTGGCAGATCATGTCGACTTCGCGGATATTGGCGAGGAACTGGTTGCCCAGACCTTCGCCCTTGCTGGCGCCCTTGACGAGACCGGCGATATCGGTGAATTCAAAAGTCGTATAGATCGTGCGTTCCGGCTCGAAGATCTGCGAAAGGTTCGTCAGACGCTCGTCTCGGACTTCGACGATGCCGACGTTCGGCTCAATCGTCGCGAAAGGATAGTTCGCCGCTTCGACCCGGCTGTTTGTTATCGCGTTAAACAAGGTCGATTTGCCGACGTTCGGCAGACCGACGATTCCTGCTGTTAAACTCATTTTTCTTTACCTCAATCAAAAGTTTATCACAAAGAACGAAAAAAGTTCCCCCGACTAGGAACTCTTTCGAAATAGGTATCTTCAATGAAAAAATTATTACACTATCATTGAACCAAAACAATGTGATAAACAAGTGAAATTATTCAAATTTTAAACAAAACATCCGGTCTTTTCCGTTGATGTCCTTTTCGACACGCATTTCCGCTTCCGGAAAGTACTTTTTCGCCTTGTTCAGGATCGTTTCCTTCTGGTTATAGCCGATCTCGAAGAAGATCATGCCGCGCTCCTTCATGACGTCTTTCGCGCCGCTGAGCAGGATCTCGTAGAAATCCACGCCCTTCTCGCCGCCGAACAGCGCCACATGGGGCTCGTAGTCACGGACGGACTCTTCGAGTTCTTCCTGATCCGGGATATAAGGCGGATTGGAGATCAGCACATCCAGCCGGATCCCTCTCTCCCTGACCGGCGCCAGCATGTCGCCGGCAAAGAAGGTCACATCAGCTTCCAGCAGTTCGCTGTTTTCCCTGGCCAGGCTGAGCGCCTCTTCCGAGATATCTGTCGCATACATCCGGAAACGGGGATCTTCCTTCCTGACAGCCAGCGCGATGGCGCCGGAACCGCAGCCGATATCCGCTGCCGTCACTTCCGTCTGTCCTTTGAAGAATTCATCGCATTCACGCAGGATCAGCGCGACCAGTTCTTCAGTCTCATAGCGTGGTATCAGTACCCGCGGATCGACCTTGAAGCGGTAACCGTAGAACCAGCTGTAGCCAAGCACGTAGTTCATCGGCTCATGGCGCAGGATGCGCTGCATCCCCTCTTCGAAACGGTGCAGCACTTCCTCATCTGCCGGCTGGTCCTTGTCGCGAAAGAGATCGATCCCCTTCTCGCTCGTCAGCTCAAACAGAAAGGTGCGCAGGGTCGCTTCCGGGATATCCTTCTCACGCAGTTCCTGGCGGTAGGAATGCATCAGGTCGTTATATGTTTTCATTGAGCAGCTTTTCTTTTTCCTCGTTCTTCCGCAGCGCTTCGACGATATCGTCGAGCTTGCCGTCGATGATGCGGTCAAGCTGCGAGATGCTGAGGCCGATGCGGTGATCGGTCACGCGGTTCTGCGGATAGTTGTAGGTGCGGATCTTTTCGGAACGCTCGCCAGTGCCGATCTTGGAACGGCGGGCAGCGCCTTCCTTCTCTTCCTTGCGGCGTTTCATCTCTTCGAATACACGGGCGCGGACGATGCGCAGCGCAGTCTCACGGTTGGCGATCTGGCTGCGGCCGTCCTGACAGTTGACGGTGATGCCCGTCGGGATATGCACGATGCGGACGGCCGAGTCGGTCTTGTTGATATGCTGGCCGCCGGCGCCAGAGGCACGGTGGGTCTCGATCACGAGATCGCTGTCCGGGATCTCCATATCGTCTTCCTCGATCTCCGGAAGCACATAAACGGTCGCGACCGAAGTCTGGATACGTCCCTGGGATTCGGTCTTGGGAACACGCTGGACACGGTGCCCGCCGCTTTCGTATTTGAAATGACCGTAGGCGCCGTCACCCTTGACCATGAAGGAGATCAGCGCATAGCCGCCGGCTTCGGACGGGCTTTCTTCCATGACCTCCGTCTTGTAGCCGAGCGATTCGGCATAGTAGCAGTACATGCGGTAAAGATCGCCGGCAAAGATGTTGGCTTCGTCGCCGCCGATCGCGCCGCGGATCTCGACCATGCAGTTGTTGTCGTCTTCCGGATCTTTCGGCAGCAGCAGCTCCTCGATCTTGACCATGAGCATTTCCAGCTCCTCAGTCTTCTCGCTGAGTTCGAGTTCCGCCATCTCGCGGATCTCCTCGTCCTCATCCTTCAGCATCAGCTGTGCTTCTTCGATGCCTTTGGTCAGATCTTTATAGCGCTGGTACGCGTCAAAACAGCCTTTCAGGGAAGCCTGTTCCTTGGAAAGCTTGGTATAAAGCCTGGGATTCGTCATGTTCTCCTCTTTGAGAAGTTCATCGGCGAGTTCCAGATAACGTTTTTCCTGCTCCTGCAGTTTGACTATTTTTGCATCCATAAAACCTCTCCTAGACGCTTCGGTCTGTTGGGGACTTCATGACAGTGGCGGCAGCGGGCTTCATAGCTCTCGGAAGCGCCGACCAGGATCGTCGGGTCATCATAGGAAGCGGGCTGACCGTTCACGATACGCTGCGTCCGGGTCGCCGGAGCACCGCACTTCGTGCAGACGGCAGTCAGCTTGGTAACGAATTCCGCCTGGGTGATCAGCACGGCCATCGGACCGAACGGCTCGCCGCGGAAATCCGTATCCAGTCCCGCCAGCATGACCCGTTTGCCCTTGTCCGCCAGCAGGTTGCAGACTTCGATGATGTCCTCGTCGAAGAACTGCGCCTCATCGATCGCGACGACCTCGGTATCCTCCTTCACATGTTCGAGGATCTCCTTTGCGGAGGAGACGACGATGCTTCCGACAGAGGAACCGGCATGCGACACGACTTCAGTCGCGGAATACCGGTCATCGATCACCGGTTTGAATACCAGGATATTGCGGTGCGCGAATTCGAAGACCTTGATCCGGCGGATCAGTTCTTCCGTCTTCCCGGCAAACATGCAGCCGGAAATGACCTCCACTGTTCCTTCACGATATCTTCTGTACATATTTGTGTTTACTTATAAAAAAATAAGGGCATGCCTTATTTTTTATCCAGTCCGTATTTCTTATTGAATCGCTCAATACGACCAGCAGCAGCTGCGAATCTCTGTCTGCCTGTGTAGAACGGGTGGCAGTTTGAGCAGGTATCGACACGGATGTCTCCGCCGACAGTGGAACCGGTCTCGAAGGTGGCTCCGCAGCTTGTGCAGGTAACGGTAACTTTCTTGTATTTCGGATGAATATTCTGACGCATATCTTTCTTCTCCCTTCCGCCTTGGAAATCTTGTCAATCCAAAGTAAGTTTAATGCCTAGTCAGTTTAACATATCGAAAATGATTTCGCAATGCTTATTTTCGCTTATTATGCGGAAATTTCGCACTTTCCGCTAATAGATCTCAGCGCCCAGCGCACGCAGCTTGTCCTTGATGTGATCATAGCCGCGGTAGATGTATTTTGCATCGTTGATCGTCGTTTCACCCTTGGCGATCAGACCGGCAATGACCAGGGAAGCGCCGCAGCGCAGATCGGTCGCCCGGACTTCAGTCCCGAACAGCGGCGTCGGACCGTTGATGATGCTGCTGCCGTCGAAGACTTCGATCTCAGCGCCCATCTTGTTCAGTTCCGCGCAGTGTTTGAACCGTTCCTTATAGATCGTCTCGCGGACTTTGGAAACGCCGACCGCCTGGGTCATCAGCGCCGTCAGAGGCTGCTGCAGGTCGGTCGCCAATCCCGGATACGGAAGCGTCTTGATGTCGATGCCTTTTAGGCCCTTGCTTTCGAAGACGTCGATGTAGTCATCGCCGATCTCCATGTTGACACCCATTTCATCCAGTTTCATCGTCAGCGCCTCAAGGTGCTGCGGGATGATGTTGGTGATGCGCATCTGCTTTGCGCAGGCAGCGGCGATGATGATATAGGTGCCGGCTTCGATGCGGTCCGGAATGATCTCATGCATGCAGCCGTGAAGTCTCTCGACTCCGTTGATCGTGATCGAGTTCGTACCGGCGCCGCGGATGTCCGCGCCCATCTTGTTCAGCATCGTGCTGAGGTCGATGATCTCCGGCTCTCTGGCTGCGTTCTCGATAACGGTACGGCCTTTAGCGAAGACGGCAGCCATCATGATGTTGATGGTCGCGCCGACGGAGGCGATATCCAGATAGATCTCCGTTCCGACGAGTTCCGGTGCTTCGATCGTATAGAAACCGTCATCGTAGTTGACCTGAGCTCCGAGAGCACGGAAACCTTTTAAGTGCAGATTGATCGGACGCGGACCGAGGTCGCAGCCGCCCGGCATCTTCATTTTTACTTTCTTGTAGCGTCCAAGCAGCGCCCCCATGAAATAATACGACGCGCGAAGCTTTCCGACTGCTTCGCTTTCAAGGACGGTATTCCGGATCTCGCGCGGGTCAACGATCAAAGAATCGCCGTTGCGTTCGACCTTGATATTCAGCTCCGCCAGAAGCTCCTTCAGGGCTGCGATATCGCTGATATGCGGTACATCAAACAAGGTGATGACGTCCGAACCCATCACGCATGCCGGGATCAGGGCGACGGCGGCGTTCTTCGATGAACTGATCCGGACTTCCCCTTCCAGCTGTTTTCTTCCTACGATCTTGATCGTATTATCTTCACTCATGGTAAAACTCCTTTAGCACTTCCGTTAATTCGCCGAGCGATCCGAGCAGACGATCCGCGGCAGACTGGTCGACGGGAAACGGGCACTTTCTTGCGACGGTATAGATACCGGCCGCTTTCCCGGCTGCAATGCCGCAGTCCGAATCCTCTACGATCAGACAATCTTCATTTTTCAGACCCAGCAGATCTCTCGCTTTGAGGAAGATCTCCGGATCCGGTTTTGCGTTTTTAATGTCCTCACAGCTGAGCACCAATGTAAACAGGTCTTCATAACCGCATTCCGTCCGAAACCGGTCAAGTTCCCGGCAGGGGTCGTTGCTGCAGAGACAGAGCATGTAGTCTTTAGCGAGTTCTTTCAGGACGCTGTCTGTTTCGGGAAACAGCAGATCGCGGTAGCGCAGCGGATCCCGGTTCAGGAAATAGTCCTCATTGAACCGGCGGATCTCTTCGACGCTGAACTGCGGCAGATACTTCTGCATCAGCCTGTATGCCTCGTCAAAGGTAACACCGACTGTTCCGTAAAGATCCTCGGCCGTTCCGGCAAACCCCTTTTCACTCATCCAGCGGTATGTGCCTTCGAGATAAAAGCGTTCGGAATCGATCAGCGTGCCGTCCAGATCAAAAAACAATGCTTTCTTCATCGCTCCCGTATATTATAGCAAATCCCTACTCGTGATTGGCCTTTTTTCGTAAAAGAACGACGCAGTCCGCCTCGACGCCGAGACCTTCACCGACGAAGCCGAGCCCCTCGCCGCGGGTAGCCTTGACATTGACGTCGGCAGGATCACAGTGCAGATGTTCGGCGAGATTGCTGCGCATCCGGTCGATATAGGGGGCCATCTTCGGTTTTTCGATCATGATCAGGGAATCGAGATTCCCGATCTCATAGCCCTTCTCATCCATCATCCGGTATGCCTCATCGAGCAGCAGCATGGAGGAGATACCTTTGTAGCGCGGGTCGGTATCCGGGAAATGCGTCCCGATATCCTTCAGACCAAGAGCACCGATGATCGCTTCGATCACGGCATGTGCCAGCGCATCCGCGTCGCTGTGTCCGACCAGCCCCAGTTCGTAAGGGATCTCCACACCGCCAAGGACCAGTTTACGGTCTTTGCCGAAGCGGTGGATATCACGGGAATGACCTATACGCATAACTCTTTTACCTCCCGAATGTCGCGAACGACATAATCGTGTTCCTTTTTCAAAACATCTTCCGCCTGATGACCTTTGGCGATCAGGCAGCAGCGGCAGCCGACTGCTCTGGCGACCTGCAGGTCATGCAGCGTATCGCCGATGAACAGGCAGTCTTCCGGATCGGTTCCGGATATGTATTCTTTTGTGATCGCTTCCTTGGAACCGGCATAGATATTGTCGATCCCACGAATCGCGTCGAAATAATCGACGATATTCAGTTCGCGGCATTGCTGCAGCAGATTGTCTTCCTGCGAGGCGCTGATCAGAACAGTGCGGCAGTCTTTGAAGGAAAGCGTCCGCAGGATATCGCGGTAACCGTCCATCAGGCGGGTCTTTTCCTTATGGGAATAATACAGGTCGATCCATTCCCTGCCGATCTCTTCGAAGGAATAGACGTCGAAATCAAAACCTGCCTTACGGTAATAGTCGATGACCGGAAAAGTGAAGATATGACGGTACTCATCGAGCGAGAGCGGTTCGCGGATATGGTATTTTGTCAGCAACGTATTGATACAGTCCAGAGAGTGATCGATGTCATCCAGGACGGTTCCGTTGAAGTCAAAGATAAAGGTTTTCACGGTAATCATACTACCATAAAATAAAGGGACCTGCGTCCCTTTATTCTTCTTCTGTTTCCAGTATTTCTTCTTCTTCCTCGCTGTCCTCGCGTTCGTCTTCCTCGTCGTCTTCGACGCTGAGGACTTCGATATCGACAAAGGAATCCGCGAACTTATGCTTTTCTTTCAGGTCCCAGGTATTCCCCTTCAGACTGACAAAGCGTCCGTCGAGAGTAAGATCGGTGTAGAACTGGGAGATATCTCCTTCGTTCGTACCGTTCATCTTCAGAACATCCTTCCAGAGAGTGCCAAAACTGATTGCTTTATTCTTTTCAGCAATGATCTCATATGCCAGATCGGTCAGTGCTCTTTTAGTCGACATTTGTAACTCCTAATTCCTCAATACTGATTAAAAACTCCTCGCCCAGCGAATACCGCAGCAGCGCTTTGCCATCACTGTTTCTGTAATCCAGAAACCGGATGTCCGACAGTTCAAAGGTACCCTCTTCTCCCCTTATTTCTCCGAAGGTACCGCTCTCACGGAGCTGAAGCGTCGTTTCGATATCGCTCGCCAGGCGATGTATGCGCATCCCGTCATCGAAGAGATCGATACACAGATCCGCATTGCTGCCGAATTCTCTGACGCAGATGCGTTTTCCGTCCGTATGGGTGATCCCTTCGTATAAAAGGGTGTTTTCGCCGGAAGAAATCTGTGTCTGAATACGCAGCTTTTTTAGCATACAAGAAGTATTCTACAAATAAAAAAAGACTTGTCAATAGAATTTCCGCCAGATACCATTTACTTGATTAAGCATAGTGTAACGGAGGTCAATATGTTACTTCGAAAAGCGCAGAAAAATGATATCCCTTCCCTGCTTGAACTGCTGAAGCAGGTCAATCTTGTGCACCACATCGGTCGTCCGGATCTGTTTGATCTGGGCACGAAATACACGGCCTCGCAGCTCGAGGAACTGCTTGAGGATACAAAAAGACCGGTCTTCGTCGCGGAAGAGGACGGCAAAGTCCTGGGATACTGCTTCGGTATCCTTGAACAGATCCTCGGAGACAATATCCGTACACCTGTAAAAACGCTCTATATCGACGATCTGTGCGTTGATGAGAACGTTCGCGGTCAGGGGATCGGACGCATGCTGTATGAATATGCGCTTTCCTATGCCAGAAAGTGCGGATGTTACAATCTGACGCTCAATGTCTGGGCATGCAATGATGATGCCCGCTACTTTTATCTGTCTCTGGGGATGCAGGTACAGAAATACGGCATGGAAACGATCCTGTAAATAAGATGAAGCTTATCAGGAATACTGACAATTCAGTAGAAATATAGTTGACATGAACGATTGTAAATTCTAAATCAAAATGCTATATTGAAAGATGTAGGCAGATTAATGCTTTACTAGTTGGAGGTATTTTATGACCGGTAAAGTCAAGTGGTTCAACGCCGACAAAGGATATGGATTCATTTGCGGCGATGACGGCAAGGAAATCTTCGTACATTACACCTCAATTATTCAGGATGGCTACAGATCCCTGGATGATGGCCAAGAAGTCGAATACGAAGTTGTAATTGGCGAAAAAGGACCGCAAGCAGCAAACGTCGTAAAGAAGTAACACAATAGCACCGAAGAGAGGCATCACGAGATGTCTTTTTTTATGAGGTTCCCGCTGACCGTTATGCTATACTGTATGCATGGAAATTCGAACTATTGATGCAAAGACACTCGACGAATTCGTATTGTCGAGTCAGAAATACCATTTTATGCAGACTTCCGCCTGGGCGGAAGTCGCCCGTTCCCGCGGACAGAAGGCGCACCAGCTGGGATTCTATGAAGATGACACGCTGAAAGCGACTGCTCTACTGCTCGAAAAGAAGATCGGTCCGTTTGCCTCCTTCTACTGCCCGCGCGGCATGGCCTGTGATTACAGCGACCGTGATCAGCTCGCTTCCATACTGAAGCTGACGAAGGAATACATCCGCAAAAGAAACGGTCTGTACTTCCGTTTTGATCCCGACCTCCTCTGGCATGTCCTTAACCAGGACAACAGCATCCGTGAGGACCATCCGGAGAACGAGGAACTGATCTCCTTCTTCCAGTCACAGGGATGCAAATGGCGCGGCCGCACGATGAGCTTCCGTGAGATGAGCAATCCGCGCTTTACAGTCCGCACGCCGGTCGGCGGCGACGAGAAGTCGCTGATCAAACAGTGTCACAACACGATGCGCCGGGTACTGAACAAGCATAACCCCTACCATCTCAATGTTTATAAGGGAAACGAGGAAGATGTCCGTTATTATTACGAGACGATGCAGGCGACCGCCAAAAGCAAGGACATCCTGCTTGAACCTTATTCCTTCTTTGAAGACTTCTACAAGATCCTGAACGCCCATGGAATGGCGGATATCTGGGTCTGCCGGGCGGAGCTTGGACCGATCCGCAAGATCTATGAAGATCAGATCAGGACTCTGGAACAGAACGAAAACCGGAGTGAGGACCAGGACAGACAGCTTAACCGTCTGCTCTCCGAAAAGGAACAGCTTGACGAGGTCAAGGAGGAAGAGGTCGTCCTTTCCTCGATCATCTGTGCCAAGCTCAAGGACAAAGTCTGGACAGTCCATATCGGAAACAACGATATCCTGCGTTTCCTGCATGGCAGCCACGAGATCTACTTTGCCGTCCTCAAGGACGCGCAGGCACATAACGCTGTCTGGGTCGATTTCTTCGGCACTGAAGGCGAAGTCAAGCCGGGTACCGACGGATACGGTATCCATCAGTTCAAGATGCTGTTCGGCGGTGATTATGACGAATTCATCGGTGAATTCGATCTGGTCGCCCGGCCGCTGACAAATGCCCTTCTTGGAAAACTGCTTTATCTGCGCCGCCGCTGGCTGATCCGCAGATCCGTTAAGGAGAACCATGGAAAATAAGACTGAGCTTACAGAGATCAGCGCTGCGGAATTTGATTCTTTCAGCGCCGTACATCCATATACATCCTTCCAGCAGACATCCGGCTGGGCGGAACTGAAAGGCAGCTTTGGCTGGCGCAAGCTTTTCCTGGCCCTCAAAAAGGACGGGGAAACCGTTGCTGCCGCATTGTTTCTGGGAAGACGCATGCCGGTATTCAACAAATACCTGTATTATTCGCCCCACGGCTATCTGATCGATTATGAGAATACGGAACTGCTGGCGGAATTCCAGCAGGCTGTCGAGAAAAAACTCAAACAGCAGAAAGGATTCCTGCTGATCATCGACCCCTATTACGAGCTCTGTCAGCGCGATATCGAAGGCCAGGTCGTCAAGGACGGATTTGACCATCACGCGACCGTCGAGGAGCTGAAAAAACTCGGTTTCACGCACACCGGCTATAACCTCTATTACGAAAACCTGCAGCCGCGTTTCCTTTTCCGCCTAAACGTCGCAGATAAGACTTACGAAGAGATCGTCAACGACTTCCGTTACGAAACGAAACGCCGCATCCGCAAAAAGGATGCTCTGGCGATCCAGGTAAGAGAACTTGAGAAAAAGGATATCCCGATCTATAAGGAGCTGATGGCAAGGACCGGCGAACGCCGCGGTTTTATCGACCGTCCCCTTTCCTATTACGAAAAAATGTATGATTGTCTGCATCCGTCCGGGATCCTGCATTTCTACGGAGCGGAGATCGATTTCAAGACATGCCTTGCCAACGTTGAGAAAGAGATCGCGCAGCAGCATGCAAAGATCGAAAAGCTTTCCGCCAAAAACCCGGATTCTCCCAAGACCAAGAACCGCGTCCATGAAGAGGAGATCGTTTTAAACAAGCATCTTGAGCTTCAGGAACGCGTTAAGTCCGCGATGGCAGTCAGAGGAGACAAAGCCGTTCTTTCCGTCGTCTGCATCCTGGATTACGGACAGGAAGCGATCATGCTGCTGGCAGGCAACGATGAGGAATATCTGCAGGATTTCAACACTTCGAACATCATTGTCGCTGAGCTGATCCGCATCACGAAGGAAAAAGGCTACCGCTACTACAACTTCTACGGCATTACCGGCGACTTCTCTCCGGAGAATGATCAGTACGGCCTCTATACATACAAGAAGCAGTATGGCGGTGAAGTCGTCGAACTGATCGGTCAGTTCGAGAAGACGCTCGATCCATTTACCGCATTCTGCTACCGTACGGGACACAAACTCTACCAGACATTCCGCAAAAAACATTAGTAGACATTTTAGACAAAACGGGTTACAATAAACCCGCTAAGCCGATTTAGCTCATCCGGTAGAGCAACGCACTCGTAACGCGTAGGTGGCTGGTTCAAGTCCGGCAATCGGCACCATTGAAGACCAACGCCTATAAAAAGGCGTTTTTATTTAAAAGGAGGTGCTTCCATGAAAAGAACACACAGCTTTCTCAAAGGAGTAATCCTTGGGATCCTGGTCGGCTTCATCCTGACAGTCGGCATCAGCTATCACTTCCGCAAACCGCTCCTTCAGAAGATCGAGCATCTCAAAGAAACGACCGACCTCTTCCTTGACAACACGTTCCTCGGCTATACAGCCGCTGACTTCGAAGAAGGCGTCATCGGCGCCGCAACCGAGCATAAGGAACTGATCGTCATGGAACAGGAGATCAGCGTGACCACTACGATCACCAAAGCCGGTCTGGCTAATCTAGAGATCTTCTCCAAGTCAAAAGACATCACCATGGTCGGCGCCGGTGTCTACACGGTTGATCTCAGTGGCATCCGTCTCAGCAACATCGAAGTCGACAACGAACAGAAAGTCGTCCGTATCCATATCCCGCACGCAAAACTGCAGTATGTGAACATCGACTTCAGCAGAACGCAGTTCTCGGATACAGAAAAAGGCCTTCTGGCCTTCGGTGATATCTCACTGACAACTGAGCAGCAGAACGAACTGCAGGTATCCGTTGAACAGGCAATGCGGCAGGAACTCGAAACAAATGAAAACGTTCTGAAGAATGCCGACGAAATGGCAGTCATGAAGACCTGGGAGATCTTCCAGCCGCTCATCACTTCGGTCGCGGTCGATTACCGCGTCGAAATGGTATTCGACTAATCGTAACCGGTGATCCGCTTCAGGATCTCAGAAGCGATCCAGGCGGTCAGCAATCCGCACGGGACTGCGATCAGGACCAGCGGAGGCAGCAGAACCGCGATATTCGCCTGATGGTAGAAATACATCACCATCAGAAGCTGGCCGAAATTATGCATTATCGCAGCAAGCAGCGACGCAAATAAAAGCGTCGCTTTTTTATACAGCAGAACAAGCGTCAGCGTTGCTAGCGCGACACCGGAGAACGAGATCCAGAACGGGATCGCGAAAAGCGTTCCCTTCAGAAGCGCGGCCAGAACAACGCGCAGCAGATTCAGCAGAATGACTTCCTTTCTCCCATACTTATCCCAGACGACAAGCGCGAAGATGTTCGCCAGGCCGATCTTGAGACCATAGGGAAGAAAGTGCAGAAACTGTCCTTCCAGAATATTCAGCAGGATCGCAAAAGCGCAGAGCAGCGCTGTAAAGATCTCTTTTTTCAGCGGTTTCATTTCGTAAGCTCCACGAGTATCCCGTTGGGAAGGCAGATGATCGGCCGGTAATCTTCCGGCGATACCCACCCTACCTCTTCACAGTCGTGATTCGGACATTCCACATCGATCGCGCGGTAGCGTCCGTTTTCGACCTGCAAATGAAAAAGACCGACTTTCCCTTCGATTTCATACGTTTGATCCGTTGTCAGCGGAGCTTCCAGAAGGATCTCTCCGGAAGCGTCCTTGACAGTGATCTGCCCGCCCTTCTGCCCGAAAAGCTTCGTGCCGGCAAAAGCGCCGGCAGCCAGCAAAAGGATGAGCAAGGTGATAAGCCGCTCTTTTCTTTTCATAAAACTATCAGATCGATTTGATATTCAGAGTTTCGCCCGTCGGTCCGGGGGTGGTATTCAGGTATTCAACGATTGCCTTGCGCTGTTCCGGTTTGCAGGGTTTGCACTGCAGCGTACCGGAGTCACCGGAAAGAAGCGCCGCGATCATACCGCTGCAGCCGGGGTAACCGCAGGCGCCGCAGTTATAACCCGGCAGCATGGAGATCGCTTTTTCAAAACGCTCGTCCTGCTTGACGGCGAATACCTTATTGGCGATCATCAGCAGGATGCCGAGGCACATGCCGATCGCGAACATGATCAGAAACACTTTAAGCATTATGCTTTCCTCCTTCGTAGACGCCGTTTGCGGGGCAGGAGACGATATGGCAGGATTCGCATTCCTGCCGCAGGTCTTCACATCCCTGCGGACGTTTTGTACGATGGTTCAGTACATAGAACACACAGTAAACGGTCACCAGGACCACAAAATAGATCACCGCTTTCATTAGACGATACCGGCCAGACCGCTGAACGCCAGCGCCATCAGGGCAGCTGCGACCAGCGCGATCGGGTTCCCCTTCCAGGATTTCGGCGTAGCGGAACTGTCAAGACGCTCGCGCATGCAGGAGAACAGCACCAGGACCAGCATGTAGCCGATCGGGACAGCCAGTGAATTGACACAGGTCGTCAGCAGATCGTATTTCTGGGTGATATTGTCCTGCGCAACATAGAGAACGACACAGTTGGTCGTGATCAGCGGAAGATAGATCCCCAGAGCCTTATAGAGGCTTGCGGAGAACTTTTTGATGAACATCTCGACGAACTGGACGAAGGACGCGATGACCAGGATGAACGTGATCAGACGCATGTATTCCATCTTGTTCGGAACGAGGATGACATAATACAGGAAATAGGTGATCAGAGAAGCGCCGAAGATAACGAAGGTGACGGCCAGACCCATGCCGACCGCGCTCTTGGAACTCTTGGAAACGCCGAAGAACGGACAGAGACCGAGATACTTCGTCAGGACGACATTGTTGATCAGGATCGCCGCTAATGCAAGAGACAGAAGATTCATTTCTTTTGCGCCTCCTTTTCTTTCTGTGCGGCTCTTTCTTTCAGCATCGCGAAGAGAGCTGCGAAACAGGCGAATGTCAGGAATGCACCGACCGGACCGCTCATCAGCGGGATCGTAAAGCCTTTTAGGGCATCGATCGAGAAGCCGAAGAGGATCTGCTCGGAATTGAACGGGTTAGCGAAGTGGATACCGCCAGTCGCCAGGAATTCACGGACAGCGGAGATCAGGATCAGAGCGAAAGTGTAGCCGAGACCCATGCCGATACCGTCGACCGCTGAAGCGGCGACGCCGTTCTTGGAAGCGAACGCTTCCGCACGGCCAAGGATGATACAGTTTACAACGACCAGAGAAAGGAATACGCCGAGCGACTGATAGAGAGCCGGAGCATACGCATGGACCAGCATCTCAACGATCGTGACAAGCGAAGCGATAACGACGATATAGACCGGGATACGGATCTCGTCCGGAATCAGTTTGCGCATGAGCGAGATGATCACGTTCGAGAACAGCAGGACGAGTGTGACACAGACTCCCATACCGATCGCGTTATTGAGTGAGGTGGAGATCGCCAGAGCACTGCACATGCCCAGGAACAGCGCGAATACCGGGTTTTCTTTGATGAAACCGTTCTTAAAATTCTGCCACATCTTACTTCACCTCTTCCATTACACGGAAAGAAGCTTCCATGATCCTTCTTAAAGCATCACTGGTGCGGGTCGCGCCGGAAAGCATATCGACTTCCTCTGCGGAACTCTTGCCTGTATATGCAGGTACGGAAAAATCCGTTTCAAAACAGCGGGAACCATATCCGCTGGTCTCCTGCTGCTGCAGCGGCAGCATACCGGTCGTTACACCGTTCTGGTCAAAACCGACAAGAACGATGATCGGGGTCGATGAATTGTAGCCGACGGCAGTACCTTTCACGATATAGCCCTGTCCCTTGACTTCGTAGACAGCGAGCACTTCCTCACATTCGGTATAACCGCCGATCTCCGCGAATTCGCCGTCTGGAAACATCTTGCGCAGGGTCGCCTGTTCTTCTCTTTCAGCATTGATCGCGATCGTCGGTGCGGTCATATCATTGAAAAATGTGATCGCAGCGCCGGCAACAGCACTTACGAAAGCCAGGAACAGCACGGAAATGATCATTTTTTTCACCACCATGTCCCCCTCAGCGTTATTGCTGTATTCATGACCGAAGCATAGGCCTTCGGTTCAAGCGAAAGACCGATCAGAACGATGCCGATGATGCAGACCACCGCGACTGCGATGACTGACCAGGCATCCTTCTGCTCACGGTCTGTGGATTTACCATCGAAATATTTTTCGATCGCTGGCGTCAGGATATTGACGAGCAGGATCGAGAAGACGACGCCTTCCGGCAGAGAAGCCTTGAAACGGATCAGCGCCGTCAGGAAAGCGGCAAGGATCGCAAAGACCATCTTTCCAGCCCGGGTATTCGGGTTGGTCACCGGGTCTGTCAGCATGAAGACACCGCCGAATGCAGCGCCGCCGGTGAAGATCATGAACAGAGCATACTGCAGCGCAATACCATTGAAAGCACCGATGATCAGCGCGGAAACGAACAGAGTCCCAAGATAGAAGACCGGGATATACCAGTCGATCACCTCGAGCAGACTCAGCACTACCGCTACGACAAGGATCGCCAGAGTACTGGTTTCACCAAGCGCGCCGAAGTAATTGCCGACGAACAGATTCTTCAGTCCGCCGAAATCATTCAGGAAAATCTGCATATCCTGCGGAGAGAGGATCCAGCCGTGGTTTGCAAATGTCGTAGTCGGTGTTGCAGCAGTGACGACATCAACGATCCTGGCGCCGGTAAAGGCGGTCAGGACGATCGCTCTGCCGACACCGGCCGGGTTAAAGATATTCTGACCGAAACCGCCGAAGACGAGCTTGCCGAAGAAGATACCGACAAAGCAGGCCATCACAATGGCGTGGATACTCGTATTGATCGGCACACATAAGGCCAGGATCAGACCAGTCACCCAGGGGAAGGAAGAACGCAGATAAGAGACTACGTTTTTCTTCAGGAACAGTGCATACAGGCATTCCGTTACGACTGCCGTGATCACAGAAGCCAGCGGCAGCAGGATCGCCTGCTTAAGGAAGAAGGAACCCTGACGGAGGTAGTACTGCAGACCGAATACGTAAACAACGAGGAGCCCGCAGGTCAGATACAGCATGATCTGCTTGGTGGAACGTTTGGACCGGATATTCGGTCCCGGATTATACTTGATCTCCATACCTGCTCCTTTCTATTTGCGCAGCGCGGTAAGGCGTTTTGCCCTGCGCATGTTCTCGGTGACTGCGATCTTGGACGGACAGTTGTAGCTGCACAGACCGCATTCGATACAGTCGCTGACTTTCAGCAGTTTGATACGGGTCAGATCATTGGCTTTCATCGCCTGCATGATGTTGACCGGACGCAGACCGGACGGGCAGTGGTCGGCACAGGTGCCGCAGCGCAGACAGGCGATCTCGTCGTCCTTCTCGTATTTCAGGACGGTGACCGCGTTGCTGGAGGGACTGATCGTGACTTCGTCCTTGTTGACCGAAGAACCCATCATCGGGCCGCCGGCCAGGACTTTGACCTGGTCCGCTGTATAGCCGCCGCAGGCTTCAATGAGGTCGTGGAAGCTTGTTCCGACTTTTGCAAGCACATTATGCGGTTCCTTGACCGCATCGCCGGATACCGTGATCAGTTTCTGATCGATCGGCAGACCGGTCTTCATTGCTCTGCCGAAATAGATCGCCGTAGTTGCATTCGAAATGATCGCACCGGCTTCGATCGGCAGTTTTTCATAACGCTTATGCAGCACTTCGTAGACAAGCGTTCTTTCCCAGCCCATCGGGTAGAGATCCTTCAGGCGGGTGATCTCGATCCCCTGCTCACCGTGGAAGGTCTCTTCCAGCAGACGGATAAGTTCTTCTTTGTTTTCCTTGATACAGATGCGGCAGACTTTTGCACCGGAAGCACGGAACAGCATGCGTACACCAAGCTTCAGATAATCGATGTGTTCCTCGATCATTCTGGCATCGCTGGTAATGAACGGTTCACATTCGACTGCATTGATCAGCAGCGTTTCACATTTATCTGTCTGGTACTTGAAGTAAGTCGGGAAACCGGCGCCGCCGCAGCCGATGATCCCCTTTTCTTTCAGGAAGGCGATGATCTCTTCCTTGTTTGCATCTTCGCTCAGGGTAGACAGTTCCTCTGTTCTCTCCTGATGATCATTTTCGATCACGACATAAGTGACCGGACGCAGATTCACGCCGGGCTTTTTTTCAATCCGTACGACTTTACCGGAGACCGGCGAAAAAAACGGAACATAAACGAAGTCGCTTCTTTCGGCGATCTTTGTCCCGATCTTGACTTCCTGGTCGACTTCGACCAGGCACTTCGCTTCGGTATTGCCATGATTCAGTGCGATCCGGAGTTCTTTTGCCGGTTCCGGCCTCAGGATCTCGTTATGTGCAGTCAGCTCCTTGCGCCCGTCAATGTGCTGATGCATCGGACCAATCAAAAAAGGCATTCGCGTTCTCCTTTGTAGCTAAAGACAGTTTATCATTTTTCAAGGCCAAAATGTGCGAAAACGACAGCTTTGTTATATCAACCTTTTCAATGAACGCTATAGATTATCTAAATTGTTTGAATGCACAATCTATATGTTTTCCCAAACAAAAAGCCGGCAGAGTGCCGGCAATATGTCTCAGTTTACTGCTTTTGCGAAGATTGTCCGGAAAGAATCGGTCAGATGCTGGTGCACGATGGCTGTTGCGTCGAAGCGTACCGTATGGAAACAGAACTGCATGATCGGTCCGGCACAAAACGCGCAGATCAAAGTTCCGATCCCAACCTGTCCTCCCAGCAGCCAGCCGACAAGCGTTGCCGTGCTGAGCATAATGATGCTGACCAGACCGATCGGTACCTTTTTCGCTCTTTTGGCTAGCGCAACCAGCAGCGTATCACGTGGACCGCAACCCAGAGACGCGGTCATATAGCCGAATTGAGTATAGGCGATCACGATCAGACCAACGACGATCAGCGGGATCGACATGAAGATCGAACTGCTTTTCGGAACCAGATTCAGACGGTTGAAGAAGTCGACTGATTTGCCGACGACGACAGCATCGATGAACATCGCGATCCCGATCGGTTCCCTCAGCAGGATGTCGATCACCAGGATGATAAAGGCAGTAGTGATCGAGGCGGAACCGTAAAGGATCCCGAAGGTCCTTGAAACACCGAGGTTCAGCACATCCCAGGGCGCAACACCGATGTTCGCCTGGATCGTCAGATAGATCCCGAGACCGTTAAGAAAAAGACTGAACGCAGCCAGCATCATGTTGATAAGGATCGCTCCCAGTGAATGATTTTTGGAAAGACCCTTCAAAAAAGCTTTTACATCCATAACACAATACCCCGATCTGCATCCAGTCCTGTTCTGCGCCGCCGTTAAAACGAACCATGATTCATTTTAGCGCAAATTGTGATCAATAGAAGAGAAATGACTGCTTATTTCTGTTTCAGCTGTTTGCAAAGATCAGCAAACGCAGCCTGGTTCTCTTTGGTGAAACCGATCAGCACATCCGGATTCTTCTCGTAGATCGCATTGAGGATCTCGGAATGCTCCTCTTCCGTCTGTGCGCGGTGTTTTTTGCCGGCAGTCCGGCCGTTGCCCAGCGAGACGCGTTTTCCGTCCTTTGTGCAGACTGTCAGGAAATTGTAATCCGCAATACCGTTGGTGCGGTGACGGGTGATATACGCCCAGAAGATATCGGTGAATGCGATTGCGCTTACGCCGCTGCGGATGCTGACAAGAAAATGATCTGTCAGATAGACGCGCAGATCGTTGAACCATTTTGCGGTTCCGGAATTGATTTCCGACAGCACGCGCTGACCCTGATAATCGGAAGATCCGAACAGATTATCGTAACTCTTCAGGGCAGACTTACCGGCGAAGAACAGGATCAGTCCGAATAAAGCAGCCAGCAGACCCGGGAAGACAAGATAGCCTTTCTTATTGAACATCGATTTCAGGCCGAAAACGTTGGATTCCTTGTCTGCTGCCAGCATGACATCGCCGAAGATATCGTCAAAGTTGCTGTAACTGACGAAATTCTCGTCTTCCATTTCCTCATTGAGAACTTCGATCGCATACTGTTTTGCCTGATACGGGATCTCTTCGGTATAGCCCCAGAAGCGGACAGCTCCGTCTGTCTCATCATACTTTTTCGCAAAGTATTCATAGTCCTTCTCGGCGATCGACATGATGTAGAAATAATCCTCATCGTAGGCGATATAGTAGCCGAGATCGTCGCCGTAAGAAGCGAACTGGAAGAAACCGTCAAAATCCGCGTAAGCCGGCACGTTGGTCTTTTCCCCTTCCGTGCGCACGATGACGTCGTTCAGGTGCTCCGCGTTCTTTTTAGAACCGAAGACCTGCACGGCAGCCACGCTGACCAGCAGGATCGCCAGGACGAGCAGTACGATACCGCCGATCATCGTCATTTTCTGTTTGCTGTGATCTTTTCGCAAGAATTCGTTATTAAGATCCATAGTGAAACCCTCCTTGACCGCCCGTTTCTTCATCTTGCAGCGGCCTTTATACCGTATAATGATAGCATGTACCGAATGAAACTGCTTGTACTTCTTTTCGCACTTTTACTGTTTTTCGGCTGCGGAAAGAAAGAAGCCGAGAAATACTCATACTGGCTGCCACCGATTACCGATGAGAGCGGTGAAATGGTGCTTTTACTGAACACGGAAGTCCGCCTGACCGTGATCGATTCCGCAAAAGGTGACGGAATGCAGACAGACCTGAACGAAACCATCATTCATTTTCATCAGTTTCTTGATTCGCATCATTACTACAGTGTTGACGGGGAACGTATCAACAACCTGAAGGTCATCAATGACAGTTACGGCACAGAGACGCCGGTCAAAGTCGATCCTGATCTGATCGCCGCTCTGGAAGAAAGTTTTGTTTTGGCCGAACTGACAGAGGGTTATTTCAATCCCACCGTAGGCAGACTCAGTGATCTATGGATGCCCAAGTTCTCTTCGAAAGAACACTACGACAGCGATCCCGATGCAAAGGAGATCGAAGAAGCGCTGGCCTGCCGGCTGGAAGTAAATGAACTTCGTGAAACGATCGAGATCGATAAGGCAAACAGCACTGTTACTTTCCATAAGAATGACCGCTGCAGCGATTCCGTTCGGATCGACCTCGGTGCATTTACCAAGGGATACGTGCTCGACAGAGCGTATGAAAAACTGATCTCTCACGAAACATCCTTTCTGATCGACGGAGGTTCTTCTTCTGTCATAACCTATACAAAGGAAGGTGAAGATCCATCCTGGACGATCGGTATCCTTTCCCCGGACACCGGTTCGATGCTGTATGCGTTTACAGCAGACAACATTGCTCTGTCCACTTCTGGCGATTATGAACGCTATTTCCTCACAGCAGACACCGACGGACATATCATTCGACGTCACCATATTCTTGATCCCTTTACCGGATACAGTCAGAACCTCTACCGCAGCATCTCGCTTGTTTCCGATAAAAACGCAGGTGTCCTGGATGCGCTTTCCACTGCCCTTTTCAGCATGCCGCAAGACCAGCAGACGAGGGTCATCCGGAATATCGAGAAACAATATGATATGAAGATCGAAAAAAGCCTGCTCCTGCAGGAAGAGAAACAGCTGGTAATGCAACTTGATCCTTCCTTCCGGAACAGACTTCGCAACGATTTGATTTCTTCAGAACTGAAAAAGATCGTTACAACGGCAGAGTAAGGTCATCCCTTCCCTGCAGAAGCGAGCAGAAGAAGTCTTCTGCTTTTTTTATCCGCAGATCGGCAATTCTCTTCAGCCGCTCATCGCCGTTTTCCATAGCGACCCCGCAGCCGGCAAAACTCACCATGCCGAGATCGTTTTCACCGTCTCCGATCGCCATACACTCATCCGGAGAAACAGGTATGCTCTCACAGACCCATTTCAAAGCAGAGGCTTTATCCGCGCCTTTAGCAAACAGATCGAACCAGCGCTGCGCTCCTCTGGTCGCAGACAATGATTTTCCATATTTTTGCTTCCAGTAATCATCATCGATCCTGCCGTCTCTCTCGAAGATCGATACCTTGACGATCTCCTCCGGTACATCGGCAAAATCACGTACCAGCTGCAGCCGGTCTTTCACCTCATCTCTCAGATAATGATAGAAGTATTCGCTTTTTGGACGGATGTAGCCGGTCCTTTCGCCGGATACGAGGACTTCGTACTCCGGAAAAGCATCTGCTTCTTCCGCGATCCTCAGCGCGATATCACGGTCCAGAACGCTTTTGCGCAGGCAAACATCCCCTTCGATCACAACGGTCCCGTTTTCACAGATATATCCGATACGGTCATTAACGGGTTCGAAAAGATCCCGCAGATTGGGATACTGCCTGCCGCTGGCGGCATAAAAACGCACGCCCCGGTCAAGCAGCGCACCGATCAGTTTGCAGGTATCCGGCTCAAGCTGCTGCGCTCCGTTCTGCAGCAGCGTTCCGTCAAGATCGCAGGCGATCAGTTTAATCGTTCTCATCGTTTATATAGTATCATCTCCAAACAAAAATACAGCCTCCTTTAGCAGGAGGCTGTATACCATTTCAGATTTTGATTACCAGTTACAGATTAGCGAAGGCTATTCATGTATTTGATGGTTCTGACCATCTGAGATGTGTAGGAGTTTTCGTTATCGTACCAGGATACGACCTGAACTTCATAGGTGTTGTCATCGACCTTAGCGACCATTGTCTGTGTCGGATCGAAGATGGAACCATGAGTTTCGCCGATGATGTCGCTGGAAACGATGGATTCATCATTGTAGCCGAAGGATTCGTTTTCCTGGGACTTCATGAATTCATTGATGCTTTCCTTCGTAACTTCCTTATCGCTCTTAACGACTGCGAACAGCATTGTGGAAGAACCTGTCGGAACCGGTACACGCTGAGCAGCGCCGATCAGTTTGCCATCGAGTTCCGGAACGACGAGGCCGATCGCCTTAGCAGCGCCGGTGGTGTTCGGAACGATGTTCTGAGCAGCAGCACGAGCTCTGCGCAGATCGCCCTTACGATGCGGACCGTCGAGCAGCATCTGGTCGCCTGTGTAAGCGTGAACTGTGCACATGATACCAGTCTGGATCGGAGCATAGTCGTTCAGAGCCTTTGCCATCGGAGCTAAGCAGTTTGTGGTGCAGCTTGCAGCGGAGATGATGGTGTCTTCCGGCTTCAGGGTCTTATGGTTGACGTTGTAGACGATGGTCGGCAGATCTTTTCCTGCAGGAGCAGAGATAACGACCTTTTTAGCGCCGGCGTTGACATGAGCGGAAGCCTTTTCCTTGGATGTATAGAAACCTGTGCATTCGAGAACGACGTCGACGTCTAATTCTTTCCACGGCAGGTTGTTTGCATCAGCTTCTTTGTAGATGATGATTTCTTCGCCGTCAACGATGATGGAGTTATCGGTAGCTTTGATGTCATGATCGTACTTACCCTGGCATGTATCATACTTTAATAACTGAGCCAGCATTTTCGGAGCAGTCAGATCGTTGATCGCGACGATATCATAGTCCGGATCACCAAACATCTGACGGAAAGCTAAACGGCCGATACGACCAAATCCGTTGATAGCAACTTTTACTTGAGACATTTTAAAAATCCTCCTTGTTTCACATAGATAATTATAGTTTGCGTTCACTTGTTAGTCAATGGACAAACTCGGTTTCGCAAAAGAAAAGGATATTGCTATCCCTTTCTTATTTCTTTTCTTCGAATAAGGATTTAACCTTTTCGATCAGACCTTTACCGGCTTCTTTCGCCTGGTTTGCGAGACGGTCAGCATCTTCCTTATCGAACTTTCCGTCTTCGCCTAAGATGGCCTTGCCGACGGAGCTTTCCTTCGCCTTTTCACCAAGCTTTGCGGCTTCTTCCTTGGCTTTGGCAGCGACTTCACCGGCTTTTTCTTTAGCCTGTGCAGTCAGACGATCGAAGTCTTCCTTATCAAATTTGCCGTCTTCGCCTAAGATGGCCTTGCCGACGGAGCTTTCCTTCGCCTTTTCACCAAGCTTTGCGGCTTCTTCCTTGGCTTTGGCTCCGAATTCTTCGGCTTTGGCTTTTGCGTTATCAAGAGCAGCGTTTGTCTTTTCCTTTAAGGAATCAGAAAGATTATCAGCCTTCTCTTCAACAGACTTCTTTACGTTTGCGGAAGTCCATTCAGCTTCTTCCTTGACCTCTTCAACAACCGTCTCAGCATTCTCGACGGCCGTTTCAACATTTTCCTTAACGGCCTCAGCGATCTCTTCCGCCTTGACCTCTGCGTTTTCGACAGCTTCCTTGACTTCTTCAGCAGCCTTTTCAGCCTCTTCGATTACTTTGTTCTCATCCATGAGCAAATACCTCCTTTTTGGGTCAATCTCATTATATTACACTTTTCTGAACTTTAACTGAAAAATAAAAAGGGTTATTGCTAACCCTTAATACCGCCTCTGGAGACGCCGCTGACGATGTATTTCCTGGCGAACAGGAAGAGAATGATCATCGGCAGGACGGCGATCGTTGCCGCAGCAAGCTGAAGTTTCGGATCACTGCCGGCATCGGATACGAAGGCGAAGATACCTAACGGGATCGTACGGTTGCGGTCGGAGTTGATGACTAACTGGACCCACATGAAGGAGTTCCAGGAAGCGATCGCATTCAGCAGCATGATCGTAACGAGACTCGGACGGGCGATCGGCACCATGACGCGCCACAGATACTTCCAGTTGCTGGCGCCATCGATACGGGCACTGTAGTACAGGCTGTCCGGAACGGTGTCGAAGAAGCCCTTCAGGATATAGGTGTAGAAGATCGAGCTGGTAAACGGAATGACGAGTACCGGCAGCGTATCGATGAGGTTCAGCCTCGCAACTGTCTGGTAGTTGGTGATGACCTGCATCTCGAACGGCACCATCATGAAGGCAACGAGCAGAGCGAATACTGCTTCCTTGCCTTTGAATTTCAGTCTGGAGAAACCGAAGGCTGCCAGGATCGTGATAAAGCCATTGATCGTAACGCTTGAGAAAGTGACGATACAGGAGTTCAGGAAGTACTTCATCAGCGGAGCCTGTTCAAAGGCTTTGGTGAAGTTGTCGAAGTTCAGCCAGTTGCCCGGGATCCATACCGGCGGGAAGGAGTTGTATTCCGCCGCTGTCTTGAAGGAACCGGAGATCATCCAGTAGAACGGGAAGATCATGATGATCCCGCCCAGAGCCAGAATGAGATAAATGAAGAATTTCTTCACAGCATCATTGTTTTTCATATCCGGCCTCCTAGTAGTTGAAGTGCTTCTGGATCCATCTCTGGAGCAGTGTGAAGCACAGGATGATCAGGAACAGGACGATCGAAGCGGCAGCCGCGTTGCCGAGACGCAGTTTCGAGTAGAACGTTTCCTTGATCCAGTAGACCATCGTATAGAGGTTGTTGGAAAGAACGCCTGCCTTGCCGCTCCAGAACGGAATGACTTCGTTATAGACCTTGAAGGCAGAGATCATATTGACGATCATCGTCAGGAAGATGGTCGGAGCCAGAAGCGGGACAGTGATCCTGGTGAAGATCTTGGTCGAGCTGGCGCCGTCGACTTTGGCCGCCGTATAGTACAGCGGATCGATATTCTGCAGACCGGAAAGCAGCAGGATGATCGTGAACGGCATCAGGTTCCAGATACCGAAGATGATAATGACCACGATGTTCCAGGGCGCTTGTCCGGCGGTTGCGCCGAGCCAGTCGATCGGAGCAACGCCAAACAGTCCCAGGAGCCAGTTAATAACACCGAACTGCTTATTGAACATGTATCGCCAGGAGATACCGACCGCGATGCTGCTGGTGACCATCGGAAGGAAGTAGGCAGTCTGGAAGATCGCCATGCCCTTTACTTTCTGGTTTAACAGGTTCGCGATGATAATCGAGAAAACGGTTGAGATCGGAACGACCGTAAGAACGTAGATGAAAGTGTTCTTGATCGCACTTAAGAAATCTTTGTTGGTCAGAACGAACTGATAGTTGCCAATGCCCCAGCCGGTGTAGTTGCCGGAAAGACGGTAACCTTCCTTGAAGGACATAATGACAACGTTGATGATCGGATAGATCGTGAAGATCAGAAGACCGATCGCAAACGGAACAAGATAGATCAGCGGCTCATACTTCCGGTTAAATATATAATCCGGATGAGTTTCTCTCTTAAGTTTCTTAACAGACATCAGATCTGAACTCCCGTCTCCTTATCAAACAGGAAGACACCCTTGTCACGCAGTTTTACGAAGACAGTCTCCCCTTCCTTGAATTCGTAATCGCTGGACAGATATACGCGGATCGTCTGATTGCCGATATTCAGGAAAGCGAGTTCTTCCTTACCCATGGTATAACGCTGCTTGACAGTGGCTTCGAAATCGTGGTCGCCGTCTTTGATGGCGACAGATTCGGCACGAATGCCCATGACGACCTGCTGGCCTTCTTTGACATTCGGATTGTTGATCTTGATCTTTCCGCTCTCATCTTCCAGAACGAAATAGCCGTCTTTGATATAGCCATTCAGATTATTGATCGGCGGGTTGCCCAGGAAGTTCGCAACGAACAGGTTGGCAGGATTGTCATAGAGTTCCTGCGGACCGGCTTCCTGCTGAAGGACACCGTTCTTCATCAACACGATCTTATCGGAGATCGACATCGCTTCTTCCTGGTCGTGCGTAACGAAGACTGTCGTTACACCGGTCTCCAGCTGGATACGGCGGATCTCTTCACGCATCTCCAGACGCAGACGGGCATCGAGGTTGGAAAGCGGTTCATCAAGAAGAAGCAGACGCGGCTGCTTGATCAGCGCACGGGCGATTGCAACACGCTGCTGCTGGCCACCGGAAAGCTCTTTCGGTTTGCGGTGCAGATACTGGTCGACATGTACGAGTCTGGCCATTTCTTCCGCTTTCTTATTTCTTTCTTCTTTCGGAACTTTTTTGATTTCCAGCGGGAAAGCAATATTCTCAAGTACGGACATATGCGGATAAAGCGCATAGTTCTGGAACACCAGACCAACACCGCGGTCCTGCGGCGGAACATTTGTCACATCGGTCTCATCGAAATAGATCTTGCCGGAAGTTGACGGTAGGATACCGGACAGCATGTTGAGGATCGTTGATTTGCCGCAGCCGGACGGGCCAAGCAAAGCGACCAGTTTTCCATCGTCAAAGACCATGTTGAAGTCTTCGACAGCTGTAAAGTCTCCAAAACGTTTTGTTAAATGTTCGATTTTGACTTGCATAATAATGATTCTCCCTGCTTATTAGCTTTATACTGATTCCATTATATAAAAAATGACCTGCATGCAGGTCATTTTTTTCGATTATTCAGGTTTTTTGAACAAAAGCGATTATTCGTTAGCCAGTTCTTCCTGGATGAATGTAACAGCAGCATCCATGGATTCCTGAACATCAGCACCACCGGCAACAGAGGACATTAATGTCTGCAGAGCGGTACGGATGTAAGCCTGAGCGGTAACAGCCGGGAATGCACCAGCGTGTTCAGCATTCAGATATGTGAAGCTCTCGTTGCCAGCAACGAAATCCTTGTATACCTGTGTTTCCATTGTAGCCGGGAATGTAGCCGGGTAGTTACAAGCAACACACCAGCCGGCGTTGATTTCCGGAGTAGCGAAGTAATCTGTGAATGCAGCAGCAGCCTTGACTCTGTTTTCATCACCGTAGTTGAAGACGATGACGCCACGGTTCCAAGCCGGTACCCATTCAACTTTGCCGCCCTGCGGGACCGGACCCATTCCGTAAGGAATCTGGAGGTACGGAGCACCAGCAGCGGAGCCGATGTAAGCAGCGATCAGACCAGCGTTGAAGTCTTCGGAGAAGTAGTTGCCAGTCTTAGCGTTTGTGAACAGACCGGACTGGACAGCGTCCTTGTACATCTGCATCTGAGCAGCAACTTCCGGAGTATTG
Source organism: Erysipelotrichaceae bacterium (assembly GCA_017533785.1). Taxonomy (GTDB): domain Bacteria; phylum Bacillota_I; class Bacilli_A; order Erysipelotrichales; family Erysipelotrichaceae; genus RGIG5669. The sequence goes on along the minus strand of JAFWII010000007.1, from coordinate 43,366 downwards.
AAGAGGATCTCGTTTGTAGCCGGATCAAAGAGCTTGTTGCCTGTCTGCATGATCAGGGTCTGAGCACCATCGATTTCGGAGTCGAATGCGAAACCGAACTTCTCCGGATACTTTTCCTTGACAACGCGGCAGTTTTCGAGCAGCTCGTCCCAAGTGGTCGGAGCCTTTAAGCCTAATTCATCATAGAGTTCCTGGTTGTAGAAGAGGATCGGGCCGGAGGATACGATCGGCAGGATGTGCATATGTCCATCAGCAAAGCTTGTAGCTTCAGCCTTTGTGGATTCTGTCATCAGAGCCAGTGTATCAGCGCTCAAATATTCTTCCAGGTTGGCGAGTTTTTCATCAGCAACGTACTTGGCAGCTTCGGAAGCGTAGTGGATGATCATATCCGGACCGTTTCCAGCCATGACTGCCTGATAGACTTTGTCGGTGAATCCGTCATACGGCTGAGATTCAGCAACGACTTCGTATTCTTCCTGGGAAGCGTTGAAATCAGCGATCGCCTTCTCAAGATACTCTTTCTGGCCTTCAGTATAAGTGTGCCAGATAGTGACGGTTGTCTTTCCGCCCTGATCTGCCGGTTTTTGGCCGCCGCAAGCAGCTAAACCGAGAACGAGAGCAAGAGCGAGAAGAACAGTAAGTAATTTTTTCATGCTTTTCTCCTTTTGTCTAACGACGCATATATTATAGCAGAGTTCCGAAAAGATGACAGTTGTTTTGCTGTTTTGTTTTCCGGTTTCCTGCCTAATACCGTATTTATTTTGACCACTTTCCGGTGTTGGTCCCCAGATCCGCATAATGGCGCGTGATCCAGCGGCAGATGCCATCAAGACCCGGGTAGATCATACGTTCAGAGATGTTGATATAGTCCAGTTTATCGCGGATCTCCAGTTTTATTTCCTTGGGGATGATGATGCGGTAAAGAGAATTTGAACAGGTTTCCTGCAGCAGTTCGGCAAAGTTCGCAGATGTATCCGAACAGACGGAGAACAGAGCGTACTGGTTCGCCATTCTGTCTGACTGCGATGCGGGTTCATAGAAGAGATAAAAAGGTTTTTCTGAGTAGTTATTCAGTTCGTCAAGCGTCTTGAAATGCCTTTCCAGCATGGCGATCGTGAATACATGGCTGCCGCTGGTATCCAGTTCCTTGCGCAGGTCGTCCGGAAGATCGGCTTTCGCTTCGTTCAGATCCAGACTGTAGATCACGCCGTCACGGTCATACATGTAGATATCTTCTGTCGCGAAATGCGCCGCAACGAGCGGCGAGTACGACCAGTCGAGCAGTCTTGTCGGCAAACCGTAATGCTGCCCCATCGCCAGAAGCTGCCAGACCGATGTGAATTCCTTGATATCGGCGAAGCCGTACTTTTTAAAGGAACGCAGGATCGACTGCTCGAGGGACAGATTGTGTCCGCAGATACGGTTCAGTTTGCTGCAGAGGAAATAGTCCTTGTCACATACGCCGCGGTAAACGCGGTTGTTGCGGTAACGGCCCAGGTTTTCATCATAGCAGTCTGCAAAGATGACTTCCTGTAGCTCTTCAAAACTGTGGATTACGATCTCTTTCATTATTTGTTCTCCCTGAAATACAGTGGTTTCGGATTATTGCGGAAAAGGTCTTTGGCCTTTTTCACTTCATAGCCCATGATCCGGCTGAGTTTCTGCGGATCGTGGATCATGATCGATGTATCTTTACGGATCTCCGGCTTCCAGTCAGTCAGGAAACGCTCCGGATTATCCTGTGCGGAAAGAGAGAAGACGACTTCGGAATAATTCCCTTTCAGCGCGGCAAGAAGCTTTGTCAGCGCATCCAGATCCAGATAGAGGCATTCTTCAATGATTGCTTTCTTTCCGCGCGGGAAATAGCTGATCAGACCCTTGAGACGTCCGTATTCACGGTATGCGAGAAGCCTGCCGCTGCTGGAACGAACTTCATCCATATAAGAAATGATGTCTTTTTCGTTCCGGCATAAACTGCCATTGTAATGACTGATGAAACGCTGGTACAGACGCAGATACATGCGTGGATAGATCTTCTCTTCAACACCGGCCAGGTCTCTGTCCGGCAGATATTTCGTTTTTAAGCGGTATTCCTTGCAGAGATAGAGATCCTCAAAGCCGAAAGAGGAATACATCCCCTCTTCATATGACTGGATCAGACTGATGCTGCCGCGTTTGGCGGTCTCTTCCAGCATTCTGTCCATCAAGGCATGCATGATCCCTCGGTGACGGTATTTCTTATCCACGGCGACGCCGAAGATCACGGAGCAGTCGAGCTTGTACGGACGGACGTAAAGCTGATGCTTGCGTGAGCAGGCGCATCCCCTGATGGTTCCGTTTTCCTCATCGACCAGAACCAGCGAATCTGCATAAAAGTGTTCGAAAAAGTAAGAGGTATAGCCTCCGTCGTCTTTGAGAAAACTATTCTGCCACAGGCGTTTCACCGCCGGCATGTCATTCTGTCCTGCTGGTCTGATCATTTGTCTGCCATTGCCGCCAGTCTGTCCAGGCGGTGTTTCAGTCCGGACCGGGAGATCCGTTTAAAATAGGTTGCTTCATAATGAGCTGCCATCTCGCTGAGACTGTCCTCGGGGTAGGCTTTGCGAAGTGCGATCACCTCGCGCAGCTTTTCATCCGGTTTGAAATGCGGATCCTTTTCCAGTTCCTCAATGACCGCAAGCTGTTTGTGGGCAGCGCGGATGCTCTTTTCTTCGTTTGCGATCTCGCAGTTATCCAGACGGGTGTAACTGTTCTTGAAATCGCGGGAGATCCGGTTGTTTTCAAAATTCATCAGTGCTTCATGCGCACCGATCAGACGCAGGAAATCGGAGATCGTATCCGCTTTTTTCAGATAGACAACGTCTCTTCCCCTGCGTTTCATCGTTTTGGCGATAATATTGAACCGCTTCAGCGTCCGCAGCAGAAAAGCTGCGGAAGCTTCATCGACGGTCGTGATCTCAAGATGATAATTCGATGTGCCCGGCGTATTACAGGCACCGTATGCAAGAAAGCAGCCGGCGATATATGCTCTGGCGCAGCATTCTTTCTTGACGATCTCATAAAGAGGATAAGAGGACAATCCCTTATCCGTATAGATCCCTGTCTCCTCCAGTACTTTCCGCGCATCGCCGGTGATCAGGAATTCATAAACATAGTTTTTCCGCAGGTTGGATTTCTGATAGATGCGCTGCTCGGCATTGATGTCAAAGACCTGCCTCAGCAAAACCCGGATCCGGCGGGCTGTAGTCGGATTCTCTGTCTTGATCAGAAGCTGAAACTCGCGGTGTGAGATCCGGATCGATGAAGTCATCTGCAGCAGAGCGCTCAGCTCCGCACGGGCGCAGCAGTTCTTCAGATCGTTATAGGAAACCTCCTGCTTGATCTCGGAAGTAAAGGACATTAAACGCCTCTCTGAAGGAGATCGATCACGACTTTTTCGATCTTTTCTGGATCATGACGTACCAGCTGGCGGCTGAAATCGAGCAGTTCGTAGGCATAAACCGGCTGCGAGATCTTCCTCTTGTATTTGACTTCGATGGAATTTTCAGCCGTATAGCGTTCCAGGATCTCTTCCGGGATAAGGTCTTTATGACGGATGACCAGATCGATCGGTGCGCCATGCTTTTCAAGCGCGTCGATGTGATCTTTCAGATCGTAATCAAAAGTCTCGTTGTTCTGGGTCATACAGTTCGCAAAATAGACTTTCGTCGCCTTGGACTGCGCCAGCGCATTGCGGATGCCGGTGATAATGATATTCGGCAGGATCGAGGTATATACGGAGCCGATTCCGTAAATGATCATGTCCGCATCCAGGATCGCCTGTACTGCTTTGTCGTATGCAGCTACATCATGGTCATAGAATACGCTTTGAATATGGTGGTTAAAACTCGGGATGTTGACCTCGCCCTTAACGATCGCGTCATCATCCATCAATGCGTAAAGGCTGATGATCTCCAGGCTCGAGGGAAGGATATGTCCCTTGACATGAAGCTCGTTCGTCAGCATTTCGATCGCTTCCGCAAAGGAGCCGGTCATCTGTGTGACAGCGGTCAGGATCAGGTTGCCGAGACTGTGACCTTCGACATCCACTTCCTCATCCCCCTCGAAACGGTAGCTCATCAGTTTTTCAAGCAGGGACTCTTCATCGCAAAGTGCAGACAAAACATTACGGATATCGCCCATTGCCGGGATCTGATAATGTTTGCGCAAACGGCCGGTCGAACCGCCGTCATCAGCAACGGTAACGATCGCAGAGATCTCAATGTCTGGGATCTTTTTGATCCCTCTGAGGATGGTCGACTGACCGTGGCCTCCTCCGATTACAACGACTTTTTTCATATTCACTCTTTCAACTCCCTATGTCTTTTGAAACACAAGAAACGGTCTTTGTAATGATCGTATAAATAGTTTGTCAGGGTGACGGATCTGTGCTGGCCTCCTGTACATCCGATACAGATCGTGATGTGGCGCTTGTCTTCCGTCGCATAACAGGCAAAGCAATAATCCAGATATTCTGTAAGTTTGCTGATGTATTCCTGCGTCTTCGGTTTATCCATGACATAATCGTAGACAGGCGAATCGTTGCCGGTCAGTTTCTTCAGTTCCGGAATATAGAACGGGTTATCTAATACACGTACGTCAAAGATATAATCGGCATCTTCCGGGACACCGTTTTTATAACCGAAGGAGACAAAAGAAACAGAAAAGTTCTCCTTCCCGTCGTATTTAAGGATGCTGTCGAGCATCTTTTTATTATCTTTTAACGATAACGAAGTCGTGTCTATGATATGCGTTGTATATTTTTCGTACTCCGCAATCAGTTTTTTCTCCAGATTGACCGCTTCTGTCAGTGTCTCGGTCTTATTTGACACCAAAAGCGGATGTATTCTTCGTGAAAACTTATATCGTTTAATGATCTCCTCTTCTGAACAGTCCAGCAGGATCAGAATAGTATTGAAATCCGTAGAACTGAGCAAAAACCGATATTTTTCAAACTCGATCAGCGGGATACTTAACGCGGTTTTCTGATATTTGTAGGATTGGTCCGTGCGCAGAAGATCCACCAGATTGTCGAGCAGTTCGCTCGGATACTGGTCGATACAGCAGTAGCCCATATCTTCCAGCATATTCGTAGCGGTTGTTTTTCCTGCTCCGGAGACACCTGTGATCAAAACTAACTGTTTCTTTTTCATGCTTTCAGTATACCACGCTTTCGGTGTTTCATTATCTGACGCATTTCAAATTCCGCCCTTATCTTTTATTTTTCAGACGCACGAAAACAAATAATGCCGAATCGACCGCGAATGATTGAAATCCGATTCTCTTTGTGGTAAATTATTGTCTGCTAGGTCTACGTAGCTCAGCTGGATAGAGCATCCGCCTTCTAAGCGGAAGGTCGTAGGTTCGAGTCCTACCGTGGACGCCATTTGAATGAAGAGGCACTTCGATAAGAAGTGCCTTTTTGTTGGATTCTGTGCAGATTTGTATGACTCCGTCAACTGTCGGATATAATGCCGGGATCGGTCATCGGCCTAATTTCGACCCGTTCACATTAAGACACACTAAACTAAAACACGACTAAAACCTATAAACGGAATGAAACAGCATCAGAATAAAGTAATAGAATATAGATATGCGCTCATTAGTCGAACAGTATAAAGGTCTGCGAAAGGAACTCTATATCCTTTTTATCGGCAGAATAGTGACCTCGATGGGATCGATGGTCTACCCGATGCTGACGATGATCCTGAATCAGAAACTGGGCTGGAATGCCAGCACCATTGCTTTTGTGATCCTGCTGTTCGGACTGCTGCAGATGCCGATGACCTGGCTCGGCGGCAAACTGGCCGATTCTGCCAATAAGCGCAACATCATCATCGGCTTCGACCTTTTATCAGTCGTCTGTTTTCTGATCGCCGCGTTTTTGCCGATCGGATTCGTTTCTGTGATCCTGCTGGGTCTGGCAGGCATGTTTCAGACGGTCGAGAACGCCAGCTATGACGCACTGATCGCCGATCTGAGTCTTACCAAAGACCGGGAAAGAGCTTATTCGCTGATGTATCTCGGCGGAAACTTCGGCATGATCCTCTCGCCGGTAATAAGCGGACTCCTCTTCAAAAACCATCTGCGGCTTGCTTTTGCGATCAGCGGCTTTTCTGTCGGCATCTCAACGCTTCTTATCTGGCTGTTCGTCAAAAACATCGCCAGAGTCGAAGAAACCGACGCCAAAAGCGTTTATCAGCAGACAGATGACGGTATCAGCACCATAGAGATTCTGAAAAAAGCGCCCGCTCTCTGTCTGTTCCTGATCACTTCCCAGCTCTACTGGTCTCTTTATTCCCAGCACTCGTATCTGCTGCCGCTCGATATGGCCAGAGTCCATGGGGAGAACGGGGCAGCGATCTACGGCACAGTCTCTTCCCTGAACTGCATCGTCGTCGTTCTCTTTACACCGCTGCTGACCCGGTTCGCATCCAAAAGAAGTCATCCGGAAACCTATCTGTTCGGAGAGATCTTCTCAGCTTCCGGTTATCTAATCTTTCTGCTGTTCCTGGGACATATCCCCTTCTACTATCTGGCAATGTTCCTTTTTACTTTGGGAGAGATTTTCTGCACGATCGTCAACGGCCCCTATCTGACCAGCCGTATCCCGGCATCGCATCGCGGCAGAGTCGTCTCTTTCGCCAACATCTTGGGCTCGGTGCTGTTCTCCGCTGCGGAACTCTCAGTTGGATTCCTTTATGATCAGAAGCCGGAATATGCGTGGTATCTGATCCTGGGGCTGTTTATGGTTACGTTCCTATTGAATGCGATTCTGAGGAAGAAAGATAAGGAAACCTACCCTGCGCTCTACGCAAACAGAGATGCAGCGGACGGATAACGGCCAAAAACACACGAACGTCCTGTGATAGCACTTGTTCATCAGGGCGTTTTTTCTTTTTTCGGAGTCTGAGTATTATGCCACAGAAAAAGCAGGCCGGAATCAGTCTTCGCCGACTGTCTTCCCCACCCGCTTTTGTCATTCAATTCGTTTAGGCTGATTTTTGCGGCTGGCAGCTCAAGCCATGTCCAGCTCGCCGTCTCTCATCACGAGATCTATCATTCTCGGATCCTGCTTCTTTGCCGCGATCTCTTTCGCTTCCCGATAGAGTTCCTCCTTTTCGACAGGCAGACCCAGCAGCGTTCTTCCGATCACGACCGCCGCCAGGGAAGCGCCGAGCACAGAAGAGTGTTCTCCGTCAGCGAAATACAGTTCTTCGCCATACGCTTCTGCGATCTTCCACCACCATTCCCCGACAGGGCATACTGTGGCACCGATCTCTTCAGCGAGTTCTCTGTAAGCTTCGCTCATCACCTTCTGCCCTTCCGGATTGTTCTTCTCGCTCCAGGTCATATACAGATAGATCTTTGTTTGTTCGGGGCAGATCCCGGCGATCGCTTTCCCGCCGCTGATCACCGACTCCTTTCCGGGAAAGGGATGGGCATTATGCTGCAGGACCACTGCGTCATACTTCCCGTACATCAGATCAAAATATGTCTGTGACTGCTTGATGTGATAATCCAGACCGACACCGGGATGCGTCAGCATCGTCACATCGATGTCTTTCCCGTGTTTTTCGAAGAACCACTTAACTCTTAACGGGACATAATGAACGAATGTGTGTGAATTTCCGATAAACAAGACTTTCATCTGCCGAACTCCCGCCGTTTATGCGTTCTTTTCTTCATCAGGTGATTCTTCAACAGTTTCTTCGCCTGTTTCGGCAGTTTCTTCGGCCGGTTCAGGTGTTGCGTCTGTGATCTCTGTCATCTCTTCCGCGATATCGGTGACCGGTTCAGCGATGTCTTCGGTCGTTACCTCGGCAGGTTTTGCGATCACATCCTCAAACAGGGACTGTACATCTTTCGAAAGCTCTTTCGCCTCTTCAGACGGACGCTCCTCAACTGTCTTTTCGACCGGGGCTTCTTTCATAACTGCGGTTTCCGCAGCCGCCTCCGGTTTCTTCTTCAACAGGAAGTAGGCGGCTCCTGCAGCAAGCGCCAGAACGATCAGGATAAACGGCCAGACGCTTCCTTTTTTGCAGGTGACGACGATGGTATCGACGTTTCTGGGCAGCTTCAGGACATCGATCGTGACCGTTTTGCCCTTGACCTCGCCGTATTCACAGGAAGCCTTATTCGGCATATTGATGACAAGCTCCATGCTGATGTTGCTGTTTTCCATCTCCGTGAAGGAGCTGACCTGCTCACCGAACATCGCGAAGGATTCCTGAGCAAAACGAAGAAGATCTGCTTCCGGGATCTCGAAGATGATCTTTCCGCCTTCGACTTTCGCCTGAAGCTCGCTGTCCAGACCGGTCACCGTATATCCGTAATACTGTTCGTCGCCGATCTCTTCTCTGGCCTTGACGATCTTTCCCTTGAAGGTCTTATCGTTTTCATAGCTTTCCTTGACCTGCTCATAAAGATCGTCCGGGTCGCCGTTCGTCATCTTAATAAGCGATTCCGCAGCCAGGAAAGTCCTCCCGGACTTGACGCTTCCGTCTTTCGAAACATCAAAGATGACGCGCAGTTTCATGCAGCCGGTCAAAGCCAGTGCAGCGATCAGCACCAGGATCAGTTTCTTTGCTCTCTTCATTACCATCTACCTCCTGTATCATAATTCTGCCGGCGGGATCAGCGCTTTCCTTTTCCGCGCCGCAGTTCAAAGTCCAGTTCTTTCAGGGAATCGAGTATCGCTTCTGTTTCCCTGCGTATCGCTTCGGTATCCAGTCCGCGTTCCTTCATGACCGAAGCGGCAGCTTCCGCGTAGTCTCTTTTGAAACGCTTGTTCAGCTCGTTCCAGTTGATGCCCGAAAACAGCGCAGCCGTCTCTTCCTTCAGCGGAAGGATGCCCTGCTTCATCAGCACGGCGATCACCGGATAGCCGGCATATCCCTGCCAGTAAGTCGCGTTATCATCGGAATAATAGACCTTCCCTTCCCAGCGCACACTATATGTCTTCCTGCGGTCGGAAGACTGCACGGAGGCGGAACTGTTCTGTGCGTCGATCTGCACTCTTCCGTCCGCGATCGCGCTGTAGGCTTCATAGATCTTTTCGACTGGACCGGTTTTCATAACTGCCTCGCTTTCTGTCTCCATTATATCCTTTTATGTTCTTTCTTTCCTGTTTCAAAAACGCTACAATTTATACATGAGACCAATCCAAGTTTTCAGCGAGATCGCTCCCCTGAAAAAGGTGCTCCTGCACCGTCCGGGGAACGAACTGCTCTACCTGACCCCGTCCAATCTGAACGAACTTCTGTTCGATGATATCCCGTATCTGAAAGGCGCCCAGAGAGAACACGACAATTTCGCCGCTGTCCTCAAAAGCCAGGGCGTTGAAGTTGTTTATCTGGAAGACCTGATGACCGAAGTCCTCAATCACGATCCGTCCTTGCGCGAACCCTTCCTGAAACAGTTCATCGTCGAGGCGGGGATCCATACAAAACGCTATCAGGATCTGCTGTATTCCATCTATGACCGCATCAGTGACAACCGTGAACTCGTTTTGAAGACGATGTCCGGACTGAATGTCAGCGAGCTGCAGATCACGACCGATTTCTCGCTGGTCGAACGGATCGCAAACGACGGCGACCTGGTGATCCAGCCGCTCCCGAACCTGTACTTTACCCGTGACAGTTTTGCCTGTATCGGCAACGGTGTCTCCCTGAACCGCATGTACTCCGTTACACGCCGCAGAGAGACGATCTACGGAGAATATATCTTCCACCATCATCCGGACTTCAAGGACAAAGTCCCGCTTTACTATGACCGCAACAGCAACTTCCATATCGAAGGCGGCGACATCTCGAACCTCAACGGCCACACCCTGACGATCGGCATCTCGCAGCGTACGGAAGCGGACGCGATCGAAGAATTCGCGGACAACGTCTTCTTCCGCAACGAGACGGAGATCGACCGGATCCTTGCCTTCCATATCCCCTCTTCAAGAGCCTTTATGCATCTGGATACGGTCTTTACCCAGATCGACTACGATAAGTTCACCGTTCACCCGGGCATTCTGGGAACACTCGAGGTATACCTGATCGAACCGGGAGACAACCGCAGTCTGAAGATCAGCCGTATCGATGACCGCCTTGAAAACATCCTGGCGGCGGAACTCGGTCTCAGCTATGTTCAGTTGATCCAGTGCGGCAACGGAGACAGAGTCGCGGCGGAACGGGAACAGTGGAACGACGGCAGCAACACCCTGTGCATCTCGCCGGGCAAGATCATCGTCTACAACCGCAATGAGGTGACGAACCGCGCCCTCCGGGCAGCCGGACTTGAAGTGCTGGAGATCGATTCCTCCGAACTCTCACGCGGCCGCGGCGGCCCGCGCTGCATGTCCATGCCGCTGCAGAGAGAACTGTAACCGACCGGCTGAATGCCGATACATATAACAAAAAGGAGAATACACACATGGGCTTAAATATCCGGGGAAGAAGTTTCCTGACACTGCTTGACTACACACCTGCGGAGATCAGATATCTGCTCGATCTGTCCGCTGATCTGAAAAAACTGAAACGCGCAGGCACGCCGCACCGCTACCTTGAAGGCAAGAATATCGTTCTGCTGTTCGAAAAGACCTCGACCAGGACCCGCTGCTCCTTCGAAGTTGCCGGCTATGACCTCGGCATGGGCGTCACCTATCTTGATCCGGGTTCTTCCCAGATGGGCAAAAAGGAATCCCTGCGCGATACCGCGATGGTCCTGGGCAGACTTTATGACGGTATCGAATACCGCGGCTTCAAGCAGAGCGTCGTCGAGGATCTCGCCAGATACTCCGGCGTTCCGGTCTATAACGGTCTGACCGACGATTTCCATCCGACCCAGATGCTGGCGGACGTCCTCACCATCAAAGAGGAATTCGGCGATGTCCGTGGACGCAAGCTCGTCTTCTTCGGCGATGCCCGCAATAATGTCGCCAACTCGCTGATGGTCGTCAGTGCCAAGCTTGGCATGCACTATGTCGCCTGCGCTCCGAAGGAACTGATGCCGGCAAAGGCACTGGTCAAAAAATGCCGCGAGATCGCGGAAGAGACCGGCGCAGTCATCGAACTGGAAAGCGATGTCAAGAAGGCTGCAACGGATGCTGATGTCCTTTACACCGATATCTGGCTCTCCATGGGTGAACCGGATGAACTGTGGGCAAAACGCATCAAACTGCTGAAGCCTTACCAGGTCAATAAGACCGTCATGTCCTATGCCAAGAAGGAAGCGATCTTCCTGCACTGCCTGCCCTCTTTCCACGACCGTGAAACGACTGTCGGCGAGGAGATCTACCAGAAGTTCGGTCTGGAAGCCATGGAAGTCACCGATGACGTGATCTACGGTCCGCAGGGCAGAGCCTTCGACGAAGCGGAAAACCGTATGCATACGATCAAGGCTGTTCTCTACGCTACATTGAAATAAAAAACTTCCGGCGGGCCGTGCAAAGCCCGCCGGAATCTCTTTCAGTACGACGAAATATTTTTTATCATTATTATCAAATTCTGCTTGTTTTTCTCAAAACGACATGCTATGATAATTGAGCAGTGCCTGAATAGCTCAGTCGGTAGAGCGCTCGGCTGTTAACCGAATGGTCACAGGTTCGAGTCCTGTTTCAGGCGCCACGATGGCCCGTTGGTGAAGTGGCTTAACACACCGCCCTTTCACGGCGGCATTCATGGGTTCGAATCCCGTACGGGTCACCACTTATCTGATCCCCTAGCTCAGCTGGTAGAGCATCTGACTCTTAATCAGAGGGTCTAGGGTTCGAATCCCTAGGGGATCACCATCTTGATTAAAATGCCTTGAATAAAGGCTTTTTTTATTGAAAAGACGGCCGCATCTGCAGCCGTCTTTTCTTGTTTTATCAGAGGAAGGACGAACCGCCGGTCACGATCCAGCATGCCAGCATGGCTGCCAGGAAGGCGCCGGTATATGCCCTGCCCGTCTTTCTGTAGCAGTATGTGCAGAGAACGGAGAAGAACAGGACCTGCGGAACGAAGAGGATCAGGATCGACATGAACGGTCCTCCGAAAGTCGAACCGAACAGCACGTCGGCGCCCGGTCCGATGCCCATGAAGAACGGGATGTATTCGAGCAGTGTGATCAGGATCACGCCGCCTGCCATCAGCAGGAAGTTTCGCAGCCAGGTCATCAGGAAGCCGGAGACGCCCGGTTTGTATACCGAAGCCGTCCGCATATCCCGCATGATCTTGGTGTTGTTCAGATAGTAGAACAACGCATAGACGGGCAGATAAATGAAGAACTGTCCGATCCGGATGGAATTGAAGGGACGGAAGAACGGCCAGATAAAGCGCAGATCGAGATCAAAGAGCTTATAGTAAGCGAAGTTCACACCGTACATATACAGCATCAGCACTGCTGCCAGAAGCAGTGAGAGCAGGAATACTCCGAAACTGAAGCGTTCATTCGTTACCTTCGAGGTCTTGCGCGCTTTGGCGATGCCTGCCGTGATCAGCATGATCAGGATCAGCAGCAGGTACCAGCTCAGGAAGCCGTTGCCGACTGTCATCCGGAAGATCTTTTCCGGCAGCGGCAGCAAGGCGTGGCCAAGCTGGGTCATGAACGGGAAGGAAAGCCCGGACAAAAGGATCGTCAGAAGAACACCGACGAAGCCCGGTTTCTTCGACGGTTTCGGCGGCAGCGTCTGCGCAGCTGACGCAAACAGCGGCGTCGCCAGCAGCAGATCCATCAGCGGGAACAGCGACAGCAGGATCAGTAGCATCGCCGCCAGGACCAGATATTCCTTGTTCAGCGCATTCAGCGATGTATAGTCGACTGCTTTCGGAAGTCCGAGCGCTTCGTCGAACCAGGCAAGCGCCGCGGCCAGGCCGCTGCGGTTATGGGTCGTCAGACGGTGGTTGGTATTGAGCAGTTCCATCCTTCTGGCTGTGCCGTCCGCAAAATTTCCGTAGGTCGTATTCCAGGCAGCTTTTTCCGGAGTCGTTCCCAGGAAATCGTAGCGCAGAGGCGTCTTCAGGAGCTCATCCGTCACATTCAGCTGATAATCGCGGAAATAGGAGAACTCGTCGTATTTCGCCTGCAGCAGCAGAACGTTGTTGAAACGGATCTTCGAAGAGTCGTAGGCACTGTCGCGGAAGAGCTCGCCGCACTGCAGCACGACCGCTTTCGGAGCGATGCTTTCGCCTTTGCTGTTGACGGCGTCACAGTAATCCGCCGCAACGCTCCAGGAGGACCAGGTCCCCATCGAGTGTCCGCTGACCGCCATTCTGGTCTCGTCAACATAGTCCAGCGATGCAAGATAGCCGTAAGCGGTCGAGCCGCCGCAGGAGGAGTCCGTGATCTCGTGGCCGGCTTCGTCTTTGGTATAACGCTCGTCAAAGAACGAGAGGTTGGAGAAGTTCATCATCAGACGGTAGCGCTCGGTGCTGCCGATCTTCTGGATCTCTTCCTCGTTGCCGAAGTTGGTGCTGACTTTTTTGTTGACGAAACCGCGGTTCAGCAGACCGGCGGTGCTCAGTCCGTGTCCGTATTCATCCAGACAGAGAACGACCGCGCCGCGGCGCGACAGTTCGATCGCATACGCAGCACAGGTCTCGTGGTCATTCTGATAGCCATGCAGAAGCAGCACGGCAGGCGCTTTGGCATCCGCTGTCGCGTTATCCGGCTTATAGAGCTTGTACGTCAGAACGCCGGCGTCCGTCGGGATCTCGCCGTCGATGATCTGTACCTTGCCGAAATCACGCTGGATCAGATTCGCGCAAAACATGCATGCTGATGCCAAGATCAGGCAGATCAGCAGCAGTGCCAGAGATTTTCCGGTTTTTTTCATATGATTATTCCTCGGTTATTCTTGTCTTCATTTTAACGCTTTTCATTTGTATCAAATCAAAAAGTTTGCCTGCTGCATATATAATGAAGATATGAACGAGACTTTATACCAAGATGCCCGGCAGATCGTCAGTTATACGCTGAAAGCGATCCTTCCGGATCAGTCCGTCAGGGATGCGCTACGGGATTTTCCCGTTCCCGCGGGAAGGACGGTCCTGGTCGCAGCCGGCAAAGCGGCCTGGCAGATGGCGAACGCGGCGCTTTCGGAAATCGCTGTCGACAGCGGCATCGTGATCACCAAATACGGCCACTCCAAAGGTCCCCTTCCGCATTGCGAGATCCATGAAGCCGGTCACCCGGTGTTGGACGAAAACAGTCTGAAAGCAGCAGCCGCTGCCCTTTCCCTGGTCGGGGATCTGAATAAAAATGATACCGTTCTTTTCCTTTTGTCCGGCGGCGCCAGCGCTCTCTTTGAACTGCCGCTGATCCCGCTTGAAACACTCCAGGACATCAACCGCCAGCTTCTGGAATGCGGAGCCTCGATCACGGAGATCAATACGATACGAAAACGTCTGAGCGCCGTCAAAGGTGGACGCTTCGCCTTAAAATGCGCTCCGGCAAAGGTCTTCAGCATCCTCCTCAGCGACATCCTCGGAGATCCGCTCGACATGATCGGCAGCGGTCCTGCCTATCCGGATTCCGCGACATGCGGAGAAGCGCTGGAGATCGTGGAAAGATATGGTCTGAAGATCGATGATAAGACTCTGGAATCATTAAAACAGGAGACTCCGAAGAAACTGGAGAACGTCACGACCGTGCTCGCCGGCAATATCTCGATCCTCTGTCAGAAAGCGGAGGAGATCTGCCGGAAACTCGGCTATGAGACCCGCATCCTGGATACCGCCGTGCAGGGAGAAGCAAAGACTGCCGGAAAAGAACTGGCGGAGAAAGCCGTTGCCGAAGCAAGGAACAAATATACAAAACTTGCCCTGATCGAAGGCGGCGAGACCGTCGTCGTAGTCCGCGGGCATGGTCTGGGCGGAAGAAACCAGGAACTCGTGCTGGCAGCCGTGGAGACGCTTGCCGGACAGCCGGCGGCCGTTTTCTCACTCGGCTCCGACGGAACAGATGGTCCGACCGACGCAGCCGGCGCCTATGCCGACGGCGATACTCTGTCTGCCATGAAAGAAAAAGGGATCGATCCCGCACAGTATCTTGCGGACAACGATTCCTATCATGCGTTTGAAGCGATCGGACAGCTTCTGATCACCGGACCGACCGGGACCAACATCAACGATCTGACGGTTGCCCTGATCGACAACACCTGAGCGTTTCATCTCTGACGTATGCACATAAAAATCAGGCCTGCGCCTGATTTTTTATTTCATCATTTTCTTTGCGGCTTTACGAACCGCTTCGAAGCTCTTGTCGCTGAGGTCGTGCTCCAGCAGATGAGCGTCGTTATGGGCGGTGTCTTTGTCAACGCCGAGCTTCATAAGGATCTGTTCCAGGACCTCGTGGCGTTCCAATACGCTCAGCGCGATCTCCATGCCCTTCTCTGTGAGGTGGATCGCATAATCGTCAACTGTCAGATAGCCGCCGTCGCGGAACTGTTTCAAAGCTACGGAAACGGTAGGACGGGAATAGGAAAAATACTTCGCGACATCGATCGCACGGACGGTCTTTTTATCCAGAGAAAGCGTATAGATCGCTTTCAGGTAGTCTTCAAGTGATTCTGCTCTTTTCATGACGTGCTCCTTATATCTATTTTACCGAAAATAATCATTTTTGCCACCCATGCCCGGAATAACAGAAGCCATTATTTGTTAGTCATTGACAACAAGGTTAGGCGGTGCTAACATTCTTGTTAGGTAATTCTAACAACCGGAAAGAAGGAGACAAAAATGCCTTTAGCTTTAGCGAATCTGAATGAAGAGATGATGATCAAGCGCATCGGCGGAAGCCAGGATCTGCGTCTCCATCTGGAGAAGCTCGGCTTTGTTGTCGGCGCCTTCGTGCGAGTCATCACACAGATCGACGGCAACATCATCGTCAACATCAAGGAATCCAGAGTCGCGATCTCAAAAGAGATGGCGATGAAGATCATTGTTTAGGGAGGGAGAATCTATGACATTGAAAGAAGTCAGCGTTGGAGAAAGCGCGAAAGTGATCAAGATCCATGGTGCCGGGGCAGTCCGCCGCCGCATCATGGACATGGGAATCACCAAAGGCGTTGAGATCTTTGTCCGCAAGGTCGCACCGCTCGGTGATCCAATCGAACTGAATATCCGCGGATATGAACTCAGCATCCGTAAAGAGGATGCCGAACAGGTGGAAGTCGAGGTGATCGCAGAATGAAGATCGCATTAGCCGGTAACCCGAACAGCGGCAAAACTACATTATTCAATGCCCTGACCGGATCCAATCAGTATGTCGGCAACTGGCCGGGTGTCACAGTCGAAAAGAAAGAAGGACGCTACCGCAAGGATAAGGATGTCATCATCACCGACCTTCCGGGCATCTATTCCCTTTCTCCGTACACACTGGAGGAAGTCGTTGCCCGTAACTATCTGCTCGACGAAGACCCGGACGGTATCATCAACATCGTCGACGGTACGAACCTTGAACGTAACCTGTATCTGACGACCCAGCTGACAGAGCTGAATATCCCGATGGTCATCGCCATCAACATGGCCGATGTCATCGAGAAGAACGGCGACACCGTCAATACGGCGGAACTTGAAAAAGCGTTCGGCGCGAAAGTCGTGCTGATGTCCGCAGTCAACAAGACCAACACGGACGATGCCGTCACCGCCGTCAAAGAACTGATCGCAAAGAAGAGCACTCCGAAGAGCGAACACCCCTTCTCTGCTGAAGTCGAGCACTGCCTGGCGCACATCGAAGAGAGCGCGCTGGCAAACGTTCCGGAATCCAAGAAACGCTTCTACTCGATCAAACTGTTTGAGAGAGATGAAAAAGCGATCGAAAAGCTCGGCGTTGCCAAGGATGTTCTCGATCATATCGAAAAAGAGATCAAGGCAGTCGAAAGCAAATACGACGACGACGCCGAATCGATCATCACCGGCAACCGCTACGAATACATCGAGAAAGTCACTGCCGCTTCCTATAAGAAAAAGAACAAAGGCCATCTGACCACATCCGATAAGATCGACCGCATCGTAACCAACCGTTTCGCTGCGCTCCCGATCTTCGCAGTCGTCATGTTCCTGGTCTACTATCTCTCGATCCAGACCGTCGGTACGATGGGTACCGACTGGGTCAACGACGTCCTGTTCGGCGATATCATTCCGCCGGCTGTCGAATCCTTCCTTGCCAGCATCAACTGTGCTGACTGGTTGAGTTCCCTGATCGTCAACGGTATCATCGCCGGTGTCGGTTCGGTCCTCGGTTTCTTACCGCAGATGATCGTCCTGTTCATCTGTCTGGCTCTTCTTGAAGAATGCGGCTATATGGCGCGTATCGCCTTCATCATGGACCGTATCTTCCGCCGTTTCGGCCTCAGCGGCAAATCCTTCATCCCGATGATGATCGGTACCGGCTGCGGCGTGCCCGGTGTTATGGCCAGCCGTACGATCGAATCTGAAAGAGACCGCCGTATGACCGTCATGACCACGACCTTCATCCCCTGCTCCGCCAAACTCCCGGTCATCGCGATGATCGCCGGCGCAGTCTTCGGTGAATCCGGTCTGGTCGGTGTCAGTGCCTACTTCCTGGGCGTCTTCGCGATCGTTACCTCCGGTATCATCCTGAAGAAGACCAGAATGTTTGAAGGTGATCCGGCTCCGTTCGTCATGGAACTGCCGGCTTACCATATGCCGCGTCTCAGCAACGTCTTCCATTCCGTCTGGGAAAGAGCTACTGCCTTCGTCAAGAAAGCCGGAACGATCATCCTGCTTTCCACGATCTTCGTTCATTTCATCACCCACTTCGGATGGGACAACGGTGTCTTCGGATATCTTGATATCGAAGCGGAAGAAGCGATCGAAGCAGGTCTCGTCGACAGTTCGATCGCCGCAAAACTCGGCAGCATCTTCGGTCTGATCTTCGCTCCGCTGGGCTTCGGCGACTGGCGCTCCACCGTCGCGACCCTCACCGGACTCGTTGCGAAGGAGAATGTCGTCGGTACCTTCGGTATCCTCTTCCGTACAGTCGTCGAATCCGAGGAAGGTGTCGAATTCTGGGCGCAGTTCGCTTCCAGCTACACCAAGACCGCAGCCTACTCCCTGTTAGCCTTCAACCTCTTATGCGCGCCGTGCTTCGCCGCGATCGGTGCGATCAAGAGAGAAATGAACGACCGCAAGTGGACCTGGTTCGCCATCGCCTGGGAATGCGGCTATGCCTATGTCATCGCCTTCATCCTCTACCATCTCGGCAACCTGCTGGTCTACAAGATCTTCAACTTCTGGACGATCCTCGCTGTTGCAGTTCTCGCAGTCTTCGTCTGGGCTCTAGTCCGTAAGCCGAAGCATAACCTCGAAGCGGTAAATGCTTAAGCTTCTTGCCGATAATCTGGGAACGATCGCGGTACTGATCGTTCTCGGACTCGTCATCTGCTGGGCAGTCAGAGAACTGCGCAGTGAAAGAGTCGCCTGCACGACCTGCCCGATCGGCAAGTACTGCGGGAAGACGAATAAGCGCAAGTGCTCAGCAATATAAAAAAAGCCGAAGCGTGATCCATGCGGTCACGCTTTTCTATTGATTTCATCACTCAAGTATCACTTGAATCCTCATGTTGCTATTCATGCTCCGCATGATGGCGGAGACTTAATTATTTACCTATAATAAAAGCGTAAGGGAGGTACTTGCCATGAGTCTGGGAAGCAGGATCCGCAGTTTGAGAGAAGAGAAGAAGATGACACAGGAGAAGCTGGGAGAGAAACTGAACGTCTCCTTCCAGGCAGTCTCCTCCTGGGAACGCGATGAATATCTGCCGGACACAGCCAAGCTGTTCGCTCTGGCGAAGGAATTCGACGTATCCCTGTCCTATCTGACGGAAGAGCGGGTCTACAATTTCAAAACGACCGATGCGCTTTACGACTGGACACATATGAAGACCTTCATCAAGACGACCGCCAAGAGCCTGAAGATGACCGATACCCTGAAAGCCGTCGATTTCGCGGAAAAAGCACACTACGGCGTACCGCGTAAAAATACCGATATCCCGTACATCTACCATCCGCTGAACGTCGCCTGCCACGCGCTGGCGCTGGGTTTCCATGACGACGCTCTGGTCGCCGCCTGTCTGCTGCACGATGTTGTCGAAGATACGGAATACACACTGGAGGACCTGCCGGTCGGCGAGGAAGCGAAAGACCTGGTCGCCCGGATGACCAAGCAGAAAGACAGCCCGGATAAAGTGAAAATGCTGGAAAAGTATTTTGCCGGCTTAAGAGAAAACCCAAAAGCCGCTCTGATCAAGTGTCTTGACCGCTGCAACAACCTGACGACGATGTCCTGGGGCTTCAGCCGCAGCAAGATCTGTGAATACATCGAAGAGACCGAAAGAGACATCCTGCCCCTGCTGGACGTGCTGAAAAAGACACCGGAATACAACGACGCCGCCTGGCTGCTCGGCTACCAGATGAAAAGCATGCTGGATATTTATAAACGCATGTTATAAAAAGAAAAAGATCTGTTTTCCGCTTTCTGCGGCATGCAGATCTTTTTTTGTCTTCGTTTTATTCCGTCAGAGCCTGTTCCACCACTTTGACGACTTCGAGATCCGCCGGCAGCCATTCCACGCTGTAGAGTTCCTCCCTGCCGAGCCAGCAGGCGTTTTCCGCTTCTTTCAGTTCGAGTTCACCGGAAATGATCTCCGCCCAGTAACAGTGCATGCGCAGATAAAAAGACGGATATTCCTGTTCGACGGTCAGGATCTTTTCACCGACGGCGATCTCGGTGTCGAGTTCTTCCCGGATCTCGCGTTTCAGCGCCTGCTCCGGCGTTTCCCCAGTCTCGATCTTTCCGCCGGGAAACTCCCATCCGTCCTTGAATTCGCCGTACCCGCGCTGTGTCGCGAAGATCCTGTTCTGCGCGCGGATCACCGCCGCCACTACATCGATCGTTTTCATCTTTTCTATTTTCTTCCCTTTTCTTCCGCATGTCAAAAACCCTGCACAGCGCTTTCGCGCTATAATGAAATCGATGAAACTGAAAACACCTTACAGCAATACCATCGACAGAAACTGTCCTCTGAGCGAATATCCGCGGCCGCAGTTCGTCCGCGATTCTTTCTTCTGTCTCAACGGCAGCTGGCAGTACACCGTTCTGGACGCCGGCGGACGTTCCCTGGAGGAAGGCACGATCCTGATCCCCTATCCGGCCGGCTCGCCGTTATCCGGCGTGACCCGTATCCTGCAGCCGGAAGAGACCCTGATCTGCCGCAGGGAATTCTCCTTCGCAAAAACAAAACAACGTGCGCTCCTACATTTCGAAGCCGTTGACCAGATCGCTGAAGTTACGCTGAACGGCAAGACGCTGGGAAGCCACAGCGGCGGCTATACCGCCTTCTCCTTTGAGATCGGCGATGTCCTGCAGGAGCAGAACCTTCTGGAAGTCCGCGTCCGCGACTATACCAACACCGGCGACTGCCTTTACGGCAAACAGGCGCTGAAACACGGCGGCATCTTCTATACCCCGACTGCCGGCATCTGGCAGAGCGTCTGGATCGAGGAACTGCCGGCAGAGGCGGTCGAAGACCTGAAGATCGTTCCTCTTTACGACAAGGCGAAGCTGTCTCTGCATCTGAAGGGAAACTTTAAAAATGTCCGCGTCCGCGTCCTGACGGAGGGAAAGACCGTTGCCGAGATCGCGAGCGCGGAAAAGGACTTCTCCGTTCCACTGCCGGATTTCCGGCCGTGGACCTGCGAAGACCCCTTCCTGTACGATCTTGTGCTGAACACGGAAGACGACGAAGTCCGTTCCTATTTCGGCATGCGCTGCTTCACCAAGGAAAAAGACCGCAGCGGTCTTGACCGCTTCTGTCTCAACCATAAGCCTGTCTTCCTGAGCGGACTGCTCGACCAGGGCTATATCGCCGAAAGCATCTATACCTTCCCGAGCGAACAGGCGCTGACCGATGAACTGAACGCAGTCAAGGAGATGGGTTTCAACTTCCTGCGCAAACATGTCAAGGTCGAATGCCGGCGCTGGTATTATCACTGCGACCGTCTCGGCATCCTCGTTTTTCAGGATATCCCCAACGGCGGCAGCCGCTATTCCAAATTCCTGACGATGGTCGAAGGAACGCTCGGCATCCACCATAAGGACGATCAGTACAAACGCTTCGCCCGTGAGAGCGAGAGCGGACGCGAACAGTATTACCGCGAGACCGGAGAGATCATGACGCAGCTGCATGACTGCGTATCCTTATGCGGCTGGGTCCCGTTCAACGAGGGCTGGGGCCAGTTCGATGCCGTCAAAGTTACAGAATTCATGCGCCGGAAGGATCCGCAGCGGCTGATCGATTCGACCAGCGGCTGGTTCGACCAGAAGACCGGCGATTTCCTGTCAAAGCACATCTATTTCCGTCCCTACGCCTTCCGCAGTTCGCAGGATGACCGGATCGTCCTGCTGAGCGAATTCGGCGGCTACGCCTTCGTCGAAAAGGATCACGTCGAATCCGAACATCCAGGCGGCTACAAGAACTACAAGGACAGGGAAGCTTATATGGCGGGACTTGAGAAGCTCTATGAGCGCGATGTCCGCGCCCATATCGCCAAAGGTCTCTGCGGCGCGATCTACACCCAGGTCAGCGACGTCGAAGACGAATGCAACGGCCTGTTCACCTACGACCGTGCCATCTGCAAAGTCGATAAACTGAGAATGAAAAAGATCAACCTCGCACTGTATCAGTCGCTTGGCTGATCTTTTTTTAATGTCTTGATTTCCTCTTCCGTCAGACTGCGGAATTCGCCTGTCTGCAGACCGTCGAGCGTCAGTTCGCCGAAGCGGAGGCGCCGCAGACAGGTCACGGTGCAGCCGACTTTTTCAAACATCCGTTTTACCTGATGGAACTTGCCCTCGTGGATCGTCAGCTCCGCTTTGTTTTCCCCGAGGATCTTCAGCCGTGCGGGAGCAGAGGTGAAGTCACCGAGATCGAGCCCCTTTTCAAACAGTTCCGGCGCCTCTTCCGGGATCGGTTTGTCTGTCTCGGCATAATAGGTCTTCGGAACATGGTTTTTCGGCGACAGCAGGAAATGGTTCAGCTGCCCGTCGTTGGTGAGCAGGATCGCTCCCTCGGTATCGAGATCGAGCCGGCCGACCGGCACAAGATCCTTGCGCCGGGAGCGGATCAGTTCCATGATCACCGGATGACGCTTGTCTTCCAGAGCGCAGATATAGCCCTTCGGCTTATTTAGAAGATAGTATTCGCATTCGACATAGGACACTTCCTGTCCTTCGCAGGCGACAGAGTCGCTCTCTTTGATCTGCAGGGATGCGTCTTTGACCGTCTTTCCGTTGACGGTGATCTTCCCTTTGCGGATCAGTTCCTTTACTTCGCTGCGGGTGCCCAGCGACATGTCCGCCAGATATTTGTCCAGCCGCATCAGCGCATCCTTCTTTCTTTCGGATATTTGTTTTTCAGCGTTCCGCCTTTGTTTTGCGCGAAACCGAGCGGGAAGGAGTCGACGCAGACGAGGACCAGTCCGTCTTTCAGGCCGGAATCATCCTCGACCGTTTCCCCTTTCAGGTATTTCACTGTCCGGATATCGTTAGCGCGAAGATCCAGAACGTTATCGTATTCTTCCTTTTTCAGCGCCAGCGCAAAGCTGTGCGCGAAATCAAAGCGGTCTTTGTTGAATTCCCCGATCAACAGTCCGGAACGCAGGACCCGGAGTTTTTCAAGACCTTCCAGATCCTCCGGCAGGAAATAGAGCTTCTGGCCGATCTGCCGGAAGGAACCGTTCCTGAACGGATGACGGAAACCCTTCAGGATCTCAGGGATCTCCGCCGGCTTTTCCGGCGTTTTTTCTTTCGGCGCATGTTCTCCCGTCTTTTCCAGCAAAGCCGCAAAATGACCCTCTCCGCGCAGTCTGTGGGGATACAGTCGCACACAGCCGCTCAGACCGTTCTTTCCTTCGGCGAAACCGGGATATTTCGGCAGTTCCAGCAGCCGGACTTCCGGATGCTTTTCCAGCGCGTAAGCGATCACGCTCTCATTCTCGCAGATCGAGAAAGTGCAGGTCGAGTATAAAAGTGTCCCGCCTTCCTTCAGCATGCCCAGCGCGCAGTCGAGCAGTTCCTGCTGCAGCGGTACGTAGGTCCTACTGTCTTTTTCTTTATAGGCACGGATCAGCTGCGGATCCTTCCGGAACATGCCCTGCCCCGAGCAGGGAGCATCGAGCAGGATCCGGTCAAAAGCCTGCGGCCAGCGTTCCGCCAGTTTGCGCAGATCTTCCGCGGTCACCGCATAGTTGCCGCAGCCCCAGTTCTCCACGTTCTTCAGAAGCGTTGCCGCCCGGGTGGCGGAGATATCGTTGGCAATCAGGGCACCGCTGTTTTTCAGTTTGTTCAGCAGTTCGGTCGCCTTGCCTCCCGGCGCCGCGCAGCAGTCCAGGACCCGGTCTCCCTCTTCGACCGGAAGAAAAGCCGCCGGGACCATGGCCGAGGCTTCCTGCAGATAATAGAGGCCGGCATAGTAGTAGGGATGCAGCGACGGCCGCTCTTCCGGATCATAGTAAAAGCCGTTATCCGTCCAGGGGACGGGCTCGAGTTTAAAAGGACTGATCTTCAGAAACTCCTCCACGGAGATCTTGGCGGTGTTCACCCGCAGGGACGGCGTGCCGCTTTCCCCGAAGGAACGGAGATAGTCCGGGAATTCCTTCCCGAAGAGCTGTCTGGCTTCCCAAAGATAGGTATCGCTGAGTTTTGCGGTCATAGTCTTATCGTACCATAAAAAAACAGGCCGGACGGCCTGTTCCTTTTTCAGTTTCTTCTCCGTCCGAAGATCTGAAGGATCCGGATGAAGAGGTTGACGAAGTCGAGATAGAGCTGGAAAGCGGCATAGATGACGATCTTGGCGCTCAGCTCGCTGTCGCTGTAGCTCTGCAGATACATGGCGCGCAGACGCTGCACATCCCAGGCAGTGATCGCCAGGAACAGCAGGACGCCGACATAGGTCAGCAGAAGATCGAGACCGTTGCTGTGAATGAAGAAGATATTCAGCACGGTGATCACGATGATGCTGATGAGGCCGATGACCATATAGGTCGAATAACGGCTGAGGTCGATGTGGGTGTTGTGACCGATGAAAGCCATGCAGGCAAAGATCACCGCTGTCAGACCGACCGCGAAGGCGATGCTGGTGCCGTCGTAAAGCAGCGGCAGGATCGCGAAGGTCATTCCCAGCAGAGCGGAATAGAGACCATAGCAGACGTACATGACCGCTTTCGGCATACGGTAGAGCGAATAGGTAAACAGCCAGGCGAGGCCAAGCTGGGCGATGATCACCGCGAACGGATGCATGACGCTCAGGAAAACGTTGCCCGTCATATAACATGCGCAGGCAACCGCAAACGTGATGAGCAGTCCGACGCAGATCTCCAAGAAGACTTTGGCGAGGAATTCGTTATAAGTGCTCTGATTCCCCATTTCAGTTTGTTCAAACATATTCATATAACTATTATACCACTCTTTCTTTCTTTACCCTAATTCCGCTTCCAGACGGCTGAGTTCAGCGCTGACTTTCTGCAGGGTATCGGTCAGGCAGCCGTCTTCAAAGGGCGAGCGCAGACCCGCTTCCTTAACAAGGGAAACAAAGCTCATCGTGCCGCCGAGACTGCACAGATGCAGGTAATCCTTCCAGGTATCGGGATCGTTCTCCAGCATGCGTTTGAAGAACTGCAGGGCGCAGACCTGCGCCAGCGTGTAGTCGATGTAATAGAACGGCGAGGAAAAGATGTGTCCCTGGCGGTAGAAGAAACCGCCCTTTTCCAGCAGCGGGAAACCGCTGTAGTCGCTCAACGGCTTGTACTGTTTCTCCAGGCTGCGCCAGAGCTGTTTGCGCTCTTCACAGCTGTATTCCGGATGACGGTAGACCTCATGCTGGAAATGGTCGACCAGGCAGCCGTACGGCAGGAAGGTAAAGGCTTCGCGGATATGCGTATACAGGTATTTGTCCTTATCTTCTTTGAAGAAGTATTCCATCCACGGATGGGCAAAGAATTCCATCGACATGGAGTGGATCTCGCAGCTTTCATACGTCGGGAACGCGAGGTCCGGCGTATCGACATGTTTGCGGGTCTGATACATCTGGAAAGCGTGGCCGGCTTCATGCGTCAGCACATCAACGTCGCCGCGGGTGCCGTTGAAATTCGAGAAGATGAACGGAACGCCATAGTCATAGACGCCGGTGCAGTAGCCGCCCATCTGCTTGTTTGGCTTGGTCTCAAGATCGAAAAGATCCATTTCACACATCTTCGTGAAGAATTCATCCGTCTCCGGAGACATCTCGTGGTACATCTTTGCGGCAGCCGCGACGAGCTCGTCACGGTTCCCCTTCGGCAGCGGGTTTCCGTCCGCGAAGATCAGGCTCTCGTCATAGCAGGACAGTTTCGGCAGTCCCAGACGTTTCGCCTGGCTTTCATAGAGTTTTTTATTCAGAGGTACGACCTCTTCAAGTATCATCTTACGATATCGTGCAACGTCATCTTCGTTGTAGTCGAAGCGGTCCATTCGTTTATAGCCCAGTTCAGTAAAACTCGGGTAACCCAGTTTATGCGCGATCCGGGTGCGGACTTTGACCAGACGGTCGTAGATGTCATCAAACTCCCCTTCGTGCTCAGCATAGAACCCGTTGACAGCTGTATAGGCGCGGCGGCGGACATCGCGGTCTACCGAGCTGAGTTTCGGACCCAGCGAGGCCAGATTGTGGATCTCGCCGTCGAATTCGATCCTGGCGGAAGCTTTCAAGACGTCGTATTCGTTGATGATCTTGTTTTCTTCCTGCAGATCCGGGATGACTTCCTCGGAAAAGGATTCCTTGGCATAGGACGCCAGTTTGAAGAAGACCTCCGGGATGCCGGTCGCCTCTTTTTCGGGATAGGCCAGACAGATGCTGTAGAACCTGTCTTCGAGCGCCTGGACCAGCGGCCCGGTCTCGTCCCAGTATTCCTGTTCCTTTTTGTAGAATTCGTCTGAGGTATCGACCGAATGGCGGACGGAAACGAGCGTCGACTCTGTTTCGACATGTCCGCGATAACGGTTGAATTCGTCAAAAGCCGCGCGGAAAGCCTGCGGATCTTTTGCTTCTTCCAGTTTCTGCAGTCCTTTTTCGTACGCATCCCTGATCTCTTCGTAGCTCAGGTGCGTATAGGGAAAATCTTTAAATTTCATTTGGTTGCTCCTTTATCTGATCTCCAGGAGGTCATTCACGATGATCTCCGCGATCTTCAGACCCAGGATCCCGACCGGAAAGATCGAGGAACCCAACGGGGTCCGTGTATTTTCTTCTTTTAAAGGCGGATCGTATTCAAGCGTTGGAGACGTATTGATGACGACCCGGATGTTTTTTGCGTCAAATCCGCGTTTGCGGCACAGCTGCCGGTACTTTCTGGCGAGCGGATCGCCGGAGGTCTTGTCGAGCGTCGTAACGATGAGCTCCCCGGTTGAGATGCGTCTGGCTGCACCCATCGCGCTGATCAGCGGGATCCCGGCGGCAAAGGCTCTTTCAGCCAATACCATCTTTCCGTTCAGAGTATCGATACAGTCAGCAATATAATCCGCCTTCTGACCGATCTCAAAACTGTCATCGATAAACAGATGCCTGGCTTCGACTTCCGTCGTCCGGGAATAGGAAGCGATCTTCTCCTTCATGACTTCTACCTTGGGCCTGCCGACATTATCGTAAGCGGTCATCAGCTGACGGTTCAGATTGGAGATCTCCACTTCATCGCTGTCGACCAGGATCAGTTTGCCGATCCCGCTGCGGGCCAGCGCTTCCGTTACAAAGGAACCGACGCCGCCGACACCGGCAACGACTACCGTCTTTTTTGCGAGCCTGGCAGCGCGTTCCTCGCCCAGCAGGATCTTCATACGTGTCAGTTCTTCAGCCATTGCGTGATCTCCTCAATGATCTCTTCTTTTTCTTTCGGATCGTGCCAGCTCACCGGGAGCTGGTGATTGAACCAGGTATACTGGCGTTTGATGAATTGGCGGGTATGTTTCTCGGCTTCCGCCAGACATTCCTCAAGTCCGGCGGTACCGTTGAAATAGGCTTCGAATTCCTTATAGCCAATGCCCTGCATTGCCTGGTCGCGGAAGGTAACGCCGCTGTCAAGAAGCGTCCGGATCTCTTCGATCAGTCCATCCTCCAGCATCTGCTGCATACGGACGTGCACCCGTTTATAGAGCTCCTGACGGTCCATCGTCAGGCCGATGATCTTGATATCATAGACCGGCTCGTGATTCTGGGATGCGACCCGTTCGGACATCGTCTTCCCTTCTTTCAGATAGACGTTATATGCGCGCAGCAGGCGTTTCCGGTTGTTGGGATGGATCTTTTCCGCTGAGAGCGGATCGACTTCCTGCAGTTTCCGGTAAAGCTCCTCATCACTGAGTTCCGGCAGCGGATCGTCCTGACCTTCTTCTTCCGGGAACTCGTAATCGTAGAGACAGGCGCGGATATACAGACCGGTCCCGCCAACGATGAACGGCAGTTTCCCTCTTGAAGCGATCTCTCCGATACAGGCGCGTGCGCGCTGCTGGAATTCCGCTACACTGTAGCGGTCGGAAGGATCCTTTTCATCGATCAGGTAATGCGGTACTCTGGCGCGTTCTTCAGCCGTCGCCTTGGCGGAACCGATATCAAATCCACGGTAGATCTGGATCGAGTCGCCGGAGATGATCTCACAATCAAAAAGCTCCGCGAGACGGAGACTGAGTTCGGTTTTGCCGACAGCGGTCGGCCCGGCAAGCACCAGTACTTTCTGCATCATAGAATATTTTATAACAAAAAAGGTCCGCAGACCTTAATATGTATTTTCGTAGGTGAAGATATCGAGGTTATCGAATTCGACGTCCTCTTTTTCTTCATAGGTGACCCGGTGCTCGTTCAGTTCCGTGCCGACCTTCTCGACCGACTGGATGACGCCGTTGAAATATGGGCTGTTGTTGAAGTTGCCGCTGAGGATCAGGCCGTTCTCGTAAACGCCGAAGAAAGCGCCGGCACGGTCGCCGTCAACGACGAATTCCAGAACGGAGCCGTCGGGATGGTAGCAGCCGCCGGTCGTATCCTCGTCCGCCTTCTCTTCGACCTTGACCAGAGGAAGAACGATCCCGGTATCCAGCGTGAAGTAGTAACGGTCTCCGATCACGCCATAATAGGAGCCCAGCGCAACACCGATGAAGCCGTCTTCATCCAGCAGAAGACCGGTATCATCAACGGTCATATACTGGCGGATATACCAGTACTGGCGGGAATCCGTCGCCGTGATCATGCGGTAATCCATATAGGACTTGCTGGAAGTATAGGCGCAGACACTGATCTCCTCGCTCTCGTATTCCTTCTCGTAATCCTTCAGTCCGTCCAGCGAAAAAGAGGAATCGCCGTCACCGAAACCGCACAGCAGGATAGAGAGGAACATTAAAAAGCACAGGATCTTCTTCATGTAATAAAAGAATAGCACACGGATAGCAGAAAAGCCAAGTTTTTCAGAAAACGAGCGGAAGAAACAGGTGGTCAGAAATGCGGATTTTTGCCGCTTCTTTGTGAGCAAATTCCTAAAGAATCGCAAAGAAGTGCAGAAAATTTGCATTCTATCGCAAATCCGTTATAATGGTAGGGTAGATTCTGTAATAGAATCTTTTTTCTAGACAGGATCGAAAGAAAAAAGGAGAAGATATGAAGATCTTATTATGCTCCCTGCTGGCCCTTCAGATGCTGATGCCGGTCCAGCCATTGGAAGCGAGTAAAGATTCAATCCTTTCTGAAGATCAGGTACCTGAGATTCTCGTCATCAAACAGGAAGATGACGAACATGATAACGTCAGTATCAAAACTGAGGAAGAAGTCAGAGAAGAGATTGAAGAGGAAAACACCGAACACGAAGGTGAAGAGGACTACACTCCCCGTGAAGCCATGGACACCATCGTCGTCTGGCTGGATTCCGAAGACTTCGTCCTGACCGACTACATCGAGGTCAAGGACGATTCCGACGACTGCAGAGTTCTCTCATACGGCGAATACGACCTGACAGAACTCGGCATCTATCCGCTGAAACTGATCGCCGTCGACAAGAACGGCAATTCCATCAGCAAGAACGTCGCGGTCGAAGTCGTTGAAGAACCGGCTCCGGATCCGTACGTATACTGGTCTTATGACGAGATCGTCAACCGTCTGAATGCCAGCGGTGTCGGTGTCGGCGGAGACGCCTACGCCATCGCTGAAAGTCTGATCGGTATGGGTGGCTACTGCACCGATGTTGCGAACACGTTCCTGGCACTGTATTTCGGTGACGGATCGAACTGCTTCGATACCTATGACATCGATCCTTCCCAGGCACAGCCGGGAGATGTCGTCTTCTATCCGGATGGCGGCACCGGCTATCAGCACTATGCGATCTACCTGGGCGGCGAGATGTCCCTGCAGGGCAACTGGCTCGGCACGACCATCATCCGCAGCGTTTTCATCAACGGCAGCGCACCGCAGTTCCGCCGCTGCTCCGGCCACTAGACCAAAAACAAAAAAAGCCATATCCTGACGGATATGGCTTTTTTCATGCTTCAGAAGGATGTTTTGCAGTAAAGGACCTTCCCGAGGATGCGCAGCGGCAGTTCCTCGATCTCCTTCTTTGAGAAATAACGGTTCGGTACTTCCGGATTGCTGGCTTCCAGGATGACCGTTTCGGGCTGAAATTCGATCCGCTTGACCGTTACTTCGTCCCCGACCAGGAAAACGCCGATCTCGCCGTTTTCGAGGCTGTCCGTGCGCTGCACGTAGACCATACTGCCGTTCATGATGCCAGAGCCGATCATGGAGTTGCCGGTGACCTTTAAGAAGAAATCACCGCGTTTATAATCGTTGTAGTCGACCTCTTCCTCGCCGAGATAATTCTGGTCCGCGAACAGATCATAGCCGGCCTTGACGACACCGACGACCGGCCTTTTGAAGACCACAGCCTTTCCCTTAAGGAATCCGTCCGCATCAAAACCGAGCAGATCGTTCAAACGCGCCGCCGTATCCTCCTGCAGGGTCTTTACCTCCCCTTTCAGCCAGCGACCGACCGTTGTTTTATTGACGCCGAGCCGTTTTGCGAGCTCTTCGTTGCTGAAACCTTCTTTGGTCTTGATCTCCAGGATCAGTTCTTTTAAGTCCATAATGCACACCTTTTGCTTTTATGCATTCATTTTATCACACAAAAAAGAATTTTTGAAATATAGTTGCATTTATTGCATAATTATGCAACACTGAAATCATGAAAAGGACCATCGTTCATGCGGATCTGAATCATTGCTACGCCCAGATCGAGGAAATGAAATTCCCCGCTTTACGGGATGTTCCGATGGCCGTCGGCGGTCACGAGGAAAGCCGTCACGGGATCATTCTCGCAAAGAACGATAAGGCCAAAGCCTACGGCATCAAGACCGCAGAAACGCTGCGTGACGCTTATAAAAAGTGTCCTGAACTGCTGATCATTCATCCCAACTACGGCGACTACATGTACTACACCGAAAAGGTCAAGGACATCTACCGCGAATACAGTGACCGGGTCGAAAGTTTCGGACTGGATGAAGCCTGGATCGATCTGACTCACACTGTTTCCCTGTTCGGCGATCCGATAAAGACCGCAAAGACCATGCAGGAGAGAGTCTGCAGCGAACTCGGTCTGTCTGTCTCGATGGGGATCAGCTTCAACAAAGTCTTCGCCAAGCTCGGCAGCGATCTTGACAAACGCAAAGGCTTTACGGTGATCAGTGAGGACAACTATCTGGAAATGACAGAAGATCTGAGTGTGGACAGTCTGATCTTTATCGGCGGCGCAACGACCAAGAAACTGGCGGAGCTGGGGATCACGACGATCGGCGAACTGCGCCGCGCGGACCCGGTGATCCTGCAGCGCCGTTTCGGAAAGAACGGACCGCTGATCTGGCATTATGCCTGCGGTCATGAGAATTCACCGGTGAAAAGAAGCGGCGAGACAAGAGAACGAAAGTCGATCAGCCACGGCATCACCGCGGTGCGGGATCTGCAGAATGCCGAAGACCTGCATATGATCCTGATCGTGCTCTGTGAAGCGATCGCCGCCAAACTGCGGCAGGAAAAACTCGAAGGACAGGTCGTTTCCCTGTTCCTGCGCGACAACGAACTGTACGCCTGCTCAGTACAGAAGAAAATGAGTCACCCGACCGATCTCGCTGAGGAGATCGTCAAAAACTGCGAACTGCTGATGAAACAGAAATACCCGGAACGCCGGTTTCCCGAGAAGCCGCTTCGCACCGTCAGTGTCGCCGTCTCAAATCTTCGCAGCAAAAACGAACTGTTCCTCTGCGACCTGCTGGGTGTGGAGAAAGAGCGCAAGCGGGAGGAAACGCTCGAAAGTACGATGGAAGCGATCCGCGACCACTACGGGCCGGAAAAGGTCTGCCGGCTGGCGATCCTGATGGACAGGAAGCTGACGGATTTCCATCCTAAGGAAGAACATCTGATCCACCCGGAAAGCTGGATGTAATATGTTATACAAACGCTATATCCCTGTCGTCAGCCTGATCGGCAAGGAGGGTGAGATCACTCCCCTCTTTATCATCTGGGCGGATGAGCGCGGCACCCGCAAATACAAAGTCGACCGGATCCTGCATGTCCGTCAGGCCTCCTCCCAGGTCGGCGGCTGCGGGACGCTTTACGAATGCATGATCACCGGCAAGGTGCGTAAGCTCTTCTATGAGCGCAACCGCTGGTTCATAGAATCGACGAAACCCTACTGACCGCTCCCCTCCCGGAGCGGCTTTTTATACGAGAAAACGGCATTTTAAATACCGAACTATTTCAATAAACATTTTCAAAAATGAAAGATCACTTTTTTCCAAAACTTTTTGAAAAAAACTATTGACATCTCCCTGTTTGTTTCGTAATATAAATAAGCGTTCGATGAATATGGGCCTGTAGCTCAGCTGGTTAGAGCACACGCTTGATAAGCGTGGGGTCGTTGGTTCAAGTCCATTCAGGCCCACCATCGAACTGAATATATATGGGGTATTAGCTCAGCTGGGAGAGCACCTGCTTTGCAAGCAGGGGGTCAGCGGTTCGATTCCGCTATGCTCCACCATCAGAACGTCATGATCGCCTGCAAAGGTGATTTTTTTATGCCTGATTTTTATAGAAAACAAAAAAAGCGGAACTCCCGATGAGATATCGGTAAGTTCCACATGACATACATATAATGCCTGTATTTCAGCGCAGGATCTTCGCCAAGAAAGCTTTGGTGCGTTCCTGCTTTGGCGCGCCGAAGATTTCTTCCGGAGTGCCCTCCTCTACGACCAGACCGTCCGCCATAAAGATTACTCTGTTCGAGGCGTCCCGGGCGAAGGACATCTCATGGGTCACGACGACCATTGTCAGTCCTTCTTTGGCGAGATCTTCCATCGTTTTCAGAACTTCGCCGACCATTTCCGGATCGAGCGCACTGGTCGGTTCATCAAACAGCAGGATATCCGGATGCATACAGATCGCCCGGGCGATCGCCACACGCTGTTTCTGGCCGCCGGAAAGTGTGTCCGGATAGGCATGCGCAAATTCCTTCAGTCCGACTTTTCCGAGCTGGAGCATTGCTTCTTCCACGGCTTCCGCTCTGGATTTTTTCAGGACCTTCATCTGCGGCATGACGCAGTTCTCGAGGACATTTTTATGATTGAACAGGTTGAACTGTTGGAATACCATGCCGACATGTTTGCGCAGATCGTTGATATCCGGAGCGGTTTTGACTTCCTGCCCTAGGATTTGAATGGAACCGCCGTCATAGGTCTCCAGCGCGTTCATGCACCGCAGCATGGTGGATTTTCCGCTGCCGGAAGGACCTATGACAGAGATTACCTCCCCTTTCTCGACTTCAAAGCTGATCCCGCACAGGACATCGAGGTTTCCGAAGCTTTTGCGTAAATCTTTGACTTCAATGATCGCCATTTTTATTTACCTCTCGCAAGCTTCATATTTGCCGGATCGGTGTCCGACTGCGGAATGGATGTATTTGTGTGACTCATGCGGTTTTCGACGATATGCAGGATCACACTGGTGACCATCGTCAGCAGCAGATAGACACAGGCTGTGACGAAGTAGGTCTCGGTAAAACGGTAAGTCGTGCCCGCGATCGAACTCGACTGGAACATCAGTTCAGTGATCGAGATGATCATTAAAACGGAACTGTCCTTGATATTGACGATGAATTCGTTGCCGATCGCCGGGAAGGCGTTCTTGACCGCCTGCGGCAGTACGACATCAAACATCGTCTGCATATTCGTGAATCCCAGTGCCCGGGCCGCTTCCGTCTGTCCGCGGTCAACAGACTGGATGCCCGAACGGATGATCTCCGACATATAGGCACCGGTATTGACCGAGATAACAAAGAGCGCCGCGACGAACTTGTCCCACGGGAAGATATTCATATAGACGAGATAATAGATGAAGACTGCCTGGACCATCATCGGGGTTCCGCGGAAGATCTCGATATAGACAGTCGCCAAGATATTAAAGAGTTTCTTGAGAAATTTCAGCAGAGAAGACGCGTTTTCATCGATGCGGATCGCTTTCAGTCCGCCAACAAGCAGTCCCAGTAGAAGTCCGATCAGCGTGCCTGCCAGCGAAAGGACCAGCGTCGTCCGGATGCCCAGCAGGAAACTCGGCAGATATTTCAGAAAGATCTCTATGCAGCGCTGCAGAGACATCTTATTCCTCGACAGCCGGCTGTCTGTTGGTCGCGTCGAGCATCAGCTGAAGTCTTGCATCCTCATCAATGCCGTCAAGCGCGGACTGGACACTGTTCAAAAGATCGGTATTGCCTTTCTTTACAGCGATCGAAACGGAGGTATCAACATCAAAACCGTGGCCTTCGTCAAAATAGACGATCGCGAGGTCCGGGTTAGCGGAAACAACGCCGACCGCGACAGGCAGCTCTGCCGTCAGCGCGTCTGCTTCACCGCTCTGTAAGGACAGGACCATACGCGGATAGGTTGCCAGCGGAGTCAGATGTTCAACGCCGTTGATCTGGTCAATGATCTCGTCATATGTGGTATTGATCTGGCCGAGGACCTTGTAGCCGCTGAGCTGCTGGATATCCGTAACGGAGGTCAGTTCGCTGTCGCCGCGGACGACCACGACCATCTGGGATTCGTAATACGGAGTGGTGAAATCAACAGATTCTCTTCTTTCCGGAGTATCTGTCATGCCGGCGATCACGAGATCGATCTGGCCGTTGTCAAGAGCCGGGATCAGGGAGTCCCAGTCGAGCTTTACGATGCTGACTTCGCGGCCGATCGCTTCACCGATCATTCTGGCGATCTGGACATCATAACCGTCACAGAAATCAACGCTGGAGATCGGCAGTGCGGTATCGCTGGCTTCGACCTGGGTCCAGTTAAAAGGCGCATAGTTGCACTCCATGCCGATTCTCAGGGTATTGTCATCAGTATTGTTGTTGGAGGCGCCGCCGGCACAGCCGAACAGCATGAGTACGAGTAATGCAGTCAGGATTCTTTTCATTTTTCTATACCTCTTTCTGATAGGTATAAAAATCGCATGCGCTACCGCATGCGATTGTTCATCCCTCTGCAATAGCACCTCTTCTTTCGAAGGAGTGTTGCAGATATTCTCTGCAACCCCACAGCTCATCCCTGCCGGAAGGAACCGTTCGGCGGTGATTACCTTTCCAATGTTTCAGCGCCTGCCGGCTCCGCATCGTACTCATTTACACCGCTACCTCTACGTAGACATAGCAATTTTTATACTTAACTATTATTTTGTTAAATCGAAAACCTGTCAAGGATTATTTTTCGTTTTCTTCGTTTTTCGCGATCTCTTCCAGCAATACGTTGCGGACATCCTCGATCGCTTTAGTCAGGTCATCGTTGCAGATGACGTGATCATAGATCGAAACGTTCGCGAGTTCTTCCCTGGCCTGGTTGATCCGCGCCTCAATGATCTCGTCGGTCTCGCCGCTCTTGCGTCCGCGGATACGGGCTTCGAGTTCCTCAAGGCTCGGCGGCGTGATGAATACGCTGACGAGATCCTTTTCTTTCGCGATGATCTGCTTGGCGCCCTGGATCTCGATCTCCAGGATCACGTTGTTGCCCTTCTCGCGCTGCTCCTCAACGAAGAAACGGGGTGTGCCGTAGTAGTTGCGGACATACTCGGCATATTCGAGAAGTTCGTTGTTCTTGATCGCTTCCTTGAAGCGTTTCTTGGTGACAAAGAAATAGTTAACGCCGTCGACTTCTCCCTCCCTGGGCTTTCTTGTCGTCATGGAAACGGAATAAACGAGTTTCAGTCTTTCATCCTTCTGGAGTTCCTTCAGGATCGTCCCCTTGCCTACGCCGCTGGGGCCGGAAAAAACAATCAGCAGTCCTTTTTTCATGTCTTAATTCTACAACAATCCCGTATAATGGTGCTATGGCTTTAGACGGAATCATTCTTTCCTGCATCAAGAAAGAACTTGATGAACAGCTTCCGATGCGGATCAACAAGATCAGTGAACTCAGTTCGACGGAGATCGTTTTTCAGGTTCTCGCGAACCGTGAGCGGACCAATCTTCTGATCTCTCTTCACAGCAATTACAACCGGATCGCCCTGACCAAGCGCCAGCTCAGCAGCAGCGACAATCCGGGCGGTTTCGTCATGCTGCTGAGAAAGCATCTGAACAACGGAATAATCTGGCAGATCGACCAGAACTGCTATGACCGCTATCTGCTGCTGCATATCCGCACCCGTGACGAACTGTATGACGAACGTCATTTCCTGCTTTCTGTGGAACTGATGGGCAAATACGCCAACCTCGTCCTGGTGGATGAAGATACCGGCAGGATCCTGGATGCTCTGAAGCGCATTCCGCCTTTCGAAAACACCCGGCGGACTATTCTATCCGGCGCCGTCTTTACGCTGCCGGAACCGCAGGGAAAACAGGACCCCTTCAAGGATCCTGTGATCGATCTCAATGAATCACTCGTTGCCCAGCTGGCCGGTTTCTCCAAACTGCTGGAACAGGAAGTCCGCTTCCGCCTGCCGCAGCAGAGTTTTGCGGAGATCATGCAGGAGATCGCAGACTCGAAACAGCTCTATATCTGTTCACGCCCCAGCAAGGACGAATATCACGTCCTTCCTTTGACGCATCTTGGAGAATGCCGCGTCTATCCGCTGTTTGAAGGCTTCGAACAGTTATATGCCGACCTTGAGGAGAAGGAACAGATCAAGGAAGTCACCTCCGATCTTTATAAATTCGTCCGCCGGCAGATGAAACACTACCAGACGAAACTGGTCAAGCTGCAGGATTCCCTGGAGGAAGCTCTGCATCCGGAAAGTGAGCGGACAAACGGTGAACTGCTGTATACCTACGGTTCCCTCGACCAGAAAGGTCTCAGCAGGATCGAACTCGAAGACTACGAAGGAAAGACTGTTTCGATCGCTCTGAACCCGCGCCTTTCCGTCAAGGAGAATGCCAACAAATACTTTCAAGCATATCGCAAAAAACGCAAAGGCAAAGAACATATCGAGAATCAGATCATGATCACCGAGGATGAGCTCGCTTATCTCGAGATGATCGATGAGCAGCTCAGCTTCGCCAATTACCAGGATGCCCTCGGCATTCGTGAAGAGCTTGTAAAGGCAGGTTATCTGCGTGCCAAGGGACGTCCGCAGCGCGGCGGCAAGGTCAAGAAGATCAAGCTCTATGAGCTGGAATACAAGGGCGCCCGGATCCGTTTCGGCAAAAACAACATCCAGAACGAGTACCTGACATTCAAAGCCGCCGGCGTCAACGATCTCTGGTTCCATGCCCAGGGTTATCACGGCAGCCATCTCGTGCTGTCCGGAGAGGCGAACGAAGAGACGATCCGGCTCTGTGCCTGTCTGGCGGCGTATTTCTCAAAAGGCCGCTACTCCAGTTCGGTGCCGGTCGATTACTGCCGGGTCAGAGATATAAAAAAGATCAAGGGAGCCCGTACAGGCTACGTCTCGATCCGAAATCAGAAAACGATCTATATCGATCCGGAACTGGATCCGGAACTCGTCATCAAATATATATAAGGAAGAAAGACAGATCAGCGAACGGAATCACGGAATCCGAGACGGATCTGTTTTTTTCTGTCCCGGTTGCGGAAAACAGAAGTGATCATCAGCACGGCATAAAGGGACAGGATACCGTAGATCCCCGCCATAAAAAAGATCTTCTGGTTGTCCGGATCCATGTTACCGGTATTGATCGTCTCCGGAATATCCTCCAGCGTGTATTTGTCATCGCTGTTGCGGGACATGACCATATACGGGCCTTCGTTGATCGCCAGGAAACGAAGATAACCGGCACTCCGGCGGCATGGCAGAGACACGATCTCGCCGTTTTCGTTCAGCGAGAATACTGTATAGACTTTATCGATCGTCATCTCCGGCGCTTTCAGCTGGATGACAAAAGGAAGTTTCGATTCGGCTGGTTTACGGTTGCGTTTGAACGAGACTTCGAAGTCGAGGACCGGATCGTATCCGTAGTTTTCTGCGATCGCGGCAGAGATCTCAGACGTCCCCTCTTCCGCCGGCTGTACAACGAAATGGAAGGCGTTTTTCAGGAAGTAATCGCTGAAGTCCTCTTCACTGATATTCAGTGTTAGCGCCATACCGGAAACAGAAGCATCAACACCAAGTTCGTCATCGATCAGAAAATCCACTTCCTCCCGGTACTCATCCAGGAACATCTGGTCGAGATCATGGATCTCATCCATGTCCAGTGTATAAGCATCGCCGACTTCCTGCAGTTTTTCACGGACGAATTTGAGCTCGTCCAGATAATAGGTGCTGTTCAGACGATAGGCATGACGGAGGATCCCGGTCTTGTCCGCGATCTCCTCGCATTCCTTTTCCAGCTGTTCGGATACTTCGATCGTTCTGGTCTTGGTGATGCCGGCATAACTGATCGCGATCTCCTGTTCGCCGGGGACAGTGCGGTCGATGTAACCGATCTGGTCGCTCGTCAGTGGAACAGTCTCCTCTTCGTCGTTTTCATAATAGACAGTCAAAGTAGCGCCCGGGAAACGCAGCGCATCATTCAGCTGCGTTCTCTTCGGGAAATTGTTCACTGCGAAATCCCGTACTTTGCGATACTGTGCGGTATAAGTCGTCTCCTCTTTTGCCGGCTGCAGTTTGCGGTCGTAGCCGGTAAAAATATAACCTTCTCTTTCCGGGGCGACAGCAGCCGGAAGACTGCCTTTGGGAACGTGGATCGTGACCACATTCTGTTCCTCATCAAAGACCCCTTCTCCGGCATCAAATGTAATGTCGATGTATTCCTGTTCCGCGACCTTATCCGGATTCAGGACCCGGGTGATCAGGGAATTGGCGATATAGGCGGTGTCGGAAGCGAAGTCAAAGAAATAGTTCTCACGGAAACTCGGTTCGATCTGGATCTTCGCAACATCTTCGTTCTGTTCGAGCAGGACGACTGCGTACGGATAGATGCCGGTCAGACGGAAACGGCGGGAACGCAGGGATTCGTTGCGGTAGAACGAGATCTGGGAGGCATCCTCGATGATGCCGACCGCATAGCGGTTGTAATCACGTCCGCCAAGCGCCTGGTCCAGACGGTAATAGCGCGAGGCAGCTTTCTCTCCCCAGTAGGGATCCGGGGAATAGAACACATTCATGCCACTGGCTTTGTTGCCGAAGAAAGAGCCCATGTAGTTTGAATTATAGATCGAGGAATACGTATGGGAGATATAGTATTTCGCATGCGCATAGATCGAACGCCGCACGGAGCGGTAGCGGGAAGCGTTGCGCTCGGCGTCGCTGTCATAAGCGGCATGGCTGAAAAGGTTGTTGCGGTTATAGGAATTGATGGATTTCCCCGATGCGGATTCGTTGACTGCCTGCGCCAGCATCATCATCGCGTTGGAGCCATATAGATACTGGTACGCGAAAAACGCCTCGATATTGCCGGTGAGCTGGCTGGCATTCAGACTGTCGGCGACCGAATCGCCGCCCAGATCAAAGAAGTTGGTGGGACGCTGCGTATACATCATACTGTCGCGGAAATAAGCGTCGACTTCCTCGCTGGAATAGGCGGTCAGCGAACGGTGCGGCAGATACTGGAAATAATTATAATAAGGATCTTCAGCATTGGCCGCGTTCTCGTAGACTTCAGCGCGGTAGTCGTCCGTCATGAGGTTCAGATCCTCATAGAAATAGTGCCCGTCATAACTGTAATAGTCATGATCTTCGCGCAGATAAGACGGAGCCGGACCGAGCTGGATCATCGCGTAATAGAAGTCGGTCTTGAGCTGGCTCTTCACTTCGTGATACAGCATGCCGTTTTTGACGGTATAGACGCTGATACGGACATCCAGCGTCTCCAGCGGATGCAGAATGACCTGATCCAGAGAGATCCTGCCGCGGTCGCCGGACAGTGCAAAATCGACCGAACTTCCGTACCGGTCTGTTCCAAGATACAGGGCATCGATCGCGTAACAGCCGTTCGTATAGCTTTCCTGCCCGTGTTCATTCGTGTAGGTCTGGTTCAGACTGCAGCCTTCATTGACCAGGAATTCTACGATCCCGTATTCCATTGCCAGGACTCTGTCGCCCTGCAGGATCACGAGATTCTCGTAGTCTTCGCGCAGCTCTTCAAAAGCGCGCGCAGCATCCCGGTAAGTCGTATAGCTTTCTTCTTCTATCGTCCTGTAGGAACCGGAAGAAGCGTCTGCCAGTCTGAATTCTTCTTCCTCTCCCCTGGTCCGGACTGCCGGACAAAGCAGGAAGAATACAAGAAAAACCAGAAAGAATTTTTTCATACAATCATATTACCATTTTGTCAGTAAAAAAACGAATTCCGCCTGTTTTCCGCTAAAACATCGCACTGCCCCCTTCCTGCAGCGGTATCTTAAAGATTTCCTTTACAGGTACGGGGCATTGTTTTGTTTTATCCGCAAGGGAAATATGCTAGAATATTTTAGATATAAAGGTATAGCTATGAGTAAGAAAACAACGAAAAAAGTGAAAACAACTGCTCAAGGGAATATAGATACCGGCGCGACGGAAAGCGAAGCTTACGTCAGTATCCGCCGGGATGCGTCAGACGTCAATCCCAACGTCCGCCCGAAATCCATGCTGATCACGAAGATCGCGGCGGCGCTGGTATGGCTCGGCGTATTCGCCGGCATTGCCGCCTGTGTCTTCGCCCTGCTCATGAGCAAGGACATGCTGAAGGACAAGCCTGAACTTGATATCGCCAAGCTGCAGTCGCCGGATTCCACGACGATCTACGACAGTGAAGGCAACATTATCATCGAGCTTGGACTCTATCTCCGTGAATACATCGAATACGACGAGATGCCGACATCTCTGATCGACGCCTTCCTGGCGATCGAAGACTCCCGTTTCTACAGCCACTTCGGCTTCGATATCCCGCGTTTCACCCAGGCGGCGATCACGAACATCAAATCCGGTGACTTTTCGCAGGGCGGCTCGACGATCACCATGCAGCTGATCAAGAACTCCTACTTCCAGGTAGACGCGGGCTCGGATTCCACGATCGCCGACCGTGAAGGTTCCTCCGGTATCAAGCGTAAACTTCAGGAAATCGTACTGGCCATTGAACTCAACCAGTGCGAGTCCAAGGAAGAAGTCTTTGCCCTCTTCCTGAATAAAGTCAACTTCGGCAATAAGATCCGCGGCGTTGAAAAAGCGTCACAGTATTACTTCGGCAAGAGCGCCCGGGACCTCAGTCTTCCGGAAAGCGCCTTCCTGGCCGGAATCATCAACTCGCCGAACAACTTCAACCCCTACAACGATCTGTCCAAGAACCTCGGTGTCAACCAGTATCTGGATCCGGACATGGAATATCTGGAAAACGCGCAGACACGTAAAAACCAGGTCCTTGACCTGATGGTCCTGCACGGTTACATCACCGAAGAGGAAGCCGCTCTCGCCAAGACCGTCCGCATGGAAGACCTGCTCAGCGGTCTTTCCGAAAAATGGTCCGAGAAGAGCGAATACTATCAAAGCTACATCGATGCCGTCATCGAGGAAGCGACAAAGAAGACAGGGCTTGATCCGTATACGACTTCCATGAAGATCTATTCCAATATGGATCAGCATATGCAGCGTTTCGTCTATGATATTCAGAACGGAAACACTGACATCTATTTCCGCAAGCCGGAATCCCAGAACGCGATCGTCCTGATGAACAACCAGAACGGCGCTCTGATCGCCCTTGGCGGCGGACGTGACCAGACGGAAGCGCGTATGTTCAACCGTGCGACTTCCGCATACATCCAGCCGGGTTCCACGATCAAGCCGGTCCTGGAATACGCACTTGCCTTCGAATGGCTCGGCTGGGCGACCAGCTACACGATCACCGACCGTCCGATCTATCTCTATAACGGTCATAACCTCGTCGTTAACGCCAACGGCCAGCCGTACTACGGCGACATGCTGGTTACGGAAGCTGTTGCAAGATCCCTGAATACACCTGCGGTCCAGGCACTGATGGCAGTCGTCAAGGAAAGAAGCGAAGAAGAAGTCGTCGACTACATGAAACAGATCGGCTTCGATGTCGAATATGAAGACTTCGACCTGCAGTTCGCGATCGGCGGCAACCGTCTGGTCGTTACCCCTGTTCAGCTGGCCGGTGCACACGGCATGCTGATCAACAAGGGCAAATACGTCGAACCGCATACCATCAACTACATTGAATTTGCAGACGGATCCAAGTACATTGCCGATACCGAAGGCAAACAGGTGCTTTCCCCTGGCGCTGCCTACCTCGCGGCCTACTGTGAGGAATACAATGTCTCCGGTCCGTTCTACAACTACATGCAGATCCTGCGCAGCAACTATCCGGTATTTGCGAAGACCGGTACGACCGACTGGGGCAAAGCCGGCTTGAGTTA
The DNA here is from genome assembly GCA_017533785.1 of Erysipelotrichaceae bacterium. Lineage (GTDB taxonomy): Bacteria > Bacillota_I > Bacilli_A > Erysipelotrichales > Erysipelotrichaceae > RGIG5669. Next base: position 1,429 of record JAFWII010000007.1, on the reverse strand, counting down.
CGGCATCCCGCAAGGCGCGGCAAAAGACGCATGGCTCGTCTGCCAGACGTCCAACTATACTGTCACGATCTGGATCGGCTTCGACCAGGTCGGAGAAGGCCACTACTTCACGCTGACGGATGACCGTCTCAACACCAAAGGTCAGATCGGCCGTATGATGCTCGACGAACTCTATGACTACTACCAGTACGAACCGGTCATGGTCGAGCGTCCGGACGATATCGTTGAGATCACCCACATCAAGGGTGTCTACCCCTACTGTTACCCGACAGCCGGTACTCCGGTCACCGGTCTGATCAAGGAAGAATTCGCAGTTCTCACAGATCTCTCCAAAGTTCCGCGTGAAGAGAAGAAAGGCGTGCTTGCCGGTATGGGCGTCAGCTTCGGCGACGGAGACGACCTCAATATCGTATGGCAGGGCTTCGGAGGCGGCGGAGGCGGCGATACAGTCGATATCTCCGCGACCAACATCTACGGCGAAACGACCCACGCGACCGGCCGCAGCTACTTCAACCGCTACATCTTCATCAACCCGTCGACTTACTATGCAGACATCTATGTGAACGGAAACCTACATCATTCGATCTCTTCCGGATCACCGACCTATACTGCATCTGTCCATGTCGACAGCGGAAGCACCGTTACTGTCTGTGGTTACACTTCTTCTTCATCTGAGCAGAAGTGCGGCGACGCAACGAAATAACAACAATAAAAGACCAAGCATGCTTGGTCTTTTTGAATGAAAGAGACTGACTGTGAGGCACCTCGCAAAAGAGCGTCTACTTTTGTTTTCAAAAGCACGAAAATCGGCTTCGCCGGTCAGCACCATATAGATTGAGAGCTTCGCCGTCCGGGAGCGAAATACACCCCTTGCATAAATCACCGGATTTATACGAAGGGGTGTTTTTAAAAAGTCCTATACCGTCGTCTCGGGATTCCCGTTTGCTTTGACAAGATAGCGCCGGATCGCATTTACCATCTTTTCGTTTTGGAAGTTCGCCTCGATTTCGTCCATATCTACGGTGCGCCCGGAAAGGATTCCCTGGATCAGCACCTCCGCATACATTACTTCCCGGGTCATGGAATCCTTCAGATAGGTCAAAAGGTCAATGTTCATTTTTTCATTGATTCCTTCGATCATACCCACGAAAAAGGTACAGTCTTCGCCGAAAAGTTTTCCTATGCTTTCCATATACTGAAAGCCTGTCATAACGTCCTCAAGCTTCATAAGTCTGCGATCGACTGCTGCGAGACTTCCGCCGTTCAGCAGCTTATCTGCCGTCGTGTTCAGTATATCGCACAGATCGAGAAGAATACCGGTATCGGGAAGCGTATCCCCGTTCTCCCATTTTGAGACGGCCTGAAAAGAAATACTCAGTTTCTCTGCCAGTTCTTTCTGTGTCATGCCGGCAGCTTTGCGCAAATGCTG
>JAFWII010000006.1 GCA_017533785.1 Erysipelotrichaceae bacterium | reverse complement strand
GTGCGTAGGCTCGGAAGTTTCGCTAGCCCCTTCCTTCATCCCGGCATTACTGCTTTCGACTTGGGGTTCACTACACTTGGCGGTAAATACCTGTGGCTGGACTTTCACCAGCTGGAGATGTGTCATGCCCGACACACAACATAAAAACCACCCGTTTGCAGCGGGTGGTTTTTCTTGTTTGTGACAGTTTTTAGAAATCGAAACCTTTCCAGTGGGGAACGCCGGTATATTCCTTCAGCTCTTCCTTCCCTTCCAGAACGCGGGCAACGCCGGAAGCCAGAGCGATCATTTCGAATTCGCCCGGATAGACGAAGATCGGGGCAATCCAGCCGTTGGCGTCTTTGACTTCCTGCACCAGTCCGTCATTGTGGGCCATGCCTCCGCCTAAGAGGATGGCGTCGACTTTTCCGTGCAGGGCGGAAGCCATTGAACCGATATATTTATTGACCTGGTAGATCATGGTCTCCCAGACCATTTCCGCTTCTTTGCTGCCGTCTTCGATCATGGCGACAACATCGAGACCTTCGCTGGTTCCGAGGTGATCGACGAAACCGCCGCTCTTGGTGCAGAGCTTGCGCATCTCATCTGCTGTAACACCGTTCTTTTCCATATAGTTGAGCACTTCCGTGACCGGGATCGAGCCGCAGCGGGTCGGAGTCATCGGCCCATCGCCGCCGACAATATCGTTGCCGTCGATCATCTTTCCCTGACGATGGGCACTGACGGTGATGCCGCCTCCCAAATGACAGGCGATCAGATTCAGCTCTTTATACTTCTTTCCCTGGGAAGCCGCATGACGGATCGTCATTTCCTTCAGATTCAGGGCATGCATATGGGAAGCGCGGTAAAGACCCTTGATGCCGGTCATGCGGGCTACATCCTGCAGTTCATCGGTATCCGGCGGATTGACGACATAGGCTTTCTTTCCGTATTTGAGTGCGAACTTGTGCGCCAGCTGCGGACCCAGTATAGCCGGGTGCTGCACGCCGTTGGCGCCTCTCGTGGCGTGATCGAGCAGGATGTCATTGACGGCATAAGTTCCGCCTTCCGTTGACAGAAGACCGCCGCCTCGGCCGCTGAAGGCATCGACTGTAGAGAGATCGACGCCGGCTTTCTCTAGTTCGCCCAGGATCATCTCCTCGCGGTAAGGGAGCTGATCGCTGATCGTTGCGAATTCAGCCAGTTTTTCGGCTTCGTGGGTGACGCTGGCGGAAAAGACCTCCTCATCTCCTTCGTATAAAGCGATCTTGGTAGAGGTGGAACCGGGGTTGATAGCAAAGATCCTGTAAGACATATGTCTCCTTTCTTCCGGATGAACCGGATGATTCTTGTTGGTTATGGCACCTGTTTCAAGGCGAATCGGTGTAGTGCCGTGAGTTAATTCATTGCATGTTTTACCGCACAAACACCATTCATATATAAGAATTACAGATAATCGAGCGCAAAAACATCAAGTGTTAATGTGTTTACTTAGAGGAAGTAATGATTTTGTTTTTGATATATTTGTTGAATCTATGTTTCCAAAGAAAAGACAATTCTTCTTTTTGTTTAGACCTTTCGTCAATATGTAACAAACTTCTTAAACTAGCAAGTTTCATTTTGTGTTTAATCGTCTTGTCGGAGATTTCTTTACATGATTCGATCACGTTTGGATAAAACAGAAATGTGTCAGCATCTAGATCTATGTTCTTTGTATGCATTTTCCTTTTTTGAAAATGGGCATAAAGTATTTCTTTTTTTCTTAGTTTGCCATTTGTTTCTTTTGAATATGCATACAATCTTCCCCTTTCCCAAACAACAATATTGTTATCTTTGGTGCTGTTTATCCAAGAATGGGTATGCGGATCAAAAACCGTGCTGTTAAACTTACTACGCCATGGGCGGATATCCAACATTGGAAAATCAGGATTAATACATATATTTTCTTTTTCGGCGATCTCGTTGATTGTTTCAACAACATTCGACCACTCATCAAAACTCATATTTCGTTCACATCCAAAAACGTCTTGAAATCCGAATTTCATATCATTATTCTCTTTTTTTGGATTGCCTTTCATGAAAAGCTCGCGTATCTCAGGGCTGTTTTCATAAACCGTCATATGACCAAGATAAAAGTGCTTTTGATATTCCTGCAGTTTTTGCATATCTAAAAATCTGTCAAGATCGCCCAAAACGAGATCAATGTCGCAGTTGCCCCAGTAGGGGTATGACTTCAGTTCATTTTCGAATATGTACCCATAAGCAGGTTTGAAATCACATAGTTTTTTGGGAGTAGCTAATGAGATCGGAAACGAAAACAGCTGTTCAATCCTTCTCTTAAGCTGATCAAACGTCATATAACAAGCTTTCACGTTTTCCGGATAATTGAAATGTGTATGATCATCCGTCAGAAGGAGCCAATCATAATTGACATTGATTTCACACGACTTAAGAAAGACAGGAAAATAGTTTGGGAGCGTCCCAAAGTATGGAATCACAAAACAAATACGTTTTTCTATGCTCATTGAGGTCTCCTTCGTCCCCTGCTTTTGTGTCAATCGTTTTCGCAAACCGACAGACAATTAACATATGCCTCATTTTGAGTTTGTCTTCTGTTGGAAATACGTCCTTTTGTTAATGGTTGAACTTCAAAATAGCTAATACCAGTAGCGCTATTCCAAATACCAGCCCAATCATCATTGGTACAAACGTTTGAAAGGACCGAACAAACACAGCAATGATCCCGGAAAGAAGAAACCCGATCCCCATGATAAGGATTCCGCTTCCGGAAAGCGTACAATATGCCTGTTTGTTTTCTTCTCTGACTTTATCGCTGTGATAGCTGATGATGAGATCCATTCTCTGCTTTTTCCAGATCTGCCAACCAAGCATGATGAATACGATGCCTAAGAACGCAAGCAAGACACCGATCACGATAAACCAAATCAAATCACTCATATCATTGCCTCCATAATCCGAGGTCAGCCCTGTGTGCTATACCTTCCCGGCTTTCTTCAGTGCGTCATACGTTTCCGAAAGCCACTCACTATAGTGATCATAGGGAGACCGGGTCCACCAATCTAAAAGACTGTTTAAAGACTCAATGTCTTTTTCAATGCTTGTACAGCGGTACTGTTCCGGATCGCGGTTGACCGTCACGGTGTGCCTGCCGTCTTCCCCGAAGTCGATCCGGTAGATGCAGTGCCCGGTCCAGCTGCGGTGCGCCCAGAGCGTCAGTCCCTCCATATACCAGAACCATTTGTCCTCCATTGCCTGCGGGATATTGCCGCGGCGGAGCGCGTCCATTTCCATCTCACTGAAGGACCGGTTGAACACAAAAGTCTCATGCCGTTCAGGCATGGGTTCTGTTTTCCAGTCGCTGCGATGGGCGATCACTGTTCTGTTATCTTCTGCCATGCGTCTGTTGTTCAGCTTTATTGTTCCGCCTGTTTGATGTAAGCCCAGAGATCTTTGACCGTTTGGATCTGCATCAGTGCATCCTCCGCTATCTCTATGCCCAGTTCACTTTCGATGTCTATCACCATTTCCGCAAAATCGACATCACTGAGGTAGCGGTCGAACCGCAGATCGGGAGTAATATCCTCAACGCTCTTGCCGGTGTGAGTGGATATTATGTCAAGTAATTTGTAAAACATTTCCGGTCCCTCCTCAAGGGTATTATACCGCACAGATCTGGCCTGAAGAATTCCGTGAAAAAGATTCTTATTTCATGCGGTCCATATGCTCGTCATATTCCTCATAATCTACTTTCAGGTACTCTTTCGGCACAGCAGCGATCTCTTCTTCCGACAGGCCTTTCAGCTGCAAATGCGGGATGAACTCCTCATCAAAATATGTCCTCAGAGTTTCCGGATCAGATGCTTTTACATAAGCGTTCGTATAACCGAGTTCATCGACCCTTTCGGAAAAGATCCGGAGGATCTGTTCATTGATCAGAGCGACCGCTTCATACTGAGCAAAAAGAGGCGTATGCCGGTAAACTCCCGCTACAGTAAATTCCATCGGCGCATCGGAGATTTTCGTCTCCTGGTAAAGAGTATCGCCGACTTTCAGTTTCTCGGCTTTCGCCAGCGATTCGTCTATGATGATCGGATTCTTATCGGAATCCTGCATGATGGCTTGATCCTCGCTTTTCAGATACATCCGGTTAAACGGTGAGTATTCAAGCGTATCGAAAGAAGGCGCCGCCAGAATGGCGAACTGCCCGGACTGAGGATTGTCGTGTCCCGGTCGCTGAAATATCATCAGAGTAAAGGGAAAGACCCCTTCAACGAACGGCTCAGCCGACAGACCTTCGATGTCCTCTTTTGTAGTCAGATCGATGTAAAAGTCGAAAGGATGACTGCCCGCATGCGGAGCGTTTCCTGAACATCCGGCAAAAAACAGCACTATCACCAATAACAGGATGTATCCCGTTTGTCTCACTTTGTGTTTGTTCATTTTCTTCTCCCGTTGCTGCAGATCTTAGACAGTGTGTTTTCTAACGGACCTTCAGATCCTCCAGTTGTTTGCTGCTGTTCAAAATGTTCAGATCGATATATTTTTCTCCGCCTGTATATCCTTCGAGTTCTCCTCTGTTCAAATACTGCCAGATATACCAGTCGTCTTTATAGTTCCACCCCAGAGGGGTATATAAACTGGATATCCACTTTTTGTATTCGTCGAATTCTCCTTTGAGGTATTTTTGATATATATCCGGCCGGGTATATATCATGGGCTTTACTCCGTACTCTTTTTCGATCGTTTCCAGGAATGCACGCAACTCTCTTATCACATTTTCTCTTTCGGGAGGGTTCTGTTCCTTGTCGCCGTAATACTCTACATCCACCACCGGGATCAGTCTTCCGTTTAGATCCGGACCAACTGTATTGATAAAGTTCTCCGCCTGCGTTCTTCCCTCGCTGTCATATGAAAAGAAATGGTACGCACCAGACAATAATCCGGCGTCCTGAGCATTCTTCCAGTTTTCAGCAAATCTTTTGTCCTGCGAACCGCTGCCCTCTGTTGCCTTAATATAAATGAACTGTATATCCTGTTCTTTCAGCCGATTCATATCGATGTCCGCCTGATACGAGGAAACATCGACTCCGATCGTGCTGTTTCTTTCATCCACAAACCATTTGTTGATGAAGATCTTCTTCTGTTTTGCCAGCACGAAGACAGACAGGAAAACCGTCACCAGCACCACCGCGAACACAACGAATATGATTAACGTTCCCTTTGATCTGTTATTCCTGTTCTCATTCATTTTTAATTCCTATCGGTTTTTGTTTTCTTCTCCAGGTCATTGTCCAAACACTTTAATTCTCTGAAGAGCATCCTAAAGCACATTGTCCGGAATGTTATTTGCTTTCATAGCGTTATATTTAGCTGCGTCGACATTGCTATCGAGATACGCATTTTCCTGATTCTGTGTCCATGTTTCATACCGGCAGATGATAGAGTCATCATACAGTTCCGATCCTTTGGCACGCTTCATAAACAGAAACCCCTCTCCATCCGCTGACTCAGAATCATAGCAATACCCCAGGATCGGGATCACATTAACTCCGCTCTTCCATAAAACTGCAAGTCTGTCAATTAAATCATCAAAATACCGAAGATCATCGTCTTTGACATCGACGTTCCTCAGCTTCAACCGGCTTGTTGATAAGACAGCGTAATCATTAAACAGATATGCCTGTCTGTCAATTCCTCTATGAACGGGCGTCATACTTTTGACTTATTCAAGAAGCATATGTGCTGTTTCAGCATTTATCAATACAAACTTCTCTTTCATTTACTGCCTCCGCAGCGCTTTGATAAATTCCGGCCTTTGTTCATGTTTGACTCTTAAGATATTCCTCAAACTCCGGTGTTCTGCTCCAATACTTAATGCCCCAGTTTTCAAAGCTCCATTCATCCATATACTGATTGCATTCATAGTCCACGTAATAGATCAGACCATCCTGAACAACAAAATTCGTGGGAAAGTAATCGATGTTAAATCCGGCATTCTTTGCAAGCTCTGCCATTTCACGGACCTGGATCAAAAAAGGTTCGACAGATATACCGCCGCACACCATATCAAATATCGTTGGTCCGCAAATGTATTCCTTGATGATTATCTCAGAAACATCATCAGCAGAAAGCATGGCAGGAATTCTGATTCCTGCTTCTTTTAGTCTCCTGTAATCATTTATTTCTGATTCGATCTTATTTCCAAAGGTGTAGTAAGCGCACGGTTCATGATGGATCTGCTTCAGAACTACCTTCTTACCGCACGACAAAGCAAGATAAGAGTATCCTCCTTTCCCGTGTCCCAGTAGTTTCAGGATCTCATAATCCGTTCCATTAATACTGATAACCTTGTTCTTCATCTCGCCTCCGCAGATCTGCGATCCGGCCGCCTTTCTGTAAATAAAATAATAAGCCAGCGAAAGTGAATAAGTAAAGCACTCAAGCGGTTCCGGCAAACGCGGGTCTTGCGAAGAGCAGAAAGACTAGGTTTCCTGATAAAGTCCAGGATGCAGAAAAAGCGCAGTGAACAATTCCGGAAAAACATGTCTGCGCAGAATCGCTCTGCGTCATTTATAATTATGTTCATATAAAGAAAAAACCACTAAGTGTTTATCAGGCAGTCGGCTGTAAAGGAGGCGGAAATATGTGTGCAAGTCTGGAAGAAATACTGCAAAAAGAAAAAGTCATGATCATCGATGGTTCCATGTCTACAGCACTTGAAGCGCTTGGCGCCGATCTGAACAATTCTCTCTGGACTGCTTCTGTCCTGAAGAATCAGCCGCAACTGGTCCGACAGGTACACTATGACTACTTTAAGGCTGGAACTGACTGCGGAATCACCTGCAGCTATCAGGCAACGATACCGGGACTGATGAAAGCCGGATGCAGCGAAGAAGAAGCTGAAGAGCTGATCACACGTTCGGTAACGCTGTTCAAAGAAGCGCGGGATCAGTGGTGGAATGAAGAAGGAAGAAACAGCGGCAGACCGTATCCGCTGTGTCTGGCAGGCATCGGGCCTTACGGCGCTTATCTTGCAGATGGTTCCGAATATACCGGAAACTATTCCATGGACCATGACAAACTTTGGAATTTCCATTACAGGCGGATGGAACTGCTCCATCGGGCAGGGTCTGATATCCTTCTGATCGAGACGCAACCGGCATTGCAGGAAGCACTTATCGCCGCAGAGATCGCCGAATCGCTGGGTGCTGATTACTGGATAAGTTTCTCCTGTTTAAACGGTGCTCAAACCTGTGCACATGATTCTGTCAGGAAATGCGCAGAAGCGCTTTCCAAAGACCATCCGCGTCTAAAAATGATCGGCATCAACTGCACAAAGCCGGAATATATCGTTTCATTGATCGGCGAACTGAAAAAAGGAACAGACCTTCCTGTCGGCGTTTATCCCAACAGCGGCGAGATCTACGATCCTGTTACCAAGACCTGGACATCAACTGAAACAGGAATGAACTTCGGCGCCTATGCATTTACCTACATGACGGCCGGTGCAAATGCAGTTGGAGGATGCTGCACAACAGCGTGTGAACACATCAGACAGGTTGCCGATGCCAGGAAAAAGTACATTCAAGCCGGCAGACCGAAGAGGATACTATAAACCTTTCATGACCGTTTGAACAAAGAAATCCATCGACCGGAGATCGATGGGTTTTAATTTGTTTTCTGTATCTTTGCTGTCCGCTCAGCGCAGAGAGATGCGCCTGCGTTGTGTTCTTGTCTTTGGCTTCTGGAAGACTTTACTTCATTCGGAAGCTCCATCCGTCATTCAGACTGTTGCTCCGGAAACCATCCCATGTTGAACCGGACTTCTTTTCGTTCAATATCTTTGTTTGTATAACAACAGCTGTCGAAGCCGATCAGTGTAAAGCCTTCATGTAAATAGAAATCCACCGCATTTACATTGGAGGACTGCGTTTCCAGCATTAAGACCCGGTATTTATTCTGAACAGTAATGGCTTTTGCAAGATCGACCAGTTTTCTCCCGTAGCCTTGTCTCCTGATCTTTTCGCCGACAAACAGTTCCGTGATCATCAGTCTGTTGGACCATTCCTCAGGGCAAATCTCTATTGCCGCAAGCAGTTTTTCGTCTTCAACGATACCGAAAGCGGAAGCGTTCTCCCACCAGTCTTCGTAGAGTTTGTCCGGATAGGCTCCGTCCTCCGGAAGATGAGTAAACGGAGCGCTAAACTTTTTCTTGCAGATGGGAATGCTGAATCCTCCTTCTGTTTTTTCAATGCAGATATCGTAGTAATAATCTGATGTATAAGAGACCGGCAGAGGCGTGCCCTTCCATTCCTCTTTGCTTAGTTTCTGAATTTCATATTCTTTCATACATGCACCATCCTCATAAATCCCTATTCACCATCAAAAGATTGCTGCGGGTTACTGGCCAGCAGCAAACCAGATTTGAAATCTCCGAAACCGACGGGATCCGGCAACGATTTGAGGGTTTTACTAAAATCCTCTGAACCTTCGAAAACAAAGGGTTTTCCGAAATCTTCTCACCGAATTCTCTTTATTAAATGATACACCGTTTCTATAATGCCCTGTACCAATCAAAAGGATAAAAGGACCTTCAGGAAGATCCGTTCTACCAGAAGTAGAATTTTCTCAATTTTCTCGTTATTTACGAATTGTTTCTTTTACAGTATCGTGTAATCGCGGACCGCAAGAATAATGAATATCTAAGGAGCAACACTATGGACACTTTGAAAATCGGACAGTATATCCAGCATTTGCGCAAAGCTGCCGGCATGACACAGAAAGAACTGGCAGAGAAACTGAGTATTTCTTTTCAGGCCGTCTCAAAATGGGAGAACGGGGATACGCTTCCCGATACCGGTATTCTCCTCGATCTGTGCGATATACTGAATACGACAGCAGATAAGCTGCTGAATGGCGGAAGTCTCGCAGCAGTCGATCGCAGACTTATGAAGCTTGAAGACGTTATAACCGGCTTTCAGTATATGGAAAGCATAGGAAAACTTTTCGGCGAAGACTGTACCTTTTTCGTGGGTATGATCGAAGGGATCAACGAAAAAATGAACATTGACCTTTTGACCTATTTAAAGGATCCCATGACCCGGGAAGTAATGTATGCGGAGGTACTGATCCAGGGGATCCTTTCCGGGCGCACCGTAGATATGGACGAAATCGAGGCGAACTTCCAAAACGAAAAGATGGTAAATGCGATCCGTCGCTATCTTGTCAAAGCAAACGGGAATCCCGAGACGACGGTATAGGACCTTTTAAAAACACCCCTTCGTATAAATCCGGTGATTTATGCAAGGGGTGTATTTTGTTATCGATCGTCGAGACCTGCATTATTGATATAGCATGTTCGAAGCAGAGCTCCTCGTTTCTGCACCGTAAGGACAAAAACAAGGATAACCGACCGCTAATGATAGCAGACATGTGAGAAATGCAGGAAGATCAAGGGTTTTCAGAGATTCGGATAGATAAATGTGAATTCATCGTGATCTTTCTTTTGCAAGCTTCGCGGCATCGAAAAGGTCCATATCGTCCCGCCCGCTGTCGAGCACTGCCGCCAAAACCCTGCAGAAGCCCGCTTCATCGAATTCCTTATCGTAATCTTTTCCGTAATTCGTTTTGACCGTTTCCCCTGCCGAAAATGCTTTCACAAGCTGTTCCGGATTGTAGGCATTATGCAGAGTACAGACAAGCTCATCTCCTCTGTATAAGTACAGACACGGCTCATACGGGTGAGAATACAATTGATATGTTTCGTTCTTATAGGTGTATGTCACTTCATCTGAATTAAGATTCAGCATTCCAAAATCTTCTTCCGTTTCAGCTTCACTTTTCATATGTTTCACTAAAACTGCGAACTGCTTCAGCCATGGGAACACGATGTCTGTGGCTGCATTATAAGGCAGCTTCCTGAGAGATCTTTCGGTTTGAGCCTCCGCAGCCACACGGAGAAGAAACCCGGCATCATCCTTCAAACTCCCGGCATCCCAGGGCATTTCATCCAGATCGAAACCGGCCGTTCCCGGAGCAATATCGTTGATGTCTTTCTGATCTTTTAGAAAGGACATCAGTTTCTTCTGATGCTCCGTCTTTTCAAAAACGTCTGCTGCCGTGATCAAAAGATCAAGGAAAATGTCCGTTCCCTGATTGGACATGACGATCCATTCGTTATTTGGCGCTGTTTCATTCAGCCGTATGATATTGCTCATAACTCCTCCGCAATTCCCGATTTCGACATCCCGGCAAATCGGAGTTTATCCCTTTGTTTTTATCTGTTGATTTTTAATAAAATCAAGAATGATTCCGTTGACCATGTCCGGCTGATCATCGTTTGCATTATGTGCCGCTCCTTGAATCAAGATAAGTGGAAATCCAGTCCGCTTCGACCACTCCCTGTTATATGCAGCTACCTTCCCGACTTTATCCTTCTCACCGAGCAGCAGGATCGTTCTGCACGGAATATCGATTTTTTTATTCTCGGGAATGAAAGCAGCTTCACCGACATACATCAGGTGACACAGTTCACTCTTTGTGTAAGATGACAGCATGGCGTGCATTCGTTTCCGGGCTGCCTCTGTGGCTCCGCATATCTTTGCCATCGAAGATCTCAGAAGTTTATCTGGAAACATTCTGCACATCCACTCTAATTGAGACAGCCAGAACATATCTGATTTCGAGTAGTAATCTCCGAAGGGAACACTGTCGACCGAAATCAGGCCGGCTGCCCTGGCAGGATGCTGATCGATATAGTATTGTGCAATCATGCCTCCCAGTGACTGCCCGATGAATACGGCCTGGTCCACACACTCAGTTTCAAGAATGCGGTTCAGTTCTTCGCTGATATTGGCGTATGAAAACGTCTCATACGGCCTTGACTTGCCATGGCACGGGCAATCCCACACCAGGACTTTGTAATCTTCCTTGAAAAACAGGAGCTGGGGCTCAAACAAGCGGTGATCTGCCGTCAGCCCGGGAAGGAACACCAATGAGACGGCACTCTTGATCTCGTTTGTCCAATAGTATGTCGAACCTCGACTGGAAGATACTGTTTTTTCATTTAGTCCGAGCATGTTACTCCTCCGCGAACCGGAATCTGCAAATCCTTTAAACAGAATATCCCAAATTGATATCAAAAGGCACAATCAGCAGTTTTTGCAGATCTTTATTGTAGTTTTCGAAAAAGGATTTTATAGCCATCCTTTTTGTTTGAACCTGATTCTATCATAGCGCAAAGACATGCCTGATGCAGTGTTAGTGGTTCGGCTCTTCCAGTATCACTGTTGGATGTGCCTCACTGACATAGATCATACTGTCATAGGTGATGGCGGGAGAGCGATAGATGCGGTAGCTCATCGGCACAAACGACATAAACAGAGCATTGTAGGAGTCCCCGAGACTTCCCATCCAGCAATAGTCATGAACGGCAGGATAAAGCGGGGATTCCTCGCTCATTGCAGAGAAATCCAGCCAGCACATCTCGTACCCGCATTCCTTTGCGGCATTTGCCAGAGGATCGTGCGAATAGAACGTATGAGTGATCCGTTTCCCGCTTTGCAGGGGAAGGTTGACCGTTGCCTTTCGAAAGTCTGTCCCGGTCACATAATAGGCATCTTCTCCGATCGCGTCTGCCAGAAGATTTCCCATTACTTTGTTTTCCATATCATAGGATCCCTTCTGCTCCACATGCCCGTTATGAGCGCTGATAAAGATGCACTCATATCCCCGGGCTTCTTCCTGTCCCAGGATCCAAAGAATATTATCTGCCATGAACCGATCGCGCATCCCGACAGGATTTCTCCCTGCGTTATATTCTTCAAAGATCGCAATATTCTGCAGGAGGATATCTGCCGCATGGATGCCGGCAGTATCCGATGGATCAAACTGTTCTTTGATCTTCGTAACAGCAGACGCCTTTTCTTCCGGCGTGGCGCTTTCCAAAAAGGATTCTGTTTCGGCGTTCCAGAGCTGCTCCAATTCGCTGGTATCAATGCCGGCTTTGGCGGCCGTTTCTTTCAGGCAGGCATAGTCCATGTTGCTTCGCTGCATGTCAAAGCCATAGAAGATCAGGTCTTCCCCTTCGGCTGCGGTCTCGTTGTATTCGCGCATCCAGCGGATCAGATCTGCCATTTCTTCTGTGCGATAGATCCCAAAACCGATCGCTGCGGCTGCTTCTTCTGCGCTCCCTTTTCCGCCGTGGATATATCGGTTCACCATTTCGCAGCCGGCGTAATCTCCTTCCAGGCAGAAGGCACGGATACCATATCGTTCCGTCAGATTCTGAAATACAGTGCGTTTCAGCTGCTGAAACTCTTTGTTTCCATGCGTCGCTTCACCAAGTGCAACGATCCGGGTATGTTCCGGCAGCACAAGTTCTGAGACATCTTTGGCATAGAAGGCAAAGGCCTCTGTATCTGCGCATTCTCCCGGTCCCAGTCCCCCAAAATGGGAGAATACAGCTCCAAAGATCAGCAGAGCCGCAAGGAGGCAAAGCAGGACGATTCTGCCGATATGCGATTTTTTCCTGGTTTTTGATGTCATGAGTTCCTCCGTAAGTTACATTGCGGTCGTTTTTTCATATTCCTGAAATCAATGCATATAGCCGGCAAGGTTCTTGACTTCACAGCCCTTGTCCGTGTAGTAGGCAAGCATTTTCGGAATCTTCTTCAAATCATAGCTGGTCACACAGTCGGAGATGACATGAACGATATATCCGGTCTTTGCCATGTTGAAACAGGTGGATTTCACACAGGCAGTGGCATCGGCACCGGTAATGTAAAACTCCCTGATATCCTCTGACCGGATGAAGTCCGAAAACTCTTCGCTGGTCAAAGCGTTGGCCTTTGTCTTGACAAAAACATGATCCGAGACGATCTTGAGCTCCGGCACAAGTTCTGCTCCTTTTGTGCCCGGCTTGAAGGTGCGGGTTCCGGCGGACAGGTTATTGTGCAGAATATAAACGATTTCCATACCGCTTTCTGCCGCCCATTCAATGGCGGCATTCAGTCTGTCAATGATGTCTCTGTAGTGCTTGGTGATGTCGTTTTGTATATCGATGACAATAAGGGCTTTTTGGTTCATATCATTTTCCTCCGAGGTGTTCGATGCGTTCAAAAACTTTTTGGCACCAGGCGAACAGGGAAGTGAACGCCTGATCGAAATCGCAACCGTCCCGCAGATCGGATAATTCCAGAATGGCCCGGTCTTCCTCCGCAACCGCTTCCTTCAGATCCTTTCTGCTGAGGATGAAACGCCCGCTTTCCAGAAAATGCAGATTCTGGATCAGGTAAAACACGCTCTTGCAGGTACCGCGGAATCTGGTTGTGTTCTTGATCCTATCTGCGTGAATATAGCGGTGGCAGAGTTCGTGATACAGATTCCCCAGGCTCAATTTGACATAGTTGATCTCATCTTCCCGCGTCGCGGGCGGAAGATGATCCGTCAGCATGCCGACCAGGTCTTTCGTCGTATGACGCAGCTGACATACCTCCAGAGGATTCCAGTGCTTCATCTCATCTTTCCCGCAGATGAAGCCGCAGGATCTCTCGTAGAAACCGATCTCCTTCAGAATTCCGCGGTATGTATCCATATCCCGCACGGAGAACCGGTCAAGGATCACCATGATATCGATATCGCTGTTTTCATGAGCTTCGTCGCGCAACCAGCTTCCCTGTAAACCCATGTACAGCAGCCGCTCTCCGAAAGCCGACCGGCAGTTCGTGATCAGATCATCCAGGTATTTGTCCAGATCAAACATTGTCACTTCACCCCATAAGTCGCGATAAAGTGCCGGCTGAACGCTTCGATCCGCCCTATCGCGTCTTCCGTTTTCTCCGGCTCCCGGTCGCACAGGTGGATCAGCGCCGAGATCGGCGTGGTATAGGCAAAGGCCAGCATGGCGGGGTCATCACGGAGGATCAGGCCTTTGTCCATCATCCCGGCAAAGATGTGTGTGAACATCTCCGTCAGCCCGGTCAGGAAGTGCTTCGTCGCCAATTCCCTGGCGCGGTCGTCCCGGAACTGCTCAAGCGTCAGCACTTTGCGCGTCATGATGATCTTCTCATCATGAACGGTAATATTCACCATCTGCATGGTCATCGTGACAAGCCTCTCCAGCGAATCCGGAACAGGCGGCAGATGCTCTACGGATCCGAAATGCTCTCCGTAATAGGCGATCATCTGGTCCAGCAGCGCATTCCAGATCGCTTCCTTGCTCTCATAGTGCTTATAGACTCCGGACTTCACAAGCCCGAGAGACGCGCTCAGTTCACGAATGTTCGTCCCTGCATAGCCGTTCTTTGAAAACATCTCCAGCGCAGCTTCCAGTATTCTCTCTTTTGTTTCGCACGCCATAATAACCTCCACACATCATTGGGTGACCTCTCGTTCACTACAATAGGTGAACGAAAGGTCACTTGTCAAGGCCTTGCGTTATTGTTTACATTCCGTTCTTGCAAATATGCCTGAATCGTATTCGTCCGCAGTATGTAATTTGGCAACAGAAAAGGCCCTTGGACAAGGGTCTTGGATGCAATGTGCTTCACGGATCCTGAACGGATTTCGCACGTGTTTTTCCGGGAATTACTCTCCGCACTGCTTCTAAAGACTTTCCTCAACAACACGTAACCATTAAGAATTGCAAAATCGCTCGCATGTTTGTGAGAAAAAAGTAAACTGCCGGTAAATCATCCGAACAGTTTGCTTGTCATTTTCATTGAATTCCGTTGATCATTTCAGTCAGCTTATCTCTGTCAAAGAATGTCTTCGGATCTCTGATGTAGACATCCGGAACGGCTCCGCCGTCAGCGTCAAACCAGGAACAGTTTCTGACTGTTGCTATGGTCTTAAAACCGGAAATGTAGAAGAAGGTATCCCAGCCGGTAACCGCCGGTGTCTTCATGCCGCTTCCGCCACGGCTTGTCTGCCCGAGTATGGTGACAACGCCGCTGTTCTTCAACATGTTTGCCAGCATGTTTGCGCTTGAGAATGTCTCGGGAGAGATCAGGCAGAACAGATTCTTCTTTCCATACAAGCAGTCATCATCGTTAAACTGATGATCCTGGTTAACATCTGCCCAGTACTGCAGAACGCCCAGGCCGTTACTGAAGGTATTGCCGGTAGTAACATAGCCTTTGCCTAAGAACCAGCTGAGTACAAATCCCGATGAGACAAGGTCGCCGCCGGAATTACGGCTGATGTCTATTACCACGTTTTCAATAGGACTGTTTTCCCTGTTTATCATTCTGTGCGCATAGGCAACTATTTCTACTGTGTCAAAGGAATTGACATTGTTAATGTCACTGAAATCCCTGGCATAGAAGGTTTCAGAATCAATGCTTGTATTCATGCCGGTGAGTACTACATAGGCTGTATTGCCTGATTCGGTATAGAAATCGCCGCTGCTGATGGCGCTTCCGGTGAAAGCCTCTTCAAATGCCTTTATTCTGATCTCGTCTGTTTCCTGACAGAGGCTCTTCCCGTCATAACTGTTAATGTGTTCTGCTCCAACCATCCATGACGGGAAGTCTTCTGAACTGTGGAAATCGTCAAGTATGAATCTGATCGTATCACACAGTGCCTGATCCGCCTTTCCGGGATCGGTGCTCAGGAAGCTTTCCTCATAACCGTTAACATGGAACAGTTCGCGGAAGCTGTCGATGTGATGTGTTTCCTTCAGACCGAAGAAGTTATCCAGCATCAGACATAACTCGCCATAGCCATACTGAGCAAGTTCAGAAGAACGCTCTCTTGGCTGTTCAGAGAAATACAGCTTGCCAAGTTCAGACAAGGCATCGCTATAGCCGAACATCGATGAATGGCTGCCGACGAAGACTGCCTTGTTATTGGTGCAGAGAATTCTGTAAGGACATTGCGGAGCCCATAACATAAAGTCAAATGCTGTATGCAGCGGCAACAGATACTTCCCGTCCTGACTGATCATCGAAATGCCGTAATCAGCCAGAGACACGGTTTTGGCTTCTCCGAACCTGGTGCTCTTCGGTTCACTGACGCGCTGCAAGAATTCCAATGGTCTTGGTTCAAAGTCAAACGGATTATCAGCGATATCCTTGCCGAAGGTATCAAAGCATTTGTAGGTGACTGTCCTGTTTCTGAAGTCAAAGACAATGTCGCTTGCCTGCGGTCTGTAAGTACATGTAAACAGATCCTGCTTATCATCCACAGCAAATACGTAGTCTTCCTTTTTTTGCTGTGGTATCTCCGGTGTTTCTTACACTGTCAGCGGTCTCCAGAATGTTGATCAGTGCGACAAAATCGGACAGATCAACATATGGCAGATCACTTACACCGTCAGCGTAATACAGTTTGAAGTCCGGCATCAGTTTCATTTCCTCAACGGGCATGAACTGATCGACCCCATAATAGACCGGCACATCAGAAACCGTGATTGAATGTGTTATGGTTTTTTCTTCAGTCTTGCTGCAGGCTGCGACAGGCAGTACCGTAAGCAGCATCAGGATAATCAGGAGTTTTTTCATGTGGCTTTCCCCCAATATGAATTCATTAATTCTGATCGATCATCATCGATCCAGTTATTGTATAAATCGTAACAGAAAATCTGTGGCTCCAATTATGGTGAACCCTTCGTTATCACGGGTTTCGTTTATCGGTTTATTTACTACAATGATTTTTTGTACTTGATCATTCAGTAGTTTATATGGTCGAACCTCTCTTTCCCTTGTTGATTCGCTCGATAGATTTTCGGTAACCTGAATATAGTACATCCTGTTTCCTTTTACTGCGTAAAAATCTACTTCATTGTTCTTCCTAACAGAATTGCCGTTTTTATCCTTTTCAATGGAATCAAATGTGCCTACATTGACCGTATATCCATGGTAGATCAACTCGTTGTACACAATATTTTCTAACATCTGCCCCTCATCCGGAAAAGCAAAATTCAATCTCGCGTTCCTTAATCCCGTGTCGCAGAAATAGTATTTTCTCAGTGCTCCGATCTCTGCGCGGCCTTTAAGGTCATACCTGAAAGCTTCTCTAATAATAAATGCATCCTTAAATAGCTCGATATATTTTTCAACTGTCAGCTTATCGATCTTTTCGTGCTTAACACTCATAAAGGTATTTGCGATCTTGGTGGAATTCAATAACGAACCAGTTGAGGCACTTAGTATATTGCATAGCTCATCAAACGAACTGCTCTTTTTCAGTTGATTATGTTCCAGTATATCCCTAAAATATGTTGTTTCAAAAAGACCTTTCAAGTATTCTCTTTTTTCAGATTCTTCTTTAAGAACCGCCAACGGCATACCGCCATATTGCATGTATTCATAAATCGCATCCGTTGACGACCCTCCTCTGTAAGCATAGAATTCCTCAAACGATAAAGGAGTCAGGCTGATATTGACTGCCTTGTCTCTGAATTCAGTGACAATATCTGACGAAAGCATCCTTGAATTGGATCCTGTCACATAGAGGTCTATGTTTTTCTCTCTCGATAGACCAAGTATCACATCAACAAAAGAAATCACTTCGGTGTCATTTTTTCCGGCAAGCACATGTTTATTATCTGTAAGCACCGGGTTTATTATTGTGAAAACCATTTGTATCTCATCCAAAATGACATAGCATCTGTCTTTGAATTTACAAAACTCCCTCACATAATTTCCCAACTCAATCGGATCCCGATACTTTGCGTTTCTAAAATCATCAAGTTCCAGAATCAAGATATTGTCTTCACCGATTCCTTCGTCAATAAGATATTGTTTATATATTTCTTTCAACAAGTATGATTTTCCGCATCTTCTTATGCCAGTGATCACTTTTGGAAAACCGTTGTCCCTATTTGATATCAGCTGATGGAGGTATTTATCCCTTCTTATCATATATTCTCCTTTTTCGTAGAATTCTACATTTTTTCATATTAAGTATAACATACACAATTGGGCTTTCATACCCATATAAATAAATGTAGATTTCTACAGTTTTGTTAAGTATAAACCGATACCTAAGTGCTCTGAAGTTATGGTTTTGCCATCACCGCCTTTCTGGTTGGCTACGGCAATGACCTTACACTTTGATCGCATAAATACAAAAAATCTACTTTCCACACGGCCTTAATGGCTATGTAAAAGGAGATTGTTAGAAGTTATGATTCAGCGACAAACCTGCTAATGTATGTCAATGTTATTTTAACTGAAATACATTAGCAGGTTTGTCTATCTCTTTTTGTTCAGGATCGCTGCTTCAGCTTCTTCACGGGAAGGGTAGATCCTGGACTCTCTGACTTTGATACCACCACCGCTGTCAAAGCGGATCGTATAAAATCCTCCGGTATATTTCAGAACGGTTGCCTCCTTGATCAGGTTCTTGTTTCCTCCGGTCAGAAAGACTTTCTGTCCGGGCTGGTATTTGCCGTTCATGAGATACCACCTTGGACATATTATACCGCATGCAGGTTACCGTCAGTATCCGTCTGCGGTATGTAATCTGGCAATAGAAAAGGCTCTTGGATAAGAGCCTTGGATGCAGTGTGCTTCACGGATCTCAAACGGATTTCGCACGTGTTTTCATCGACGATTGGGGAAAAATTGGGGGCAGTTGGGGATTTTTGCCTTATGAAATGTACAAAATCGTATCAAAAACCCTCGCGGAACCCACATGAATCGCCACTTTTCGTCATTTTTTCGTGTTTTTTCTGGGATTTACTCGCCTCTCTGCTTCATGGTCGGGAAATCTGTTCCATACTCTCCATATGTCTTTACAACTCTCCACAGCTCTTGATGAACGGAATCTGTTCATTCTGCAACTCTTTATAAGTCTCCATATCTCTCCGTCATATTGGAGAATGACTGGGGAATGAGGAGTGATCAACTGCACCATCCGACGCCCCTTGGGAGACAGTCCGATTCCTAGCATTCGGCAATTAGCTTTCTATTTAACCTACTAATCCTAATCGATGATCTTGTCTTTATTCTTATTGATCACTTCAAATATTTCATTTGAAACACTCGTGCATTGATGTGGTTGGAAGTATTCTGGCTCAAACTGTTTTGAAAACACTTCGCTCACTGCTGTATTGATCTCGTCCAAAGATGAATCTTTGCGGATCCTCTCCCTGATCATCTGCACCTCACGATCAAACTCATCCTGTGGACAGCCTGTCCCCAAAAGGTTATAAGGATCCCATCTGTCGACACATTCCTTTATCACATCAAAAAACGTTCTGGTACCATCTGCCTGAGCTGCTGCAATGACATTTTTCCACAGCACCAGAGGATTTACTCCAGCCAGACCGCTTTCCTGACCGTCATTCACTTCGATGATGATCCAGTCACCTTCTGCTGTTAAGGCAACATCTATTGCCAGGAAAGGGGAGTTAACTCTGTTGGCTGCCCATTTTGTCAGATTCAGAGTATGCTCCAGGTCTTCTTCATCCATTGAATAATCCGGGCCCATCGTCCAGTAAGGACCGTGCGCCATATACTTGCCTTTAAAGTAAAAGAAGCGGAACTCATGCGATATCGGAATCATATCCGGAAAAGAATCAGAATCTACAGTTTGAAGTGGTACATATTCTCTTATCGCGGGCTTCTGCCAGAAAAGGATAGGATCATTTTTCCATTCGTTTCGCAGAGCTTCGTATTGTTCTGCAGACTCAATAATGCATTGAGATCTCTTATGATGACTTGTCTGCCGGTTTCCCTTGATAAAAACCGGAAAGCTAAAGTCCTTTTGAAGATCATCAATGGAGGGAAGTGTTTCGTAGACGCGGGTAAATGGTGTGTTCAGTTTGAGCAGCGGGTACCATCTCTCGATAGTGCTGCAACGGAGATGTTCTTCCTCGCTGACCAGCAGTTTCATTCCAATATCACCAATTACCGAATCGATCTTTTTGTAGTCTGCTATAGCCCCAATACGCAGCAGGACCGGCAGTTCGACAGGCGAATAGATCGTATCAGCATCAAAGAAATTCCGAAAATTGAAATCATAAACAGGATTTTTGCTTTCTTTTATTAGAACGGCTATTCTGCCGATCTTCAGAAAATCATCATGTATATCACGAATTGTTTTCATATGATAATTTTGCTTTTTTGTTATTGATAGATTTAACAAGGATTATTCACAACGCCAAGAAATAATGGGCAATAACCAATCGAATGAACGATGACGATGAATGGACGATTCAAAATGAAATCGTATTCCCCGTCCGGCCCAATTCCTAGTGCTACTGCATATGCAACTGTTTGTGCCACGCCTTCGCATCCTTTTTCATCTATTTTCAAACGGCATTTATGTTCGATCTCAGAAATATAGACATCGTCATTAGTTTTGGCTGTCCGACGAAAATCCGCTAATGATTCATCAAAGATGTCTTTTACTCCAAAGGCTTCAATATTTAGGAAAAGCTGTTTGGGTAAAATAAACTTGGTCTTTTTCTGGATCTATAAATAAGCTATTCGGAAAGCTGAAGAATTCTCCTTCATATCCGTGTTCCATTAAAAGCCTTGCAAATTTAAGCCATATTGAAGATGATACCGGATCACCATCTATGCTTGAAAGATTCCTTGAAATCATTCTTCCGATAGCATCTTCCTTTTCTCCTTCCTCCCTTTCTTCAGGATCAGCGAATACCCATTCATAAGGATCTGCACCTTGGTTAAGAAGATATTCCGTCATGTAGTAATCCATATTCATAACTGCCAGCAGTAGAGGTGTGTCATTGATCTCATGACTATCAGAATATCTATCGTTTAGGTTCAAACCTTTATCGACCATCCATTCGATTGCTTCCAGAAGGCCATCATTCCTGTGATTCAGGGGAACACATAAGATATCCGGAGGGAAATTGTTGTATTCAAATGAGCCATTGGTTGTTGCGTACATATAGAGCCCTTCTTGTACATCATCTTCTTTTCTCCAGTAATATCCTTTCAACCAAAGCGCGACAACACTATCGTGATAATAATCATCGTGCGAATTGATATCCGCGCCTTCATCAATGGCTCTTTTCAAGCCATTGAGATCATTGTTGATGGCTGCAACGAAGAGTTCTCCATGTAGGCGTTCGCCGTAGTTTTTATCGCTCGGGTCTTTTTCGTCGTTTTCAATAAATCCTGGTATCTGTTTCCTTTGAGGATCCGGATTCTCTTCTAACAGGATTTCTTTATACTTGTTCTCCTTTTTTGAATAAACGACTCTGACCTTATGTCCACTAAAAGTTTCTTTAACCAGCTCAACCGTGTCTTCTGTTTCCTTCTTTTCAGGCAGACAGTTTTTCCTCAGAAGATCCTGTCTTTTGGTTTTGTCGTAACCCGCCAGATTCTCGAGAAAGAAATCGTCTAACACAGGAAAATACATGCCATTTTCATTTGCTTTTTCTATCAGCTCAAGGATATATATCGAATACATGCTGTATTCTAAGTCAAAAGAAGGATAATGAAGTGTGCTAGGTTCGACGAAAACGGGCTTGCCAAATACCGTCTCATCAAGCTCATTCAGAATCAGTAATGTAAAATCCGGAAGCGACTCAAGATACTCCAGTGTTTTGCTGATCATCATATCTTTGACTTCGATCTGTTCATCGATTCTGTATGTTTTTACAGAACTAAGAATTATTTCGGGATGCTCTTCTGGGATGAATTCCTCTTTTTCATTCTCTCCATAACCTGTAATCATCATAAAGTGATTACTGTCCTTCTCTTTCAAAACATATTTATGATCTCCGAGGCAGTAAACATCCTCTTCAAACTGCGCTTCTGGAAAAGTACGTGGTATAATCCATTCCAATTTTGAAAACTCTGGCATAAATCCCTCCTGCTTACAATACGATTATATAATTCACAATTGTTCGAAAAACATGCCAAAGGCTGTTGAATCTTAATTGCTATCTTTAGCTCGTCTTTCTCCAAAGCCCGATTTCGTACTATAGAAGCGTAGATAATAGATGATTATCTGCGCTTGTTTCATAATAAGGGATACAGATGGCCTGACGAAATTCCAGTAGGGATATCAGAAGATACTCCCGACGACAAACAGTCAGCCACCCCCTTATTATTAAATTCGATTAAGCAGGTTGATACTGCTATTATGGCAGCTGTCGTGTCACCAACGAAAATGAGTTTAATAAGTGCGGGTGGTCGCTATCTGTTAGACACATTTGAGGAGGGTTTTTATTATGATCAGTGTTGGAATCGATGTGTCAAAGGAAAAGAGTACTGTATGTGCCATCAAGCCATATGGTGAAGTCCTGATGACACCAAGAGACTTCAAGCACACCAAAGATGATCTGGACTCTTTAGTCAAACAACTCAGCCGGTTCAAGAAAAAGATCCACATCATCATGGAAGCCACAGGTAACTACCATCTGCCCATCTACCGGTATCTAAAATCAAAGGGTTATCACATAGTCATCATCAAATCCTTATCATTATATAGTGTTACATAAGACGCCCCACCGATCAGAATAAATATCAACATCAGCCACGGGTTATCAAAAAATACGAACATAATATTCAATACACGCTCTCCCAGAAGACCGTACGGTTCTTTTCTGTTCCAGGTCATACTTTGAATCCCGGCAGTGATACTGAACAATACTGTCAAGGTAATACCCATCCATGCAAAGATCGGGTTATGGTGAAAAACCTTTTCTTTAACCGGTAGGTAACAATAGATCAATCTCGTTGCTGTCCACCCTAAAGCAAATAAGACTAGACCAAGTATACAGTGACGGAGCAGTAATCTCCTTGAAGTGTAGATATACCACCCATCATTACCATTGATTAAAGACAGCTTGAATCCAATTTCTTCCAGATAAAGAATCAAAAACAGATTTATGAAGAAGACTGCCAATATTGCTCCGAACGCAATCCATGCACCGCGTTTCTTCTCAGCGGCCGCATTCCCATAGATCAACTGTGACGTATCCACGTCCAAAGCTTCCGCAATGCTCTTAAGCATATCTACATCCGGATTGGATTTTCCGTTTTCATAGTTGGAGATTGTCTGTCTGGTTGTAAAGACTCTTATTGCCAGGTCTTCCTGGGACATCTTCTTTTCCAAGCGCATCTTCCTGATGTTTGTTCCGATTCTATTCATAAACGTCGTCTCCTCTACGCTCATTATTTTGGGAAAGTCAAGAATTGTCACGCAAAGCAGACCTTTGCATATGTATTATCATTTCGTCGTGGATTCACCGTTTAATTCAAATTGTCAAAATACTGCTTGACAGATATTAGCAGGTTTGTCACCTTCTGCTATTCTTAATTTCCGCCTGCATAGCATCACACCAGGTGTCCCATTTTTCTCTGTAGTCTTCTTCGGGTATGATCCATGCCAGCAGATCCGCGGGTGATAAGATGTTCCTCTTCAGACATGCTTGCACACATGCACGGTACATATCCCAATCCAGATCATCTTCATCCCAGGCCAGCGGCACCGCTGTCAGTCCGGCTCTTAAGGCGGCAACAGCGCGGGTGTGACCATCCGTCATGACAGGTTTGCCATCCAGCAGCTTCACGGGGATGGGCTGAAAACCGGACAGATTCTCCGGATCAAGCCAGCATTCAACAGCTTTCAGTTTCGCTTCTGATATATAAAACTGTGAAGGCTGCAGGTCTTTCAGCTTTAACTTTGCTATCTCCAAAACGATCCAACCCCTTTCATATACCGATTTATCGAACTCTGTTCAGGATCGCTGCCTCTGCTTCTTCTCTGGAAGGATAGATCCTGGACTCTCTTACTTTGACACCACCGCCGTTTTCAAAGCGGATCGTATAGAAACCTCCGGTATACTTCAGAACGGTCGCTTCCTTGATCAGGTTTTTATTCCCTCCGGTCAGAAAGACTTTCTGTCCGGGCTGATATTTGCCGTTCATAGTACACCTGGTATATAAGAATTGACTCATCTAACTGAGCGAATCTGTATATACTTTTCCTTTCTTCCCTGCATTTAGTGTCCGTAGGGATCGACATTGATTTGTTAGAATGGAACCGTGAATGTGTACTTCTCAGCTCACCTTGAGGCGTTGACTTCATCAAGGAGATCGCGGCCACAATCTTTGTATACATACTTGAGATCAGTTAGGTGAGTCCCTCCCTGCGGGGCGGTGAATTCTTATGTCCAGGCTTAAGGACACTTTGTGTTGTATAGAAAGCTTGCGGTTTATCGCATTCACCGTAACAGAAAGGAACGCGTATAATGTACAAGTATTTCATCTGTATCGACATAGGCAAGCGCAATCACTGGGCCAATGTCATGACGCCTGACGGAGAGATCCTGACAGATCCGTTTCCGTTCTCCAATGACAGTAAAGGATTCAGGAAACTCCATAAAGCCATCGATCCCTTCCTGAAGAAGGATCATTTGGTCGGCATGGAAGATACCGGCCATTACGGTGACAACCTGAGGATGTTTCTTCTGAACCGCAAGGCTACTGTCGCCATGATCAACCCTGTCTCTACCGACGCGATGCGCAAGGCTTCTCTCAAGTCCACCAAGACAGACAAGGAAGACACCAAGAATATTGGCGTCGTCCTTCTGAACCCGAAGCTGTACCGTATCGTGAAGAGGAGCGATCTGGATCTCCATACAATACGGGAACTGACCCGATACCATCATAATATGCAGGAAGCCTGTACACGATACAAGGCACAACTGCAGAAAGATATTGACAAGGTCTTCCCGGAATTTAACTCCCTGTTCTCGGTTTCCTATGGACCAACCTATATGCGCATTCTTGAACTGTGCCAGAGCGCATATGCCATATCTCATACCGATATCCGCACTTTACGTAATATCATCCGACCAGAAGGAACCAGAGGCCGCACGCCGGAGTTCTCCGCCGAGCAGCTCAAACAGCTGGCGAAAGAATCGGTCGGACAGCCTGACATGATCATCGAAATGGAGATCCGTCATCTTGCCGGATTGATCCGGCAGATTAATGAAGATCTTAAGGAAGTGGATAAAAAAATAGAAGAATACAGCTGCGAACTGAATTCTCCTATCCTTACAATTCCCGGAATCTCTCATTTCTCCTGCGCATCCATTGCCACAGAGATCGGAGATATTGATAAGTTTGACAATCCCTATCAGCTCATCAGTTATTCCGGAACCAATCCCATTGTATACCAATCAGGCCAGTATAATGCAAGACTGACACGGATTTCCAAGAAAGGTTCCAAATACCTTCGCAAGACGCTGTATCAAATCATACAGCCTGTAATAGAGAATAACCCTGTCTTCAAAGCGTATTACCTTAAGAAGATCTCGCAGGGCAAATCACATCGCTGTGCTCAGGGGCACTGCGTTCGTAAACTTCTCAGAGTCATCTACCGCCTTATGAGAACAGGCCAGACATTCGATCCGGTACTGCTGCACTGATCAATTAGCTACAATTCAACAGAAATTCAAAGCTATCAGAGATAGTCGTTTTCAGTGTACACATATTCACGATTTCAAAGAACGGTATGCCTTACACCAGGCACATGATCTGATTTGTCAGATTCAGAAGATTTCTACTCAGAACCACTTGATTTCTTTATAGTTATCTCCTTGAGGATATTATACCGCATTGGATAGTATCACCGGTATCCTCCCGCGGTATGTAATCGGGTAAGAGAAAAGCTCCCTGTTACAGGAGCTTCCATGTATACGAAGTGCTTATAAGTGCTTATAAATCTTCATATCTTTCCGGCAAATTGGGGAGAAATTGGGGAAGATTGGGGAATTTTGCCTTATGAAATGTACAAAATTTACCACCTGAAGGCCTTTATAAGCCTTTATATCTGCTCATATCTCCGCTTTTTGCCCGTTTTTCGATGTCTTATCTGGGATTTACTCTCCGCGCTGCTTCATTGTCGGGAAGAGGATAACATCACGAATGCTTTCG
The DNA here is from genome assembly GCA_017533785.1 of Erysipelotrichaceae bacterium. Lineage (GTDB taxonomy): Bacteria > Bacillota_I > Bacilli_A > Erysipelotrichales > Erysipelotrichaceae > RGIG5669. Next base: position 23,272 of record JAFWII010000006.1, on the reverse strand, counting down.
CTCTCCGTGAAAAACATGACCAATCTGTCGATACCGTAACCGATACCGCCTGTCGGAGGCATGCCGTATTCCAGCGCTTCAACGAAATCCATATCGATATCGTTTGCTTCGTCGTTGCCCAGTTCCTTCTCGCGCAGCTGCTCCTTGAATCTTGAAAGCTGGTCTTCCGGATCGTTCAGCTCGGTATAGGCATTCGCGAATTCCTTGCCGGCAATGAACAGCTCGAAACGGTCGACAAAACGCGGATCTTCCTTGTTTGCTCTGGTAAGCGGGGAGATCTCCACCGGATGTCCGTACAGGAAGGTCGGTTCGATCAGTGTCTCTTCAACGTATTTTTCAAAGAAAGCGTTGATGATATGGCCGACTGTGAAGTGGTCTTCCACTTCGATCTCGTGCTCCTTCGCAAGCGCCTTCGCTTCTTCGAAGGTCATTTCCTTCTTGAAGTCGATGCCGGTCTGTTCCTTGATCGCTTCAACCATGGAGACTCTTCTGAACGGGGCTTTGATCGTCACGTCATGTCCAAGGAAACGGAAGGTATCCTTGCCCATTGCCTGCGCGATCGCCTGGAACAAGCCTTCTGTCAGATCCATCATTCCCTCAAGGTTCGAATAGGCAAGATAGGCTTCCATCATCGTAAATTCCGGGTTATGCATCGGATCCATGCCTTCGTTTCGGAAAGTTCTGCCGATCTCGTAGACCGCTTCCATTCCGCCGACGATCAGTCTCTTCAGCGAGAGCTCAAGAGCGATGCGCATATACATGTCGATGTCCTGCGCGTTGTGGTGAGTGATGAAAGGACGTGCGCTTGCGCCTGTCAGCAGAGTGGTCAGAACAGGCGTCTCGACTTCGACGAAGTTTCTGGAATCCATGAAGTTGCGGATCGTCTTCAGGATCATCGGCCTCTGGAAGGCGGTCTTTTTGGAATCCTCGTTCATGATCAGGTCGACATATCTTCTTCTGTAGCGTTCCTCGATGTCCGTCAGACCATGGAACTTTTCCGGCAGCGGTCGAAGCGCCTTGCAGAGATGCGTGTAGACACGGCAGTTGACGGAAAGCTCTCCGGCGTCGGTACGGAATACTTCGCCTTCGACCCCGATGATGTCGCCGAGATCGCTGGCTTTGAAGAATTCATAGTTCTCTTCACCGATGACGTTTTTATTGACGACGACCTGGATCTGACCGTATCTGTCCTGCAGATGCACGAAACCGATCTTGCCCATGCGGCGCTTGCTCATGATACGGCCGGCGATCGTGACGGTCTTTGTGTTTTCGGCGATCTGTTCTTTGGTCATCTCGCCGAACGCTTCTTTTATCGTTTTGGAATCGTCGCTGCGGACGAACGCCTGTCCGAAGGGATCGATCCCTTTTTCACGCAGATCCTGCATCTTTTGACGGCGGACCAGCATCTGATCATTCATTTTTTCTTCCATAGTTTAATATCTCCTGAAATCAACGCAAATATTATATCATCATTCGCACGATCTTTCTCAAAAGAAAGGGAGGCTTCTCCGGTCTCTCTGTATATGCAAAAACAGCAGCTCCGATCGGGCTGCTGTAAGTTCGGTTCTGTGTGTTCGTTCTCGTCTGCAGGCGTTACTTTACAGGCTTCATGCGAACTGTTTTTTCCAGATCCGGCTGGTAATTCTTCGCGTATTCATTAAACCGCTCGATGTAGTCCCGGCGCGCTTCTTCGTATTCCCTGTTGAATTCCTCGTCACGGCCGGCCAGCAGATTCTCTTCGTATTCATGATCCACGATCGGGCTGATGCGGTTCAGGGTCGCCAGGCCGATGTTCGAGCACATATCTGAGATTCTTTCCATGAAGCCAAGGACGTGAACGTATGCAGTCCCGCCGACAACGGAGTACTCACCGTTGGCCAAGTGACTGAGCCCGTTCTCCTTCATGGAGTTGACGAGGTTGTCGACGACCTCTTCCAGCGGTTCGATGCGCTTGGCGGCTTCGACATCCCGGTCACGGAATGCCAGTTCCGCATTATCCAGCACTTTGTGGATCAGCTCGACGAGGATACTGAATTCCTGCAGCACGCCCTGCGGATAGATCTCGCCTTTCTCATGGACTTCCTTTGCCTCGTCCTTGATATCGACCGCCAGGTCGCTCAGACGCTCAAACTCGACAACATCCTTGAAATACTGGTTCAGGATTGCGTTCTCTCCTTCCGAAAGCATTCCGGCAGAGATCTCTGCCAGGTAGTTGCTGAGATGGTCGCTCATCATATCGACGCCGTTCTCCTCTTCTTCCACGAGGTTCGCAAGATCTTCGTCGTAATTCTGCAGAAGCGATAGTGCCCGGTCGATGTTTTCCCGGCATACTCGGAACATCGTCAGCAGAAGATCATAGCAGGAGCCCAGCGCCATCGCCGGCGTTGCCAGCAGATTGGCGTTCAGGGCATCGATCTTCTCGGAATATTTATTTTTAGGCTCGGCATCCGGTTTGACCAGTTTACCACTGATCTTTTCGAACTGGCTCATGAACGGAAGCAGCACGATTCCGGCGGCAAGATTGAACACGGTATTGGTGTTGGCGATGATACCGGAATTCACCGGTTCATTCCACAGATCGTTCAGCAGTCCGGTCCGGTAAGCGGCAAAGACGCCCAGCAGACAAAGCACGGTCTTAAAGATGTTGAAGATGACGTTGATGACACTGACCCGTTTGGGCTCTGATTTGGCACCGATCGAGCAGACGATCCAGGTCGTCAGACAGTCACCAAGGAAAATACCGCAGATAACGGCATAGACCGCTTTGAACACCAGTCCGCCGGATGCGGAGAACGCCTGCAGGATACCGACAGACGCTGAAGAACTCTGCAGGATAAACGCGACAGTCGCGCCGATCAGATAACCAAGCAGCGGATTGCTGCCGAGGCGGGAGAACAGTCCTTCAAAGATGCCGGTCTCTCCAAGCACATCGACTGCGTCCGTCATATTCATAAGTCCGGTAAAAAGCACGCCGAAGCCCAGCAGAATGCCGGCAAGCGTTTTTGTGCTCTTTGCTTTTGAGCTCATGATCATGACGATGCCGATGATCAGCGCAACCGGTGCCAGCGTCGAAGGTTTGAACAGTTCCAGGATGCCGGCTGCTCCGCCGCCCGCATCAAGATCGATCAGACGGATGATCTGACCGGTGACCGTTGTACCGACGTTAGCGCCGACGATGATGCCAAGCGACTGATGCAGAGTCAGGATCCCCGCAGCGACAAGACCGGTGGTAATGACGATCGTCGCCGTAGAGGACTGGATCAGTGCGGTGACACCGAGACCAAGCAGAAATGCCTTGACCGGATTGTTGGTCACGCTTTCCATGATTTTACGCAGGGTTCCGGAGGAACTCTCTTTCAGACCGTCTCCCATCAGGCGCATGCCGTACAGGAACAGAGCGAGGCCTCCGAACAGTTTTAAAACACTGGTGATACTCATATTTGTCTCCTAGTGTATTTCAGCTGTGATTAATTCTATTATAACGCTTTTACGATGCCGGGGATTAAACAGCAGGACATTCTGTATCAGTCTGGTGAACAATTTATCTTTTAACGGTTCTCACCCCGTCTTCGCTGTTAGAACTGCACAAAAAAGGGCCGGCTTGATCGCCGGTCCCGGTAGGTATTTCTGGATATGGATCTCGCTAAGCCGCGGTCTCTCCGCTGCTGTTTTCCTGCTGTCTGACAGTCTTGTCATAGCGGTTGAAGTACTCTGCGCGCGCGGCTTCGTATTCGCGGTTGAAGTCTTCGTCGCGGCCGGCAAGCAGGTTCTCTTCGTATTCGTGGTCTTCGATCGGACTGAATCTCGAGACTGTCGCCAGACCGATGTTGGAACACATATCCGAGATTCTTTCCATGAATCCCAGTATATGAGCATAGGCGGTTCCGCCTATGACCGTAAGATCACGGTTGGAAAGATGCGTCAGCGCATGTTCCTTCATTGAGTTGACGAGGTTATCGACAACTTCCTCCAGCGGTTCGATACGCCTGGCGGCTTCGACGCTTTCCTTTGCGAAGGCTTCTTCGGCATTATCGAGAACCTTGGAGATCAGTTCCGTCAGGATGTTCAGCTCCTGATAAACACTGTCCGGATAAGTGGAACCCTCTTCATGGACTTCCAGAGCTTCTTCTGCGATATCGAGCGCAAGGTCGCTCAAACGCTCAAATTCAACGACGTCCTTGAAATACTGGTTCAGTGTCGCAGTATCGGCTGCTGAGAGATCTTCACCGGCGAAATGCGCCAGATAATTGCTCAAATGGTCGCTCATGATATCGACGTTCTCTTCTTCTTCGTTGATCCGCTCAAACGTCTCTTCATCGAACTTCTTCACCAGATCCAGCGATAATTCGATATTCTTCCGCGATACGGCGAACATCGTCATCAGCAGTTTGTGACAGCTGCTGAGCGCGAGCGCCGGGGTCTTATAGAACGCGGGGTTAAGGGCATCGAGCTTATCGGCATACTTGTTCTTGGGCTCTACGTCATCTTTGACCATACGGTAAGCAATCTTCTCAAAAAGCGTCAGGACCGGCAGCATGATGATCGCCGAGATAAGATTGCTGATAGTGTTCATGTTCGCGATAACACCGGAATTGATCGGTTTGTCCCAGACGCTGTTCAGGAAGCCGAAACGGTGCAGCAGCAATACACCGATGATCGTCAGTATGATCTTGGCGATATTGAACAGGACGTTGATGACGCCGATGCGCCTCTGATCCGCCCTGGCACCGATCGAACAGAGAATCGCGGTTATGATCGTGACACCGAGATAGATGCCGGCGATCACGGCGTAGATCGATTTGAAGGTCAGTCCTCCCGATGCGGAGAAAGCCTGCAGGATACCGACTGTAGCGGAAGCGCTCTGCAGGATCAGCGACATGACCGTACCGATCAGGAAACCGAATACCGGGCTCTTGTCAAGGATGGCAAACATCGGATCGAAGATGCCGGTGTCTCCGAGCGAATTGACTGCACTGGTCATGGTGACCATGCCGGTGAACAGAATACCGAAACCCATCAGGACTGCGCCGGCCGCCTTGGCGTTTCTTTTCTTCATAGCCTTTATGACCAGAGTGCCGGCGATCAGCGCGATCGGGGCAAGCGTCGAAGGCTTGAACAGTTCCAGGATGCCGGCTGCTCCGCCACCTGCATCAAGGTCGATCAGTCGAATGATCTGACCGGTGACTGTCGTACCGACGTTTGCGCCGACGATGATGCCCAGCGACTGTCTTACCGTCAGGATGTTGGCAGCGACAAGACCGGCAGTGATCAGGATCGTCGCATTGGACGACTGGATCAGAGCCGTGACAAAAAGACCGAGAAGAAATGCCTTCACAGGACTGTCGGTAACTTTCTCCATGATCTTTTTCAAAGTGCCGGAAGAGCCGTCCTTTAAGCCGTCCCCCATGAGGTTCATACCGTAAAGGAACATGCAGAGTCCTCCGAACAACGTCAGTACACTCGTAATACTCATATTATCCCCCAAATAAAAGGTGTTGCGTTAAGTCCATTATAGTCTTTTATTTCAGGAGTGAAAAGGAGGCAGAGGGGAACTTTGTTCCGATTGCACTAAATTTCACGAATTTTACATTTTGAATCATTTGTTTAAAAACCAAAGCTCATCCTCGTTATCGGGATCTCGGCAAAATACTCGTGGATACCCGTTTTACCGGACCCGAGGAAGAAGGCATCGCGATCTGCGTTTTCTTCCGAAAGGAAATCGCATAAAATGAAAGTATTAAAAAGTTACTCGTACTGCTTGCCGTATGCCTGATGCTGTGTCCGGCGGCGGCAGTCAAAGCCGAATCCAAACTCGAAGTCCGTTCAGAATATGTCTACGTCGAAGACACCGAGATCGGACAGGTCCTTTATGAAAAGAATGCAGACGTACCGATGTATCCGGCTTCACTTACGAAGATGATGAGTGTTATTCTGGCGATCGAGAACATTCCGAACACCAACGAGGTGGTCACGATCACGGAAAACACGCTTGACGGTCTGATCGAAGCGAACGCCTCCGTTGTCGGATATGAAACCGGCGATGAGGTCCGGGTCATCGACCTGCTTTACGGTTCCCTGCTTGCATCCGGCGCCGACTGCATCAATGCCCTCGCGCTGCGGGTCTCAGGCTCGATCGGCGCTTTCGTCGAACTGATGAACAAAAAGGCGCAGGATATCGGGATGGAGAATACCCATTTCGCGAATCCGACCGGCCTGCATCAGCCGGATCACGTTTCAACAGCCAGAGACATGGCGCTGCTGCTCCGCTACTGCCGCAGCAACGCATTGTTTAAAACGATCCTCGCTGCCGACAGTTACGTCTCCGCTCCGGTCGCTTCCAACGGGGAAGGCTTTTACATGCGTTCCTGGTTCCGCGACGAGATGAGCGCTTACCGGGAAGTTCCGGGATATGAAGGAGGCAAGACCGGCTATACAGCTTACGCCGGCTACTGTCTGGCAAGTACTGCCAGCAATAACGGCATGCAGGTCCTGGCGATCGTCTGCGGTTCCCCTTCCATCGAAGGCCGCGACGCGCTCTACCAGGAAGTCTATTCACTTTACAACTATGTTTTTGATAATTATGAACGCCGCACACTGATCAATGAAGGCGATCTGATGGGCAGCACGAGGGTGATCGACGGCGAAGTTGACCAGACATTGGATTTCTATGCGCTGCGCACCTATACCTGTGACCTGCGTCAGGGTTCCCTGCAGGTCGAAAACACCATTCCGGACGAGATGTATGCGCCGGCAAAGCTCGGTGATACCGTTGGTTCCGTCAAGTTCTACAGCGATGGCGAACTGATCTATCAGGAAGACTACCGACTGACGGAAGATGTCCCGCTCGATGAGTTCGGACGCTGGTGCCGGAAGATCGGCCAGTTCTTTGGCCACGAAGATCCCTTCGAAGCGAGATCCATGGCGCCGGTCTATCTGACTGTCATTCTGGTCCTTCTGCTTGCAACGATCCCGCTCAGCCAGCTGCTTTTCGGCAGAAAGAAAAAGTCATGAAGCTCACCGTTCTGACCGACAACAACACCTATATCGACCAGTACTATCTCGGCGAGCCGGCATTGTGCTTTTATATTGAAGAAGAGGATCGAAGGATCCTTTTTGATACCGGCTATTCCGATGTCTTCCTGAAGAATGCCGCGAAGATGAGGATCGATCTCAGGGAGATCTCCGCTGTCGCTTTCTCCCACGGCCACAACGACCATACCGGCGGTCTCGCGCATCTTCTGAATACAGGATACAGAGGAAAAGTCGTTGCCCACCCGGACACCTTCCTCCGGAGGGGTGATGAGACCGGGGAGATCGGCTCTCCGCTGTCTGAAGAAGAGATCGCGGGAAAATGCGAACTCACATCAAGCAGAGAACCTGTCCGTCTCAGCAAAGACCTGCTCTGGCTTGGGGAGATCCCGGAGACTGTCGCCTTTGAAAAACGCCTCCCGATCGGAAGGGTGTTAAAAGACGGAAGCTGGGAAGAAGACAGGATCTTTGACGATACCGCTCTTGTCTGTGAAAGAGAAAACGGCATCTTTGTGATCACCGGCTGTTCGCACAGCGGCATCTGCAACATCATCGAATACGCCCGCAAAATCACCGGAAAACAGAATGTGCTAGGTGTGATAGGCGGATTCCATCTGCTGAAAGAGGATGACCGTCTGCTGCAGACAGCAAAGTGGCTGAAAGACAACGGCGTTCTGTCTTTATACCCCTGCCACTGCGTTTCCCTGGCTGCCAGGATCGCCCTGGCAAAAGAAATGCCGATCCGCGAGGTCGCAGTCGGCATGAAACTCGATATCTGAGAGATCTTTAACGATTCTTGACAGCGCTGCGCCGCAGCGCTTTTAATTATCCCTGTTCCTCGATGAAGGAAACGTATTCCAGGGTGCTCAGCGCTTCAATGATCTCCGCGTGAGTCTTGAAGTGCTTCAGTTCCGGGGAAACGATCGACAGTGAAACGCTGTATACGCTCAGACCGGAATTGTGGTAAGCCGGGTTCGATTCGATGTCATGGACGCGCATGCCCAGCTGACGGACGACTTTGACGAAATCCTTCAGGTCCGTGCGCGAACGCAGCTCCATGTGCACCGAGAAACGGTCGGAACGGCTCAGCAGGTAACCCTCCAGTTTTGCAAGGAAAGTCGTAGTGATGTACATGCCGACGAAAGTCAGCAGCGCGATATAATAGAAGCCCGCGCCGCAGAGGATGCTGACCATGCAGGAACAGCAGAGGCAGGCGACCGTCGTAATGCCGCGCATCTTGCTGCGGGAGGAGAAGTAGGTCGCACCATTGCCGGTCAGGAAGGAAACGATGAAAGCCGCTGCTGAAAGAATGGGCAGCATCTCGCCCGAACGTTCCATCAGCGCTGTATCCGCGATCATCGCGGCGCAGCAGGTCGTGCCGAGAATGATGAAACTGCGTAAGCCTAGCGCCAGTCTCTTGCCGGAACGCTCCCAGCCGATGATCGCAGTAAGCAGGATCGTCAGTCCTATACGGAACAGGACCGACCAGGTATTGAGACCCGCAGACCAGGGGCCAAGCAGTTCGGCTATGATATCACTCATCGGTTTTTCCTCCTTGCATTCCGCAGCATGTTCTGAATGCTGATCACTTCATCCGCCGCATCGGTAAAGACTTTTTCCTGTTCGTTCACTTCTTTTTTGTCCTGCTCGCCGACCGCACGGATAATGCGGATCCGTTCGATCAGTTCTTCAACACTGGTCATATTCTGTCCGACTTCCGGAACGATCTCCTCCAGTTTGCCGGAGATGGAACCGGACAGGGACAGCGCCAGTTTGGCAGTGACCGGACCGATAAACTCATAGATGATCGACGTCGCCATGACAACTGTCGACAGGGCAAGACCGATCTCTCCGCCCATACTGCGGGCAGCGATCTCGCCAAGGCTGATGGCAACGCTTGCCTGTGAGAACAGAGCAAGACCAAGGTAGTTGCGGACTTTCGGCTGCTTTTCCGTCATCCGGCAGCCCAGCCAGGCGCCGCCGTATTTTCCGGCAGCCCGGAAAAGAATATAGAGACCGCAGATCAGAAGCAGCGGCAGTTCTCCCGCCGAAGAGACGTGCAGAAGTCCGCCCAGATCGAAGGAAAGACCGGAACGGACAAAGAACAGCAGCATGATCGGCGGGCTGAAGTAGCTCATTTGTTTATACAGATTGTCGTCATTGGTGAGATTGATATAGACCGTGCTCATCATCATAACGCCGAGAAGCGGGGATTGTCCAAGCACCGAACAGATACCGCAGAAACTGATCAGGGTCGCCAGGCAGATGATCAGACGATTGTCGCCGTCGCTCTTGTTCAACATGAACAGCTGCAGAAGACCACCGAAAACAGCCCCGATAAAAAGGACCAGAAGGTTCATCACTACCGGACGGAAGACTTCGCCCATGTTCAGCTGATGACCGCCTCTGAGGCTCAGGGCGATCGTGATGGCTACGCTGAATTCGATAAGCGCGAAGATCTCATCGATCGCGACAGTCTGCAGCAGGGTATCGACAAAGTCTCCCTTGGCATGCGTCTGCCGGATCGTCATCATCGTGGAGGTCGGTGCTGTAGCTGCCGCCAGGGCGGAAAGCACGATCTTGAAAGGTGTGCTGACGCCCAGAAAACTAAGCGCCGCAAAGACGCAGACGGAAGCCAGGAAGGTCTCCAGGAACGCGATCAGGATGACTTTGGGTCCGTTCTTCTTCAGTGCGTCGATCCGGAAAAACTGCCCGGTGCTGAACGCAACGAAAGCGACCGCAATATCCGGCATAAAACCCATCCCGTCGATCACCTTCTGCGGGATCAGGTTCAGTCCGAAGGAACCCAAAAGAATTCCGCAGCAGATATAGCCGGTAACCGCCGGCAGGTGCAGCCAGGATGTGATGCGTGTAAAGATATATCCGCCGAACAGCATCAGCGCGATCGAAGCGATGATCGCCGATGCCTGGTCGAGTCCACCTAAAAAGCTCAAGAATTTTCCCTCTATGTCCGTAATTATAGCGGAAGAAATGACGCTCTTCAATGCGCAATATTTTAAATGTGTGCTATTAAAAAAGCCTCCCGCAGAAAGCGGAAGGCTGTCCCCTTGCCCGACCCGGCTGCCGGTCAATGTCCGGTCATAAAAATACAGGATATGAGTACGTTTGTCTGAAGACGGGCACATATGTAAACAAACAAATGGGCTGCCCCGTACCCTCTGAGATGCGGACTCATTCTCAGTCGCAGAGATGACATTCGCCCCGGCAGTTCACCAAATTGTTTCAGATCTCTGTCGTCCAGTTCGTCTCCTGGATCAGGTTGTTCAATTTGCGCAGCTTCGCGGAGTATTCGTCCGTCTCTTTCTGCAGCGCTTTGACATCGACGGCGCGCAGGATCTTGATCTCGCTCGCTGTCGCCCGCTGGGCGGTATTGCTGGCGGTATCCAGCAGATGGCGGTAGATGCTGATCTTCGTCGTCAGCATGTCCCGGTAGCTGATCAGCTCGGTCAGACTGTGGCCGCTGACTTTGGTATCGCAGTTTGCCTGATTGATCTTCGCGATTAGGATCTGCTGACGGTTGAGGCATTCCTCAAGTTCCTTCAGCAGTGCGTCCGGATCCTCGGCAGTCTTTTCCCCCTCCTGGACCAGCGCGTTGTTTGCCAGCCGGTAATCGAGCTGGCTGATCCTTTTCTGCAGGTCGGCACGTTCCTGCAGTGCTTCCGCAAGTTTCATATTTTTTTACCTCCGGTTTCTACACTTCCATTATAAGGCGAAGTTGTCAGGTTGCCGAAATTGCGATACTCTTTTGGTATGAAAACGAAATACATCCTGTTCGATCTCGACGGTACACTGATGAATACCCTTGCTGATCTGCGCAATAGTATAAATCCGATCCTGGAAACGTACGGTTTCCCGCTTCTGAACGACGAGGAAGTCAAGACCAAACTCGGTCACGGCTTTCAGAACGCCATCCGCAGTATTCTTCCGGAGGAATCAAGAGACGAGCTCTTTGAAGAAGCCCTCAACATGTTCGTTTATTACTACGACATGAACTACTTTATGGAGTCAAAACCCTATCCGGGCATCCCGGAGCTGCTGAAGGAGCTCCACGAAAACGGACATCGTCTCGCGGTATACTCCAACAAAGCCGAGCATTACACCAAAAAACTGATCGCCATGCATTTCAAGGACATCCCCTTTGACGAAGTCTGGGGCGCGGTCGATGAATACCCGATCAAACCCGATCCGAAACGCGGTGAGGAGCTGATCGCCGCCAAAGGACTCGACCGTGACAACATGTATATGGTCGGAGACAGCGGTGCGGACCGGCAGGCCGCGACGAACCTCGGTATCCACTCTGTCCTGGTCACCTGGGGCTACCGCAGCGAGGAAAAGCTGTTGGAATCAGGCCCGGAATATCTTGCCCACGACATCGGCGAACTGAGGAAGATCCTGCTCGGGGAATAAGACAAAACAAAAATCAAGGCGCTTTCATTGAGCGCCTTTTGTATTCTCAGATATCAGATCAGGATCCCTTCCAGATGGTCGCATTCATGCTGGATGATCTGCGCAGCCTGTCCGCTGAATTCCTGCACCTGTGTCTGCATCTTTTCGTCCTGATAGCGTACCCGGATCTTATGATAACGGGTTGTTCTGCGGGCGCCGGAAAGCGAAAGACAGCTCTCCTCCGTTTCGTAAGCATCTTTTTTCTCCGTGATCACCGGATTCAGCATGACGAGATCGAAGAAGCCGAGGGAAACGATGATGATCCGCTTGTGCATGCCGATCATGTTGGCGGCCATGCCGACACAGTTCTGCCGATGTGCAGAAAGCGTATCCTTAAGATCCTGCACGGTCTGCAGGTCTGCTTTGGTCGCCGGTACGGATCTTTTCGACAGCAGGATGCGGTCGCGGACGATCGGTCTGATCATGCTTCTATAGTACCCCCTTTCTGCTTTTCAGCAACAGAAAACCCCGCTTGTCCTCCGACATCACGTGGTATGCCGGTGGATAGCGGGGTCTTTCACAGATTCAAACGGATCAGTCTCTGTAGTATCTGAGATTCTCGAAGTAACGGTTGAGGATCTCGTTGAATTCCTTCCAGAGTTCTTCTTCGTTTTCCTTGCCGGCGTTGCCGACTTCTTTCCACTTGCCGCGGAGGCTCTTGACGGTGTTGATCTCGTCATCGGTGAATTCGCTTCTGGCGAGGCACATCTTGGCCTGTGCGATGATCTCCTTCTTGGCAGCTGTGCGCTCCGCGAAGGTCTCTCTCATCTTCTCGTAATATTCGTTGCGGTTCTTGAAGAAGGCTCTTCTTTCGCCGTTGAATGCATTCCAGAGTTCGTCATCGTTCTCACGGCCTGCGCTGCCGGTCTTCTTCCACTGCTCGAACAGTTCGTTCATGACGTTGTTGATCTCTTTGAAGCTTGTCAGGGTGTTGGCTTCTTTTGCCTTTTCGATCAGGGCTTCCTTGGCAGCCTTGTTTTCAGCGAAGGACGCTCTCAGGTTTTCGAAGTATTCCTTCTTGTTGGCAAAGAACTGATCACGAAGTTCCTTGAACTGTGCCCAGAGCTCGTCATCCTTTTCCTTGTCAGCACGGCCGCTGGCTTTCCATTCTTCAAAGAGGTTGTTCATCTCGTTCGTTGCTTCCTTGAAGTTCGGCTTCTTCAGAACTTCAGCAGCTCTGGCGATCAGATCTTTCTTCTTATCTTCAACCGACGCAAAGATCTCAGCTTCCTTGGCGCTGAGCTTATCTAAATAGCCATAGAATTCGTCAGCGAGCTCTTTGTCATATAAAGACTCATCCTCGCTTCCGTTTCTGCGCCACTGTTTTCTGAGATTGCGCATCTCTGTTAAAGCGTTGGACAGGTCTTCGCTCTCTGCGAGATTCTTCGCTTTTTCCAATAATTCTTCTTTTGTCATGTTGTTTTCTTCTCCGTATCTGTAATTATTTAAGGTTTTTCCTATTTATTAATATAAATGGAAAATCTTGATTTGTCTCATATATTTTATGCGAATACAAAAAATATCGTGGACTGATTAATTATATCCTATTCAGTCCACGATTGCACGATTTTTAACTGTTTTCCGATGCGATTATCCGCTGTATCTCGGTAAACGGCTATTTGACCTGGCTGTACAGCGCCGCCGGAGCCTTGATGCCGGCTTTTTTCAGCGCTTCCGCGATGTTCTGTTCCGCGGAGAAACGCGCTCCCCAGTAATCAGCACTCTTGCACCAGATCATCGGAGTAAAGGTCATGGCCTGATCGCTTCCGCCGTTTACCGGAACGACCGGGGCCGGATCCTTCAGGATCAGCTCGTTCCCGGCAAAAGCCTCCAGGACTGCCTTGCGGACCGCTTCGACGTCTTCACCTCTGGCGACTGTGAAACTCAGATCGACACGGCGTGTCTCTTCCGAAGAATAGTTCTTTACGTTGGCGTTCATGATCGCGCCGTTGGGGATCAGGACTTTGCGGTTATCCGGTGTTAATAGCGTGGTATAGAACATGGAGATCTCTTTGACTGTTCCGCTTTCGCCGACGGTCTCGATAAAGTTGCCAACATGATACGGTTTGAAGATCATCAGCATGACGCCGCCTGCCAGATTGGACAGGGAGCCCTGCATGGCCATGCCAACGGCGACGCCGGCAGAGGCAAGGACAGTGATGACAGATGCCATCGGCACGCCCAGCACGCCGATCACCGATATGATGAGCAGGATGTAGAGGACGACTTTCGCGGCATCGAGGGCAAAAGACGCGGTGGTCGGATCAAGCTTTTTGAGCAGGCCTTTCTCACCGATGAATTTCAGCAGTTTTTTGATCACGAAGCCGCCGATCAGATAGATGACAAGCGCAGTCGCGATACGGATGCAGCCGGCCGTGATCAGCGCGCCTGCGTTTTCAAGAAACATTCCCATAAGGATGATTTCCTCCTTTTTCTTCAATGTCATTTTAACACCGCAGGAAAAACCGGACGCTGTTTGTTTGATTTTCATTTTTGTTTTAACGAAATCTTAATGCAGGGCAGCCGGATGTTAAGACCGTCTTAACGCGGCATTTTCTACAATAAAGGTGAAGGAAAAGGACTTTATCATGAAAAGCGTTCTTGTGATCGGTGCCGGAAGATACGGCAGCTACATCTGCAAAAAGCTCTATGAAATGGGTCATCAGATCATGGTTGTCGACCAGGATGAGGAAAGGATCAACAAGATCCTGCCTTTCGTGACAGGCGCCCAGATCGGTGACAGCACCAACCGCGTCTTCATGGAATCGCTGGGCATCCCGGACTACGATCTCTGCATCGTGGCGATCGGGGACAACTTCCTCAGTTCCCTGGAAACGACTTTTCTGCTTGACGAGCTCGGCGCGCCGAAGATCGTCTCGCGGGCGACCACCAGCTCCCAGGAGAAGTTCCTGCTGCGCAACGGCGCGGACGAAGTCGTCTTCCCGGAACGGCAGATGGGAAACTGGACCGCGATCCGTTTCATCTCCGACAACATCTCCAACTACATTGAACTGACGGACGGATATTCGATCTACGAAGTCTATGTCCCGGCCGCCTGGGACAACAAGCGGATCGGCGAGATCGATATCCGCCGGAAATACAAGATCAACATTCTCGGTGTCAAAAACGGCACCATGAACATGGATATCAGTAATGACACGCTTCTCCACCGCGGGCAGACGATGCTGGTGCTGGGCAAGACGCAGGTCATTCAGAAGCTGTTCGGCTTATAAGGAGGAAGGATCATGTGGCAAAACATCCTGATCGTGATCGCGTTCGTTGCTGTGGCGCTGATCATCTATCGTTCGATCGATAAACTGATCGATCCGCTGCTTCCTTTCCAGCAGGTGCGCAGACCTGTCAAAAAGAAAGTGATCGTCATGAAAGACGGGTCACATACATCCGGTCAGGCCGGCAGCCCGGGCGGCAACGGTGAGACCCCCAACACCGGAAATACCGGTCCGGCTGCCGGGACCGGAGAAAAACCAGACCGCAGTTCCCTGCCGATCGGAGTTTAAGGTATGATAAAGGAGAAGATGCTTCTCCTTTTCATAAGTGAGGACATTTTCAGTGGAAAGCGTTGAAAACAAAGAAGTGAATATCCTGATCTGTCTGTCCGGCTCACCAAGCAATCTCCGCGTCATCAAAGCCGCGGCCAAGCTTTTTGAACGCGATAAAGGCAGTCTGACGGCGCTGTATGTAAGCTCCGCCAACGAGGATATCGCTTCCAACACCACCCTGCAGAAGAATATCGCCTGTGCTGAAAGTCTCTGCGCTGAAGTGCATTTCGCCCAGAGCAACGAGATCGCGCTGACGATCTCCGAATACGCCAAGCACACCGCGGTCACCGACCTTTTCATCGGCTACAGCCCGTCTTCCGACCTTTTCCCGCGCAGGAACATCGCCGAGAAGCTGGTCGAACTGCTTCCGGATGTCGATATCCACATCATTCCCGACGCGTCCGCCTCGGCGTACAGTCCGGTCTATAAAAAGAGCGGGGAAAGCTTCTGGAACCTCCGCGACCTTCTGCTGGTCACCGGGATCATGGCGGCGGCAACTCTTCTGTCCTATTTATTCGACCGTTCCCGTTTCAGCAACTCCAATATCGTTACGATCTATATTTTGGCCGTGCTGATCGCCTCGGTGCTGACCTCACACCGTTTCTATGGCTTTCTGGCGGCCGTTTTGTATATCCTGCTGTTCAATTTCCTTTTCATCGAACCGCGTTTTACCCTGCTGGTCTACGATTCCGCTTACCTGATGACCTATTTCGTCACGATCATTGCCTCGCTGATCACCGGCTCGCTGGCCGTTAAGCTGAAGAATGTGGCGAAGCAGTCGGCGGAGACCGCGTATCAGACAAAAGTCCTGCTCGACACTTCCGATCAGCTGGAAGCGGCGCGCGACAGCAGCGAGATGATTCGCATCACCTGCAGTCAGCTGGCCAACCTCCTGGAACGCACGGTCTCGTTCTATACCGTAAACGACGGCTGTGCGGAACGCAAAACACGCGCGGTCTGGAACCGAGAGACACCCGAAGAAGAACAGTTCACCGAAGCGGAAAAGAACGCTGTCCTTTCCGTTTACAGCAGCATGCCGGACGGCAAGACCGCGGAAGGCGGACAGATCTATTTCCCGGTCGCCTCAGACGAGACCCGTTTCGGCGTGCTTTCGGTCCGGGTCGGCAAAGAACCGCTGAGCGAGATGGAGAATACGATCCTGCTGTCAGTGATCAATGAATTCACGATGGCACTGAACAACGAAAAGATCCGTCAGGAAAAGACGGAAGCCGAGATCAGCGCCGGCAAAGAGCGTTTCCGCGCCGGACTGCTGCGCTCGATCTCCCACGATCTGCGCACGCCGCTGACCTCGATCTACGGCAATGCCGAAAACCTCCGTGAAAACCATGCCTTCATGAGCGAGGAGGACCGGCAGAAGATCTATGAAGACATTCAGGAAGACTCCTTATGGCTGAAGAACCAGATGGAGAATATCCTGTCGATGACCAAACTTGAGAGCCATCCCTATCCCAGCCTCTCCGTCGAAAGCGTGGAGGACGTAGTTAACGAAAGCCTGCAGCACATCGACGCACGCGCCGGCGGTCACACGATCCGGGTCATCGGCAGCGATGATCTGCTGTTCGCGGAGATGGATCCGAAGCTCATCACCCAGGTCCTGGTCAATCTGCTCAGCAACGCGGTGAAGTATACTCCGGCCGGTTCCGAGATCATCATCCGCCTGCAGAAAGAGGACGGCGAGATCGCCGTCAGCGTCGAGGACAACGGACCGGGCATTCCGGACGAAAACAAAGCGCATATCTTCGATCTCTACTACACCGGCTCCGCCGTCAAGAGCGACAGCTACCGCAGCATGGGCATCGGCCTGCATCTGTGCCGGATGATCCTGCACGCGCACGGCCGCGAGATCGAAGTGCTGGATAATCAGCCGCATGGAGCGATCTTCCGTTTCACACTCAAAAGCAAGGAGGTGGAAGAATATGCCTGAATTCAAGATCCTGGTCGTGGAAGATGACCGTTCGATCCAGAACCTCATCACCACCGCCCTGAAGATCAATCAGTATACCTATCTCAACGCCTATAACGGCACCGAGGCGATCTCGACCTGCATGTCGCACAACCCGGACCTGATCCTGCTCGATCTCGGTCTGCCGGATATCGACGGGATCGAGGTCATAAAAACAGTGCGCACCTGGTCGAATGTGCCGATCGTCGTGATCAGCGCCAGAGACGAGGACAGCGACAAGATCGAAGCGCTCGACAGCGGCGCGGACGACTATCTGACCAAGCCCTTCTCCGTGCAGGAGATGCTGGCACGCATCCGCGCAGTGCAGCGCCGCCAGCAGTATCTCCCTTCCCCCGAACAGGAGAAGAGCGTCTTTGAGAACGGGCGGCTGAAGATCGACTATGCCGCCGGGACCGCTGAACTGGACGGGAACGAACTGCATCTTACTCCCATCGAATACAAGATCCTCTGTCTTTTATCACGTAATGTCGGTAAAGTTCTGACCCATTCCTTCATCATCAGCAACATCTGGGGGAACGCAGTCGATACCGATATCGTCTCCCTGCGCGTCTACATGACCTCGCTGCGCAAAAAGCTGAAGTGTTCCGAAGAAGAGGAGCCGCTGATCCGCACCCGGGTCGGGATCGGCTACCAGATGGTCCGTGTCTGAGCCGTTTCAAAAACAGACCGAAACAAAGAAGAAATCGTATAAAGACCAGACAGAAATGCCTGGTCTTTTGTTGAGATGATCTTTGCCGCGGCGGCTATGGCCAAAAAGAAAACTGCCCGGCCGGGCAGTTCTTCATTTTCTGTTATTTCAGATCGTTCATCCAACTTTCGTCGGAAGGATTGTCCCGGAACGCTTTCAGCGCCGGGATACTTTTCTTGCTGATATAGCCTTCTCCGGAAGCGACTTCCAGCAGGACGTCGTAATTCGTAGCGGAGACGTTTTTCAGTCCGTGTTCCTTCAGCCTCTCTTCACCGGCTTTCATGCCGTAGCTGAAGATCGAGACGATCCCCAGAACTTCCGCACCGGCAGCGCGGAGAGCTTCCGCGACATCGACGGCGCTTCCGGCGGTGGAGATCAGGTCTTCGACGACGACGACCTTGGTTCCCGGCTCGCATCTTCCTTCGATCTGGTTGTTGCGGCCGTGGTCTTTTGCGTTATTGCGGACATAGCCCATCGGGATCTCCAGGATATCCGCGACCAGCGCGGCATGCGCGATCCCGGCGGTGCTGGTCCCCATGACCATCTCGCATTCCGGATAATGACGGGTAATGAGTTTGGCAAGCGCCTGCTCGACATCGTCCCGGACTTCCACATCGGAAAGCGTCAGGCGGTTGTCGCAGTAGATCGGCGACTTGATGCCGCTGGCCCAGGTGAACGGTTCTTCCGGGCGCAGGAATACGGCGCGGATCTTCAGTAAGTCTCTTGCGATTCTACGTTTCATGTGTTCAGTCCTCCTCAAACTCTGCGCAGGCTCTTTCGTAGGCTTTGACCGGATCGGCAGCAGAGGTGATCGAACGGCCGACGACGATATAGGAAGAGCCGAGCTCTTTCGCTTTCGCCGGGGTCGTGACCCGCTTCTGGTCGCCCTTGTCATCGTCTGCAAAACGGATGCCCGGCGTGACCGTCAGGAAATCCTCCCCGCATACTTCTTTGACAGCTGCGGCTTCGAGCGGCGAACAGACGACGCCCTGGCAGCCGGCGGCTTTGGCATTCATTGCATAATGGCGGACCGTATCTTCCATAGGATGATCGATCCACAGTTCCTTATTCATGACTTCCTCCGTCGTGCTGGTCAGCTGGGTAACTGCCAGGAGCACGGCATCGGAATTCTTTTCTCTAAGCGCTTTTGCGGCCGCTTCCATCATGGCGATCGAGCCGGCGGCATGGACGTTGACCATGTCGACGTTGAGTTCCGCAAGCTTCCGCATGGATTTATGGACGGTATTGGGAATATCGTGCAGTTTCAGATCCAGGAAGATCTTGTGCCCGCGGCGCTTGATCTCCCGGACGATCTGCGGTCCGTTGCCGTAAAAAAGCTCCATGCCGATCTTTACGAACGGCTTTTTATCCCGGAACAGGTCGAGGAAATCGAACAGCTTTTCCGGTTCGTCAAAGTCACATGCGATGATCACTTCTCTTTTCATTTGTGTGCCCTTCCTATAATAGCATTTATATCGCCGATCCCAAACTCCTTCAGCAGCTTCTGCAGGTCATCCAGGATGCGCGGGACACACAGCGGGTCGGTCAGACAGGCGGTGCCCAGTTCGACAGCCGTTGCGCCGGCCGACATCATCTCGATCACATCTTCAGCGCAGGAGACCCCGCCGCAGCCGATGATCGGGATGTTTACGAGCGGATAGATCTGGTAGACGCGGTAAAGCGAGAGCGGGAAGATCCCGGGACCGCTTACGCCGCCGGTAACGTTCTTCAGGATCGGCTTGCCGGTGCGCAGGTCAAGACGGGTACCGAGCCAGGTATTCAGCAGGACAAGCCCGTCTGCTCCGTTTTTTTCCAGCTCCCTGCACATTTCCGGCAGGTCCGGACACTGGGGCGTGCATTTGACATAGACCGGTTTTGTCGTGACTTCCTTGACGGCGCGCAGCACTTCGACCGCCATCTTCGGATCGGTGCCGAAGCTCATTCCGCCGCCATGAACGTTGGGACAGGAGATATTGAGCTCGATGATGCCGGTCAGCTCCTCTTCATCGAGCAGTCTGGCGCATTCGCGGTATTCCTCGACGGAAAAGCCGGAGACGTTCGCCAGCACTTTTCCGTGATAGATCTTTTTCAGTTCCGGCAGGATCTTTTCCTTCACCTCATGGACGCCGGGATTCTGCAGTCCGACCGCGTTCAGCATCCCGGACGGCGATTCCGCGATGCGCGGCAGCGGATTGCCGTAGCGCGGGTGCAAGGTCGTTCCCTTGATCGAGAAACTGCCGGGAAGATTGACATCGAAGAAATCCAGATAGTCCATACCGTATCCGAAGGTGCCGCTGGCCGGGATCAGCGGGTTCTTCAGTTCGAGACCCGAGAGATTTACCTTAAGTTCTGCCATACGATCTCCTCCTTCATGAATACAGGGCCTTCCTTGCAGATGCGGGCGCTGCGCTCTTTCAGCTGCAGCGAGCAGCCCATGCAGGCGCCGAAGCCGCAGCCCATCCTGGTCTCCAGGGAGCACTGACCGGAAGCCTGACCGGCATCGCAGAGCGCCGCCATCATCGGCAGCGGGCCGCAGGCATAGAAGTACAGGTCTTCCTTTTTCAGCTCCAGCATCTTTTTGACGACGTTTTCGCCTTCGCTGTCATAGGTGAACCAGAACGGGACATTCATCTCCTGCAGTTCCTTCTCAAACAGCGTTTCTTTTCTTTCGCGGAAACCGAAGATCACTTCGACTTCGCAGCCGTTTTCCTTAAGAGCGCGGATCAGCGGCAGAAGCGGCGCAGTGCCGATGCCGCCGCCGACGACCAGGACATGGCTGTTCTTTTTGATATCGAACCCGTTGCCGCAGCCGGTGATCACTTCCAGATCTCCGTCCGTGAGCCCGCTGAGGACTTTTGTTCCTTTTCCCGCCAGCCGGTAGACGAAGGTCAGCGTGTCGTTTTCAAACCCGTTCAGGGACAGCGGCCTTCCAAGCGAAAAGCCCGGGACGCGGATCTCCGCGAACTGGCCGGGCTGAAGATCCTGCGCGGTATTTCCCTGCAGGACCAGCTTATAGGTGTTATCGTTCAGTCGTGTGTTTTCTTTGATCTTCAGTTTCTGCGTTTTTAACATCTTATGCCTCGTATTTGCTGACGTCGAGACCGTCCTCGCTCCTGGCGACTGCCATTGCGCAGGCGGTATCGCCGACGACGTTCAGAGCCGTGACCAGCATCTCGATCGGACGGTTGATGGCCAGGATCAGAGAATAGGTGACCAGCGCCATCTCGTTGTTGATGCCGACCCCGGAGAGGATCGTAAAGAGGATGACCGCACCGGCGCCCGGGGCGGCAGGTGTGCCGATGGAAGCGACGATCGCCAGAAGACCGATCACGATCAGGTTGGTGAAAGTCAGCTGGTAGCCGCTGCAGCCGGCGATGAAGATGGTCGCGATGACCTGCATGATGGCGGTGCCGTCCATGTTGACGGTCATGCCCAGCGGCAGGACAAAGGAAGCGATCTCTTCCTTGACACCCAGATCTTCCTGGGCTGCCTTCAGGTTCAGCGGCAGTGTAGCAGCGGAAGAAGAGGTGGAGAAACCGAACAGGGCGACCGGCGCGATCTTCTTCACGAAGTTGCGCGGATTGAGTCCGGTCGTGATCTTAACGAAGAGAGCGTAGCCGGCGAAGAGGACGAGCAGCAGCAGGGCAACGGTCAGCAGGACGTAGGCCATGGCCGGTTTTAAATGGCTGATGCCGTAGGCGGCGCAGGTGCGGGTGATCAGGCAGAAGACCGCGACCGGGCCGAAGGTATTGACGATATAGGAGAGGATGACAGTGATCAGATCACTGGCTTCCTGACAGAATTTCGGGATGACTTCGATCTTTTCCTTGATCGCGTTGATCGCAAGGCCGAGTCCGACCGCGGTCACGACGATCGCCAGAACGCCGCCGTTGTTGCTGAGAGAGCCGACGAAGTTGTTCGGGACAGCATTGATCAGGATCATCAGCGGATTGGCGCCGGTGGAACCCTGGGAGCCGGCCAGATCGAGCGCGGTGTTGCGGAAAGCGCCTGCGTTGTAGGCGATCATGCCGACGACAGAAGCCAGCAGGATACCGCAGACGGTCGTAAGCAGGAAGTAGCCAACGGTCATGGACGAGATGCGTCCGAGCTTTCTGGAATCGGAGATGCGGATCATCGCCAGCACGATGCTGGTGAAGACCATCGGGACGATAACGAGCTGCAGGGCACGGACGAAGAGCTGACCGATGATGTAGAACAGACCGATCGCCTGTTCGTTTCCGGCGGCGGAAATGTCTGCGAACAGCAGACTGTTGATCGTGTTCCATGTCGCGGTGTTTCCTGAAGCTGTCAGATTCTCACGCAAGGCGATGACGCCGATGCCGCAGATAACGGCAGCGACCATCGCGATCAGCATCTTGGTGGTGAGGTTTTTTGAATTTTTCTTCTGCATGATTGCTCCTTCTTTCAGAAAAACAGCCTCCATAGAACGAAATCCATAGAGGCTGCATAAAGATCATGCGTGGACGCGGGAGCCGTTTGCGCGGTTCCCTGTTTAATGGCCTTTATAGTATCTCGTACTATATTAAAGTCGTGTTTTCTCAATGATTATATGGAAGATTTCACTGCTCCGTCAAGGCGTTTTCCGGGGTCCGGAAAAGAAATCCTCCTGTAAGCGTTTACTTGCAGATGCGCTCTTTCGCGCGTTCCGCGCTGTGCTAAAATATAGCCGTTAGCAACAAGGAGATAACGCCATGGAAGACAAGCAGTTCGAAAAGGAAAAAGAACGCAGACTGACCGCCGCGGAGCAGAAACGCTTTGACCGCTTTACGAAGATCTGTGAAGATCTGAAAGAAAAAGGCTACAGGCAGGTCGACCTGACTGTCGGCATCATCCGCGCGAACATCTTCGCGATCGTTCTGGCGATCCCGGTCTATGTGATCGGCTATGCCCTGTTCTTCTGGAAAAACCGCTTTTCCGGCTTCAGTTATGACAGTTTCTCCGGCTTTATCTGGTTCCTCGTTCTGTATTTCGCACTGATCTTCGTGCATGAAGGCCTGCACGGAATTACCTGGGCGATCTTTTCGGAAAACCATTTGAAAGATATCGAATTCGGCTTCATGGCGGCGTATCTGACGCCCTACTGCACCTGCACGACGCCTTTGAAGAAAGGGCCGTATATCCTCGGCGCGCTGATGCCGCTGATCGTGCTCGGCATCCTGCCGACTATTGCCGCGATCTTTACCGGCTCCCTGTTGTGGCTCAACGTCGGTCTGATCATGATCGTTTCCGCCGGCGGCGACATTCTGATCGTGCTGCAGATCCTGCGCTATCATACGAACGCTTCCGAGATCCGCTATTATGACCATCCGACCCAGGCGGGCGGCGTCATCTTCGAAAAATAACCGCCGGTCCCCGTTCAGCAAACAAAAGCTCTGCTTCAGCATAATGTCACTAACTTAATGTGACCTTCTGCTGAGCTTTCAGACAGGATATGAGAAAAATCATATCCTGTTTTTTTATTCGCTGTTTTTGTGAAGGAAAATACATAAAACACTTGACAAAAACAGGAAAATCGGGCGCTCC